>CAZJSU010000001.1:0-93957 GCA_964548765.1 uncultured Anaerolineaceae bacterium
ATCTCCGCAGTCGTCATCGTGCCGGGACTGCTTGTGATGCTCTACGCGACCATCACAACAGGCGGGCCGTTTCGCCTGAGTATTGACTTTGTGGGCGGCAGCATCTATGAGCTAACCTTTACCGAGGCAGGCGCGACCGAGGACAATATCCGCGCGGCGTTTGCCTCGGTCGGCGACGATAACGCGCTTATCCAGCGGATTGGCGATCCTGAGCTGAATCGCTGGTCGGTGCGCTCGTCAATTCAGGATGCCGAGACCTCTACGCGGGTGCTTGATGAACTGAGCCAGATTGCGCCGATTTCGCCGGAGCTTTCCCGAAACGAAAGTGTGTCGGCGACGGTGGGGCAGGGGGTCACGCGGGCGGCTTTCCTTGCGATACTGGTTGCCGCTGCGGTGATTACCCTGTTCATTGTTATCGCGTTTCGGCAGGTGCCAAATGCCTTCCGGTATGGGATTTGCGCGGTCGCGGCCATGCTGCATGATGTGCTGGTGGTGTGCAGCCTCATGTCGCTGGCCGGGCTGGTATTTGGGTGGGAAGCTGACGCGCTGTTTCTGACCGCGCTGCTGACGATTGTAGGCTTCTCCATTCAGGACACGATCGTGCTGTTCGACCGCATTCGTGAGAACATCCCTAAGTACATGGGCGAACCCTATGAAACGATTATCAACCGAAGCATTCTGGAGACGATTCATCGCTCTCTGGCAACGCAGTTAAACGCCTTTTTCATTATGGTCGCCATTCTGCTGTTTGGCGGTGAATCGATCAAACAGTTTATCTTCATTCTGTTTATCGGGCTGCTCTCTGGCACTTACTCCTCCATCTTTACGGCGGTTCCCCTGCTGGTGGCATGGGAAAAGGGTGAGATACCGGGCATTAACCGGGGCGGTCTGGAAGCAGCGGCGGCGGAGGCGTAACCGGGATGCGCGCGCTTGTCTACGACGGGCAGCTTGGCCTCAACACCCAGGTGCCACAGCCGTCCCCACAGGGTGATGAAACCCTTCTCAAAATCCGGCGGGCGGGGATTTGCAATACTGATCTGGAACTCATCGCTGGCATGTACGGCTTTGCCGGTATTCTGGGGCATGAGTTTGTCGCGCAGGTGGAGCAGGGGCCGGAGGCGCTGCTGGGGCAGCGTGTGGTCGGCGAGATTAACGTCGCCTGTACGTCATGTGACTTTTGCCAGAGTGGGATCCCCAGTCAGTGCCGAAACCGGACAACAGTCGGCATTATAGAGCATCCCGGCGCGTTTGCGGATTATCTGGCGCTGACATCGCGCAACCTGCATATCGTGCCGGAGAACGTCAGCGATGACGCTGCGGTTTTTGTCGAGCCGCTGGCGGCGGCGCTGCAAGTCACCGAAGCGGTTCATATCTCCCCGCGTGATCGTGTGATTGTGCTGGGGGTAGGAAAGCTGGGGATGCTGGTCGCGCAGGTGCTAAAGCTGACAGGCGCGGATGTCGTCGCTGTTGTGCGCCGGGAGAAGCAGGCGCGCCTGTTGAATCAGTGGCATATCACGACGGCAGGCATTGACGAACTTGAGCCAGCGCGCGGGCAGGTCGTGGTAGACTGCACCGGGCAGGCGGAAGGCTTCGCGGATGCGCTGCAACTGGTGGAGCCGCGTGGCACACTCGTCCTCAAAAGCACCTATCACGGAATGCCACAGGCGGACTTAACGCAGATTGCTGTCCGCGAGATCAAGGTCGTCGGTAGCCGCTGTGGCCCGTTTGACGCAGCGCTGCGTCTGCTCTCTGCGGGGTTGGTAGATGTGGAATCGCTCATTGAAGCGCGGTATCCCTTTGACCGGGCATTAGAAGCGTTCGATCATGCCCGGCAGCGCGGCGCGCTGAAGGTGCTGCTCGACCTTTAACTGGCCGCGAGCGGCAGCGTGAAGAAGAACGTTGAGCCTTTGCCCGGCTCGCTCTCCAGCCAGATGCGGCCTTTATGCGCTTCGATAATATGCTTGGAGATCACAAGCCCCAGCCCAGTCCCCTGGGTGAAGCCCGCTGTATCGGCCACCCGGTAAAACTTCTGGAACATGTGCTTCTGGTTCTCTTTAGAAATGCCGTAGCCGGTATCGGCAACCGATATTTCCACAAAGGGCGCTGGATGATCGCGGCTCACACGGGTGGACAGGGTGATGGAGCCGTTCTCCCGGTTGTACTTAATGGCATTGGTGAACAGGTTGAGCAGCACCTGTTTGATCTTGCCCCGATCACCGGTGACGTTAAACTTCCCGGCGGTGATGTTGATGGTAACGCCTTTATCGCTGGCCTGCTGCTGCACCACATTGACACACTCGGAAATGAGCTTTTCCAGATCAAACTCGCTGACATCAAGTTGAGCGCGCCCGGATTCAAGCCGGGCAAGGTTCAGGAAATCGCTCGTCATGCTGATCAGACGATCGGTTTCCCCCTGCATATCGTGAATGATGTCCTTACGGCGTTCTTCGGGCAAGTCCGGGCGCAGCATAAGGGCGGTGCTGGCCTTCAGCGCCACCAGCGGCGTGCGTAATTCATGCACCATTTCGGCGATAAAATCGCTTTGCTGGAAGAGGCGCGCGTTTTCAATGGCGACTGCTGCCTGACTGGCGAGTGTGGTCAGAATCTTGATGTCCTGATCGTTAAAGCGCTGGCCGCCGCGCTTGTTGAGCGCCTGCAGCACGCCGATCACTTTATCGTGCGCGCGCATCGGCACACCGAGCAGGTTCCGGGTTTCAAACGCCAGCTTGTCATCCACGCCCTGATAGTGGCTCGGCTCTTTGCTGACATCTTCGATGACGCGCGGCTCACCGTGCTTGACGATCCAGCCTGCGGTGCTGTTGTCCATCGGAATGATGATCGCCTCTGTTTCCAGCGGTGTGAAGTTGGATGTGATCTCAAAACGCAGATGACCGGTTTTCGGGTCAATCAGCAGGATGGATGACGCTTCGGTGTCGGTCAGCTTTTCCGCTGCCGAGATAATTTTGCGCAAAAGGGTGTTCAGGTCCAGCGTGGAATTTAACTGCTGGCTGATTTCAATAAGATATTCGTAATGTGCCAGCAGGTCATTCTGAAGGCTGGCCGGGGATGAAACCTGAGAAAGATCACGTTCAGTCATGGACTATTCCGAGCCTGCGAGCGATTTGGGGCAGTACAGCCGCTGCTTCTTCGCGCATGACGACCTGTGCGAGATGGTCAGCAGGGGTTGGCTCAAGGTTGATGATCGCCAGTGCTGCCCCGTGTCGCGCCGCCAGCATAGGCAGATCACTGGCTGGGGCGACTTCAAGAGACGAACCCACAATAAGGATGGCATCCGCCTGACGCATGGCCTCCCGCGCGCCTGTCAGTTCGCGGACAGGAAGCTGTTCTCCAAACAAAATTACATTGGGCTTCAAGACCCCGCCACACTTCGGGCAGTGTGGCACCAGCCCGTCTGCCAGAAACTGCGGGATGACAGCATCGGCAGGGTAGACCGTGAAACAGTGCGTACAGGTGACTTCGCGCAGGTGGCCGTGCAGTTCGTACACCTTTTTGCTGCCCGCTTTCGTATGCAGCATGTCTATATTCTGGGTGACAATGGCCTTAAGGTATCCAGCGGCTTCCATTTGTGCCAGCGCGATATGTGCAGGGTTCGGTTGGGCAGACAGCGTAAGCTCGGCTAACGGGCGAACCCACTCATAGAACGCGCCGGGGTTTTGCCGGAAGCCATACAGGCTGGCGACCGCCTGTGGGTCGGCCTTTTCCCACAGCCCCGATTGAGGACTCCTGAAGTCTGGAATGCCGGAGGCGGTGCTGATTCCAGCCCCGGTAAAAGCGATGGCATGACGCGCTTTTGTCAGTAATGCCGCAATCCGTTGAACAGCTTCTTCCTCTCTAAATTCCATGAGCCTTAGCAATACACCTATATTCCAAGTTTATTTTATATTTACTAAAAAATATCTAAAAAGTAACTTCACCACCCGCTGCCGCCCGTACCCGGTTGTTCACGTCCTCAGCCAGCTTTACCAACTGGTTCGAGACAATCGTGTTGGGTTGGAACATCACCACAGGCGTTGTGGCTCTCGTTGCCTGGTAGAGCAGTTCTGGCGCGGCAGAGATGATCGCGCGGAGTTCCTTGCCCAGTATATGCTCGACCTCATTCCAGGGTGTCTGGTTGTTTGAAGCTGAACGATTAACCACCACAATGTGAATACGTGCGCCGCCTGACCCGGTTAATTCGAGTTCCTGAAGCAGCCGCCGTGCCATCTTCAGTGTTACATCCATCGGCTCTACCACGATAATCACATGATCCATCTCACGCTGCAAGCGGCTCACCACTTCATCGTAACGATTTCCCAGATCAAAAATTGTCTGGCGGCTCATGGTGCGCAGGGTGCTGATGAGGGTGATAGCGGACTCGATGGGAAACTTGAGCTGCGCTTCCTTCGGGCGGGATGAGGAGAGCAGGGCGCGCAGGCCAGAAGGATGCGTCACCAGTTCCTTTTCGATGTTGCCGGGGCGTATTTCGCCCGGCGGCTTGGTCAGAACATTCACCATGCCGCTTGCGTTATCGAAACCGAGCGCTAACCCCATGCTGCCAGAGCCAAGCCGGAAGTCCGCCAGAATTGGGTTTTCGCCCGCCACAAAAAGCGCCGCTGCCAGATTGGTGGCGATGGTGGTTGTTCCCACACCACCCTTTGCGCCGATCACGCCAATCGTCAGCCCCTTGCGGGTGTCCTGCCGCCGCTGGTTAGCGCTGCGTGCCAGGATCGCTTTTACTCGTGAGGCCAGTTCCGCAGGGTGGGTGGGCTTGGTCAGGTAATCATCTGCCCCGGCCTCAAACCCGGCCACTTTGTCATCAACCAGCGTTTTGGCGGTGAACATAATGATGGGGATGGCGCGTGTTTCAATATTCGAACGCAGCCGACGACATACTTCGTAGCCGTCCATATCCGGCATCATTACATCAAGGATAATCAGATCGGGATGCTCTGCATTAGCCTTTAACAAAGCCTGATTCCCGGCGTTGGCGGCCATAACTTCATACCCATGCCGCTGGAGCATCAGGCCGATGAGCTTCAGGCTATCAATATCATCATCCACAATGAGTATTTTTTCGGACATGATTCCGCCAGCTAAGAGAGCATTCATTTGAATTTATGAAAGTCTAGCACGAAAGAATAGGCCGTGCAAGCAGGGTAATGTGCAGATTAGCACACGCACAAAGGGGTTTAGGGCCAACTTTTATTGAACGCTGGTGTAGTTGAAACGGTAGTTATTTTATGTTATCTTAACCCGCGATAGATTTTTACTCATCTATCGGCGAGGGACTGCCGCAATATTGCTCTGTGTGCCGCATGTTTGCCACAGCCGCCCCATGCGTAATCTGACCTTACGCTGCTCAGAAGCGCTTGCCTTATGGAGGAAATAATGCAAAAAAGAAAGTCTGTTTTATCAGTGGTCCTGTTACTGGCGTTACTGCTCGTGCCGCTGTTCACAGTGGCGCAGGATGAGCCTGTTTACATCCGCTATCCTATTTCGTCCGATCCGGAACACATGAATCCGTTCACAGCGGATACGATTGCCATCGGCACCGTTACCCGGAACATTTTTGAAGGGCTGACCCGTTATAACCCCAATACGGGTGAGATTGATCCTGCGCTGGCCGAAAGCTGGGAAATTACCGAGGATGAAAACGGTAATCAGGTCTTTACCTTTAACCTGCGGGAGGGCGTACTGTTCCACGAGATTGAAGGCGTGGAATATGCCGAAGGTGAGCGTGAGGTCACGGCAGATGACGTTATCTGGAATTACACAACGGCGCTGAGCGGTGATGAAGAAGTCTCTGGCCGTGCCAGCGAACTGAGCGCTATTCTGGGCGCGACTGCTTACACCGCAGGCGAGGCCGAGACGATTGAAGGGCTGGTCGAGGTTGACCCCTACACCGTCCAGATCATCCTCGAACAGCCTGACCGCCTGTTCCTGATTAACGGTATGATCTCCATCACTTCGCCTGTGGCTTACGAGCAGCTTGGGGAAGAGATTAACAACAAGGCTGTCGGCACTGGCCCGTTCCAGTTTGTTGAGTGGCTGCGTCAGGACAGGATCGTTCTGGAAGCCAACCCTGATTACTGGCGCGAAGGCGTGCCGCTGGTAGATGGCATTCGCTTTATCAATTACGGCGATGCCAACACCGCGCTGCTGGATTACCGCGAGAATCAGCTTGACTTCCTGTTCGCCTTCCCCTCTGGCCAGCGGAACGCCATCATCGAGGAATTCGGCGATGAGTTCACCGAAGAAGCCGGGCTGCATGTGCGCTACTGGGGCTTTAACATGGAAACCGGCTTCCTGGCCGAGCAGCCGCTGGTGCGGCAGGCGCTGAGTCACGCGCTGGATCGTGAAACCGCATGGAACATCTTTGAAGAGGGCGCGCGCTTCCCGGCTGATCTCGGAATGCTGCCGCCAGCGATGCCCGCTTCAACCCCGGCCACCATTTACAACTTCGATCTGGAGCGCGCGGCGGAACTGCTTGAAGAAGCAGGCTTCCCCAATGGTGAAGGGCTGCCCGTGATCCGAATTCACCTGCTGGAGTCCATCGCGGAAGAGGCGCAGGTTGTTGTGTGGCAGGAAGCGCTGGAATCACTCGGCGTGCAGGTCGAATTCGTGGTTGAAGACGGCGGCACCTATTGGGACAGCATCGTGCAGGATGACGCGATGATCTTCCAGAACGGTTGGGCGGCTGGCCTGCTCGACCCGTCAGACGTGTTCGACTTCCTGATTCTGGACGGCGTTGGCTCGATGCGTTATGACAATCCCGAAGTGAACGAGCTGCTGCGCGCCGCGCGGATAGAGCTTGATGAGGATGTCCGCAACGACCTGTACCAGCAGGTACACGACATCGTTATGGCCGATGCGGTTGTCATTCCGTCTGCCTATAGCAAAGTGTCATGGCTGCAAAAGCCCTGGGTGGAAGGCTTCAACCCAGGTGGCGGCGGCACCTATACCGCGCCGCTGTGGGAGGTCAGCCTGAACACCGAGGCGATGCCATAAACCTGAAAGTAATGAGGTAAAAAATGGGGCGGCGCAGGTCGCCCCTGTTTTTTCTGTTCAGTAAGCCAGTCTTATAGGGGATAAAGCAGCGTGACCAAATATATCGGACGACGCATTATCCAGATGCTTCCGACATTGTGGATTATTTATACGATCACCTTTGTGTTGACCTACCTCATGCCCGGCGACCCCATTCGCGCGACATTGGGCGAGGAATATTACCGTCTCGCCCCTGAAGAGATTGCCGCGATGGAGGAGCAGCTTGGCCTTAATCGCCCGTTTGCCGTGCAGTACCTCGATTTTTTGTGGAAGACCGCGCAGCTTGATCTGGGTAGATCATATATTCAGCGTGAAAACGTCGTAGACATTATCGGCTACCGCCTGCCGCGCACCCTGCAACTGATGATCGGGGGGATGGTCGTGGCCCTGCTGATCGGTATCCCGACCGGAATCATTTCGGCGCTCAAACAATATTCGTGGATTGACCACGCCGTCGTGGTCTTCGCGCTCATCGGGCTTTCTATGCCTGTATTCTGGCAGGGACTCATTGCCCAACTCTTTTTAACGCAGTCAAAAACAGGTATCCCGTTATTCCCTGTTGCGGGGTATGGTGACGGCCAGATCATCTACATGGTGCTGCCTTCGCTGGTGCTTGGCACCGGATTAGCGGCGGTGATTACCCGCATTACCCGCGCTTCCATGCTGGAAGTACGTGGTCAGGATTTTATTAAAACCGCCCATTCTAAGGGCTTGCGTCGCCACACGGTATTGATGCGCCATCATCTGCGTAACGCGCTTATTCCGGTCATTACGGTGGTCGGTATTCAAGTGGGCGGGTTGATGACCGGTTCGCTGCTCACGGAAACGATCTTTAACTGGCCGGGGTTGGGGCGGGCTGTCGTCCCCGCTATTCAGACGCGCGACACGCCGGTTATTATGGGCATTCTTGTCTACGGCGCGTTGATCGTGCTGTTCGTCAATTTAATCACCGACTTGCTGTACGCGATCATTGACCCGCGTATTCGTTACAGCTAGGGGAGGCCGATTCGGATGACCACCTCAGTACAAGGTAAAAACTTCAATGACGCTCCGATAGCGAGCCTGCAGGACGAGCCTGTCAGCCATAGCTCCCGGCGGTTTGTCCGGGCATTTCTGCGGAACAGGATTGCGGTGATCGGGCTGATAATTATCGTTATCATGGTGTTTGCGGCGTTGTTCGGCCCCAATATTGCCCCTTATAACCCTAATAAAACCAGCCCCGGCGACCGCCTCCAACCGCCGGGGAGGGAGTTTTTTCTGGGGACAGATGAGTTCGGGCGCGACATCTTCAGCCGCCTGCTGTACGGCGCGCGCGTTTCGCTGGAAGTGGCGTTTATCGCGCAGACGATTTCGGTTGTCATCGGCATTGTGATGGGGCTGGTTTCGGGCTGGTACGGCGGCTGGATAGATGATGCCATCATGCGGTTGACCGATGCGCTTTTTGCGCTGCCCAGTCTGGTATTTCTGATTGTGTGGGTATCTATTCTGGAGCCGAGTAAGCAGAGCATCTTCCTGTCGCTCGGTTTGATCGGCTGGGCATCTGTTGCCCGTATGATGCGTAGTCAGGTGCTTGTCCTCAAGGAACTGGATTATGTCACAGCGGCGCGCGCGCTGGGGGCGACCGCCCCGCAGATTATGCTGCGGCATATCCTGCCTAACGGCCTTGCACCTGTTATCGTGCTGGCTTCGCTGGGGGCGGCAGGGGTGATTCTGGCCGAGTCTGGACTTAGCTTCCTCGGTCTGGGGGTGCAAATCCCTAATCCTAGCTGGGGCAGTATGATTGATACCGGGCGCAATTACTTCACCAACGCATGGTGGTACGCTATTTTCCCCGGTGTCATCATCATGATTACCGTGCTTGGCTTCAATTTTGTGGGCGATGGCCTGCGCGACGCGCTTGACCCCAAACAATACGATTAAGCGCAACTGTGCGCCAGCCCACCGACCTCCACCCGCTGGAGGTCGTTTTATTTGGTTACATCAGCCGACACAACCCTCGCGCTGGATGCCTGCAGGAGTATAATTGGGCTGTTTTGATGATTGATTAATCACGAAGGCTGTGGCTTGACGCATAAGATTTGCCCTATTTGTGGTACGCCTGCTCACCCAAACGCCGCGCTTTGCAGCGCGTGTGGGGCATCACTTCAGGCAGTATCACGGATCACCGACGAGGAAGACGCGCCTCAGCAAACCCGGAGTCGCCCGGAATATGACCAGCGTTACGGCGAAACGGATTTGCTGGAAGCCAATCTGCACTGGCGCGGCGGGACATATCTGCTGGGCGGGATGTTGATGCTGGCGGTGCTGGTATGTGCGGGCGGCGTGTTCTTGCTGGGGACGCGCTTCTATAATATGTTTGTCCCCGATACGCCGACCCCGGCGGTGACAGAGTTTCCTGCCGAGGCTGCGCCAGCGCTTACCACGAATACGCCGCGCCCGACGCTGATTCTGAATACGGTTACGCCTGCGCCCACGCTGACCGACACCCCTGCGCCTACCGATACGCCCGGCCCCTGTATGCAGCAGGTACAATCGGGGGACAGCCTGATTGCGGTGGTAGCGCGCTGTGGACATCGTGATCTGGCCGTGATTGACGTGGTGCTGGAACTGAACGGTCTGGATGCGCCGGAATCGCTCCAGAGCGGCCAAACACTGGAAATCCCGTGGCCTACTGCCACGCCTGACCCGAATGCCCAGCCTACGGAAGCAGGAGACGAGACAGGCGAGAGTGTCCCGTCAGGCGAGGACGGGGCAGACGAGGCCGCCGCTGCCGACATTAACCCGCTGTCCGGGCTGCCCGCGCCGGCCACCGCGACCTTGCAACCCGGCGTGACCTATCATACTGTCGCGCCGGGCGAAAACATCATCATCGTGGCCTACCAGTACGGCGCGAACGTCAAAATCCTTTCCGAGCTAAACCCTGAGATCACCTTCTCGCAATGTGATTTCGGGCAGGAGTCTGGCGGGGGGCAGTGTGTGGTCAATATTTATGAAGGCCAGCGCATTCGTGTTCCCGCGCCGACCCCCACGCCCACGCTTTCGCCTACGCCGTCCGGCAGCGAAACGCCCACGCCTTCGCCCACGCCGACCTTCAACGCGCCCAGCGCTTTGAGTCCAGATAACCTGATGCTGTTCCAGCGGTCAGACCTGATTACGCTGCGCTGGGTGGCAACGGGGACACTGGGGTCGGGGCAGGTCTACCGGGTGCAGGTTGAAGACCTGACCAATAATGCCGTTTACGAAGCGGATACCACAGAGCTGTTTTTTATCATCCCGAAAGCGTGGCAGGGCAGGGATAACCGCCGTCATGAGTACCGCTGGAAGGTGAGCGTGATTGATGTTGACCGCCCGGATGCTCCCTATTTCACCACCGAAGCACGTACCTTTACATGGGAAGCGCTTGCGGAGAATAATGCATGAGTCTGACACAAATAAAACGTATCACTGTTTTCTGCCTGCTGGCGCTCCATCTGGCCGCCTGCAATTTTGCGCCTGCGCCGCAGGGTGAAGCCAGCCCGACTGTCGAGAATATTGAAATTACCGCGCTGCCGACCGAGCCAACGCTTACACCAAGCCCCAGCCCGACGGCGACACAGGAACTGTTGGGCGAGCCAGTCCTCGAATCGCCCACGCCAACATTTACGCCCGGCCCGCCAACGCTGCCGCCCGCGCCCACAGCGACGCTTGGCCCGTATGAACATACCGTTCAGGCCGAGGACACGCTGCTGTTTATTATTCAGCAGTATGGCTACCGGGATTTTGGTGTGATTCCCGAAGTTGTCCTGATGAACAATCTGCCCAATGCTGACACCCTGCCAAGTGCAGGCTCTGTGCTGCTGATCCCGCGCCAGACAGCGACTGTCACGCCGGAAGGCGCAGAACTAACCCCCACCACGTTTGCTGACGCGCTGGCCGCGCAGGCTGTCGCGCCGACAGATGCCCAGACCGGAATGAGCGGCGGCGCGGGGGTGCTGGAGCATGTGGTACAGGAAGGGCAGACGATTGTAGACATCGCCTCGAATTATGCGACCACGTTGGAAGTGCTGGCGCGGCTGAATCCTGACATTGGGTTTTTCGGCTGTAACTTTGAAATTCCAAGCGGCGGGCCAAACTGTAACCCGCTTTTACAGGTGGGGCAGATGGTATACGCCCCCGCGCCCACGCCTACGCCGACGCTCTCGCCCACGCCATCGGGCAGCGAAACGCCCACGCCTACGCCCACGTATGTGCCGCCGCGCGTGGTATCGCCGCCACAGAACGCTGAGATTCAGGCAGGCGTGTTCCGGTTGGAGTGGGTAGGGGCAGGGGTGTTACAGCCCGACGAGGTTTATCTGGTGCAGATTACCGATACCACCAGCGGCCAGTCACACAATGCCATTACCCGGTCAACGTCGCTGTTGATGCCGGAGGAAATGATCCCTGCTGATGGTCAAACCCACGTGATTAACTGGACGGTTTCGGTTGCCAAACCTAACGAGGCGAATGTGTACCGGATCATTAGCGGCGCGCCGGAGGTTCGTACCTTCCGCTGGCAAAGCCGCTGACTACTTACGGCCAAACTCACGCGCGAGGACATCGCTGCTCATGTGCAGCATTGTCGGGCGGCCATGCGGACAGGTTAAGGGCGACTGACAGCGTTCCAACTGCCGGATAATCCCCTGCATTTCTTCCATGCTGAGGACGGTTCCTGCTTTCACCGCCGCCTGTTTACAGACGCGCTGAATGATCTTTTCCTCAATGCTGGCCTGCCCCGGCGTGCGCCCTTGTTCCAGTTCTTCCAGAACGCCGCTGATGGCGGCAACCGGTTCTTCGTCGGCCAGCATCGCGGGGATGCTGCGAATAATGAAGGTGTTGGTGCCAAACGCCTCTAACTTAAACCCGACAACCTGCAGAGCTTCCAGATTTTCCTCAATCAGCCGTGCTTCCGGCGCGGGCAGGTTGATGGTTTGTGCGGAGAGGGCAAACTGCGCCATTGGGGCCTGGCGGGCGTAGTCCATCATAAACTGCTCGTAAAGAATACGCTCATGTGCCGCGTGCTGGTCAACCAGATATAACCCGGCAGGGCCTTCGGCCACGATATAACTCGCGCCGACCTGACCCACAACCCGCAGCATAGGCAGGGTGCGCGGGCGCGCCGGGGCAGATGCGTCGTAAGGGATGGCGGTGGGGTCGCTGGCGCTGCTGTCGCCGTTGGTGCCGTGATGCGCGTACTGCTGTGGATATGCGCCGGGCGTATCCATCTCCAGATTCATTTCGGTCTGCCACGTGTTTTCGGTATGCTGTTCTGACCTGCTGCCCCAATCGCCAAGTGAAAAAGTGCGCCCGGTTTGCAGCCCGCCGGGTTGTGGCGTGTCAATTAACGCCCGGCGTACCGCGCGCTGGACGGCGGAGAAGACCGCGTTGGGGTCCTGAAACCGCACTTCAGATTTGGCAGGGTGAACGTTTACATCCAACTGGTCTGGCGGCAGGTTGACCATAATCACGGCGACCGGGTAGCGCCCTTTCATCAGAAAGGTGTGATATGCCTGAATCACGGCGTAGGAAAGGCCGCTGTCCTGCACCCATCGCCCATTGATGAACAGCGTGATACGGGTGCGGTCGGTACGCTGGACAGAGGGCAGCGACGTGTAGCCGCTGACGTGGATTGTATGATCGTCACGCGGCGGGTTTTCACTGGAAACCTCGATCATGTTCTTGAAGGTATCTAAACCAAGCGCGGCCACCAGCACGTCGGCTAGTTGGCCTGTGCCATTCGACCGGAAAACTTCGCGCCCATCCTGCTCCAGACTGAAGCGCACTTCCGGGTAAGCCATAGCATAACGGGTGATGACCGAGGCAATCTGGCGCTTTTCAGTGTTTTCAGCCTTCAGGAATTTCAGGCGGGCAGGGGTGTTAAAAAACAGGTTTTCAATCGCCAGCACCGTTCCCATCGGCGCGCCCACTGTACGCCTGTCAATCAACGCGCCGCCTTCCAGCCGCAGCGTGATGCCCTTGTTTTCGGTATGATGGCGGCTGGTCAGGCTCACGCGGCTGACAGCAGCGATGCTTGCCAGCGCTTCTCCACGAAAGCCCAGTGTTTCGATGCTGGTCAGGTCGTTGGCGGTTGTCAGCTTGCTGGTGGCGTGGCGGGTAAAGGCTAGTTCCGCCTCATCTGCCGGAATGCCGAGGCCATCATCACCTACCCGAATCAGCCGCTGGCCGCTGCCGTTGATGGCGACGCGGATGTTGCGCGCCTGCGCGTCCAGCGCGTTCTCGATTAACTCTTTGACGACAGAGGACGGGCGTTCGATGACTTCGCCCGCTGCAATCTGCGCGACCACCTCTTCAGACAGGACCTGGATAGGCATAAGTTATCCTCTGAAAGCCGCTGCTTCGGAGCAAACAACAGCAAATAGTAAGAACACTTGTGCCTATTATAGCGTACTACGGGGCTGCGTCTACGCTTCGATGCTGATGAGATTCGGCCCGTTAAGCGGTATGCTCATGTAAAAAGTGCTGCCTTCGCCCTCGGTGCTGACGACCCACGCATCGCCGCCGTGTCTTTGGGCAACACTTTTGACAATAAACAACCCTAAGCCGCTGCCTTTAATTCGCTTATGTTCCTGCCGGGGGATGCGGACGTGGCGTTCAAAGAGGTGCTTCTGGTTCTCCGGGCTGATGCCAAGCCCGGTGTCCTTAACGCTGATGCGAATCTCTTCCCCCTGTTTCGCCACGTTGACTTCGACACTCCCGCCGTTGGGCGTATATTTGATGGCATTATCAACAAGGTTGATGATCGCGCGTTCCAGCATATTGACATCGGCATTAATCACAGGCACATCGTCGCTGATGCTGACAGTAAAGGTCAGTTCCTGCTTTTCGGCGGGAACAAGCTGTGTATCACTGATGCGCCGGACGATCTCGCTCAAATCACACTGCGAGCGTGAGATTTCGTAGAAGCCGGTTTCCGGGTCATAGCGCCCGGCATCCTGAATGTTATCTACCAGCGCGGTCATCTGACTGATGCCGGAAAGGATTTTTTCGACAAAGTGTTTTTGTTTCTCGTTCAGTTCGCCCACCAGCCCAAGTTCCAGCATGTTGGCAAAGCCCTGCATGGAGGTTAAGGGCGAGCGCAGGTCGTGTGACACGATGCGCGTAAACTCGTTCTGGTTGCGGTTGAGTTTCTTAAAATGGGTAATATCTCGCAGCGCCAGCACCCAGCCCTCAATTTTGTTGTTGGCATCGTAAATCGGCTCTGTGCGCGGCACGAAAGTCATATCGTCTTCGCTGACCCACTCGGCACGTTTTTTATTAGGGCCGTGTGTCAGGTTGAGCAGGTCGTCGGACTGGACAACCTCCGCCAGCGGCTTGCCCTGCGCCTTTGAGGTTGTGGTTCTGAACACCCGCTCCGCCGCCGGATTCAGTTGCAGGATAGTCCGGTTTTCGTCCAGCACCAGCAAAGGGTCGGTAATGCTATTCAGCAGGGAGGTTGCTAACTGGTGCGCCAGCTTTTGCTGGTTATGGGCTTCGGCGTTGGCTGTCACAATCGCCAGGGCGTTTACCAGCGCCTGAAGGCTGTTGGAAACTTCCGTCTCGCCGAGTGAGGGGCTGTCTTCAAAAAGCAGCGCCAGCACGCCTTTAGTCCTGTCCTGGCTTAGTACAGGCGCAAGGGCATAGGGCTTGTCGAGCAGCATTTTTCCGTTGGCAAGCGGCGGATTGACATGCAGGCCGGGTGCCAGCGCTGCGCCGATCTCGACAAGCGCCGCCTGCTGAGCAGCCAGCGGCTCGATATAGCCTTCACTCAGGCATAACTCGATGTCACTGTCGCTGAATGCCAGAAAACAGGCTCCGGCGGCGTGGGTGAGTTGAAGCGCGCTTTGTAATATATAGGGGACTGCCTGCTCAGCTTCGGGGTGCGTGGCGATAAACTGTAAAATGTCCTGCGTCGCAGCTTGTGGATCATAACTGCGTTGATTATGTGTCTGCATTTATTCGCCTCGCTTGCCAGGGCGCTCGTTGTTCAGAAGCATTTCAGAAAAGTAACATGGTATAGCTCTTACTGTAACATTATATATGAGGTTCGGACTCAAGGGCAAGTTGAGGAAGCGACAAGGACGTTTGCCTTGTCCGGTTTACATGGGTCATTTATAATGCCTCTCGTCAGGTGGTCAACTGAAGGTATTGTCCGTGAATCCGGCAGCACTGGAAACAAACGCTTCTCAGGTTTATAGAGGGATAGACCCTCAGCGCCTTGCGTGGGGTGTGCTGCTGGTCGCCTTTGTGATTTTCTGTGTGTTTTGTGTCATTATAGGACTACTGGCAAATTATTTTCTCTTCCAGTCAAACGTCTCTTTAGACGCGCAGTTGGTTGTTGGGCGCAATTACGCTGGTATTTTTGAGCCATCCAGTGAGCGCCTCGTCCCTGATGAGACCGTTGTGACGGCCAACACGGTGGTCAGCACTGCGCCACAGTCGCAGGCAACCTTCTACTTTTTCGATACCTCGCGCGATAACCGCATCATCGCGCATGTCAGGCTTCGTGGCACTTCTTCGGCAACACTCCGTACAGCGTCCAGACCGCGCTTTGAATGGAGTACGACAAATTACGTCATTGACCTGGCTAACATCAGCGGAGAGTTTGATGTTGTCATCGCCGAGAATGTGGATAGGAATGTCCTGCTTTACCTGCAAACAGGCACGGGTGTTAAACCGCGCGTGAATTTGCAGGGGGCAGGTCATTATCTTGTGGACAGCACAGAAAACAGGCTGCGGGTCTTCAACCTGCGTGGGAATGCTTTTCTGCTGCCTGACGAAGCGCATGGTTACAGTATTCCCGCCGGGCAGCAGGGCGTGTTTTACACCGACAGCAACAGCGTAGAGATAAAAGCGGGCTATATTAATCTGCTTAAAAACAGCAACTTTGAACTTCTGAACGAGAACGTGAATAACACGACTGAACTGTTAAGCGGCTGGCTTTGCAGCAACGACCCGGAAGATAATCCGCCGGGTTCATACCGCTCGCAGATGTACGAAGGGCGCATGACGCTGCGGCTTGAGCGTTATCAGGGCGCGACCACGCATGGGCGCACGTTCTGCTCGCAATCGTTTGGCTCTACCGCGCTGGATGTAAAGTCGCTGGAATATCTGGCGCTGCGGGCGACTTTTTACATTCATCATCAGTCGCTTGCGGTTTGTGGCTTTCAGGGCAGCGAGTGTCCTTTGATGCTGCGTGTGGATTACCGGGACGCGCAGGGCGAGGCACGCCAGTGGTTTCACGGCTTCTACACCAGGATGGACCCACAGATGTCGCACCCGCTGCGCTGCCTGAGCTGCTCGCAGGAGCATGAGTTGATTAACGCGAACTCGTGGTACACCTATGACAGCGGCAATCTGTTGAATTTATTCCCGGCAGACGAAACGCAGGCTGTCAGCCAGCAGATCAGTGAGATTATTGGCATCTGGTTCTACGCTTCCGGGCATGAATACGACGTGCAGTTGAGCGAAGTTGCTTTGCTGGGGCAGCCGCGCACCGACCCTGTCGTGCTGCCTGCACAGCCTTAAGCGCTGCCCCTGTCAAAAGCCAGCCCCATTTCCTTCAGCGATACCCAGGCTCTTTCCCCAACAATGATGTGGTCAATCACCTGAATGTCCAGTAACTGGCCTGCGTCAACCAGCAGGCGGGTGATCTCTATATCCTCTGGCGAGGGGGATGGGTCGCCGGAGGGATGGTTATGCGCCAGGATGAGGGCCGGGCTGTTCCTGACGACAGCCTCACGGAAAATTTCTGACGCGCGGATGATTGAGGCGTTCAGCGTCCCCACGTAGACCGTTGCAATCGTCTGAACACGCTGCTGGTTATCCAGCAGGATGACGCGCACATGCTCCTGAGGCAGGTAGCGCATGTCCTGTATAAGCGGGAAGGCATCAGCCGCGCGTGTAATCATCGAACGCTCTGATGCGGGTTGGGATGCCAGCCTTTTGCCCAGTTCAAGCGCGGCGCAAAGCTGGGCGGCTTTAGCGCTGCTTAACCCTCGAACCTGCGTCAGGTCGGTGGGTGAGGCCTGTGCCAGACCATGCAGGCCGGTATAACTTGCCAGCAGGCGCTCTGCCAGATGAAGCGCGCTTTCCTGATGTGTCCCTGTGCCGAGGATTGCGGCCAGCAGTTCGGCGTTGGACAGGGCTGTCGCGCCGCCTGCCAGCAGACGTTCGCGCGGGCGCTCTGCATCAGGCAGGTCATGGATGGTGAGATGTTGTTTGTCTGCCATAGCCTGTACGTTTAGAAACCCTTACCCGGCGCGTTGCGTGGCCTGGAGGCTGCTGCTATACTGTCGTAAAGTTACTTTCATTGTAACCGCTAACGAGCGCCGGAGAAAAAAGATGCTCGATCTGATGCCAGAAGACATTTTACTTGGGATTACTGTTTACGGGGGCATGGTACTGACGGCGTTCTGGCTTGCCATGATTATCTGGACGTATCGAGATATGGGTGCGCGCTCGCGTGATCCGCTGGCGCGTATTCTGGTAGCGGTCATGGTCGCGCTTTTAACGCTGCCCGGCCTGCTGATTTACCTGTTTTTACGCCCGCGCGAGACGCTTGCCGAAGCCTACGAACGATCGCTCGAGGAAGAAGCGCTGCTTCAGGAGATTGAGGAAAAGCCTGCCTGTCCCGCCTGTGGTCAACGGGTGCGCGAAGACTGGCAAGCCTGTCCTCATTGTCACACGCGGCTGAAGAAGCCGTGTGTTCGATGTGGTAAGACGCTGGAACTTTCCTGGAATTTATGCCCGTACTGTGCCACCAGCCAGGCCGCACAGGCGGATGTTTCGCAAGGCCGTTATATGCCCACCACCCCCCCCGCCGCTGTGGAGGACTGGCGCACCGCGCCGGATTACCAAACGCCACAGCCCGCCCGCCAGCAAACCGGGGACACGCTGGAGTTCATTGAAAGTGACGATTACCGCTGAGGCAGGTATCGCCGTTAAATTTCGCCCGCCTCGCCAACCATGTGAATCTTTAAAAAGTTAGTTTGCCCGCCAACACCGAAAGGCACACCAGCGATAATGACGATGGCATCGCCCCGCTTGATAAGCCCCTCGTTGTGCGCTGTGCTGACGACCACGCTAATCATTTCGTCAATCGTGTTGAACTGAGGAATAATGATCGGGATGACTCCCCAGACCAGCGCCATGCGCTTATAGGTTACAGGGCTAGGAGTGACACACAGAATCGGCGTGTTAGGCCGTTCTTTGGCAACCCGGCGCGTGGTGTATCCGGTCAGGGATGAGGTGACGATCGCTTTACAGTTTAATATGTCGGCGATTTGCGAAGTCGCCTGACCGATGGCATCGGAAATGACCTCGCGGTTTTCGCTCATGTTCGGCCTGTACAGGGCGCGTTCTGCGTGGTGCGAACTCATCAGGTTCTTTTCGGCGGTCACAGCAATGTTCGCCATCGTTTCAACCGCTTCTACAGGAAAATTGCCGCTGGCTGTTTCGTTGCTCAGCATCACCGCGTCTGTACCGTCCATAATGGCGTTGTAAACGTCGCTGGCTTCGGCACGGGTCGGGCGCGGGTTGTCCACCATCGAGTTGAGCATCTGCGTGGCGGTGATGACCGGCTTGCTGGCAATATTACACAGGTGGATAATGCGCTTCTGGTGGACAGGTACTTCTTCTGCTGGCGTTTCCACCCCCAGATCACCCCGTGCGACCATAATGCCCTCAGACGCGGCGATAATGGACTCGATGTTTTCCAGCGCCTCACGCTTTTCAATTTTGGCGACGATAGCCGGGTCGCTGCCATTACCCAGATGGCGAATGAGCCACTTCAATTCGCGGATGTCTTCCTCGCTGCGAACAAAAGACATAGCGAGATAGTCGGTCTCTTTTTTGAGCGCGAATTCCACATCTTCGCGGTCTTTTTCAGTGATCGCAGAAAGGGTGAGCTTTGCGCCCGGCGCACTCACGCCCTTGCGCGACGTTAACGCCCCACCAATCACCACTTCGCACGCCAGTGTTTTGCCGGTGACTTCGCGCACGACGAATTCAAGGTTGCCATCGTCCAGCAAAAGCTGCATCCCGGCCTCGATGTCGCGCACAAACTCAGGGTGGGGCAGGGTAATGGTGTGCGGGTCTTCGTTATCATCCGTTGGGTCGAGCGTAAGCAGTAGACGATCCCCTGGCTTAAGCATCAGGGGTTCGTTCTTCACTTTGCCGATGCGGATTTTTGGCCCCTGAAGGTCACACATGATTGCAACAACCGCGCCCTCTTCCTCGGCGATGCGCCGGATATTATCAATATTGCGGCCATGCGTTTCGTGGTCACCGTGCGAGAAATTGATCCGTGCGACGTTCATCCCGCGCCGGATCATCTGGCGCAGGACGTGTTCATCGCTGGACGTGGGGCCAATAGTGGCGACGATCTTGGTTCTTTTTCCATCAATGCGTTTGAGAGACAAAGCATTCCTCTTTCTTCAACATTCGCGTATGCCGACAGCCATGCTTAAAACTTCAGGTTGGTAAAGGCTTTCATGCCCGGGTAAACCGCCGCGTCGCCCAACTCTTCTTCGATGCGCAGCAGTTGGTTGTACTTGGCGACGCGGTCTGAGCGGGCGGGAGCGCCAGTCTTGATCTGCCCGGCATTCATGGCGACAGCGAGGTCGGCAATCGTTGCATCCTCGGTTTCGCCGCTGCGATGGCTGGTAACGACTGTCCAGCCGTGCCGCTGGCTCAACTGGCTGGCGGCCATAGCTTCGGTCAGGCTGCCGATCTGGTTGACTTTACACAGCAGCGAATTCGCCGCTTTTTCCTGAATGGCGCGTTCTACGCGCTCGACATTCGTGACGAGCAGGTCATCGCCCACGATCTGCACCCGGTCGCCGACAGCCGCTGTGAGCTTTGACCACGCTGCCCAGTCGTTTTCGTGTAAGCCGTCCTCCAGCGAAATAATGGGATAGCGGGTGGTCCAGTCCTTCCAGAATTCGACCATCTCATCGCCCGTCAGCGTGCGATTTTCAATCGCCAGATGATAGTTGCCATCCTGATAAATTTCGGAAGCTGCCGGATCAAGCGCGATGCGAATCTGGTCACCGGGAATATAACCTGCTTTTTCGATGGCCTCCATAATGACATCGAGCGCCGCCTGATTTGATCCCAGACTGGGCGCGAAACCGCCCTCATCCCCGACAGCAGTGCTATATCCCTTATCGTGCAGAAGGGTCTTCAGCGCCTGATAAATCTCGACACCCCAGCGCAGCGCCTCGCGGAAGGTTTCTGCACCCACAGGCATAACCATGAATTCCTGAAAGTCGGTGCTGTTGGCCGCGTGCTTGCCGCCGTTCATGATATTCATCATTGGCACAGGCAGGATATGCGCGTGAACGCCGCCAAGATAGGCGTAAAGCGGCAGCCCAACGCTGTTGGCGGCGGCTTTGGCGACGGCCAGAGAGACCCCCAGAATGGCATTAGCCCCTAAGTTTTTCTTGGTTGGGGTGCCGTCCATTTCGATCATCAGGTCGTCAATGGCTTTTTGATTGAGGGCGTAAACACCGGTAAGCGCCTCGGCCAGCGGACCGTTGACCGACTCCACCGCCTTTAGAACGCCTTTGCCCCCATAACGTTGTTTATCGCCATCGCGCAGCTCCAGCGCCTCATGCTCCCCTGTCGAAGCGCCGCTAGGGACAATCGCCTGACCAAACGCGCCATCGTTCAAAGTGACCTCTACCTCAACGGTCGGATTTCCGCGCGAGTCCAATACCTCTCGTCCGCGAATGGTCTCGATAATAGACATTGTTTTCTCCTGTCGTTTGCCAGCATCAAAATGATGAAATGCCTGAATAAGTCATGGGGTTTTGAAGCTGCCTATTATAATCCATCCGTGTGAACATTGCCGCTAAAAACGTGCTTTTAGTACAGAGACTTTTGGGCAACCTGTATATTATGAGATCAGACCTCAAAAAAGCGGCACTTTTCCGTTAAAATTATGGGAAACTAATGTCAGGAGCAAGCAATGCCTGTAAAGCGAATGGTATATCTGGATCACTCTGCCAGCACCCCGGTAGACCCTCGTGTGGTAGAAGTGATGATGCCTTATTTTACAGACGTATATGGCAATGCTTCTTCCTCTCACAGCTTCGGGCGCAAGGCCGAACGCGCTGTTGAAGACGCGCGCGAAACTATTGCTGGCATTTTAAACTGTCGTGCTTCAGAAATCGTGTTTACCAGCGGCGGCTCTGAGAGTGACAATCTGGCGATTCGTGGGGCGGCGTGGCAGTCACGCCAGCCGGGTAATAACCGCATTGTGACGATGCCGCTGGAACACAGCGCGGTCAGCCAGACCGTGAAGCAGTTGGTTGACATGATGGGGTTTGAGCAGGTGATTACCCCGGTGGATCGCTGTGGCATGGTCAGCGCCGAAGTGTTCGAGGAAGCCTGTGTTGATGGCGCGTTGGTAGCCAGTATCATGTATGCCAACAACGAGGTCGGCACGATACAGCCCATCGAGCAGTTAGCCCGGATAGCGCATGAGCATGAAATTATCTTCCATACCGACGCGGTGCAGGGCGCGGGGCAGTTACCTCTGGATGTGCAGGCGCTTGGCGTGGATATGTTGAGCCTGTCGGCGCACAAGTTTTATGGCCCCAAAGGGGTCGGCGCGTTATTTGTGCGGGATGGCATTGAGCTTGTCCCCAGCCAGAGCGGCGGCAGCCATGAGAGCGGGCGACGTGCGGGGACACATAATACGCCGTTGATTGTCGGCATGGCAAAAGCGCTGGAAATTGCTTATCAGGAATATGAGGGGCGTGTCGCGCATTATCGGCGGGTACGTGACACGCTGATAGAAGGGGTGCTGGGCCGGGTGCCGAATGCCCAACTCAGCGGTCATCCAGAGCAGCGCCTGCCTGGTCATGCCAGCTTTGTCTTTGAAGGTATAGACAGTAATCTGCTGTTGATGCACCTCGATACAAGAGGGATCGCCGCCAGCGGTGGTTCGGCCTGCAAAACGGGCAACCCGGAACCCTCAGCCGTGTTGAGGGCAATGGGCTACAACACGAAAGAAGCGGTTGGCGGGCTGCGTCTAACGGTGGGGCAGCAAACGACGATGGAAGACATTCAGTATACGGTTGACGTTTTAGCGGAAGTTGTAGGAAAGTTGTACGAGTTGGTGAAGGTGTAAGATCGTGAGCAAGAATGCAGATACCCGCGTCGTTGTGGCGATGAGCGGCGGGGTGGATAGTTCGGTGGCGGCAGGGCTGCTGGTCGAGCAGGGATACGATGTGATTGGCATGATGATGCGCCTGTGGTCTGAGGAGACCACCAGCGGGCGTGTCTACAATCGCTGCTGTACGCCTGACCAGATGGCCGACGCGCGCCGGATCGCCGACAGGTTGGACATCCCGTTTTACGTGCTGGACACTAAGGACGTGTTCCGCAGCACGGTTGTGGAATACTTTATTGACCAGCACCGTCAGGGCTTCACGCCCAACCCATGTATCGAGTGCAACCGACATATTCGTTTTGATTGGCTGCAAAAAAACGCGCTGGCGCTGGATGCTGACTATCTGGCGACCGGGCATTACGCGCGTATCGCGCAGGACAGCGGCGGTAAATTCCTGCTCAAAAAGGGCAAGGATTCTCATAAAGACCAGAGTTATGTGCTGAGCGTGATGGGGCAGGCACAGCTTCGGCAGGCGATGTTCCCGGTAGGGGAATACACCAAGCCTGAAGTGCGCGAACTGGCGCGGCGCTTTGGCCTGCCGACCGCCAGCAAGCAGGATAGTCAGGATTTGTGTTTTCTGGGCGATGGCGATTACCGCCGCTTTTTAAGCCAGCACGCGCCGGAAACGATGAACGCCGGGCCGATTGTGCGCCGTACAGGGGAAGTGATCGGCGAGCATCACGGCTTGCCTAATTACACTATTGGTCAGCGAAAAGGGCTTGGGGTACAGTCCGCCGAGCCGCTTTACGTGATTGATATGAACCCATACCGCAACGCGCTGGTTGTCGGCACGGCTGAAGAACTGGGCAAGCGTGAATTAACGGCGAACCGGGTGAACTGGGTCAGTGGTGAAGTGCCGGACGCACCTTTCCGCGCCGAGGTGAAAATTCGTTACAAGGCGAAGCCCATGCCCGCATTGGTCGAGCTGCTTGCCGATGACAGAATTGCAGTGCGTTTTGATGCACCGCTGCGGGATATTACGCCGGGGCAGGGAGCCGTGCTTTATCAGGATGATGTCTGTCTCGGCGGCGGCATCATTGAGCGCCCTACAGAAGCGAAAAGCTGAAAGCACGCACCTGATCGGTAAACAGCAGCATAACCAGCGTGCCAACCACGATGTACGGGCCATAGGGCAAGGGCGTAAACATATCGTACCTGCCCGCTACGTTACGGATGACAAGGTAGACCAGCGCACCGAGCGCGCCTAAAAACACGGTGATGAACATGGCAAAGATAAGCGGCTGCCAGCCGAGAATCACGCCGCATAAGCCTGCCAACATGACATCACCATAGCCGAAAGCCACTTCCGGCAGATCGTAACCCTGAATTTTTGCCACGATATACGAAAACAGTATCCCGCCCAGATAGAGCAGAAAAAAGACCCCGAAGCCGATCAGCCCGCCAAACAGCGCGTCCCGCAGGTCAGGCTTGCTCTGGGCGGGGGTGATGATCGCGTCCAGCACGGCGAGCAGCGTGGAAGGGACGATCACCACAAATAAAATCAGGCGATGCTCAAAGTCAATCACCGTAATCAGCACGAAGATCGCCATGTAGATGAGATAAAACACCCGTTGGGTATCGCTGACATCCGGCTTGTCGGCAGTCACCAGCATGGTTAGGACCATCAAAGCGGCGGTGGCAATTTCTGTCAGTGGATAACGCCATGAAAGACGTGCGCCATCGGGGGAAGCGCGCCGCCCGCTGAGGAAAGCGGTAATGCCCGACCATGCGATCAGTGGGCGTGGCGTACCATCGGGGTAACGGGGCAGGCGTGGTTGGCGGCGGTGTGGCAGGTCGTCGGCAAGGACATTGATGATCACCCCGGTCAAAATACCCAGCAGACTCACAAACGCCAGCGTTGTCCAACTCATCACATCTACTTTCTTTGTTAAGGTAAAGGCAGTTCCGGTGCTGGTGGCAGCAGCGAGACTGATAACAGAATGACAAAGATAAAGGCAAGCACCGCGCCCACCAGCACAGCGGTACGCTGCGATTGGGTCAGCGGTTGGTCGGCTGTGGGTGCAGCCTGCCCTTGTCCAACAATCAGTTCAACAGGCACGACCCGTCCGTGACGGATGTTCCACGCTGCCAGCTTCGGGGCGGGGCGCAGGCCGACGATCAGATACACCACATCAGGATAAGCGGCCTGTTGAATATCTACAGGTGACGGAATCGGCTCTCCCTGTGGGTGAGAATGATAAAAGCCAAGCAGCGACAGGCCGCTTTTTTCCATAGTAAACAGGGCAGCGGCCAGCCCGCGATCCTCTATACGGTAAGCCTGTTCAGGGTATGCGGCGATGTTCTTTAAGGGGATGACTTCGCGCACCTGTGTGCCAACGCCAGCAATCACGCCGCAGGCTTCCTGCGGCTGTTGTGCCAGCGCATGATCGGTGAGCTGTTGTAGCTGCTCAGGAGAAAGCTGAAGATACATCGCTTGATTAGTTCTCGGCTTCCGGCACGATGAACGTCTCAACCCGGCGATCCTGTGGTGGATTGCGCGTTTCATAGAACAGGTCAGCGGTGAGGGTATAAACGCCCGCCGGGTCGTCCACGTTGCGCAGGTGCAGCGTGAATTCCATATCATGGTGCATGGTTTCGATGATGTCCAGTTCGCTCACAATCCGGTCTTCCTCATCATGGGCGACCAGCAGCAGGTTAGGCCGTTCGAGAAATGGCGTAACGGTGATATGGATGTGAATCCGAAAGCGATCTGCATAGGGCGTGACTTCAAGGCTCTCGATGCTGACCTTATCTTTAGGTTGGGGCGAGCCGCCTGTCGGGAAAATCGGTATGTCCATGAAACCTCATCGAAACTTCATTATAATGCTGTAAGCACAGGGACGTGGCTTAACGATTGTTCTTCAGGGATTGCAGCGCCGCAAAAGCCGCGTCAAACTGTACCTTTGGGACAAAGAGATGGTCGCGCGAAAAGGCCGAAAGCGCCAGAATGCTCACGCCCGCGTCAGCGAGTGCCTGACTGACGCGCGCGAAGAACCCGGTTAAGTCTGGCTCAAGCACCACATCGAGGGTAATCAGGCGGTAGGCGGTGGCTTCGGCGGTGTGGCCGGGCAGGCGATTGGCAAAGTCGGCAAGTGCCTGCGCTGGAATCAACAGCGTCACTTCGTCTTTATCGGCCAGCAGCGCGCAGAACGGCTCGCCAATTTCTGCAACCACCCCGGCAGCAGCGGTGATGGCCGCAGGCGGCAGCTTCACCAGCGCGTAATCCTGCTCATCGCTGTAGAGTACGGCTTCTGCCAGCGCTGTTTCAACTGTCTGGGGCAATGCTCATCCCTTTCTATTCGTCGAACTGGTAAGTGGCCTCAGCATAATAGCGAACTTTGCGCTGCGCCAGCCTGTCTTGCAGCCATGTTTGTAAGGCGCTGTTTTTTTCGGCCAACAGCACGCTTTCGTCACGCAGCAGCGCAATCGGATAATTGACGCGCAGCGCCCGACCATGCACAATATGGCGGCTCACGCCTGCGGGTAGATAGGCGTTATGTCTGGCAGCGGCGACGATGTCGGCGGGTTGGTATGCCGGGAAGATGACCAGCGCGATGGCCTTGTCATAAAGCGGCCAGATTTCCGCAGGTTCGGCCATCGCGGTACGGTAAAGGCGGGCGTTCTGCTGGTAAAGCGCGACTATTTTACGCAGCGCCACGTTACGTTGATGCGTATTCTCGACCGACGACTGTACAGCAAAGAGGCGGCCATCACGCAAGAGGATATGGGCGATGGCGTGGGCGTGCTGCCCGGCGACCAGTTCGACATCGGGAAGCGCGTTCAGCCGCGCCATAAAGTCGCCAGCGTCCCAATCGCTCACGATATGTGACCATGTTTTGAGGTCTACATAACCGCTTTCGTAGGTGACTACCTGAACGAGGATGTTCGGGTAAGCAAGCTGCTGGAAAGCGTAACAGCGGTTTGCGCCGTCCAGAATGACGTACTCGGTCGGGGTGATGGGCGCAACCACAGGCGGGTTAATGATGAATAACTCGTTCTGAAGCCGCTTGATGAGCGGCTGCGCCCGCTGTGTGTCGTGCGCTTCATGCGGGAACACGGCATCAACGGGGACAATCTGTAAATTGGGTGTGGGGGCGACGCTGACATCCAACATGAACGACGAACCCTGATTTTTAAAATCGTCTTTTTAGCGTAGCATGAAGTCCCTGACCGGGCAAAGATTCTGGATTTATTATACAGATCGTGGAGTGATTATATGGGTGCAGAAGAACAAGGCGCGGACGCGGTTGAGAACCGCTGGCTGACAATCCCCCGGACACTCTGTTTCATCCTCAACAGCAGCGATATACTTCTGATGAAACGCGGGCCACACAGGCGGGTTTTCCCTAACCGTTATAATGGTGTCGGGGGGCATATCGAGCGCGGTGAAGACCCCTTGACCAGCGCCCGTCGTGAAGTTTATGAGGAAACCGGGCTTCGCGTGGAAGAAATGCAGTTATGCGCGGTCTATAACATTGATGCTGGCATCAATACAGGCATTATGCTGTTTGTGTTTTTGGGGCATACGACGGAGCGGTACACAGTACCCAACGATGAAGGCAGTTTGCACTGGATTCCGCTCGATCAGGTTTTGACGCTTGACCTTGTAGACGACCTGCCGTACATTCTGCCGCGCATTCTCAAAATGGAGCCGGGGGATGCGCCGCTGTTTGTTCATGCCAGTTATGACACCGATGACCAGCTTATCATGAACTTTGCCGAGTAGTGGAATGTCTCAAGAGAAAAACATGGTTCCGGTGAACCCGGAGGAAGCCAGCGGTGACGGAGAGGCGGCGCAGGCCCTGCCACGACGGAGAAGCCCGCTGCGGCGTATCGGCTGCGCCATCGGGGTTGTTCTTTGGCTGCTGGTGCTGTTGACTCCATGTATTTTTATTACGCTGGCCGTGCGATATGAGATCACGCTGGATACAGGCAGCGCGCCGGAGCAGCGCCTTCGCCTGTGGCTCATTATGGAGGCAGACCAGCGCGGGATCGGCTTCTCGAATGCATCGGTTCGGGAAAGCGAAGGGCAAACCTGTGTTCAGACAGACGTGCAGTTTTACATGTGGCAAGGTCAGGCGGAGCCAGTCAGCTTTTGTAACTGTTACGAGCGTGGTGCGGAAGACTGGGTGAGTACCAGCACGCAGCCCGGCACGTGTGCCATACCCTGACAGGTGAGTGTTTTAAGTGGATTTGTTACAGAACATCGGTGCTGATAATGCCTTCTTGCTGGCGCTTTGCTGTGCGGTGTTATGCGGCGTAGGGGTTTTGCTGCTGCTGGGCTTGCAGATTATCGGCGGAGTTTTCGATATTGCTAGCAGCTTTCTGGGTCTGTTTTTCGATGTGCTGAGCGGTGGGCCGCTGGCATGGTGCGGCTGTTTGCTGCTGGTGGCAGGCATCGTTGTCTGTGGCGGGCTTATCCTGCTCCTGGCGCAGACGCTGGCGACCTGTGGCACACCTCAGGCGGTGAATTTATGCCTTTTGTTTGGAAGATAGCGGCTGGCTTGTGCCATACGGCTTCATCAGCCATATTAGATAGTCACAGCCGGATTTGCTAGAATAACATGGTAGGAGGCGCATGAACTCAGTCCGCGAACTTAACGAACACATCCAGCGCGAGAGCGGTTTTGTCCAGCAGATCATGGCCGAAACGTCGCGCGTGATCGTCGGCCAGGAGCGTTTGATTAACCGGCTGCTGATCGCTTTGCTGTGCAACGGGCATATCCTGATCGAGGGGGTGCCGGGGCTGGCTAAGACGATGGCTGTCCGCACCCTCGCCAGCACGATCAACGCTGGCTTCCAGCGCATCCAGTTCACGCCTGATCTGCTGCCTGCTGACCTGATCGGGACGCAGATTTTTAACCCGCAGAGTGGTGAGTTTACGCCGCGCCCCGGCCCGATCTTCAGCAACATTATTCTGGCAGACGAGATCAACCGCGCCCCGGCGAAAGTCCAGTCTGCGCTGCTAGAAGCGATGGAAGAGCGACAGGTCACGCTGGGCGATCGTACCCACCGCCTGCAGGACCCGTTTATGGTGCTGGCGACGCAGAATCCCATCGAGCAGGAGGGGACGTATCCGCTGCCAGAGGCGCAGTTAGACCGTTTTATGCTTAAGGTGGTCATCGGGTATCCCACACGGGCAGAGGAGCGCGTGATTATGGAGCGCATGGCTGGCGTGCCACCAGAACCGCCGCAGGCCATTATCCATACCGATGTGATTGTTCGCGCGCGGCAGGTCGTGAACGAAATTTATGTGGATGAAAAAATTAAGGATTACGTGCTGGATATTATTTTTGCTACCCGTGACCCGGCAGCCAGCGGCATGAATGACCTCCAGCCGTTGATCGAATTTGGCGCTTCCCCGCGTGCGACCATCTTTTTAATTAAGGCGGGAAAAGCGCTGGCCTTCCTGCGCGGGAGGGGCTATGTCACCCCCGATGACATCAAGCAGGTTGCGCCAGATGTGCTGCGACATCGGTTGGTAGTGACCTTTGAGGCCGAAGCCGAGAACATCACCGCCGCGAAAATCATCCAGCAGGTGTTAAACCGGATTGAGGTGCCGTGATGCTGAGCGCTGCCACCCTGCGTAAAATCCGGCGCATTGAACTGCATACCAAGAAGCTGGTAAACGAGTCTTTCGCGGGCGCGTATCATGCGGTGTTTAAGGGCAGGGGCATCGCGTTTGATTCGGTGCGCCCTTACGAGCCGGGCGACAATGTGCGCGATATTGAGTGGAACGTCACCGCGCGCACAGGCCAGCCTTTCGTGAAGCGGTACATCGAGGAACGCGAGCTGACGGTGATGCTGCTGCTCGACAGCAGCGCGTCGGTCATGTTCGGCAGTGTGCAGCAGCGTAAGCGTGACCTTGCCGCAGAACTGGGCGCGACGCTGGCCTTCGCGGCTATCAGCAACAATGATAAAGCGGGGCTGATGGTATTCAGTGACCAGATTGAGTTATACATCCCCCCGCGCAAGGGGCGTAACCATACGCTCCGGCTCATCCGCGACCTGCTGGCCGCCGAACCCGCCCATCGCGGCACGGACATCAACTTAGCGCTGCAAACCGTGACGCGGATGCTCAAACGCCGGGCGATTATTTTTCTTATCTCAGATTTTCTAGCACCACCGAATACTTATTTTCATAATCTCACGCTGGCGAATCGAAAACATGATGTGATTGCAGTGACCATCACTGACCCGTTAGAACATGCCTGGCCGGATGCTGGTCTGGTGAGCCTGCGTGATGCCGAAACAGGTGCGTTGACATGGGTAGATACTTCGTCCCCGGTGTGGCGGCAGCAGTTTACCCAGCAGGCTCAGGCGATGGTGACGCAGCGCGACCGCGCTCTGGCGCGCGCCGGGGTGGATCACATTGATCTTGCTGTCAACTCGAATTATGTCTCCGCGCTGCAAATCTTCTTTCAGAAACGCGCTCGCCGCTTACGTGCCTGATGAAACGCGGACTCCTCTGGTTGATGGTGCTGTTATGGGCTTGCTGGCCGTCAAACGCGCAGGCAGAGATCGAAGCGCGTTTTGAGGTGGATAATCCCTCGCCGCTGGTGGGCGAACCTGTTCACCTGACGCTGATCGCGCAGGCCGGGCGTGATATTGTGATTACCCGCTGGCCCGAACTGCAAGATCAGCACTGGGATATTCTCACGGTACAGGCGGCAGAGGAACTGGTGACCCGTGAAAACGACGACGGCACCATCACCTACCAGCAGACCTATGCTGTGCTGCTGTGGTATCCCGGTGAGTACGGTACGCCAGAGGCAACTATCGGTTATCAGCGTATCGGCCAGGAGGAAACCCATGAGATCAGCGTTGCCCCGGCGTTCTTCAGCGTGCCGAGCGTGCTGGACGCGCAGGACCTGACGCTGCGCCCGCTGAAGCCGCAAATCTGGCTGCCCTATGTGTCGCCGCTGCTGGTTTTAGCGGGGGCTGCCGCTGTTGTCGTTGGCGGCGCGGTCGCTTACCGTCTTTCACGCGCTCGCCGCGCACTGCTGCCACAGCCGACCCCTGTAGAGGACGCACAGCGCTACTCACCCGCGCAGGCCGCGCTGCTGGAACTGCGCCGTATTCAGGGGCAAAACCTGCCTGTGACAACTCAGTTTGCCGCTGTCGCCGACTGTCTGCGCGTTTATCTACAGCGCCAGTTTAATGTCTCGGCGCAGGACTTCACGACTGAAGAACTGATAGAGACGCTGTTGTACACGCGCGTTATCCCCGATGACATACGGCTTGAACTGGAGCGCCTGCTGCGGCAGGCTGATCTGGTAAAATTTGCCCGGTATGAACCCGGCGAGCAAAACGCCAGGCGTTACCTGAACGCGGCAGGCCGCTGGGTGCAGGCGGTGGATAAGTCGGTCGGGACACTTCAGGAGAGCGACTCCCCTTGATTTACCGTTTTGCCCATCCTCTCGCCTTCGCGCTGCTGCTGTTACCGCTGGCCGCGTTTCTGCTCTACTATAGCGGGCGCTGGCCTCGGCAGGCAGCGGCCATGTTTTATGCCGATACGCGCCTGATGGAAGGCTTGCAGGTATCCTGGCGGGTACGCCTGCGCCGCCTGCCCGATGTTTTGCGCGTGGCGGCATGGGTCATGCTGGTGATTGGTCTGGCGCGGCCACAGAGCGGGCAGGCGCAGGAAGTGATTCGCGGGCAGGGCATAGATATGGTGCTGGCGCTGGATATTTCCGGCAGTATGGCGGCGCTTGATTTTGACCCGCAAAGCCGTTTGGAAGCCGCCAAAGCGGTCATTAGTGATTTTGTCAGCGGGCGCGAGTTTGACCGTATCGGGCTGGTGGTCTTTGCACAGGATGCCTTTCATCAAGCGCCGCCAACACTGGATTACGACATCCTGCTGCAACTGCTGGATGAAGTGCGGCTTGCGCCCGATCTCGGTCTGGAAGATGGTACGGCGATCGGGATGGGGCTGGCTTCGGCGGCCAACATGCTGCGTACCAGCAGCGCGCCTTCGCGCCTCGTGATTTTACTGACCGACGGGGCCAACAACTCCGGCGCGGTGGATCCGATCACGGCGGCGCAGGGGCTGAATCTGCTGGGGCTGCGTATCTACACCATTGGGATGGGCAGGGCGGGTCTGGTGCCAGTACCGATTGACAACGCGGGTAATACGCGCATTATCGAGAGTGATCTGGATGAGGAGACATTGCAGGCCATTGCGGATATTGCTGATGGGCGGTATTTTCGGGCGGTTGATCTGACCGATCTACAGCAGATTTATGAACAGATCGACGTGCTGGAACGGTCAGACATTGAGCGGCAGGTGCTGGTGCGCTGGCAGGAACAGGCGGCTGTATGGCTGGCGGGCGGGCTGGCGCTGCTGGTGACTGAGCGTGTCCTGCGGTATACGATTTTTCAAACCATTCCCTGATTGCGATGACTTTTATTCAACCCGGATTCTTGCTGCTGTTATTTGCGTTACTTCCGGCGGGGGCGTTTCTGCTGTGGCGGGAGCGACTGCGCCGCCAGATGCGTCAGCGTTTGGTCGAGGGAGCGCTGGCCGATGATATTTACCCGGAGACGACCTCGCCCCGGTTATGGAAGTCGGCTTTATGGCTGCTGGCGCTGGCCTCGCTCATCGTGGCACTGGCGCGGCCTGTCTGGGGGGTGGATTTAGAGATTGTGGAGACACAGGGCGTAAATGTGGTCTTTGTGCTGGATGTCAGCAACAGCATGGCCGCGCAGGACTTTACCCCCAGCCGCCTGGCGCGGGCGAAGCTGGCGATACGTGACCTGTTTACCGCGCTGGAAGGCAACGAGGTCGCGCTGGTTCTGTTTGCTGGGACGGCCTTTATACAGCTTCCGCCGACCACCGATACGACCTCGGCGCTCAACTTTGTCAACGCGGTAGATACTGATTCGATCACGCAGCAGGGGACAAATCTGGAAAGCGCCCTGCAAACCGCGCTCGACAGCTTTAACCAGACCAGCCCGGCGGCGCGTCTCATCGTCCTGCTGACCGATGGTGAAAGTCATGAGGGGGATATTTCGCAGGTGGTGAATGACGCGGCAGCGGCGGGCGTAATCATCCATGCGGTGGGTTACGGCGATGCTGATGAAGGCGCGCCTGTGCCGGTTTTCGACGAAGCAGGCGCTTTGTCCGCATACAAGCTGGATGAGGCAGGAAATGTGATCCTCTCCCGGCTGGACGAAACGACGCTGCAAAGCATTACCGCGCAAACGGGCGGCACCTACTATAAAGCCACCGCCGCAGGCGGCGAGATGACCGCGCTGATTAACCGCATCAGGGAAACGGAAGCCAGCGTTCTGGAAAACCGCCGCCGGGAGCGCGGCGTGGAACGCTTCGGCATTTTTGTGGCGCTGGCGCTGCTGGCACTATCGCTCGAAATCGCGCTGCCAGAGATACGCACGGAGGGGGCATGAGGCGCGTTGTCGGGCTGGGGCTGGTGCTGCTGGCGCTGGCGGGCTGTGAAGTGAACCCGGCGGAACGCAATAACGCCGGAAACAGCCTGTACCAGCAGGGGAACGACCGTGCTGCTGTCCACGCTTATCAGTTGGCGCAGGTAAACGCGCCCGACAGCCCGGAGGCTTACTACAACGCCGCCAGTGCGCTCTCGCGCAGCGGGCGTATGCAGGACGCGATGAATGCGCTGCAACAGGCGTTGCAAACGGCGGACGATGAACTGGCCGCGCAGGCTTATTACAATCTGGGCAACGTTTATTTTGAGATGGCGCTCTACGCAGATGCAGCGGCGGCTTACCGCGAGACGCTGCTGCGCCAGCCAGACGATGAGCAGGCGCGTTATAATTATGAACTGGCGCTCAGTCATCTGCTGACCATGACTCCATCGCCTGAGCCAGAGCAGGAAGACCCCACACCGGAACCCACGCCGACGGGAGACACAGGCGGCGAGGAAGAACCACCGCCCACGCCAACCCCGGATGCAGAAGGGACTGACGAGGCCGAAGGGGACGCGGCGAACGAGGAGAGTGATGACCCTGTTACCGTAACGCCCGATTCCGAAGGGCAGCTAACGCTCGAGGATGTCGAGCGTCAACTGGACGCGGTGCAGGAGAACCAGCGCACGCTCCGCGAATATCTACAGCAAGCGGTCACGCCCGCCGCGCTGCCTGAAAAGGATTGGTAGATGCTCACGCGCGCCTTGCGAATACTCACCCTGCTGGCGCTCTGCCTGTGTTTGAGCGTTGATGCCAGCGTACAGGCACAGGATGCGGCTGTTGGCAGCGACTATTTTGTGGAGGCCGTCGTCAGCAACCCGACTCCGTTTGTGGGCGAGCAGGTTATTTACAGCTTTCGCCTTTACACCGCCGTCCAACTGCCGCCCGCCTCATATTCGCCGCCGGACTTTGAAGGCTTCTGGCGAACCGACATGGGGCCGAATATCAGCACCGAGGCACAGATCAACGGGCGCTTGTACAGCGTGACGCAGCGCGACACGGCGCTGTTCGCCAACGCGGCGGGCGAGATCACTATTGCCCCTTCGCGGTTGATCCTGCCAGCGACCGTCTTTGAAGAGGGGCAGGTGCTGACGACGGAAAGTGTTGCCCTGCAGGTGCGCCCGCTGCCGCAAGACGCGCCGGATGACTTCGGCGGGGCGGTCGGCCAGTTGAACATGAGTGCCACCATTGACCGCCAGACGCTCCAGCAGGGGGAACCATTCACTTTGCGGCTCAGCATCTCCGGCACAGCCAACATTGAGCAGCTCACGGCTCCCCAATTTCCGCTGCCGGACGGCTGGCGTGTCTACCAGAATCCCGCAGATTATCAATCTACCGTACAGAACGGCGTACTGGTGGGCGAAAAGGTGTTTGAATGGCTGCTGGCTCCCGGCACAAGCGGCACGCTGCCGCTGCCAGAAATCACGCTGTCGTACTTTGACCCCGTGAATCTGGCTTATCGCACGGTGAACACAGGCAGCGTCACGCTGGAGGTGCTGCCTGCGGACGAGGGCAGCGCGATCCCGAGGGCTGAAGCCGCTGTCTTAGCGCCTGCGCTGCCGCTCAAGGCGTTAACAACGCCGCTGGCTATGGTTGGCGGCGGCATCACGCCTGCCTTCTGGGCGCTGTGGCTCATTCCACCTGCGGCGCTGGCGGTTGGTTGGTGGTGGATGCGCCAGCAGCATGTGTTACTACGCCCCAACGCCAGCGATAAATCAACAAAAGCGCTGGCGCGCGCCCGTCGTGGCCTGCAAGCTGCGCGTAAGCTAGGCGATGGTGCCGGGCATAAAGCGGTCAAGGATGTTGTACTGGCTTATTTTAGCGATCGTCTGGCGGGCGCACCGGCTAATGTGGACAGCATGGCCGACCTTCAGGCTGTTATGGATACGCACGGGATCAATGAACAGCTTCAGGGACGTTTGCTGACCTGTCTGGAACTGGCGGACAGCGGCATTTATGCCCCAACGCCAGACACAGACATGGAACTGCTGGTAGACCGCACCACAAAAGTCCTTATCGCTGTGGATGCCGCCTGGAAGCAAGAACCGTCATGAAACGCATCTGCCTTATGTTCGTTCTTCTACTGCTGCTCCGGGAGGGCGCTGTAGTTTCGCAGGAGGACAGCCTGCATGTCGCCGCGCAGGCGGAAGCTGCTTATAGCGCGGGCGACTATACTAATGCGATCAGCCTCTACGAAGCGCTTGTTGCTGGCGGCGCGCGGGATGATCGCGTGTACTTTAATCTCGGCAACGCTTACTATCAGGCGCGCAACCTCGGTATGGCGCTGCTGAATTACCGCCGCGCACAACAGCTTGCCCCGCGCGATGGGGATGTATTATCCAGTATCAGTCTGGTGCGCTCCCAGCGGGTGGACGTGCTGGGAGACGAAACCCCGCTGCTCGACAGCCTGGCGGCGTTCAGCATGGGCTTCGCCACGCCGGGCGAGCTAAGCTGGATCACATTTTTGCTTTGGGCGGCTTTGTTCGGGCTGCTGCTGGCGGTCGTCATGCGGCAGGACTGGCGCAGGCGGCTGCGCTTGCCCATCGTCGTTGTGGGGGTGCTTTTTGTTATCAGCGCGGTGCTGCTGGGCGGTCGCCTGTGGGCAGAAGCCTATCGCCCGCCTGCTGTGGTCATCGTGGCAAACGCCGGCGTGATGAGCGGCGCAGGGGATGATTACGTAGAGATTTACCGCCTGAGCGCGGCGGCAGAACTGCGGGTTCTGGAACGGCGCGAGGGGTGGGTGCGTTTCGTTTTGCCGGATGAACGGCAGGGCTGGCTGCCCGAAACAGCGATCGCCATGATATAAAAAGGGCGCGGATAAGCTGCGCCCTTTGTGCGTAACCGTGAAAATGATCGCTTATTGCAGTAAATCCGGGATTTGTTCCGGGTTATCCGCTACGCGCACCCCAGCAGCGCGCAGGGCTTCAATCTTCTCGGCGGCTGTGCCTTCACCGCCTTCGACAATCGCCCCGGCATGACCCATGCGTGTGCCTTCGGGCGCGCTGGCCCCGGCAATGAACGCGGCGACAGGCTTGGTCATGTGCGCTTTGATGTAATTTGCCGCGTCGATCTCCGCGCGACCGCCGATTTCGCCCAGAATAGCCACCTTTTCGGTCTGTGGATCGTTTTCAAACATCTCCAGCACGTCCACAAACGTGGTGCCAATCACCGGGTCGCCGCCGATCCCGACACAGGTAGATTGTCCCATGCCCTGGCTGGAAAGCGCGTAGACCACTTCATAGGTGAGGGTTCCACTCTTGGAGACAACGCCGATGTTGCCCGGCTTGCCGATGTAACCGGGCATAATGCCGACTTTGGCCTCACCGGGTGTAAGCAGGCCGGGGCAGTTGGGGCCGATCATGCGGCTGCCCTTGCGCTGGACGTACTGGTAAACCTTCATCATATCCAGCACAGGAATGAACTCTGCCAGTACGATAATGAGCTTTATTCCGGCATCTACCGCTTCATAAATTGCGTCCGGCGCGAAGGGAGCCGGGACAGCGATCCAGCTTACATCGGCCTCGGTCGCGTCCACTGCTTTCTGCACGGTGTCGAACACCGGTCGGCCTTCAAACCACTCGCCGCCTTTGCCCGGTGTTACACCACCGACGACGTTCGTGCCATATTCGATCATCTTGCGGGTGTGGAAGCCGCCTTCACGCCCGGTGATCCCCTGTACGATCACTTTCGAGTTTTTATCAACGAGAATAGCCATGATTACTTCGCTCCTCTTGCAGCTTCGACGGCTTTCTGTGCCGCTTCCGTCAGGGTAGTGGCGGTCATAAGGTTGGCGATCTGCGCTTCTGAGACGAGCCTGCGGCCTTCTTCGGCATTCGTCCCTTGCAGCCGGATGATGATCGGCACCGAGGGCTTGACCTCGTTATAGGCCTCGATCAGACCTTTAGCCACCTCGTCCCCGCGTGTGATGCCGCCGAAGATGTTAATGAGGACTGCCTTGACGTTGGGGTCAGAGAGGATAATTCGGAGTGCTGCTGATACCTGATCGGCACGTGCGCCGCCGCCGATGTCCAGAAAATTCGCCGGGCCGATGCCGTAAGCATCGCCGTACAGCTTGGTCATATCCATAGTGGTCATCGCCAGCCCCGCGCCATTGACCATGCAGCCGATCTGGCCGTCCAGCTTGACGTAACTGATACCTGCCTCGCGCGCCAGTGTTTCAGCCTCTGGTTCGGCGCTGGTGTCGCGCAGTTCGGCCAGTTCTGGATGGCGGTTAAGCGCGTTGTCATCAATCGCCATCTTGCCGTCCAGCGCTACAAGCTTGTTGTCTTCAGTGATGATAAGCGGGTTGATCTCGGCTAGTACCGCGTCGCTGGCAACATAACACTCATAGAGCGCCTGCGCGATGCGGGTAAAGGCGCGCCACTGCTCACGGGGCAGGTCCAGCCCGGCAGCGATATTGACCGTTTGGTAGGTGTGAAGCCCCAGTTCAGGGTCAATATGTTCGCGGATAATGGCATCCGGCTTTTCACGGGCGAGGGTTTCAATCTCGACCCCGCCTTCGGCAGAGGCCATCATCACGGGTTTGCCCGCCGCGCGATCATTGGTGATGCCAAAGTAGATTTCCTGAGCGATTTTCGCGCCGGGGTCAACCAATACTTTATGAACAGTATGCCCCTTAATATCCATGCCCAGAATAGCACTGGCGTGCTGCCGGGCTTCATCAGGCGTGCGCGCGATCTTCACGCCGCCTGCTTTACCGCGCCCGCCGACAAGCACCTGCGCTTTTACCGCAACAGTACCGCCCAATTCGTTAGCAATGGCATAAGCCTCATCGGGCGTATGAGCGACTTTGCCTAATGACACGGGAATGCCGAACTCGGCAAAGCGCGCCTTCGATTGATGTTCATGAAGGTTCAATTGATTCCCTTTCAGACAAGTAATGACGTAAGAGCCGGACAGAGTATAGCATCTGTAGGTTAAATGTGAACCAGTACAGGATGAATCCAACCAGATAACTGACAAAATTCACAAGAATAGACCTTTGTCAGAAATTGCAACTCAGCGTTGACGCTGACCCAACGTATGACTATAATCCAGTATGTTCACCTTTACTCAGGTGAATCTATTTCCTGCTTTTATCGCAAATCCACAGCCAATTTTCCCCGTTACCTGTGCAGGGATGCGACAGTGGCGGTGGCAAGTGAGGATTGGAGAAAAAATGTACGCAATTATCCGCACTGGCGGTCGCCAGTATCGCGCCGAAGTCGGCAAAACGCTCGACGTGGAGCGCCTTCCATACGAAGTCAACGACAGTTTTGAGATCACCGACGTGCTGCTGGTAGGCGATGATGAGCAGACGGTGATCGGCCAGCCGCATGTTGAGGGCGCGGCGGTGAAGGTGACAGTCACCGATCAGTATCGTGGTGACAAGATCATCGTTTTCAAGTACCGCCAGCGCACGAACTACCGACGCAAGCGCGGGCATCGTCAGTATTATACACGCCTTCGCGTGGATGATATTTCCGTCAAGTAACGCACGAAAGAAGGGTGATGAACAATGGCACATAAAAAAGGGGCTGGCAGCAGCCGTAACGGACGTGACAGTAACTCGCAGCGCCTGGGTGTGAAGCGCTTTGGTGGTGAGTTTGTAGTTCCTGGGAATATCATTGTGCGCCAGCGGGGGACGCAGTTCCACCCCGGTAACAATGTCGGCCTCGGCAAAGATCACACCATTTTTGCCACCATTGAAGGCTACGTCGTTTTTGAGCGGATGCGCGGCAGAAACGGGCGTAAGCAGATCAGTGTGTATCCCGAAAATCCGCAGGCACAGCAGGCTTAAATCAGCCGTTTTACATTTACAGGTGAGCAAACCATGAAAGAAGCAATTCATCCAACGTGGTATGCCGAGGCGACAGTGACCTGCGCCTGCGGCAATACCTGGACTACCGGCGCAACGGTGCCTGAGATCCGCACTGACATTTGCTCGGCCTGCCATCCCTTCTTTACGGGCGAACAGCGTATCGTAGACACGGAAGGGCAGGTTGACCGCTTCTACAAGCGCCTGCAGCAGCGTAACGCTATTCAGCAGGAAGCCGAAGACCGCGCAGCAGCACGTACGTCTCCCGACCTGCCGCTTACCGAGCTGAATGTCGGCAAGCGCTACACCAATATCCTGGCGGAGAACGGGATTGAGGTTGTGGGCGACTTCCTGAGCCGCTTGCAGGAAGAAAATGGCGAGGAGAAGCTGCTGGAGATCCCCGGCATTGGCCGTAAGGTGCTGGCAGACATGAAGAAGACGCTTCGTACACGTGGTTACGAAGTGCCAGAAAACCAATAACAACCACTTCACAGACTTCAAAAGGCAGACACGCCGCTAAGCGATGTGTCTGCCTTTATTATTTTTAGAACAGGGGGAAGTATGACGTTACATCATGGCGGGCGCATCGAGGTAATCTGCGGCAGTATGTTCTGTGGCAAAACGGAGGAACTGATCCGCCGCATTCGCCGGGCGGCGATTGCCAAACAGAACATTCAGGTTTTCAAGCATATGCTCGATGATCGCTATGAAGGTATGCAGAAAGTCAGCAGTCATAACGGCCAGCATCTTGAGGCTTATCCTGTGAGCCAGGCCAGTGAAATTATAACTTTCATAAAACCGGATACGACTGTGGTGGCAGTTGATGAAGCCCAGTTTTTTGACACAGAGATTATTGAAGTGGTGAATCAACTGGCAGAGCGCGACATTCGCGTGATTGTGGCCGGGCTGGATATGGATTTTCGCGGCGAGCCGTTCGGTTCCATGCCCGCGCTGATGTGCATGGCAGAAGAAGTCACCAAGTTACAGGCCATTTGTGTCGTGTGTGGTGAATCGGCCTGCCGGACACAGCGGCTGGTCAACGGGCGACCGGCACGCTATGACGACCCGGTGATTCTGGTGGGCGCGCGTGAAACTTACGAGGCGCGCTGCCGCAAGCATCATGTGATCTTTCATGCCGCAACTTTACCCACCCAAAGTTCGTAAGTGGACTCATCATGAAATTACTTTGCAACGCTAAATAAATATGATATTCTTTTAGCGGTGCATCAAACAAGTGAGTAGGGGAGGGAAATTCATGGCAGTCACCAGTGCCCAATTATCATCTATATCGCAGCCCATCAGCGAGCGCCAGCCCAATCTTTGGCTGAAAGATCGCCGTTGGGACATGACCTATATCATTCTCAGCGTTCTCTTTGTCCCTGTGCCTTATCTGCTGTATCTCTTTGGTGTTCACCAGCTAGGGGTGAGCGAAGATGTCAGCCGTAATGTGATTAACGGCTTTGTGGCGGTGGCGGTGGGCGGCCCGCACATGATGTCCACCTTCCTGCGTACCGGGTTAGACAAGGACTTCGCCAAGCGCTACCCGATGCTGATCCGGTCTTCGCTCATCATCCCGGTCATTGTGATCTCGCTGGCGTTCCTGAATCTGGAACTGCTGCTTACGATCTTCTTCTTCTGGGCGATGCTGCATGTGCTGCATCAGGTCACTTATGTGACGGAGCTGTATAACCACAAAGAGCATAAGGTGCTGGAAAAACCACCGATCACGATGAAGTCGCGCGCGGTGGACTACGCGCTGATCCTGACCTGCCTGTTCCCGATGGCGGCCTATAAGATCAGCCAGGGGAGTTTTGCCATCGGCACGAACGACCTGACGAAGGTGATCCCGCATCTGTTCCAGGATACATGGTTCTTCGTCGTCATGGCGAGCGTCTTTTTCGTGGCGCTGGCGACGTATCTCGTCAAGACCGTCATCGAAATCCGCAACAAGACCATCAACTGGCCGAAGACGATTTTCATTACGCTGACGGTTGCGGTCTTCTTCCCGCTGGCGGCGTTCTCGAATCTGGATACGGCTTTTCAGGGGGCGAATACGTGGCACTCGTTCCAGTATCTGCCGCTGACCTTCTACATCATTAAACTGCGCCAGAAGTCCGGGTTAGTCACCACCGAAAACGCGCCGATTGTCGCGCGCTTCAGCAAGGGCGAAAGCTATCGTGGGCTGTACGCGCTTAGCGCGTTGATGCTGGGTGGCTCACTGGCAATCTTCGTGATTGTCTATATCATCGCGCAGATCATCATCCCGGATATTGACCCGAACCGCCATTTCGACATCGCCTATTACACGGCCATTCTGTCGTTCCTGTGGATTCACTACTACCACGATCATTTCCTGTTTACCGACTTTGAAGCGCTTGAGGATGTGTCCTACAGCACCAAGTAAAGCGTAACAGGCAGGCAAAATAAAAGGGACAGGCTGTAAAATCTGTCCCTTTTTGATTTGGTTGCATTAAAGTCGGGGTCTGGACATCAGGGTGCGGTCAGTATTGCTGGCTTTGCGAACGATCTCGACCTGTTGAAATGTCCCCATATTCAGTTCCAGCACGCCATCGTCGTAAAACCACACTGGCGCGCCTTTCCGGTCTACGCGCACTTCGGCAGGCTCATCGCTCAGATGGACGATTTCCAGCTTGATAGCTTTGTAGGCTGGCTGGTAACGCCCGGCGGTGCGTCGTTTAATGATGAGCGTATCATCATCCCACGCCGAAGAAAGATAGACCCAGCGATACTCGCCCTGTTTGTAAGCCAGCCCTTCGCCAGCATCTTCGTACAGCACGGTTTCAAACTCACCGGGGTAAACCCGCATATGCAGAGAATTGGCTTTGTCCTCGGCGATGTACTGCCGCTCCGCAGCCAGCGGCAGCACCGCCCCGGCGCGGATGAACAGCGGCAGTCGCTCCAGCGGGGCAGGCACTTCGTGAAACTCTCCCCCCTCCAGCGGCTCGTTTGTCCAGTAGTCGTACCACTCACCAGCAGGGAGGTAAACACGCCTGCTCACCGCGCCGGGTCTGATGACGGGCGCAACCAGCACCGCGTCGCCTAGCAGGTAACAGTCATCAATGGCGCGAATATCGGGGTTATGCGGCTCCGCCATGAAGATGGGGCGGATGATCGGCCAGCCATACTCACGGCATTGAGCGACTACCGAATACAGATAGGGCAGCAGGCGGTAGCGCATCTCGATCGTGATGCGGTTGATAACCTCGTAAGGCTGGCCGAAAGCCCATGGCTCCTGTTCGCCCGCGTCAAAGGCGGCATGGTTGCCGAAGTAGGGCATCAGACAGGCGGCCTGTAACCAGCGCGTGAGTAGTTCGCCGCTGCCCCGGCCATAAAAGCCGCCAATATCCGCGCCCGCCATCGGCAGCCCCGAAAGCCCCATATTGAGCGCCATGCTGATGCTCAAGCGCAGATGCTCCCATTCTGAGCTATTCTCGCCCATAGCGATGGCGCTTGTACGCTGGCTGCCTGCAAAACCCGCGCGCAGCAGATTGACCGGGCGGCGCTCTGGACGGCCTGCCTCAAGCGTCTGAAATGAGGCAGCCCCCGTCAACTGGCCGTAAACATTGTGGTAACGCATGTGTGAGCCGGGATGTCCATCCCCTTCATGCTGGACGTAATCAGGGAGGGAGGCACTGCCGTCCGGCGTAAAGATCACAGGTTCGTTCAGGGTGTTCAGGAAGCCATCCACCCCGGCCTCAATGAGAGGCTGGCACTGTTCGCTCCACCAACTGCGCGCGGCTGCTTTCGTGAAGTCTGGAAAGTGGCTCATTCCGGCAAGCGTAGCCCCCGCTAATGGTTCGCCGTCAGGGTATTTGAGAAATACATCCTGCTTCAGGCCGTCCATGTATGCTGTGTAAACCGGATCAATTTTTATGCCGGGGCTGACTTCCATGATGACTTTAAAGCCCCGGCGGTGAAGCTGGCGAATCATGCCGGGAAAGTCGGGAAAGCGCGTTTTATCCCATGTGAAGGGGCGAAACCCCTCGGTTACGGAACTGCTGAGGTGAAGCGTGTCGCACGGGATACCTCTTTCGCGGAAATCCTGTGCCAGCGCGAGTACCTCCTCCTGCGTGGTGAGGCTGGCTCGGCCATGATGGCCGCCTAAAAACCACTGAGGCGGCTGCGGCATACGCCCGATAAGCTCTGTGTAGCGGGAAAGCACCGCCTTTACGTCGTTCCCGGTGAACAGGTAGTAACACATTTCCCCAGCCTCTGCCTCGAAGATCATCTCATTGGCAGAGGACTTGCCTATATCTACGGTTCCCCGGCTGGGATTATCCCAGAACAGCCCGTAAGCGCCGTGCGTGTGAATGCCAAGATAAAACGGCACGGTGCAGCTAAGCGGGTCAGCGCCTATCGGATACGCTGGCTGATGGGTGTTCCATAACTGGTATGTCCTGCCACGCAGGTTAAGGCCAGAGGCACGCTCCCCCAGTCCGTAACTGGTCTCATCCGGTTGCAGCCTCATGGAGAGGCGCACCGCCTCGTCTTCACGCAGTTGTATGCCCAGCGTATCCTCACAGATAGACTGGTGATTGAGGGTTTCAAGGCTGATGCGGAACGGGTAACGGTGGATACGACATAACAGGCTGGCGGTGCGTAATATAATCTCATTCTGGCCGGTTTCTATCTGAAGCGGCACTTCGGGCCAGCTTGTTTTTTCAACAGAGTATGAAAAGGGGGCGTGCTGGAGCTGGCTGGCATTTCGGGCTGCGCGGATACGTAAGCAGTTCACGGCGACGGCGTGAATGCCCACTGCTCCCTGCTCACATTCCAGAATGACACCGCGTTTGCCTGCCTGCACACGCTCGACTTCGCCCAGAATGCGCCATTTCATATCGGTGTTTTTCGGTGTCTGGTAACGGCGATTGTATGCCGATAATATCCTTCCGGTAGATGCTACATCGTCGGCGAACTGTTTGTTCTCCTTCTCAGTGAAAGCACCGAATTTTCCGGTTTTATTCGTCATTTCATCCTCAGTTAAACGACTGGCGTACCCACTGCATGGGGTCAACAGGTACGCCGCCTGCCCAAAGTTCCCAGTGAAGATGCGCGCCCGTGACACGCCCTGTCTCACCAATCGTGCCGATGACCTGCCCGGTGGTGACAAAATCGCCGACCTGAACATACTGCTGCGATTGATGCCAGTAACCGGTGAAGATGCCCCAACCATGGTCAATGACGGTTGCCATGCCGCGTACATTGAGCGTATCGGCCAGCACGACCTGACCGGGAGCAGCAGCCAGCACTGGTGTGCCTGTCGCCCCTGCAAAGTCAGTGCCGCTGTGGAAACGGTTAAACTCGCTGCCGTTATAAGATCGGCGAGTGCCAAAGTGCGAGATGATTGAAGCCGCCGCAGGTAAACTCATTAACCCGTTGAAGTGGCGGGTAGGGCTGGCAACCGTCATGATGCGCTGAAGCAGTTCAAGCTCGGCCTGCTCTACAGCCGGGTTAAGCAAATCGCCCCGGTCGGCAGAAAGGCTGATGGATTCGCGGCCATAAGGCCCGGCGGATACCTGAAGATTGAGCGAGAAAGTGGTCTGGGTACTGTTGTCCATATCTGTTAAAAGCAGCTCAAGCGGGTAAATTCCCGGCTCGGTAAACACGGGGATGCCCTGAAGGCTGGTGTGCTGAGTATGATCGCCCTCGGCGATCATGGTCACAGGGCGGTTGAGAAAGGTCGCGCTGACCGTCACCGGAACGCGAGTGGTGAGGCGAAAACGCGCGGTCTGCCCTTCGACCAGTGTTTGAGGCACGATGTCGAGGCTCAGCATAGGGTCTGGGAGGTTCACGGTCAGGGGCGTGGGCGCATAACCGGGAATAACCAACTGCTGTCCGGCATAGATCAGTGTGGAATCAGCGAGGTTGTTCGCCCGCGCCAGTTCACTCACGGTGAGCGCATAATGCCGGGCGATCTGGAACAATGTTTCGCCGCGTTGCACCGTATGGAAGGTATGGACGGTGCCTGTGGAAGCGTCAGCGTCGCTGGCGGGCGCTTCTGGCACAGCCTGCGGAGCGCTCTCAGGCGAGTCCGCAGCGTTCACAGCCAGTTCAACCTGCAAAACCTGCCCGACATAAACCATGCCTGTGTCGGGGATTGCGTTCGATCTTATAAACTCGTCCACCGCCAGCCCATAAAGCGCGGCGATACTCTCCACAGTCTCACCGGGCTGGACGATATGAGTTGTGATGCGCGGGGCAGGGGGTAACGCTGTGTCGCCCCCCGGCACAAGCAGCCGCTGACCCACCTGAATGCTTCCGGGATTGGTGATCCCGTTCAGGCGGGATAGTTCCTCAAGGCTTACGCCATAGCGCAGGGCAATACGGAACAGGTTTTCGCCACGCTGTACCACGTGAACAGTCACCGCAGCCGTCGGCGTAGGGAGGGGTTCCTGTGCAAAAGTGGGAAGGGGTAGTAACAGAACACTGGCTGCCAGCAGCAGTTTGATAAGTCTACTGACCTTCATGTATGGTCTCATCAAAACGCAGGATATCACCAATCCGGACCCGGTCAAGAATGGAGGGGTTCGCCTCAATATAATACTGTGCAGGGGCTTTTGATGCATAACTGGGCCGCCAGGGCTTCGCCAGTTTTTTATCCACCACCCGCCCCGTCTTATCTAGCCAGACCACGCCAATACTGAACAGCATAAAGAACATGTGGATGGCGGTATGGGCGCGGCCTTCAAAGCCGGTGACGAACAGCAGCCCCTGATCGTCGGGCAGGCGCGGGACAAGCTGCAAGCCTCGAAAGTGACACCAGAAGCTGCTGCACCATCTTGCCCGCGCCAGGACGACTTCGCCTGTTTCGGCCTTACGGATGATACGCCACTGACTCATGGAATAATCAACCGCTGCCCCGGAAAGATCAGATGGGGGTTATCAATGTTGTTGGCTTCCACGATGTCCCGTATGGTCACTTTAAACTGTATGGCAATACGATACAGGGTATCACCCCAGACGACAACATAAGTCACCTGCTGGCCGGGCTGGTCGGCAGGCGGCGGGCTGGCCGTCCCCGGAATTTGCAACTGCTGGCCGATACGCAGCGCATGGATGGCAACAATGCCGTTCAATTGGGCGATCGTGCCGATGGTGGTATTGAACCTGCGGGCGATGCTGTACAGCGAGTCCCCCGGTTGGACAATGTAAGTGAAGGTGCCGCCGGGTGTTCCCGGTGTTCCGCCCATAGGTGTAGACGTAGCGACCGCCACTGATGTGACCGTTGGAACAGGTGTAGGTGTTGGCAGGGTCGTTACCGGAATGATTAATTCCTGACCGACGAAAATGAGGTACGTCGAATCAAGGCCGTTAGCTTCACGGATGGCCTGAATTGAACTGCCATAGCGCTGTGCCAGCACCGCGACGGTATCGCCACGCTGTACCGTGTACGTGATCGTATTCGGGAACTGCTCACGGATCGAGTCGCCGCCACCTGTATCCTCATCCTCCGGCGCACCAGCCGTTGGCGCAGGCGCGGTTGGCTCAACAGGGGTGACGCTGGGGACAAACAGGGTCGCCGTTGCGGTAGCGGGCAGCGTCGGCTGTTCAGGGATCAGGATAGAGGTGGCCGTTGCTGCTTCTACGGTTGCGGGCGTGATGGGGGTTGATGTCGGTATCTGACTGACAACGGTTGCCTGCTCGGTTTCGGCAGCGATGGGCGAGGCGGTTGGCTGTGGCGCTTCTTCGGTTATCTCCACAACGTCCGTCGCTGTAGCCCCCACCTCGGCTGTAGCCTCGTCTGTAGGCTGCTCGCCCGGCACAATAATGCCCACATCGTCAGTGGTGGGTGTGGCCGTCGCAGCCGCTTCGGTGACGGCTTCGGTAACTTCAGCAGTAGCAATATCAGCGGGTTGGGTAGCTTCAATGGTAGGGATGTCTGTGGGTTCGGTGACTTCAACGGTGGCGATGTCTACAGGCTGCGTGGCCTCTTCGGTCACATCATCTTCACCCACCCCGCCAGCACCGTTCAGAATAGTCAGCGAGGCATCATCAATGTAGACCGTGTTGTGCTTGACAGCCTGGCCAGCGGAAGCGCGGATAAAAACGGTAATGGTTTCGCTCTGCGCTGTTGCCTCGACCGAGTATTCATTGTAGCTGTCATAAACTTCTACTGGCGCTGACCATACGATGTCAGGGCTTTCACCGTCTGTGCCGCCAGTGGGGTCTATCCCCACGCTGACCAGCAGATCACCGTCTTCCTCGCTCAGACCCACCTCGTCAAACTGGGTAGACCAGACATGAGCATAAGCGCTAAAGCGCACCTGCGCGCCCACAGGGATGTTGCCGACTGTCTGGTACAGCCCACCTGTGTAGGTGGCATAAAGCGCGAGAATGCGTTGTGCGTTGCTGCCGCTGCGGATGTGTACGGAGTCAGGCGCGGTGGGGTAATACTCAGGCTCGCTGTTGACGTATGACGGAGCGCCAGCCGCAGCGGGGATATGCCAGCGTGTCCAGCCTTCTGCGACTTCACGTGGGAGCGCGTCACCACTGGTGATGAAGGGGTCTTCAAAACCGGGGTTCGTCAACAAATCCTGCGCCTGCGCCTGAACAGGCACAAGACAAAAGAGGCACAGGCACATGAGGAACAGCGCTGGGTGAAAAGCAAGTTTTTTCATCAGGTTTTCCCTAAACGAGGCTGCATATCCGGCACAACTATCAAAAGTATAGTCTGGATTGTGGTACAAGCCAAATTGCCACGACAATACAAAGAGCCGCAGGCGCGGCTCATGGCGCTGCTGGGAAACCATTGCTCATCGCATGTTAAACTTTACGTGCCAGAACCCGTTCTATGCTGCTGAGCAGTTCTGAAGGGCCGAATGGTTTGGTGATATAGTCGTCCACTTTGGCGATATGCAGCCCAAGCATTTTATCAATGCTCTGCGCTTTGGCGGTAACGACGATCACCGGGATATGATGCAGCGCCGCGTTGGCTTTCATGCGCTGGTACACCTCCCAACCGTCCATATCGGGCATCATCAGGTCCAGTAGAACAAGGTCCGGGCGCAGCCGCTCAATGGTTTGGAGGCCTTCCTGACCGCTGGGCGCGCCAATCACCTCAAAGCCTCGTCGTGACAAAATCAACCGAACGAGGTCAATCATTTCTGGTTCGTCTTCGACACACACAACTCGCGCTGGCATACTTGCCATCGGTCTACGCCTCCACAATTAAAACGCCTTTTGCGGGCGTTTGTTGGGGTTGGATATATAAATTCAGTCTATCATAGAGATTTACAACCAATCTATAAAGGTATGGACGTTAGGTTCTGTTATATTCGAACTTTAATTATTTCAGGAGCATAGCATCGCCAAAGGAGAAGAAACGATACCTCTCCTGCTTGGCCGCTTCATAAGCATGGAGGATGTTCTCGCGCCCGGCAAAGGCGCTAATCATCATCAGAAGTGTGGATTTTGGAAGGTGAAAATTCGTGATGAGGGCATCCACAACGCGCCACTGATAGCCGGGGTAGATGAAGAGATCGGTATCATTATCGAAGGCGATCACTGGCCGCCAGGGGCAGAAGTCCGGGGTACGTGCCGGGTCTGAAGGGGTGCCGCCGCTGCTGAGGATGGCGGCGGTTTCCAGCGTGCGGGCGCTGGTAGTGCCGACAGCGATCACCCGGCCACCTGCCAGTTTTGCCCGGTTAATCACCTGAGCATTTGCTGCATCGAGCGCCGCGCGTTCACGGTGGATGTGATGATCCTCGACCTGCTCGACACGCACAGGCAGAAAGGTGTCCAGCCCAATGTGCAGGGTGCAGTATGCCAGATGCACGCCTTTGGCTTTAAGCGCCAGCAGCAGATCACCCGTAAAATGCAGGCCAGCGGTTGGGGCGGCGGCTGATCCTTCTTCACGGCTGTAGATGGTCTGGTAGCGCTCTTTATCCTCTGGTTGGGTGTGGATGTACGGGGGCAGGGGCATCTCACCGAGGGCAGCCAGTAAATCGTTCACGGGCTGGCTGAACTCTATCAGGCGCTCTGCGCCTTCCAGAACTTCGATGACCTGCGCGGTGATCGGCGAACCGGGAAAGGTTAATCTGGCGTTTTCAACGAGGCGCTTACCGCCGACCAGCGCGCGCCAGCGGGTATCGCTGACCTGCCGCAGCAGCAGGATTTCCGCCGCGCCGCCCGTCTCCTTGAGCGCAGGCAGGCGCGCGGGAATAACCCGCGTCTGGTTCATCACCAGTACATCACCCGCGTTCAGGTAACTGGTTATATCCCGAAAGACGCGGTGTTCGAGATCGCCTGTATGACGATCCAGCACCATCAAGCGAGAGGCATCGCGCGGCTCGGCAGGCGTTTGGGCGATGAATGATTCGGGTAGATCGTAGTCGAAGTCAGAGACGTTCATAAGGCGGTTGTGGGCAACAGGCTGTGCTGGAAATCGCTACAGCAGCGACGGTTGGTTGCTGGAACCGTTGCCGTTATCCACGTAAGGGACTCCCATGTGTTCGTAAGCGTGGCGGGTAGCCACACGCCCGCGCGGTGTGCGCTCAAGAAAGCCAAGCTGGAGCAGATAAGGTTCGTAAACATCCATGATAGTGCTGCTGTCCTCGCTGATGGAGGCGGCAATCGTATCAAGTCCCACCGGGCCACCGCTGAATTTGTCAATGATCGCCATCAGCAGGCGGCGGTCTACATCGTCCAGCCCGAGGTGGTCAATATCCAGCAGCGCCAACGCTTCCCCGGCAACAGAGCCGGTAATGATGCCCTCGGCGCGCACCTGCGAGTAGTCGCGCACACGGCGCAGCAGGCGCAGCGCGATACGCGGGGTGCCGCGTGAACGGCGCGCGATTTCAGCCGTGCCTTCAGGTTTGATCTCGACCTGTATCATGTTCGCCGCGCGATTAACAATATGCTCCAGCGCCTGCTGGTCATAATAATCCAGACGGAAACGCGCACCAAAGCGGTCGCGCAGCGGCCCGGCCAGCAGCGACAGGCGGGTGGTCGCGCCGATCACGGTAAAGCGGGGCAGGTTGAGCCGCACGTTTTTGGCCGCTGGCCCCTTGCCGATGACGATATCCAGCACGAAGTCCTCCATTGCTGGATACAACACTTCTTCGATGGCACGCCCCAGACGATGCACCTCGTCAATGAACAGGATGTCGAACTGCTTGAGATGCGTCAGGATGGCGGCCAGGTCGCCCGCGCGCTCAATAGACGGGCCAGCAGTCACGCGGATATTAGCGCTCATCTCGTTAGCGATCACATGCGCCAGCGAAGTCTTACCCAGGCCGGGAGGGCCGTAAAAAAGAATATGGTCAATCGGCTCCTGCCGCGCTTTCGCCGCCTCGATAATGATCCGCAGATTCTCGCGCAGGCGATCCTGTCCGATGAGATCATCAAGATGTTTGGGGCGTAAGGCGATATTCTCACGGTCATCACGGCGCGTTGCGCCGCCCACCAACCGTCCGTCATCGGACATAAGACTGCTCCGGGGAATGGCTTATCTGTTCTAGGCAAGTATAACGGACATAGAGGAGGGATGAAAGGTTGCTTTGACAGGCTGGCAGGTGTTGTTTACAATCGGCGCGGATTTCAGGAGGGACAGCGATTGTCAAGCCAGGTGCATGTTTCAAAACACCCCCTCGCGCTGCATAAACTGACGGTGCTGCGCGATAAGAATACCGATCATCGTTCTTTCCGCGAGCTTGTCCGCGAGCTGGCTTTGCTGCTGTGCTACGAGGCTACGCAGGACTTGTCTCTTTCGCCCACGCCAGTGACGACCCCGATGGGAAACGCGGAAGGCTATAAGACAGAGGATACGATAGGGCTTGTGCCTATTCTCCGTGCTGGGCTGGGGCTGGTGGATGGCGTGATGGAACTGCTGCCGAGTGTGCAGGTGTGGCATATCGGCCTGTATCGTGATGAACAGACCCTGCGCCCGGTAGAGTATTACAACAAACTGCCTACCGCGCCGACTGTCAGAGTGTGCCTTGTCCTTGACCCGATGCTGGCAACCGGCGGTTCCGCTGTGGCGACGGTGGACATCCTCAAACGCTGGGGGGTAGGGCGAATCAAGTTTTTGGGGTTGATCGCCGCGCCGGAGGGGGTCGAGCGTTTAACCACAGCCCACCCGGACGTGCCGATTCATGTCGCCGCCATTGATGAGCGCCTGAACGACATCGGTTTTATCGTTCCCGGCCTGGGCGATGCGGGTGATCGTCAGTTTGGAACGTGAGGCCTGATTGGCAGATTACGCGGCATTTATCATCGTGTTTACGCTGGCGCTCAGCCTGTCGCTTGCGCTTGGCCCGCTGGCGATCAGGCTGGGGCAGCGTTTGGGCATCACCGCCAGGCCCGGTGGCCGCCGCCAGACCGAAGGCGACCGCAGGCGTGTCTCCAAACTGGGCGGTATTCTGCTGTTTGGCGGCTTTACAGTCGCTATTCTGGCGGCGCAACTGCTGCCTGTCCCCCGCATGGACCCTTACGAAGTTATCCGATTGACCGGGCTGGTCGTGGGCAGCATCGTGATTTTTATCACCGGTATTCTGGACGATCTTTTCGAGCTTCCCGCGCTGCCGCTGTTTCTGGCACAGTCTGTCGCTACCGGAATTGCCATCAGTTTTCAGATATTTATCGAGTTCTTCAACAACCCCCTGACAGGCGAGCAAACAGGCGCATGGCCGTTTATTGTAACAGTCGCGCTCAGTTACTTCTGGATTATGGGCATGACCAATACCGTGAACTGGCTGGATGGCATGGATGGGCTGGCGGGCGGGGTCGCGTTCATCGCTGGGGCGATGCTGTTTATCAACAGCGCTTTTCGGGTGCAGCCTGCCCAGACCAGCGTAAGCCTGCTGCCGCTGGCGCTGATGGGGGCGGCGTTAGGCTTCCTGCTGTACAACTTTTATCCGGGGCGCATCCAGATGGGAGGCAGCGCCTACTATCTAGGGTATCTGCTGGGGACACTGAGCATCATCGGCGGGGCGAAGATGGCGACTATCCTGCTGGTGGTGGGGCTGCCGGTGATTGACGTGGCGTGGACGATCACCACCCGCCTGCGGCGTGGGCGTAACCCGGCAGTTGGAGACCGGGAACACTTACATTATCGCCTGTATGATCTGGGGTTCAGCCAGCGGCAGATCGTGCTGGCTTATTACAGCTTCTGCGCCTTTTTCGGGCTGCTGACGCTGGTAACTACCAGCCAGATTTTTAAGGCCGTCGCGCTTGGTGTGATGCTGTTTCTGGTGGCATCGGGGCTTTTTGTGCTGTCACGACTGCATTATGGGGACTCCGACGCTTCATCTGCATCACGATAGGCAATGCCCTCGTCGGGTTCTGGCACCCGTATCTCCCCTTCTTCAGGTTTCTCTACAGGGGTAGCAGGCTCGTGCTTTTCAGCGGCGGCGGCGCTGATGACGGCGGGTGGCTTATGGCGCTCGTCAAACAGGGAAGGCCGTGCTGGTTTTTCCTCTGGCTCAATGAGGATGGTATCCGGTGTCACGGACTCCACATCAGGCGTGCCGGGAATGGGCAGGGGAAGGTTGTAAATAGAGGGTGCGCCCGTCGCCGCTTTCGTCTGCTGCCGACCGGAGGGCAGCGCCCGCGCAGCTTGCTTTCGCCGCTGCTCCAGCAGCTCCCTGCGGGTAATGGCGACCAGCTTGCCTTTTTCAAAGGTGGCGCTGTCGCCAGTCACGCGCTCGATAATGGACTCGATTGTTCCCAGCACCAGCGTCGTGAACAGGTTGATGGCGATAATGATGATGAAAATACTGGCGATCAGATAGAGCGCATCTACGACCGGGCCTGTCAGTATCCGCAGTACGACCTGATTACCCAGACCAAGCACAAGCAAAAAAAGCGTGACAACAACCAGCACCGTAAAAATAACCCGCCCACCGCGCAGGTCTTTCAAGTTGGGGATCATGGTGTTGCTGATAGTGAACACCAGATAAATCCATAACCAGAAATCCGGCGCGGTGGTGAGCGCCCCTAATGCCGCCGCCAGATCATCCAGCCCGCCGCTGCCAACCTGACTGACAAACCCGGTAATATCCAGCACGTGAATGGCGATGAGCCAGATCACAATTAAGCCGACGACAAGCGGCGTGGCGGTGATGACAGCCAGCTTGAACGGCGGCGTGTTTTTGGGCAGTTTGACAAAGTTGAGGTTTAGCTCGGCAATTTCCTGCTTCTGCGGCATCTGAAGCGCGCGTTCAGCACGGACATTGAGAATCCCGGCCATCAGCCAGTAGCTAAACTCGTACAAAAAAACGCCGGGCAGGAAGAAGGCGTAATAAAGAATAGTCGTGGTGGAATAACTCTTGGTGAGCAGCCACCCGACTTTGAAAATGTGCTGGTGCAGCCACCGTTCAAGGCGGCGCAGCAGCATGAACAACCCGGCGACCAGCAGCCAGGGCATCAGGGCTTCAATACCTGCCAGACTAACTCCCTTTCTCGGCGGCAGCCACCTCGACAAGCGCAGCAAAGTCAGCCACCTTGAGCGATGCGCCGCCCACCAGTGCGCCATCAATATCAGGCTGTGACATATATTCCTGCATGTTTTCCGGCTTCACACTGCCACCGTACTGAATACGAACACTTTGCGCTACATCGGGGCCGTAAAGGTCGGCGACGGTTGCCCGCACCGCATCCCGGATAATCTGGTTAGCAACAGACCCGCTGGCGTTTTTGCCCGTGCCTATCGCCCAGATTGGTTCATAGGCCAGAATCACGTTGTCCATGTCGCTCGCGCTGACACCCGCCAGCGCCGCGCGCACCTGCCCGCTGACAAAGGCTTCTGTTTCACCCGCTTCGTTCTGCGACAGGCTTTCGCCAACGGCGATAATCGGTTTCAGGTCGTGCGCCAGCGCGGCCTTGACCTTTTTATTCACCATGTCATCGGTTTCGCCCAGGTAGGCGCGCGCCTCTGAATGGCCGATAATCACGTATTCCGCCAGTCCTTGCAGCATCGTGGGGGAAATCTGTGAGGTGAACGCGCCCTGTGTTTCCCAATGCACGTTTTGCGCGCCCACGCCGATGCCCGTGTTTTTCAAGGCTTCGGCGACAGCCGCCAGCGCCACAAAGGTGGGGCAAACCACCCGCTCAACGCCTGTACGCGCGGCCAGCGCCGGGGTAAGCTCGTTGACGAAGCTGACGGATTCGGCCAGCGTTTTATACATTTTCCAGTTGCCCGCGATGATGGGTTTACGCATGTTTTTCCTCGTGTCTGAAGCAGGCGGCACACCCTGCGCCGCCTATCCTGATTGTAAACGCAAATAGATGAGAACAGGATTACTTATCTTGCAGCGCGGTCACGCCCGGCAGATCAAGCCCTTCCAGCATCTCAAGACTGGCTCCGCCGCCTGTCGAGATGTGAGTAACCTGATCGGCAAGCCCGGCTTGCTCGACCGCCGCCGCTGAGTCGCCGCCGCCGATGATTGTAACAGCGCCCTCACGGGTTTCCTCTGCCAGCAGTTGGGCGATGGCATTCGTGCCTTTAGCGAAGTTGGACATTTCAAAAACGCCCATCGGCCCGTTCCAGACGACCGTTTTCGCGCCCTTTAGCACCTGCCCGAAAAGCTCAACCGTTTCTGGTCCGATGTCGTAAATCGCCCAGCCCGCTGGCACGCCCTCGGTGATTGAAATGGTTCGCGTGGTGGTGTCATTTTCAAAGTTTTCGCCAATTACCGCGTCCACAGGCAGCACGAGCTTATCCCCGCCGCGTTGCAGAAGCCCTTTGGCGGTATCCAGCGCTTCGTCCTCGGCCAGCGATCTGGCGACGGCAATTCCCTGCGCTTTGAAAAAGGTGTTCGCCATGCCGCCGCCGATCAGCAGCTTGTCTACTTTGTCCAGCAGCGCCTCGATCACCCCGATTTTGTCAGATACCTTCGCGCCGCCCAGAATAGCGATGAATGGCCGCTCAGGGTTTTCAAGCGTGGTCGCCAGATAATCAATTTCTTTCTCCATCAGAAAGCCAGCGACAGAGGGCAGATACTCAGTGATGCCGACGGTGGACGAGTGGGCGCGATGGGCTGAGCCGAACGCATCGTTGACGAAGATGTCGCCATGTCTGGCAAGCTGCTGGGCGAGGTCCAGGTCATTGCGCTCCTCGCCCTTGTGAAAGCGGGTGTTTTCCAGCAGCAGGACACCGCCTTCGGGCAGGTTGGCTGCTGCCGCATCAGCCTTCTCCCCAGTGCTGTCTTCAGCAAAGCGAACCTCAACGCCTAACAGCTTGGACAGTACAGGGGCAACCGGAGCCAGCGAGTATTTAGGGTCGGCGCTGCCTTTGGGCCGCCCCAGATGCGACATTAGAATGACGGATTTAGGGTTCTGGTCAAGGATATGTTTCAGGGTAGGGATGGACGCGCGAATGCGGGTGTCGTCTGTGACCGTACCGTTCTCCAGTGGCACATTGTAGTCCACACGTACCAGAACCCGCTTTCCGGCAAGATCAACATCACGAATGGTTTTTTTGTCCATGTGTTCCTCCGTTTGGTTTGCGTATGAAGTCGTATTGCCTGATAAACAGGTAAGAGCAGGTGTTAAAACCCCTGCCAAACTGGCTCTAAACTGTATCGCAACTGCGTGTGTGTCACCCTTCATGAAAACGCTTCATGGTTCAGATGGTGACGGGTTTGCCGGAATCTGAAAAGACAGGTTTCGCTATACCGCCGATTTTCTCTTCCTGACTTAAGCTCAGCAGGGCCTCAGCCAGTTTTAACGGGTCATGCCGCCAGGGGCGCTCGGTATCGGTCAGGTCAGTATAGCGCACATCGTAGCGCTGGAAGATTTCATGATGCGGCGGCGCAAGCTGTACGTAGCGGGTGTTAGTACCCGCGTTCCATGTTGGGTGGACGTTGTTCGCCAGCACCGCCTGAAAGACCCCGCGTCCGATATGATTTTCCAGCGCGATGACGTGATCGGCAACGGTGTAATTCTCGGTTTCGCCCGGCTGTGTCGCCACATTACAGACATAGACCTTAAAGGCGTGAGTCGCGCGCAGCGCCTCGGCAACGCCCTTCACTAACAGGTTCGGCAGGATGCTGGTGTAGAGGCTGCCGGGGCCAATGACGACAAGATCAGCGTCCAGTATGGCCTGAATGCTTTCGCCATAAGCGGCGGCCTCGGCGGGGTTGAGCGCGACACTTTCGATCTGCCCCCCGGCGGCGCTGATGCGTGATTCGCCTTCAATGGTGACGAGCCTTTGACCAGCAAGGCGCACCGATGCCACAAGGTCAACATTCTGAAGTGTGGCGGGCAGCACTCTGCCCTGAATGTTCAGGACGCGCTCGGTTTCGATGAGGGCGGTTTCCAGACTGCCGGTTACGGCGGCCAGCGCGCTGATGAACAGGTTGCCAAAGGCATGTCCACCCAGATCACCTTTATCAAAACGATGCTGAAAAAGCTGCGTCATCAGGTTCTCGTCGTCAGCAAGCGCGGCGATATTGTTGCGTAAATCTCCGGGGGGCAGCACGCCCAACTCACGGCGCAGCCGCCCGGAGCTGCCGCCGTCGTCGGCGACGGTGACAATGGCGGTGATGTTCCCGGTATAAGGCTTGAGCGCGCGCAGCACAGAGGGTAAGCCTGTGCCGCCGCCGATGGCGACGACTTTCACCCCGCGCTGGCGTTTATTGTGCGCGTAAACCATGTCAATGAACTCGCCGTTCTGCTGCTTGCGATAAGGCGCGAGGATGCTGCGGTAGAGCATCAGCAGTGAAGCAGCGCTGACCAGCACGCCCGCCAGCAGGCTTAACCCGGCGACGTGATACAAATTCGCGCCCGCTAACAGGGAGATTTGCAGCATAATGCAGGCCAGCCCCAATGCAGCGAGGCCGTTGCCGACCGCAAGCAGCAGCAGCCACCTTTTGACTCCTATGCCGGGCTTCACCCAACGGGCGAAGGTTTCGCGTCGCTTCATGCCGACCTCAGGATAAACGCATCGCGCAAGGCAAATGAGAGATTAACACTGCGGCTGGAGCGCGTCAAACACGCTGCCACCCTGTCCAGCGCCATGTTATGACGAGTATCACCAGCGCTTCCAGCACCGAAAGCCCGCCAACCAGCAGCGAAGCGTCGAACCAGAACTGCTCTGGAAACAGGCGAATCAGCGTGTCGGAATACGCAAAATACCACGTATCATTTTCGAAGAATAATTTATGAAAGCCCGTGAAGAAAAAATTCCAATTGAGCAGCGCCACGACGACAATGGCGAAAATAATGCCAAGCGTGAGCAGGCTGGCGGTGATGAGGGCTTGTCGCAGGTGTGGGCGGGTTTGCGGGCTGCGCCACAGCGCCAGCACGGCGGCGATGACCACTACGCCCAGCAGCACCGCGAAGCCGTAAGCGTACTGCGTGACCAGCTTCACATCGCGCATGTGGCGTAGTTCGCGGGTGTTGAACATCGGCGTACCATCGGGGAACTCAAGATCGCCCAGATAGGAGATATCCTCAGCATTCAGCAGGTAATTGATGGCGTAGGGCGCATAGGCCAGACGCTCCTCACGAGTGAGGCCGTAAAAATCTGCCGGAAAATCTGGCCTGTTATATTCAAACGAGAGGAAAGCAGGAGTCATCACCAGCCGCACATTGATAAGAGTCAGTAAAATAGGTACGCCAATGATAAGCAGTATTCTTAAGGCGAAGATTAAGGGATGCGCTGGAGTTTTTAAAGCTGTCGCCGAATTCATCGCGGCCTCCGCTAATTCGAGGGGCTTAGCTGCTCTGCGCCACCAGACAATAAAAAGTTCAATACCAGCGAGTCCACCACTGTCTCTACCGGGGCGTGGTCATCGGTAAATATCATGCCTGAAGCAGCGGTTGGGACAAGCGCCTCGATCCCCCATTGCAGCGCGTCGCGCAGGGCGGGGTGGGCATCTGGCGGCAGGGCGCTGAGGTTCGCCTGTAAGTTGGCCGCGTCGGTTGGCTGGTTCGTGGCGACCAGAATGGTATTGAAGGAGAGGGGAACATCCATCGCGTGAACGCTGGGGAATACCTGAAGCAGGGTGCTGGTCAGCGCATCCACGAGACGGCGATCGGTATCGGTACGGCCAACATTAATCGCGGCGACTCCCTCCGGCGTGAGGCTGGCGCGCACTTCCTGAAAGAATTCTACGGTGGTCAGATGCCAGGGGATGTAGGGCGGGCGGTAGGCATCGAGCGCGATGACGCTGTACTGGCGGTCTAGCTGGTTGAGCATGTAACGCCCGTCCTGCGCGTGGACGGTCAGGCTGGGCATGTGTTCGGTGTTCATGTCAAAAAACAGTTCGCCCGCTTTAATCACGCCGGGGTCAATCTCGATGCCGTCCATAGGGATGTCCCCATAGACCGCGATGTACTGGCGGGGAATAGTGCCTGCCGCCAGCCCAACCACCGCCAGCGATTCCACGTCCTGCGGCGAATGGGGCGTGGCGTTAAAGTAGGGCGCGGTTAAAAAAAAGTCCCACGTGCGGCGGTAGAAATAAATTTCCGGGTGCCACTGGCTGTGGATGCCCTGACCTTCATTGAGATAGAGATAGCGATAGCCGTTTGCGTCTTCCTGCACCTGAATGTAGTTATAAGCGCTTTCATCTTCGTAGAGCAGGACGGCGTTAGCGCTGGCCGGGCGCAGGGGATCGCTTAACACCCAGATCGAAAGCAGGATAACGACTGCTGGCATCCAGAGCGAACGGATGACTGCTCGCGGGGCGTAACGCCACATGCCCACGCAGCCGACGATGTATAAGATGCTGGCGAACAGGATAAAGGTGAAGAAAGTGCCTGCCTGCGGGATGAACACCAGCACCGACAGGAAAGTGCCGAGCAGGCTGCCGAGCGTGCTGAGGGCATAGATGCGCCCGGATATTTTGCCCGCGTCCTCAATGGCTTTGCCCTGTACCGCGAGGCGGATGGCAAACGGGGAGAGCGTGCCGAGCAGCGTTACCGGTATCGAAAACAACAGCAGCACCACGATAAAAGAGCCGACGACCAGCCCGGCATCTATGCCAACAACGGCGCGGGCGGCGAGGTTCAGTACCGGGCGTGCCAGCAGCGGGATAAGCGCGCTGAGGAAGGCGCTCCAGATCATGATGCGATAAAATGTGGTGCCGTAGGGAGAACGGTCTGCCCAGCGGCCACCGATGAAGTAGCCCGCTGTCAGGTAGAGCAGGATAAGGCCAATGACATTTGCCCAGACGAGGTTGCTCGTACCAAAAACGCTGCCTAGTAAGCGCGAAGCGGAAAACTCCAGCGCCAGCGTGGTCATCCCCCCTGTAAAAACCGCGACATAAAGCGGCAGTGCTTCAATCCGGGTGTGTCGTGCGGCGGCCTGCGTCAATGCACCTGATCCTTGTTATGCAGCACAAACGGCTATCATAAACGAAAGCAAAACACAAAAAAAGGTTGGCATGATGAATATTGGTATAACGCGCGCCAGCAGCCGTGATGCACAGGCGGTTGCGGCTGTTAAAGATGCGGTGTGGCCGGAGAATTACACGGCAGCGGAGGAGATTGCTGCTGTCATTGAACAGACCGATCACGTGACGCTGATCGCCAGATTTGATGACCAGCCAGCAGGGTTTGTGGACGGATTTACGACGCTGGCGCAGGACGGCACCCGCCGTTGGGAGGTAGACCTGCTGGCCGTGCATCCGGCTTATACGCGGCGCGGGGTTGCTCGTGCGCTGGTTACGGCCAGCACCGAGGCCGGGCGGCAGATGATGGCGACGATGGCGCGCGGGCTGGTTGAGGTGAGCAACATCGCCAGCCAGCGCACGTTTGCAGGCTGTGGCTATCGGCCTGCCGATGAGGTCTGTTCACTGTACATCGCGGCGGGTCTGGTTGTGGGTGATAGTGCTGAGGCAGAGAGCCTCTACACGGTGGCGGTCAGGACGCTCAATTACCGGGGGCTGTGGCTGGAAGGGGCGTGGAGCAGGGCGGGCTTTCAGGTTGCCCGCCATCTTTGCGCGCTTCAGGGATTAGCCATTGCCGGGGCGATCATCCCGCACAGCGAGACGCAGGCGGCGCAGTGGGCGCAGGAAGCGGACTATCAACCTGTCGGCGATTACCAGTTCTGGACACGAAGCCTGCGCTAAAGCGGGCGTTGTGCCAGCGCGGCGGTCAGATCATCGTTTTTACGCAGGGTGATCGTCGGGATTTTTGCCAGCCGAAGCATTGTTCGAATCGTCTCCGGCGAGGTGATGCCCCCGAAGGACTGCGGATCAACCAGAACGCACATGACCTGTACATGACGGTTCACCAGCAACTGCGCCTGCGTGATCCATGCCGGGTCGAGCGAGGACGTGACGATAATCACGGTGGTGCCGCGCGTCAGGTAAGGGGTTTCCAGCGCCAGCGTTTGCGCCAGGCTGTAACCTGAGATGCTGCGCGCGGTGGCTAGTACCTGTAGAATACGCATCATATGCCGTGCGCCGCGTTCCGGCTGGTATACTACCCGCTTGTCGGTGTAAGTCATAAAGCCGAGCGCGCGCTCCTGTTCGATGAAATACTGCGTGAGCGAGGCGGCGATCACGACTCCGTATTCTTCGGTAGAGGGGGGGATGCCGGGGCCAGCGGGAATCACAGTCCCGGACGCTTCGGTACGCCTGACGCTGTATTCTTCAACCAGCGAGTCGGGTGATAAATCCAGAAACAGCCAGATGTCCGCGATGGGGTCAATTTCAAATTCCTTGACCATGAGGCGATCCCGGCGCGCGGTGCTTTGCCAGTGAATCCGGTTGAAGCTGTCGCCGGGGACGTAATCACGCACGCCGGAGACATTCGTGGTGGTGTACTGGGCGCGCCTGCGCTGTGCTTCGCCGCCGTAAAGGATGCCGCTGGGCAGATGAAACTGGTTCACCGGGACTGTCGCCGGGTAGACCGTAACTTTGGTGGTAGGCTCCAGGCGGCGCGGCAGCACGAACAGGCCGAAGGGGTCGCCACTGACCAGCGTTAACGGGCCGAGGCGGAACTCGCCGCGAACAAGACACAGCGTTTCCACATACCAGCGGTGACTGCCACGACTGCCCAGCGCTGGAACGATGTGGCTGGCACGATGGCCGGGGAGGGTGGAGTGATCCTGCACTTCCAGCCAGAGCTTGGGCAGCCACGAGTGGTTACGGACGACAAACGCTTCGTCCAGCTTGCGCCCCACCTGTGCGCGGCGGGCGCGCGTGCGGCGGCTGATGGTGACCCAGCGTACCGACAGCCACGCCCAGATAAAGGACACCAGCAGCAGCTCCCCGAACAGGTAAGCCAGATTGAAGAAAAAGGCACGCCCGGTTAGCAGTCCGGCCAGCAGGCTTAAGATGAGCAGGATATAGACGGTATTACGGCGGTTAGGCATAAAAGGCTTATCGCAAGGTTGCACCGGGAACGGGTGTGCTGGCGAGAATGTCCTGGACGACGGCGCGTGATGAGATGTCCTTGATCCGCGCTGCCGGGCCGACGATAATCCGGTGTGCCAGCGCGACCTCTGCCAGCGCTTTTACGTCATCGGGGATGACATAATCGCGCCCGCCCATCGCCGCGCGAGCCTGTGCCGTGCGAAACAGCGCCAGCGAACCGCGCGGGCTGCTGCCCAGATAAACGTCCGGGTGCTGGCGAGAGGCGGTTACGAGGTCAATGATGTACCGCTTCACCTCATCGGCCACGTAAATTTCGCGGACTGCCTGCTGCGCCGCGAGCAACTGCTGGACACTGACCACCTGCTGCATGTTGTTGATGGGGTGGTTATGCTGCTGTGCAGAAAGCACCGAAAGCTCCTCTACTGGGCTGGGATAACCCAATTGGATTCGGAGCATAAAGCGGTCAAGCTGTGCTTCTGGCAGGGGGAAGGTGCCTTCGTATTCAATCGGGTTCTGGGTCGCCAGCAGGATAAAGGGTTCTTCCAGTTGGTACGTGATCCCGTCTACCGTGATCTGTTTCTCCTCCATCGCTTCCAGCAGCGCGGCCTGTGTCTTGGGGGTCGCGCGGTTGATTTCATCGGCCAGCACCACCTGCGCCATAATCGGCCCGGCGCGAAACTCAAATTCGCGGGTTTTCTGATTAAAGAGGGAGACCCCCGTGACATCAGAAGGCAGCATGTCTGGCGTGAACTGAATACGGCTGAAGGTGCAGCCAATGGATTTCGCCAGCGCCTTTGCCATCATGGTCTTGCCAACGCCGGGGATGTCCTCAATGAGGATGTGACCCTGACTGAGCAGGCCAAGCACTGTCAGCCTGACCTCGTTGCGTTTACCCAGAATGACCTGGCCGACATTCTGGGCGATGCGTTCCGCGACTTCCTGTACAAGGCTGCCCTGTCGGGCGCGGTCTACGGAACGGCGGGTTTCCTGAGGATAATCGGACATAGCACCTGCTTTACACCGACTCTTTGCAAAATAATGACATAGAAGGGTGGAGAAAACTCTACGGTTACACGACGTTATCCCACCAGTATAGCCCAAGTTGAGGCAGAGAACAGCCCTGATAAGTGGCGTGGCGCTGGGGCAGGATGGCGGTGTTCGGCTGAACTGATTGAGCAGTGGAGAGCGACTGATGGGGAGGGGAAATGGGCGGGTGATCCATAACGAAACGGATCACCCGATTGATTACAGCGCTCGACAGGCTTGATGCAGGGTGCGAATGAGGGCGTTCACATCGTCGTAGTTGTTATACAGGGCTAATGATGGGCGCACCATGCCTTTGACCCCGTAGTGCTGCATGGTGGGCTGTGCGCAGTGATGCCCGGCGCGAACCGCAATACCATGCTGGTTGAGATATTCGCCCACTTTTTCGGGGTTAACGCCTTCCATGTTAAACGCCAGTGTACTCACTTTGTGGAGGGCGGTGCCATACAGACGCAGGCGGGGCATTTGCCGCAGCTCGTTCATGGCGTAGGCCAGCAGCGCATCTTCATGGTGTGCAGCAGCTTCAAAGCCAATCATGTTTAGATACTGGATGGCGCGACCCAAGCCCACAGCAGCCCCAATGTTGGGCGTGCCGGCCTCAAATTTATAAGGGGCTTCGTTGAAGGTTGTGTGTTCAAAGGTCACATCTTTAATCATACTGCCGCCCCCTTGCCAGGGGGGCATCGCGTCTAAAAGCGCGCGCTTGCCATAGAGCGCGCCGATGCCGGTTGGCGCGAACAGCTTGTGGCCGGAAAAGACATAAAAATCGGCATCAATGGCTTGCACGTTGGTGCGGAAGTGCGGTACGGATTGCGCGCCGTCAATCAACACCACCGCGCCCACCTGATGCGCCATCGCGGTCATTACCTCGACGGGCAGCACCGTGCCGAGCGTATTCGAGACATGGGGGAAAGCCACGATTTTCGTGCGCGGATTGAGCAGGCGGGCGTACGCATCCAGCATGATTTCGCCGGAGTCCGTAATGGGTACGACGCGCAGGGCCGCGCCGCTGGATTGGGCCACAAACTGCCATGGCACGATATTGGCGTGGTGTTCCAGCGTGGTGAGGATGATCTCATCACCCTGTTGCAGGTTTGCCCGGCCATAGGTGTTGGCTACAAGGTTAATAGCCTCGGTGGTGCCGCGCACAAATACGATTTCGGAGGACGAAGCCGCCCCCAGAAAGCGCTGCACCTCTTCGCGCGCGCCCTCGTAGGCATCGGTTGCCCGCGCCGCCAGCGCGTGAGCAGCCCGGTGAATGTTAGAATTGTCGCGCTCGTAAAACTGCGCCTCAGCATCAATCACCGTCTGCGGTTTGTGCGTTGTGGCGGCGTTATCCAGCCAGACAAGCGGCTTGCCATTCACATATTGATGCAGCGCCGGGAAATGCTGGCGCACGCCAGCCACGTCGAAGGTGGCTGGCGGCGTGGTGACGGCCTGTGTCGGTAAAAAGTAGTAAGGGGGGGCTGTGTGCAAGCCGGGCAGCGCACTCGGCTGCGCGGGCATTCCGCCCAGCAGCGCGCGCAATTCGTCATCGCTGGTGGGCAAGCCGGAGAGGTGACTGATGCCCGGTGTACCAGCCGTCATCGGCGGGTGGTGATTTTCCCGCATTGCGCGTGTCAGGTCGTCGGCCAGGCTGTGCAGCACCGCCTCGTCCATGTTGGGAAGTTCGTTGAAATCGTTCATCGAAGCATTTACTTGTAATCGTAGTAGTGGGAAACGTCAACATTTTCGAGCATCCCCACCGCATCGTCGGCCAGCACCGCCGCCGAGAAATAGGCAGTGACCAGATAAGAGGCCAGCGCGGTGTTATCAATCCCCATAAAGCGCACCGATAAGCTGGGCATGATCTCACCGGGGATTCCCACCTGATGCAGCCCGACAACCCCCTGCTCATGCTCACCCACGCGCATCAGTAATATGCTGGTGGTGTTGTCTGCATGGACGGGCAGCTTGTTAGACGGAATCAAGGGTACGCCGCGCCATGTCAGGAACGAACTGCCAAAGAGGCTGACCGTAGGCGGTGGCACACCCCGGCGTGTACATTCTCTGCCAAAAGCGGCGATCGCGCGCGGGTGGGCGAGGAAAAACGCGGGCTTCTTCCACACACGCGCGAGGAGTTCATCCATATCGTCCGGCGTGGGCGGGCCAGTGCGGGTCTGTAAACGCATGGATGACGGAGCAACATGGCGCAGCCCGAACTCGCGGTTGTTGATAATCTCCCATTCCTGCTTTTCTTTTACATTTTCAAGCGTCAGGCGCAGTTGTTCGCGCAGTTGATCTATCGGCTGGTTATACAGGTCGGAAACACGGGTGTGCAGGCGCACGATGCTTTGCACGACACTCAGGACATATTCACGAGGTTCGCTATCATAATCCACGAAAGTTTGCGGGATTTCGACTTCACCCTCATGGCCGGAAGCGCTGATAATACGGCGCTCGCCATATTCATTCGCCAGTTCGTTTTGAATCCTGCGGCGTTCTTCGATGGATTCTTTCATACGCTGGCGCACATCGTTGTCTTGCCCCAGCAGTTCTTCAAACTTGCTGCGCCCCAGTGTCAGCAGCAGGGTAGGTACGAGCGCGGTTGCTGTCGCATTGCGTGCGCTGTCTTCTAACAGGGCGACTTCGCCAAAATACTCACCATCGCCGAGTACGGTCAGGCGGATACGCTGACCATAGCGCCCAACTGTGGAGATTTCGACCTTGCCGGTGGCAATCAGATAAAATTTTTCACCCGGTGTATTGGCTTCAAATAAAACATCACCCGCGTTGCGGTTCTCCACTTCAAAATTATCAATTAATGCCTGAAGGGTTTCGTCGTCCAGGTTACGAAACACGGACAAACGACGGAGGTGATGGGGCAAAATGTGTGGTTGGTTGCCGTTGCTGCTGGCCTCGAAGAAAACGCGGCCTTCGTCGCGCAGAAGCACTTTGACGCGATTGACACGATAAGTGCCTGATTCAACATTGACCCAGGGCAGCAGTTGCAGCAGCCAGCGCGGGGTAACGCTGGTCATTTGTGGGGCGGTTTTGGTGGTATTGGCTAAGTTGCGAGCCGCCGCCGTGCCGACGCTGTTTTGAGTCTCAGGTTTATAGTTGTCTGTCATTCATAATCCTTTTGGGTGACAATGATGTATAGTTCCCTGTTCGATTCTGGTGATTTATCGAACAGGCATAAAAATACGTTGGGAAATGGTTGGTAATATTATCGCACAATTCAGGAGATGCCTGCCTTTAGATTTTGAGCGGGTGCTGCTTTTTCCGCCCCACATTGGCCTGTCAACACAGAAGGCTTTCATTTTGCCTGGTTTACGCTTCCTTGCCAGTTTGCTCACTTGTTGTTTTTAAAAACTGTTTAGTATAATGTAGTGTAGATCATGGATGGATTTATAACCACTTGGGAACTTATTCCCCCTTATTCACAGAACATCTCTGCCCGGTTTTGCGACCGGGACACTTTTGAGAGGAGTGCGGCATGGCAAAATCGCGGACAGAATTGATGGTTGACCGTCTGCGTGATCTCCAGGCAACCACACCGGAAATTGAAGGGGCTGGCGTGGTAAGCGTAGACGGTTTGATTATGGCTTCGTCTTTTCCGGCAGGCGTGGAAGAAGACCGGGTTTCAGCTATGTCTGCCGCGATGATCTCGCTAGGGGAGCGTATTTCTGGCGAGCTGGGGCGCGGCATCCTCGATCAGGTGTATATCAGGGGGGATGGCGGCTATGTCATTCTGATGTCGGTTGGCGAAGAAGCGGTACTCACGACATTGGTTCGGGAGGGTGCCAAGCTAGGGTTAATCTTCCTCGACATGCGCCGTACGGCAAGTGATCTGGAAAAACTGATTTAAGTCGCTCATTGCAGCAGTAAATTTACAGCAGTTGTTTATTTGTCGGCGGGGAGCAAATAACTGACCCATCCTCCCCGTCGCTCTTTTGTTTTACAAGGTCGTAAACCTTTAGAGAAGCGACAGGTGCTATGCCCAAACCAAAGTACATTTTCTGCACAGGCGGGGTGGTCAGTTCGGTAGGCAAAGGGGTGACTCTGGCGGCAATTGGTCGCACCCTTAAGGCGCGTGGCCTTAAAGTGGCCGTTCAGAAGCTTGACCCTTACCTGAACGTAGACCCCGGAACGATGAGTCCATACCAGCACGGCGAAGTTTTCGTCACGGCAGACGGCGCAGAGACCGACCTTGACCTGGGGCATTATGAGCGGTTTATTGATGAGAACCTGACACGCTCATCCAATGTTACTGCCGGGCAGGTCTACAGTTACGTGATTGATAAAGAACGGCGGGGTGATTACCTGAGCGCGACGATTCAGGTCGTGCCGCATATCACTAACGAGATCAAGCGGCGTATCGCGCTGGTGGGCAAGGAGAGCAGCGCGGATGTTGTGCTGGTAGAGGTTGGCGGCACAGTTGGCGATATTGAGAGCCAGCCCTTCCTTGAGGCCATTCGCCAGATGCGCATGAGCCTGGGCCGCAGCGATACGCTGTCGGTACACGTCACGTTTTTACCCTACATCGGCGCGACGAAGGAATTAAAAACCAAGCCCACCCAGCACAGCGTGCGGGAACTGCGCGGCATTGGCATTCACCCGCAGGTGATTATCCCGCGTACCGATTACCCAGTCAGCAGGGAGGTCATTCAGAAAATTGCGCTGTTCTGTGATGTGGACGAACAGGCGGTGATCCCGCTGGAAACCACAGACCAACTCTACGAGGTGCCGCTGGTGCTGGAGGACGCAGGCATAGGCGACTACATCGTTCAGCAGTTAGAGCTGGAAGCCTCGAAGCCCGACCTCGACGAGTGGCGCAGGATGACCCGGCGCATCCGCTCTGCACATAAGCCCCTGCGTATTGGCGTGGTCGGGAAATATGTCGAACTGCACGATGCCTACATGAGCGTGCGCGAAGCCCTGTTTCATGCCGCCAGCGACCATGAATGCCAGCTTGAGTTAAGCTGGATTTACTCTGGCGATCTGGAGAAGGACAAAGGGTGGGACGAGCTGAAGAATCTGGACGGCATCGTTGTGCCGGGTGGCTTTGGCGAGCGCGGTATTGAGGGCAAAGTCCTGACGGCACGCTTCGCGCGGGAGCGCAATATCCCGTATCTGGGGTTGTGTCTGGGTATGCAGGTGATGTGTATTGAGTTCGCGCGGAATGTGCTGGAACTGGAAGACGCGAACAGTTATGAGTTTGACAGCAACACGCCTGATCCGGTGATTGACCTGATGGTGGAGCAGCGGGCGATTACCGATATGGGCGGCACCATGCGTCTGGGGTCTTACCCGTGCCATCTTGTGCCACAAACGCGCGCCTTTGAAGCTTACGGGGTGAGTGAAATTCAGGAGCGTCATCGTCACCGCTTTGAGTTTAACAACGACTATCGGGAGGCTTTTGAACAGCATGGCATGAGCTTCAGCGGGCTAAGCCCGGATGGCAAACTGGTCGAAATCGCCGAGTTAAAAGATCACCCCTTCATGGTGGGCAGCCAGTTTCATCCTGAGTTCTTAAGCCGTCCGAACCGGCCTCACCCGCTGTTTCTGGGGTTGATTGAGGCAGCGCTTGAATACCGGGCAGGCCAGAATCAGCATGATAATGGACGCGCGACTTCTGCAAAATCCGCCGTTAACCGTAAGTAAGGAATTCAGGGAATGTCTGTCGAAACTTTTATCCGCGAGATGCCGAAAGTTGAACTTGATATCAGCCTGGAAGGGGCCATTCAGGCGGAGCGCTTGCTGATTATTGCCGAACAAAACGAAATACAGGAACAGATCAAGCACTTTGACCAGTGGGCTAAGCTGGTAAAAGAGCCGGACTATGCGCGCCTGCACGAGATTATCCGCACCAGCGTTAGCTGGTTACAACACCCGGACGACCTGACGCATGTCGTTTATGAACTGGGCGTTTCGCTGGCGAAGCAGAATGTGCGCTATGCCGAGGTGGGGGTGAACCCGGTGGCGTTTACCGAAAACGGCTTTACTTTTGAGTCGTTTCTGGCGGCCATCAACGACGGGCGTGAGCGTGCGGAACGTGGCTGGGGGATTCGTATGGCGTGGGTGTTATCCATCCCACGAGATGCCCCCCGCAGCGCTGATGAGGTGACCCGGTGGGCGGGCAGCGCGGCTGCTAAAAAGAACCGGGTGGTTGCGCTGGGGCTGGACGGTGCAAAGAGCGACCAGCCTATCGGCCAGTTTGAACGGGCGTTTCGTATGGCCGAGAAGAAGGGGATTTACCGCGTTGTCTATGCGGATGAAAGAGAGGGCGCGGGCGGTGTCTCCGGCGTGATCGAGCATCTCAACCCAGACCGTATCACGGATGGTTGGGGCGTGGCGGATAACGAAGCGGCGCTGCAAACGCTGCATGAGAAGCAGGTGCCGCTCACGGTCTCGATGGCGCGGGCGCTTCTTGCCGGGCAGATTGAGCGCTATGCCGATTACCCGCTGCGCCGCCTGTACGATGAAGGCGTGCTGCTCACCATTGGCACAGGGATGCCGTGTCTCTTTAAGACCACGCTGGTAGATCAGTACAGCGCTGTTGTCAGAGATGCGGATTTCTCGCTGGATGAATTAGAAGAACTGGCGCTGAACGCTGTCCGTGCCAGCCTGCTGCCTGCTACTGAAAAGGCGGCGATGCTGGAGCAGTTCAGTCAGGAGTACGCTCAACTGCGCGAGGAATACCTGCCAGTTGATGAGATGAAATAGCCAGCCCATGCGGCTTAAAGTGCGGGAATCACATGCGCCGGACAATTTGCCCGGCGCATTCTGGTTTCTGATTTGTGGTACTTAGGCTTCGGTGAATTCACCCTCGACCACATCCCCATCAGGCTGTGACTGTCGGGATGTGCCTTCATCATCGCCTTGCCCGCTGCTGGCATACATCTGCTGCGACAGCGCGTATGTAGCGTTTTGCAGGGTTTCGCTAGCAGCACGGATGGCGCTGACATCTTCCTTCTGCAGCGCATCGCGCAGCGTCTGCAACTGCTGGTCAATGGTCGCGCGGTCGTTGGCCGGAATCTGGTCGCCCAGTTCATTGAGCGCCTTCTCGGCCTGATAAACCAGCGCATCGCCTTCGTTGCGCGCCTGTGCCAGTTCGCGGCGGCGCTCGTCCTCCGCGCGGTGCTGGTCGGCCTCTTTAATCAGCCGGTCAACTTCTGCGCCAGAAAGGTTGGTAGAAGCCGTTACGGTGATCTTCTGAGCCTTGCCCGTCGCTTTATCCGTCGCGGTGACATTGAGGATGCCGTTGGCATCAATATCGAACGCGACTTCGACCTGCGGCGTTCCACGCGGCGCAGGGGGAATACCCTCCAGCCGGAAGTTGCCAAGTGTCATGTTATCCGCTGCCATCGGGCGCTCGCCCTGCAGGACATGAATGTCTACTGCAGTCTGGCTATCTGCCGCCGTAGAGAATATCTCCGTTTTGCGGACAGGAATGGTGGTGTTGCGCTCGATCAGTGTGGTCATCACGCCGCCCATAGTCTCCACACCCAAGCTGAGCGGAGTCACGTCCAGCAGCAGCACGTCGCTGACTTCACCCGCCAGCACGCCCGCCTGCAGGGCCGCACCGACAGCAACCACTTCGTCAGGGTTGACACTCTTGTTGGGGGACTTGCCCAGACGGTTGTAGACAAAGTCCTGCACCATCGGCATCCGTGTCGAGCCACCGACCAGAACCACTTCGTTGATGTCGTTCTTGGTCAGGTCAGCGTCTTTCAGGGCCTGCTCCAGCGGCGCTTCCAGCCGTTTCATCAGCCCGGCGCTTAACTCCTCAAACGTGGCCCGGCTCAGCGTCGTTTGCAGGTGACGCGGCCCGTTAGCATCAGCCGTGATAAACGGCAGGTTGATCTCGGTCTGGATGGTGCTGGAAAGCTCAACCTTCGCCTTCTCGGCGGCCTCACGCAAGCGCTGAAGCGCCTGACGGTCGCCGCGCAGGTCAATGCCGCTGTCCTTCTTAAACTCGTCGGCAATCCAGTCCACGATGACCTGGTCCCAGTCGTCACCACCCAGATAGGTGTCGCCGCTGGTGGCCTTCACTTCCACCACGCCATCACCGACTTCCAGAATGGATACGTCGAACGTGCCACCGCCCAGGTCAAATACCAGAATGGTCTCGGTGTCCTTCTTATCCAGCCCGTAAGCCAGCGATGCGGCGGTTGGCTCGTTGATGATCCGCAGCACTTCCAGCCCGGCGATTTTGCCCGCGTCCTTGGTGGCCTGCCGCTGGCTGTCGTTGAAGTACGCCGGGACGGTAATGACCGCCTTAGTCACGGTTTCGCCCAGATAAGCCTCGGCATCCTTCTTGAGCTTGCCCAGAATCATCGCGCTGATTTCCTGCGGCGTGTAATTCCGGTTCGTTGCCGGAATTTTCACCTGCGCGTCCCCGGCTGACCCTGCAATGATCTGATAGGGCAGGCGCTGGGACTCGGTTTTTGCTTCTTCATAGGTCTTGCCGATGAAGCGTTTAATCGAGTAAATCGTGTTTTCAGGGTTAATCACGGCCTGTCGCTTGGCGACCTGCCCAACAAGGCGCTCGCCACTCTTGGAAAACGCGACGACGGACGGCGTGGTGCGGCTGCCTTCAGCGCTGGTCACCACGACCGGTTCGCCACCTTCGAGGACGGCCACCACAGAGTTGGTCGTCCCGAGGTCAATACCAATAATCTTGCTCATCTTCCGATACTCCCATTTACGTTACGTTATATTCATCGTTATAACGATGAGTTTAACCGCTGAATATCAGAAGAAGATCGTAGAGACGTATGAACGGTATAAATAAAAAGGCCAGCGAAGGGCTGGCGCTTACAGTGGCTTTTAGTTAGCGAACGGCGGTGATTTTAAGGGATGGGGTTGGCCTTCTTCAGAAGCTCGATCAGTTGCAGCAGCACCTGCCGTACACTGGACTTCTGTGTGGCGACACAGGGCATCACGGTGATATTGCTGTCCAGCTTGGTTCCGCGCCGCACTTCCGCAAGCTTGGCCGCGCCTTCGAGGTCGGTCTTATTGGCGACCAGAAGATACGGCACATTGTCCAGCCCGGAGAAGAGATCAATCAGTTCGGCGGCATCAGGAAACGAGGGTGCATCTGTGCTGTCTACCAGCACAATAAATGCATCCATTTCCCCGGATAAAATCTCCCACATAAAGTCAAACCGGGTCTGGCCGGGCGTGCCGTAGAGATAAAGCGTATCGCCATCCAAAGTCACGCGTCCATAATCCATGGCGACGGTGGTTTCCGCTTTAATCCCCCGATCTTCCGTGGTGATCTTTTTTTCTGTCGAGACTACAGGAATATCGGAGATCGTCTTAATGAACGCTGTTTTTCCGGAGTTGAACGGGCCGGTAACAACAATTTTAAACGAGGACACGAAATCCTCCTTGGAGGTAGTAGGACGATTTACAGAACTATTGTACTCTATACCTCAAGGGAGAAGCAACCTTAAGCCGGACACCTGCACCGCGCAAAATGGCTGTATGCAGGTGTTTTATGCGTGCTTGTAGTCTATAAAACGGTAGCCAACCCCGCGCTCTGTGAGGATGTACTTCGGATTAGCAGGGTCTTCCTCGATCTTCTCGCGCAGGTAATTGACATACAGGCGCACGTAATGCGCCTCGTCACGATATTCGTAACCCCATACCTTCGCCAGTAACTGGTCGTGTGGGACAGTCCAGCCTGCGTTCTCAATCAGGTGGTACAGCAGGCGATATTCTGTCGGGCGCAGCTTGACCCGCTCGCCATTGACGATGACCTCGCGGCGGTTAAAGTCCACGCTCAGGCGGTCGTCTATTTTGAGGATCGCTTCCTGCGGTGAACTGGAGGGGATCGTCGCCCGGCGCAGCACAGCCTTGATGCGGCTGGAAAGCTCGCGCGGGCCGAAGGGTTTGGTAATGTAATCGTCCGCGCCAAGCTCCAGCCCATACACCCGGTCGTTTTCCTCACCTTTGGCGGTCAGCATAATTACCGGGATATTCGAGAATTCGCGCAGCATCCGCAAGGTTTCAAAACCGTCCAGTTCGGGCATCATGACATCGAGCAGCACAAGGTCGGGCAGCTTGGTGCGGACTGCTTCCAGTGCTTCGAGGCCGTTGTGTGCTTCAATAACCTGATGCCCCTCAAGTTCCAGATTCATACGGATGAATCCGATAATGCGCGGTTCGTCATCTACGACCAGAATGACTTTGCCGTCGCGCTGCGTGGTTCTGGGCAGTTTTGCGGTCATAAGGGTTTATCCTCAATCATTACGGAAGGGCAGCGGGAATTCCTCTTCTGCGTCCAGGTCTGGCAGCACCTGAATGTAGTTTATGCGCGACCAGGGGATAATCACCGTCGTTACCCCGTCATCCACCCAGGTGATCTCTTTGTCCTTGCGGTCGCGCGGGTTCGAGCCAATGATAGCAATATCGCTCAATTTTGGCATTTCTTCAACATCGAGTTTGATGGGTTCAGAATTGGCGATGTGAATTTGTAGTGTGATCACAGCTATAAACTCCGTACAGCAAGTTACTTGAAATAAATGTGAGCGACCAGTTTGCCGAGGCGAATTTCGTCACCGTCCCGTAAAACACGGGGCTGGTCGGGGATGAGGCGCTGGCCGTTCAGGTGTGTTCCGTTGACACTGCCCATATCAATCAGGGTCAGGGTGTCCTCGCCTCGGCTGATGACTGCATGAATGCGGGACACGCCTTTTTCCAGCGCGCCAAAGGGGGTCAGGTCAACGTCCGGCTTCTGGGTGCTGGTCGAGTCCAAACGCCCCAGAACGGTGCGCTTGGAGGGCTGGACGATGACTGGCTCGGCGGCATCACGGACATGGATGATGATGGATGACTGCTGGCCGAAGCGTGCCGTACCCCATGTCGCTTTGGCGGCCAGCTCGGTAGAGGCAGTCTCCAGTTGTTTGGTGGGCAGCGTGGCCGGCGCGTTATTCACAAGGCTTTGGCCGCATTCTTCGCAAAAGAGAAAACCGACCCGGTTTTTATGAGCGCAATAAGGGCAAATGTTCATCAGGGATTATCCTCGGTGGTGGGGCCAAGCAGCAGGTAACGTGTCTGATATTTCAAATCCTTACGTCCCTGGTCGGAAAGATTATGGGTGTGGGCGACCCGGCGTGCCTCAGACATGGCCTGATTAGCCAACTCTGATTCGCCCATTGCCAGCAGGCGTGTCGCCAGATTTTCGAGGCGGCGTGTCGCCTCCTGAATATCGCCGCTGTCGAGCGCTTCCTGCGCGCGCTCCTGCATCCGGTAGAGGGTCAGTTTGCCAAGCGCGTCGAGGATGGAAACTGGCGGGTCTTCTGCCGGTGGATTTTCGGTGATCTCAATGGTGATGTCGCTGACAACCTGATACTTTTGGTGGCGGTTATCCAGAATGTCGCCCGAAGAAACCAGCCGCGCCAGCGCGCGAAACCCGACAGGCATCTCTGCGGGCATCTGAAGCTGAAACAGTACAGATGTGGGGCGGTTCGCGTGCAGGCTGCCCAGCGGAATATAACCGCGATCAATAGGTAGAGGTTGTGGCTGCGGCGAGAGTTTGAAGGCTGATTCCATCTGAATGTCGGGGTCGGGCGCGATGGAAATCTGCAAACGCTCGGCGAAGGCATCGGAGAGGTTGCGTACATGGTCATTGAGAAAGCGCACAACCGCGCTGGCTGAACGGATGTACGATGATGTGCCGCCTGTGGTCGAGGCTAACTGATCCAGAAATTCATCGTTCCATTCCTGCCCCAGCCCCATAGCACTGATGCCGATGCCTTCCTCGGCAGCGGTCTTTGCCAGCGACAGGCACTGCTGATGGTCGCCAAAAGTGTTTCCGTCCGTCAGCAGAATGACGTGGTTCACCAGTTTGGGTGCCAGATAGCGCCGATTCTGCTCCACGCCCTCGTTTAACCCCTGATAAATCTCCGTGCCGCCCGAGGCAATCATCATACTGACTTTTGCCTTCAGGGCTGATTTATCGGTGGCAGGGGTGGCCGGAATAATGACTTCAGCCCGGTCATTAAAGCCTACCACCGAGAGAATATCGCTGTTTGAAAGCTGGTCTATAATCTGGTGCGCGGCAACTTTCACTTTGTCAAGGCGTGTGCCGTTCATCGAGTTGCTATGGTCGAGTACCAGCGTCAGGTTGAGGCGGTTCTCGCGCCGGCGCTGCTGGTCGCGCGCATCGGGGTCGGGCATGATTTCGGCCAGCAGGTAAACCACCTGCGCCTCCTTGAGCGGCGCGATGGCTCTTTTACTGGGCGTAACACGCAGGGAAAAATAGAAATTGTTATCGTCCTGATCCTGTTTTGCCAGCCTGCGATCATAGTCTTTACGGCGGTCGGGATCGCTGAGCAGATCATGGGCAGCCGTAATGTCCTGAAACTGGACATTTGCTCCGGGATTATTACGGTTTACATCCGGGTGGAGGCGGCGGGCAGCCCGGCGGTAGGCCGCTTTAATCTCTTCCGGTGGCGCGTCAATGGGGACACCCAGTATGCTGTAAGGGTCTATGTCAAAACTCATATAATCCCTTTGTGCTTTCCATCACTTCGTTGGAATTTTCAGCAGGATCGCTGTGATGTTGTCACTGCCTCCGCGCGTGTTCGCCAGCGCCACCAGCTTGTCGCAGGCTTGCTGCGGGTCTTCGTTCGTCATCACAATATCTCTGATGTCCTTGTCCATCACCTGATTCCACAATCCGTCGCTGCACAGTAACAGGCGCGAATTGGGGGGAAGGCGGCGGGTGATCGCGTCCACGTCAATCTGCTCGGCCTGCCCTAAAGCTCGATAAAGCACGTTCCCCTGCGGATGGCCGGGGGCTTCTTCTGGAGTCAGGTGGGCCAGCTCAATCAGACGCTGCACGAGTGAGTGATCTCTCGTAATCTGTTCACAGCCATCCTTACTTACCAGATAGGCACGGCTGTCACCAACATGCGCGATGTAAGCCAGATCACCTACCACCGCCGCTGCTGTGAGGGTTGTGCCGCCGTCTGGAACGTTAGCCATGACCTCGCTGTTCGCCCGCTGGAGCGCGTTAATCATCGTCTCGGTGATGGGCGGTGTGTTGTTTTCCGTGTCTTTAGAGATCATCGGCAGGTAAAACTTGTGTGTGACATACGAGGCGACAATACGCGCCGCCATCGCGGATGCCTTCTCCCCGTCATGATGTCCACCCATGCCATCGGCCACGATAAACAGGCCGAAGTCTGGCCGTTCCTCGGCGCTGCGGCTGGTGGAGAAGAACGAGAACACGGAATCCTGATTGTTCGTTCGCATCATCCCCACGTCAGTGGACTGACCAAAGGTCAGATGCTCGTTCTTTCTGGTGATAAACTGCTCCTGGGGCAGGGGGCGCGTTGCGCTGCCATCGGCTGGCGGCCCTGTGACAGGTTCCAGAGGAGCGATTTCCTGTGTAACGACTGCACTAGCAACCTCATCGTCATCTGCCTCGATGAGGTTGTCTGTGGTTGGTTTCGCAGAGCGAGCGATCGGATGGGTATCCTCATCAACAGGCTCAGAGCCGGATTGGCTAAACAGACGGCGGAATAAATCCATAACAAACTCCCATGGTGAGTGTGTTTACCAAGCACTGATTACCGGACATTAACCAACCAGCGGCAGCGCATAGAGTGTTTTATCCATAGAACCGAAAAGAATCAGATCACCAGCAATGTATGGTGTTGAGGTGATCGGACCATTGACTTTGAAACGCCAGCGTTCCTTCCCGCTTTGCGCGTCCACACAGTAGAAATATTCATCTGTGCCGCCAAAGTAAACCGCCCCTTTTTGGATGATCGGAGAAGAAATGATGGGCTTGCCAATATTGAGCTTCCACTTCTCCTTGGCGTTCTGAGCATTGATGGCGTACAGGTAGCCGTCTACCGAGCCGAAGTAGAGCAGCCCTTCATAAACCATCGGGGAAGAGATCACCGGGCCGCCGGTGCGAAAGCGCCATGAACTGTAACCGCTGTTGGCATCCAGAGCGTAAACATGGTTGTCAGAAGCGCCGATATAGCAGATTTCCTCAACCGGGTCTACATAGGGGGACGAGTTAATGCCACGCTTGGCGCGGAAGCCCCACTTACGATTACCCGAAAGCTCTAAGGCTACCAGTTCGCCTGTCTCTGAACCGACGATAATCAGTTCGTTCGTTACAAACGGGCAGCTTCGTATTGGCGCGCCAGTATCGTAAGACCAGAGGAAGCGCCCATTTGACGACATCAGCGCATAGAGGCGGCCATCATCGCTGCCGAAGAAGACGCGATTATGCGCCACACGCGCCGTGCCGCGCACCCGGTCACGGGTGGTGTATGACCAGTTAATGCGGCCATTGCGGTAGTCGAGCGCGCTGAAGGAGTAATCCTCAGAGCCGAACAGGACGAGCTTGTTATCCTCATCCACCACTGGCGACGAGGCGATGCCGCCGTTGGTCGCATATTTCCAGACGAATTCACCCGTATCCAGCTTGACCGCCCACACATTCGTATCGTATGAGCCGATAAAGGCGAGATCGCGGTAGGCGCTGGGGCTGCACCGAATCTCGTCTTCTGTCGTGAACTTCCACTTCGGTTCTGGCTGGCCGCTGTGTTCCAGCCCGTCGAAAAAGCCTGTCCCCGTGCTGCCATCCGGGGCGCTGGCCGATGACGAAACCATGACACCCATTGGACGATAGCGCAGCCTTTCCAGCGCGGCTTTCATTTCAGCACAGGTCTGGAAGCGCTTGTCCAGATCAAACTCGACCGCTTTTTCAACGATTTCGATCAGTTCACGCGGCGCTTTGGGGTTGAGGTCGGCGATAGGGCGCTCGGCAAAGCTGAAAGGCGGCTCCAGGCGCGGGTCGCGCCGGGTGAGGACGTGATGCAGTGATGCGCCGAGGCTGTAGATGTCGCTGAGGGGGGAGACGTTGCCTTTATACTGCTCTGGCGCGGAATACCCCTCTGTGCCGATCATCGTGTTTTTGACATTCGGGACGAAGGCTTTTGCGATGCCGAAGTCAATCAGCCGCACTTTGCCGAGGCTGTCAATCATGACGTTGGACGGCTTCATATCCCGGAAGATAATCGGCTCTGGCGAGTAGTTGTGCAGATAGTCCAGCACGTCGCACAGGTCAATTGCCCACTCGATGACCTTATCAATCGGCAGTTCCTTGGTCTTGGAAAGCAGCAGTTCCAGATCGCTGCCGTTGATGTATTCCATCACCAGATAGGCGCGATCATTCTGATCGAAAAAGTCAAAAATTTTGGGGATTGCCGGATGGCTTAAAGTCGCCAGAATATTGGCTTCGCGTTGAAACGTTTTGAGTGTCGAAGCCCGTAGATTAGGATCGGTCGCCGGATTAAGCATTTCCTTAACAGCAACCAGCTTACGCACATCGGGGAAGTTGAGGTCGCGTGCCTGGTAGACCGACCCCTGCCCACCGCCGCCCAGAACTCCCAGAATTTTATAGCGTGCCAGCAATACTGTATTGGCCTGTAATGAGCCTCCTGTGGTGCTACCAGTATCTGTTCCTGCGAATTGCGTTGTTTCAGGCATAGCTACGCCTTTGATTAGGACTAGAATGACTTACGTACAGTATAAATGAAAATGATGACTTGAATAATTATATTTAACCTGGAACAATACTGCAATGAACGTTATAAATAACGAGTTTTTCCTCGCCCCCATGAAAACCCCATTGGCAGTCTACCTACACATTCCATTTTGCCGCACAAAATGCACCTATTGTGCCTTTAACACCTATACTAACCTCGATGCCTTGATTGAACCTTTCGTACAGGCACTGCTGCGCGAGATTGATATGGTGGGCAGCAGCCAGCCGGGAACGCCTGTCCATACGGTATTTTTCGGCGGCGGAACGCCCAGCCTGCTGACAGCCTCGCAGCTTGCGCGCATTATCAGCGCGGTGGGTGATGTCTTTGACCTCAGCCCGGACGCTGAAATCACGATTGAGGCTAACCCCAACGATATTTCAGAGGCGTACATGCGGCAGGTGCGAGAGGCGGGGGTGAACCGCCTCAGTTTGGGGATGCAGTCCGCCAACGACCACGAGTTGAAGCTGTTCGCACGGCGACATGACAACGATCAAGTGGCGAGGGCGGTAAGCGCCGCCCGCAGCGCCGGCTTTGATAACCTGAATTTAGACCTGATCTACGGCATCCCGCACCAGTCACTCTCTGAGTGGGTGTGGAGTTTAAAACAGGCCATCGCCCTGCAACCGGAGCATCTTTCGCTGTACGCGCTGGGGCTGGAAGACGGTACGCCGATGAAGAACTGGGTGGATACCGGGCGGCTGCCCACGCCAGATGATGACCTGACAGCGGATATGTACGATCTGGCGACGGAGCATCTGGCAGCGGCAGGCTATGAACAGTATGAGATCAGCAACTGGGCAAAGCCGGGTTATCAGTGCCGCCATAACCTGCAATACTGGCGCAATTTGCCGTATATTGGGCTGGGGCCGGGGGCGCATGGTTATGCAGCGGGTGTGCGTTACTCGGTGATCCTTTCCCCACAGCGCTACATCAAAGCTTTACGCGATGCTGAGGGTCAGTTCCCGTTTCCTTACAGCCCGGTCACCGATCAGGCCGAAGTTGTGAGCAGGGAAGGGGAGATTGCGGAAACGCTGATTATGGGCCTGCGCCTGACTCAGGAAGGCATCAACCGCGCCGGGTTCAGGTCGCGCTTTGGCGAGGATTTGCTCGCCATCCACGCGGATACGATTGATAAATATGCGCGTTACGGCCTGCTGGCTGTCAATGAGCAGGCCGTGCGGATCACGCAGCAGGGACGCTTGCTGAGCAACTCTATCTTCCGCGAACTGGTTTAATACACCCGCTGGAAAAGTATCTCTACAAACTGTCGCAGCCCATCTCCGGCTTTCCCCTGTGGATTGGCCGCTTCTAGCGCGGCGAGCGCTTTTTCGTAATAGAGCGTCTCGGTTTCTCTGGCGTAAGCAGCCGCGCCGAGGTCGTCCAGCAGCGCAACGGCATGAGCCACGTTGTCATCGCTCATATGCTCCTGACGGTACAGGCTTGCCAGTTCGTTGCTGCGTTCCAGCCCGTAAAGCACGGGCAGCGACTTTTTGCGGGACAGAATATCTGTGGCAACGGATTTACCTGTTACGTCAGGGTCGCCCCAGATGCCCAGAATATCATCCCTGATCTGAAAGGCGATTCCAAGATTCAGCGCGAACTCGGCGTATTTATCGGCCACTTCATCGCTGCTCGCCGCCACGAGAGCGCCGATCTGCGCGCAGGCGGAGAGCAGGGCTGCGGATTTGCCACTAATCATTTCGATGTATTCGCCGATGGATACGGTGTCCTGACGCTCGAAGCGCATATCAAGATGCTGGCCGTGAGTCAGTTCGAGGTTGGTCTGGTTAAATACACGCCAGATTTTGAGGATCGTCTCGGCAGGTAAGCCTGTGGTGGATAACTGCTCCAGCGCGCAGTAAGCCAGGCTGAACATCGCATCGCCCGCGTTAATCGCGTTGGCGATGCCCCAGTTTTTCCAGACGGTCGGCCTGCCATGCCGAACGGCGCTGTCATCCTGAATGTCGTCATGAATGAGGGAGAAATTGTGCAGCAGTTCCACAGCGGCGGCAGCGGGCAGCGCCTGCTGCCAGTCTCCCCCCGCCGCCTCGGTGCATAGTAGTAAAAACATCGGGCGAATGCGCTTGCCGGTGGACTGGCCGTAAGGCTGATCGTGTTCGTCCACCCAACCCAGGGGATAGCGCGCCATGACGCTGAAGTCTGGTGTGTTTTCAGGCAGGAGGCTAACGACCTGTCGCATGGTACTGTCCAGGCCGGCGGCGTAACGCCCCATAAATTGTTCAAACACGGGCAACCTACACTTTCAACAAGGGTGTCTTTTGCAGTTCGGCGATGGTCTGCGCTCCGCTGCACAGCATGGCGATGCGGATTTGCGCGGTCAGTTCACGGATGAGCTGGTCAACCGCTTCCACAGACTGGTCAGCGGCTTTCAGGAATGGGCTGGCGAGACCGCCCAGCACCGCCCCCAGCGCGATACATTTGGCTACGTCAATCCCATCACGCAAGCCGCCGCTGGCAATAATATCGAGGTCTGGCGCGCCCTTTACGGCGTATCCGATCGCGTCTGCGGTGGGAATGCCCCAATCGGCGAAGCTCGCGGCGACTCTGGCATGAAAAGCTGTCGGCGCGCGGTGGTATTCCACCTCGCTCCATGAAGTTCCGCCCGCGCCTGCTACATCAATCGCGGCGACCCCGGCATTAGCAAGATCACGGGCGTTCTGCTCAGAGAAGCCCCAGCCGACTTCCTTAGCAATGACAGGCACTGACAGCCGCTTGCAAACGTCCTCGACCTTTATCAGCAGCCCGGCGAAGTTGATGTCGCCCTCTGGCTGGACTGCTTCCTGCAACACATTAAAGTGCAGGATCAGCGCGTCAGCCTCAACCATATCCACCGACTGCTGGCACTCGCTCACGCCGTAGCCATAATTAAGCTGTACCGCGCCGACATTGGCGAACAGCAGAATATCGGGGGCGATGTCGCGCACACGGTAAGTGTCGGCCAGGTCAGGGTTTTCAATTGCCGCGCGCTGCGACCCCAGGCCCATCGCAATGCCGTGTGCCTGAGCCGCTTCCGCGAGGTGGCGGTTGAGCCGCGCTGCCATCGTCGTGCCGCCGGTCATGGATGAAATCAGCAGCGGGGCAGAGAGTGTCTTGCCAAAAAGCTGGACAGTCGAATCAATCTCTCGCAGGTCAATTTCGGGAAGCGCCTGGTGGACGAAACGATAGTGTTCAAGTCCTGTGGTCAGGTTTGGGAACCGGACATCGCGTTCCAGATTAATACGGATGTGGTCAACTTTACGGCTTTCGGTAGAGGGTTGCTGCGTGACTTCAGCCATTGAACGGTGTTCCTTCTTTCAGTGAGGTTAATGCTACCTGATTGCGCCGCTGCATGTCAACTATACACTGGCAAGCACGAGTCTTATCGGTATAATTAGCCTTCTTTCGGCTGACAAACAACACGAAGCCCCAAAACTGGGAGGTATCTGGCAAATGGCATCTATCGAAGAGCGTGTCAAGAATATTGTCGTGGAACTTTTAGGCGTTGATGAAGACCGGGTTGTCCCCGAAGCCCGCTTCCGCGAAGACCTGGAAGCGGATTCGCTCGACCTTGTGGAACTCATCATGGCCTTTGAAGAAGAATTCGGTGGCGAGATCACCGACGAGGATGCCCAGTCTATCACGACGGTAGGGCAGGCGGTTACCTACATCAACACCCACATGAGCTAAGGCTTTATCCAGACAGGTATACGTGGGGCGGGGTTGTTCGCAGAGCTACCCCGCCCGCCTGATAACGGGATAAATTACTACTGCCCCATAGATAAGCAGAAGCGCTGTGTATAACACCCCCCCGACCCCTAAGCGGGTGGGTAATTGAAATGCCTGCATGAGGGCGAGTCCCCACAAATTCCCCCAGATGACGACCACCACGCCAGCGATCATCAGCGCGGCGAGGATAGGCGTGGCATACCGCTTAAACGCCCGATTCAGCGCGGCTAAGCCCACCAGCAAAGTCGCGGCGGCCAGCATAACCTGTTGACGATAATTCGGGTCGGCCAGATCACTGGCGAAAAATTCCAGCGGCGGCAAAAGCGCGGCCGAAGCCAGCAGGACGAACAGCAGACGCAGCCACAGATTCAGCGCAGGGCTGATGGCGACCATGAACGCCAGCAACACTAGGGGCAGGCGGAGCAGCAGGACAGGCAGCAGCGGCGGGGAGGCAGCCCGCGCGCCAGCGTGTAAACTGACCCATTCGGCCAGATCATACGCGCCGAGCGTCAGCCCAGCCGCCGGATTTGCCAACCAGGGCAGGGCGTAGGCAACAAGCAGCGCCGCCAGCATCCCCCATGTGAACAAGCGGTTTTCAGGGTGATTGGTCGCATTCAATTTGAAGCTGTTCCCATAAGCTGCTCAATGCGTGAGCGGATTTCTTCGTCTTCCTGCTGTTGGCTTTCAAAAAAGTTCACCATAAACGGACTCTGGCGCTGGCGCAGCGCCATGGGCGCGACCGCCTGAATATCCTGTACGGTTGCTATATCGCGGCCATCAGCGGCGGCATGAGCGCGTGCGGCCTCAAACATCGTATATTCCGCGCGGTGCGAGTCGATCTCCAGTTCCTGCACCAGTGTTAAGCCAAGATCAACAGCATCGGCCTGCAAAGTGGTTTGCTTCAGTAGCTCACGCGCGAAGATGATGTCTTCACGGGTGGCAGCCGTTGCTTCTTCCCACTGGCGGATAAACTGGGCAGGGTTGCGGCGGTAAGCGCGCACCCGCTCGTAAATTTCCAGCCGCTCTTCTTTGGTCATCACCCCGCGCACATTGACGCGCAGGCCGAGGCGGTCGAGGATTTGCGGGCGCAGGCGGCCTTCCTCCGGGTTCATCGAGCCGATGAGGACAAAGCGCGAGCGATAGGTGCCGGACATCGCGCCACGCCGCACGGTGTAGCTGCCCTGCGCCGCCGCGTCCAGAATGGCATCCACGATCTGGTCGTCGAGCAGGTTCACTTCGTCCACATACAGCAGGTTATTGTCTGCCCGTGCCAGAATGCCGCGCTCGATGCTCACGCGCTGCTGCTGAACAGCGATGCGCTCATTAATGCCGCCGACCACATCATCCAGCCGGGCGTTCAGCGGAAGCTCGACCAGTTTGACGTTTTCAAAATGCGAAATGGATTTGCCAGCCTGATATTTTTCGTAGCAGTCGGGGTAGAGCCAGCGCGCGTTTTCATGCTGTAAATCTTCGGGCAGCACGCCTTCATCACAATCGCTGACCTCTACATCAGGCAGGATGCCGGTCAGGCTGCGAACTGCTGTCGTTTTGCCCGTGCCGCGCGGGCCGATCAACAGCACGCCACCGACAGCCGGGTTAATCACCGCCAGCATTAACGCGATACGCATCTCGTACTGGCCGACAATTGCCAGAAATGGGTAGGGGCGATGCTCAGCAAGGCCGAGGTCAACCTCATCCTCGGCCATGATGCTGCGCGCGCCCGTGCGGCTCAGAATACGCAGCAGGTAGGAGTCTGCGCTAAAAGAGGGCAGTTGTGTGTCGTCGCTCAATGTGGTTTATTCCAGATCAGGTTTTTGGTCAGGTACATTTTTGAATACATCCGGGTCCCAGTCCAGCACATCAATCAGATGATAGCCCAGATCGGCTGTCATGGGGGGCAGCGGCGCGCGCGGCGGCAGATTTTGCGGCTTGGCGGGGCGCAGCCGCTTAATCTTCAGGATTGGCTGGCGCTCGTAAACGCGCTTGCGGATGATGCGGCCATCCGGCGTGAGATTGCCGACCCACTCACCATACACAGTGTAGACATCATAGTTTTCGCCGCGCACAAAGCCGATGTACTCCCCGCGAGCGTCCCACAAGCACCCGTTGAGCATGGTAGCGTGCCAATCGCCGCGTGTATCGTAGATAAAAAAGGCTTTACCGGGGTCAATGACAAACTTCTTGCTTTGTTTGCTCATCGCTGGTACTCCTGAAAACCTATATATTTTTCATATGTCTTAATTATATCACCTTGCTGAAAACTTGTTACAGGTTAGAAATCCCGGTTTTATTCCCCAGCATCTGGGTGTATATGGCGTGCAGGTGTTTTGCTGAATTCTCCCACGTGAACTGCTGGGCATGTTGGAAGCCCTCATGAACGGTGTGGTTGTAAAAGGCGGTGTCATCCACAAAGCGCCTGATCGCCTCGGCGATGGCTTCCACGTCATACGGGTCCACCATGAGGGCAACATTTCCCGCGACTTCTGGCAGCGAGGAGACGTTAGAAGTCACGACCGGGGTGCCGCAGGCCATCGCCTCCAGCACGGGCAGGCCAAACCCCTCATACAGCGAAGGGAAGGCAAAGCACACGGACGCGCTGTAGAGGGCGTTGAGATCGGCTTCGTCGGCAAAGCCGATGAACCGTACATATTCCTGCATCTGGGTTTCGCGGATGGTCTCGTAAATTGGGTCTTCCAGCCAGCCGCGCCCGCCCGCGATGACCAGTTGAAGGTCGTAACGCGCAGTACGCAGCCGCGCGAGCGCCTGAATTAAGCGGCTGTAATTTTTGCGCGGCTGGACAGTGCCGACGGAAAAGATAAACGGCCTCGCGCCGATTGCGTATTTTTCACGGATGGCGCTCTGATGCGCTTCTTCAGCAGGTTTAAAACGCGCATCCACACCGCTCAGCAGGACGGTGATCTTTTCTTCCGGCAGCCTGTAGAGTTCGACCAGATCACGCTTGGTCGCGGCAGAGTCGGCCAGTACATGGTTGGCACGCTTCGCCGACTGCGGGACGACACGATCGAGATAGGCTTTCAGGCTAGGGCTGGCAGCCTCTGGCACACGCACGAACGAGAGGTCATGGACTGTCAGAAGTGTGAGTGTCTGTTTACGGACAGGCGGCAGCACAAAGTCTGTCGCGTGGTAGAGATGGACATTTCCGGTAAAGGCTTCTACAGGAACAGGCAAATGCGCGCGATGCCACAAACGCGCCAGCCATGACGGTGAAACGGGGGTGGGTCGCCAGTGAAAGTTGGGTGCCGGGGCAGGGGGCAGGGCAGATGGCTTTGCGCCAGCGACGAATAAGCGGTAGGTAGTCTGTTGGTCTATGCGCGACAGGGCGGCGACCAGATCACGCACATAGCGCCCGATGCCGCCGCCCTGCTCATAAGCGGGTGTGTAATCAATACCGATGGTGAGCAACTTACCGCACGTCTTTATAAGTCCAGTAACGATTGGCGAAGAAGTTCCACAGCATCACGACAGCAATGCCGATCAACATCGCCACGATTGTCCCCAGCTTGGCCGCGCCGGTTTCTGACGGGACATAGCCGGGGCGGATAAGCCGCGCGACCGGCAGCGCTGAGGGCATCAGCCAGAGGCCGAGGGGCAGGTAGGCGAGGCTGATCCATGCTGTGCGCCCCAGCCAGCCGACAGCGCTGATGAACGTGAACTGTGCAAGCTGCCGTCTCATGGAGTTGGTGCGTGAGTCTGGGTATGTCCAGAAGCGATTCCATGTAAAGTTGTTGATGACCGCCGCTAGAAAAGCGATTGATGTCGCCAGCGCCACTTTAAAGCTGTCTTCTGGCGGCAAAATCGTGGCCTGCACGACAATCAACGTGGTGAAATCCACCACCGCGCCCACCGCGCCGACGATAGCAAACTTAAGAAAACGTTCGACTTCCTTGGCTTTGCTGCCAAAGCGATTGGCGACCGCCAGGATCATCACATCTAACGGGTTACGAAAGGCGCGGCTGGTTGTCGTGGTGGCATTCACGTGATTCATGTGATCCTCAATTTCACACTCTGAGTGGCTTGGCGGTAAAGAACGGCGAGAATGCCCACCATCAAACCGATATGCAAAAACAAATTATTGACGTAAAGGTTATCAAAAAAGCTATGAACGGCCAGATAGAACCAGCTTCCCAGCAGCCCTGATGCCACCCAACGGCTCAGAGGGTCAGGATGCTGTCTTGCGCGCCATGTTAACCATATTATGAAAATCCATACCTTGCCGTAAACTAAAAGCCCGATAAGGCCGGTTTCCGCCAGAATATTCAGGTAATAATTGTGCGCGTGACCAAGCGGCTCATCCCAGTTTAGCAGACGGTAAGACGGATAAGCTGCCTCGTAATTTCCCATGCCTACCCCCAACCATGGATTCGCGCGGGTCATGTTCAGGGCGGCCTGCCAGTGCGAGAGGCGCTCGACCACCGCGTAATTTTCCGGGGTGATGTCTACCCCGCGCACGTCCTCGAAGGCAAAAAACTCCTCCGTTGAACTGCTGATGCGCTCAGTTATGGACGCTGGCAGCAGCCCGGTGAACCACAGAAGTGCTACAAGCCCGATGATGCCCCCGGCAAAGAACAGACCATAACGAACTTTACGCGGCAGGCTGAAAGCGACAACCCCGAACGAAGCGGCAAAACCCAGCCATGCGCCACGACTCCACGAGATGCCGATGCCCAGAATAATAAACCCGGTGGCGACCCAATAGAATGCCGCGATGGAAGCCAGATTCCAGTCTGTGCGACGCTGCCAGAAAAGCAAACTATACCCTGCCGCCGCTGTCGTTGCCAACGGTGCTAGCAGACCAAGAAACCCGGCAAAAGGGTTTGGCTGGCCGAACGTGCCAAAAGCCCGGAAGAAACGGTCGAGAATAACCAGATGGTCGGCTCCGCTGCCGCCCAGAAACTGGTATAAGCCGATCAGCGCGTTGGTCAACCCGGCCAGCACCAGACCAGACAGCAGCCATTCCCAGCGCCGCTGCTGTGCTGCATCCAGTACGAACGCTATCAGGATGATAATTTGCAGCCACTTCAGCCACTCTGCTGCCCACGCCGCAACCGAGAGCGCGTTAAAGCCCGACAGGCCGACCCACGTAAAGAAAAGCAGCAGCGGCACGTATAATGGCGACCATGTGAGACGCGGGAGCGCTCGCTTAAACACAATGTGATGCGCTGCCCAGGCGGCGACCAGCACAGCAAACGCGATCTGCCCAACGTCGAGCGGAAGCTGGAACTGTGCTTCGGTAGCGATCAGCGTACGCATTGGCGCGATAATGACCAGAACGGCGGCTGCCGCAAGCGGTGTCATTGCGGCCACCAATGCACAGCCAGCCACAAACAGGCCAATGATGACCACTGCCAGCGATTGCGTGGCAGCCAGCCAGCCGACCAACCCGGCGGCCAGCAGCCAGCCGAAAACTGGAAGCCAGCGGGGGAGGGGGGCAGCGGTGAATGGGCGGCGTAAAGCAATCACAGGACGTTGCGGAAATGATCTATCGTGAGTTTGAGGCCGTCGGCTAACTTCACGGATGGCTCCCAGTTCAGGATGGTGCGCGCCCGTGTGATGTCTGGTCTGCGCGTTTGCGGGTCGCCTTTAATCCTGTCCTGTGCCTTGTAGGTGATTCCGGCGCTATTGCCTGTCAACTCGTTGACCACCTCTGCAAACTCCAGAATGGTCATTTCGTCAGGATTGCCAATGTTGACGGGCTGGTTGTAATCGGACAGCAGCAGGCGATACACACCCTCAACCAGATCGCTTACATACTGGAAGCTGCGCGTCTGTGACCCATCGCCATACACGGTGAGCGGTTCGCCGCGCAGCGCCTGTGCGATGAAGTTAGGCACCACACGCCCGTCCTCCAGACGCATTCGTGGGCCATAGGTGTTGAAGATACGCACGATGCGGGTATCTACATTATGTGCATTGTGGTAGGCCATCGTTAACGCTTCTGCAAAGCGCTTGGCCTCATCATAGACCCCGCGCGGCCCGATGGCATCCACGTTGCCGACATAGGTTTCCTTCTGCGGGTGTTCCAGCGGATCGCCATAAATTTCGGAGGTGGAAGCCAGCAGGAACTTTGCGCCTTTGGCGAGCGCCAGACCAAGCGCGTTATGCGTCCCTAATGCGCCTACTTTCAAGGTTTGAATGGGCAACTTGAGATAATCAATCGGGCTGGCCGGGGAAGCGAAATGCAGGATCGCGTCAAGCGGGCCATCCAGAAAAATATAATTCGTTACATTGTGACGGATAAAGTGGAAATCCGGGTTGCCTGCCAGATGAGCGATGTTGCGGACATTCCCGGTGATCAGGTTGTCCATCGCCACGACTTGATGACCTTCGGCCAGAAAACGATCACACAGATGAGAACCGAGGAAGCCCGCGCCCCCGGTGATGAGGATACGCAAGTAAATACTCCTTGTAGGCGAGAGGACAACACCAGGAGCAGTTTACCACAGCATTTTGCTTTTTGACGTTAGACTTTTACTTTTCCTTCGCCGCTTTCTTTTAAGTCCTGAATTTGGCTCTGGAATTCCTGCCGGAAGACGGCGAGAGCGACATCGTTATCCACGCAGATAAAAATCGTTCTTAAGTGTTTCAGGTTTTCAAAGGTGTAATCAATAATCTGGGTAAGCATGACTTTGGCGCAGTTTTCCAGCGGATAACCGAGCGCGCCTGTCGAAATGGCGGGCAGGGCGATGGATTTCAGCCGATTTTCCTCTGCCAGTTGCAGGGATTGCAGGGTTGCCAGCGCCAGCTTTGCCCGCTCGCTGCCTTCGCCCCAGCGCGGCCCGACAGCGTGAATGATTTTTTCAAATGGCAGGCCGCCAGCGTCGGTGATGACCGCCGCGCCCACGTCACACCAGCCGATCTCGCGGCATTGTGCTTGCAGTATATCGCCGCCGCGTTGGGCAAGTTCTGGCGGCAGGGAGAGGTTCGGGTCGGTAGCGTTGACAATGGCGGCAGCAGGCAGATTTAACAACGTGTTTCGGACAATTTCTATGGTGACTTTGTTCACCTTAGCCTTCATCGCGCCTGCTCCCATGCTTACTTTAGATCATTACACCATTAACTGATCGCCTGCGTCAATAGCTCTGGTGTTCGATAAACGTGCGGCCAACCCCAGCAGGAGCATGAAGATGTAGGTTAAGTCCTGCACGTAAACCGCGTTATCTACCAGACCGTGGCTGAGCAGGTTGACCATGCTGCCCATCGTACCCACAGTGATAGCGAAGTAGAGCGTATCGCTGGTACTGTAAAAACGGTAAGCGCGCAGGATGAGCCGCCAGAAGGCGACCTGAAGCCACAGGAACACGAATACGCCCAGCACCCCCAGCCGTACCCAGAAATCCAGTATAAAGTTGTGAGGGTGCGAAAGATTGGGTTCCTGCCACGCATCTGGCAGGATATAGCGCCCGCGAAAAGCGTAGAGGAACTGGTCGGGGCCGAGGCCGGTCAGAGGGTGATCGCTGATAACGTTAAGCGCGCTTTGCCACACGCGGATGCGCGCGAAATTGGTTCCGCTGCTGAAATCTAAAAGGCGGGCGAAGCGGGCAGAACGCAGTGCCAGCGCCAGCGCCCCTGCGCCAGCAGCACCCAAAACGAGCAGGAACGGCAAGGCTCGCTTGCCCCACACCAGCAGCAGCAGCACCACAATCGCGGCGGGGATACCGATGAACAACGCGCCCGCGCTCTGGCTCAGGATGACTGCCAGACCCATGAGCAGCAGCACGATGAGCGCTGCGCTGCGCCGCAGGCGGTCAAGCGGAAGCAGGACGAAAGCCAGCGCGAAGGGGATGCAGCGCCCCAGAAACAGCCCGACATTATTGGGCGAGCCGTAGACGCTGACCAGCCGCGCCGCGCCGCCTTCAGCAGTAATGACGGTTCCCTGAAAGAACAGCCACAGGCCGATGACCGCGACGAGTAACCCTGCCAGCAACAGCGCATCCACGAGACGCAGAAGCGCCTTTTTATCCAGCGGCACAGTCCGCAGCACCACGTAAAACAGCAGCGGCTCAATGGTCATCACGCGCAGGTCGGTGAGGGCGGGGGCGCGGAGTTCTACCCATGCAAGCGAGACGATGCTTAACGCCAGCCACGCGACCAGCGCGAGGTCAAGCGTTGTTACATGCCTGTGCCAGTTTACCCACAGCGGGTACTGGCTGACACGGCTTTGCCGGGCGCGCCCCAGCCTGACGAGTGCGCGCAGCAGCCAGGCAGCGGCCAGCAGCAGTGTCGTGACCTCTGACATAGGAAAAGCAAACCTGTAGAGGTCTATAGGAAAGAGGAAAAACGGCGACCAGAAAATCACCAGCGCGATACCCAGATCAAGGCGGTTATAGATGACGATAAACAGCCCGACCAGCGCGATCAGCGTTATGGCAAAGCCGGGCTGGATATAAGCCAGTCCCGCGCTGGCAACAGCGACGATGAGCGCGACAGGTTCGCGCCGGAACAGCGCCGGGGATGCGTCGCCCCATGTCAGGAGCAGCCCGATCATCAAAGCCACGGACGTGGCAGCGCTGATGAGTAGCTGCCCGGTATCGCCCAGCCCTTTCCATAGGCGTTGCAGCGGCTCAAAGAATTGCAGCCAGTGAATCTGGCGCGCGGCCACTGTGACCGCTGCCCCGGCGACAGCGACGGTAAACCATGCGATGGCGATTTGGCGGTCGTGAGGCGCAGCCAGATCGCCGGAACTGACGGCATAACCGACAATCGCCCAGCGATCCTGCGCCTCGTCTGGCACAAGGTCATCCGTGATGACGCGCAGGTGATGTGGCGCTTCTGGCAGGTTGCTGGCGATAGTGACCAGATTCAATTCCGGTTGCAGGCTGTGGCTGGTGAGGATCACATAGCTGTTCCCGGCAGCATCCACAGGAAGCGCGTTGGCTGGCTGGTCGTCAATGGTGGGGTAGAGATAAGCTACGTAATCATCTTCACGCAGCAGCAGGGCGACATCGCGCCCGTTGAAGTCGAATTCAAACTGGCTATCGTTAATCCAGCCAATATCCGCGCCAAACTCGCTGAACGTCCATACGCCGCTGTAGCGGGTATAAGGGTTGGTGGCGGCGAACAGGGCATTTTCTGCATGGCTGGGCAGGGGGCGCTGCGTTAAAGCTGTCCAGAGAGGCGTGGGCGTACCATCGGGCTGTATAAGTGCGAAGCCCCAGAGCGGATGGTCTGGTGAGGCGGCTGGCTGCCAGTGTTGCAGGATCATCCCCCCCAGCCACGGCCACTCACGCTCGGCACGTTCCAGCGCGGCGATGGTGTGCTGCACCTGTGCTTCGGCGGTGATGCTGCCCCAGATCGAGGGCGCGCCCTGCCAATCGGCTGGCAGGCTGTTCCAGCCCCAATGGCTCGCCCACAGCGCTTTCCGGCCATCACCGTGTTTGACCATTTCCTCGCGCAGCAGGATCAGCCGGGAAAAGTTGAGTGTGCCTTCATCAACAGTCCGGTCATGGGGCGATGTGTTAAAGCCGTAAGGCTTGGCCGCTGCTGCGTCCATGTAATCGCTTGCGCCCAGCGCGTAGAGGTCACGCAGATACAGGACATCGCTGATGTTCTGTGGGCCGCGCTCGGTCGTTGGCGCAAGCGCGGCGGCGATCACCGTTGCGCCTGTATCGGCGCTGTGGATGGCCTCGTAAGCGGCCTGAAGTGTGGCGGCATAGTGGGCGGGGCGTGGCGATTGACCGCCCCACGCGGCGGTCAGGTTGGGTTCGTCCCAAATCTGGTAATGATCTATCGTCTGGCCGTAACGCCGAGCGAACGCCAGCGCAAACCGGGCAAAATCTTCCGGTGCTTCGGGCGGGGCGGTGGGGTTATCAGACGGGGCTGCCTGCGCCCATGCGGGCGTGTTCATCAGCACCGCGACCAGCTTCAGGTCTGGCTGTATCTCAAACGCGGCAACGACACGATCCCATTTCGCCCAGTCGTAGGTGCCGTGCTCTGGCTCAATCTCGTTCCAGTAGAAGAACTGCCGTACCCAGTTGATATTCGCCTGTCGCATTAGCCCAAGCTGTTCCGGCAGTTCCTGTGGGTTGTACTGCGTCAGTTCTGCGTTGATGCCGAGGCGCGGCTGCCAGAAGGGCAGATCGGCATCCTGCGTAGGATCAACATAACCACGCAGCAGTTCGTTGCGCTGCTGGATGCTGGCCAAAGCCGCGACAAGAGCGCCCAGCAGCGCGGCGAGGGCAACCAGTAAAATGACCACCTTCCGCATAGGTTATCGTGTCCAGACAGGTTTTGACGCGCCGCCATCCAGTGTGAGTTGGTGTGCCACCTCTGACACAACGTCCACAATCCACAGATTGCCCTGATAGATAAAAGCGATCTGCTGGGCATCGGGACTCCAGGACAGGGCTTGTGGCGCGTTCAGCCCCGGCTGGCCTGCTGGTGGGAAAACCGTACGAGCATTACTGCCGTCACGGTCGGCAACGACGAGGTTATATTCCGCCTGACTGTTGATGCTGTTGGCGATGTCTCTGGCCTGTAAATAAGCGATATAACCGGATTGGAACTCGCTGCCATCCCGATTGAACAGGGGGGAGAACTGCGGCGAAGACCAGATGCCAGCGCTTTCAACGACTTCAGCGCTGAAAGTGCCTTCCACATCGGCAATTGCTACGTGAAATACCGGGCTGAACTCCGCTGGTTCGTTACCGACTGGTGCGCCATGCACGGTTGTCAGCAGCATTGAAGCATCCTCTGACCACGAGATGTTGGGGCGCCATGACCAGTCGGCTCTGGGGTTGAACAGGGGGAAGGACAGCAGTGGGTTGAACGCCTTTGTTTCCAGGTCAACCAGCCCGATAGACTCCGCCTGCGCCCACGCAAGCGCATCGCCATCTGGCGACCACTTATAAACCGTCCCCCACCAGCCATAAAGGCCACCTGTCGAGGGCTGAAGCAGTTCTTCAATCGCCAGCGGGCTGCCGTTCTGCGGGTCAATCTGCATCGTCCACAGATCGTTAAAGGCACGCCAGCCGGGGGCAATAGGCCGCGCTTCTCCGGTGGAATAGCTGAAGGTGTTTGATTTACGAGGAATCCAGTCTGCCGCCAGCACATCCTCTGGTACAAGCTGGATCGGTTCGGCATCCTGCTCAACATTATTGATGAACCACAGTTCGTTGAGGAAGTTTTCGCGCGTATTGCTGGCGTTGCGCCGGGTAAAGAGAAGCTGGCGACCATCCGCCGACAGGCTAAAGACGCGCTGGTCAAGGTCGCTGGTGGTGGTCAGCACGCGCTTGGTGGTGCTGCTGCCCTGCATGACCCACGCATTATTGTTGCCAATGTATGCCAGCGTCCCGGTAATAGGCACCGGGTCCAGTTCGCCCGTAGGGCCGACGAATACGACTTCATCCTGTGGGGCGACCAGTTCTACCCGGCTGACCTCGATACGGCCTTCGGGTTCGCCATCGCGGAAGGTGACACGGTAGCAGACCTCTTCGACCCCGTTCTGCCCGGCCTGCCCCAGCACCTGCTCGTCCGGTTGCAGCCCTTCATTAGGCACAATACGGCGCTGGTGGGGGATAACCACTTCCTCGCACTCGCGGCTTTCGGTAATTCGCACGATGGTGATACGCATACCGTCTGTGATCTGGGTAAATTCTGGTGGTTCAACGCGATCCAGTTCGCCTTTTTCGATTTCCCAGTCACGAAGCACTTCGCCTACCGTCACCGGCACCTGATACTCGACGGTGAGTTCGCGGCCATCGGCCACCAGCGAGACGATAAGCGCGGGCGGCTCCTCGGCAGGACGGCATCCGGCCAGCAGGGAAAAAAACACCAGCACAAAAAGAAAAAAGTTCTGCCTCAATTTCAGCAAATCCTCTTACAAAGTATTCAGTTACAGCGCATGGGGCAAGAGATTTTAACCCTCTTGCCCCACAGATTCATCAGGCTTTACGGTGCATCCGGGTAGATCGTGTTACGCAGAGCGTTCAGGATGTCCATAACGTGACGGTTACGGGCGTTAATCCCGAAGCGGCTGACCGGATTATCGTTGAGATTACCCGCGCCACTGTTGGCAATGGTTGGCGTGAAGTTATCCGCTTCCAGCCCGTTATTAGGCAGGTTGGTGTAATCCAGCCACAGGTTGTAGACCGGCACGGCGGTGTTATCCGCTGTCTCGACCTGCCGGGCGGCCTCGATGATCGCGGTATTGATCGCATTCACGCGCGCGGGGTCTGGCGGGTAGGGCTGTACAGTTGAGACAACCGGGATCACCCCCTGATTGATGACCGCGCGGATGATCTGCTCCATGTATCCCCTGAACTCTGCCGGGTTGGTATTGTTCTGCATGTCCGCATAGCCCACGCTGATAACGGCCACCGCAGGCTGTACCAGCCGCAGCTCGCAGTCAATCGGTGTTTCGCCGGGGTTACACACGCTCGGATCGCTGCGGTTCGGGTCGAGCAAGTCACGTGCCAGCCAGCCCTGTTGGGCAGCCGTGCTGCGGCGGTCGAAGCTGTTACGGCCATTGCCGAGGTCTGTCTGCCTGTACCAATCAATCAACGGTTGCAGGCCGCTGCCGTCGTTGTTCAGGCCGGGGTCGGCCAGCGGCGCAAGATAGCCGCTTTGCAGCGCCAGATCATCGCCAATGATGGCGAACACGTTGGCACGGTTGCCCCGGCTCACGCCGTTGTCGTAGATGCGACGCAGCGCCTGACGCACATTCTCCGGTTGCAGGTTGGGCAGAATGGGCGTTTCGCCCACGATATCGCTCTCTGGCGGTGCTGGCTCGGTGACATTGATGACGGTTTCGGCCTGGCTTTCACCACCGGGGCCTGTGACAACCAGTATGGCAGTGTAACTGCCCGGCGTATTGTA
>CAZJSU010000001.1:94057-163446 GCA_964548765.1 uncultured Anaerolineaceae bacterium
CTGTCAATCTGGCCTGTGGAGGCGCTGGCATCGAAGATCACTTCCAGCGGTGCTTCGCCTTCGGTTGGGCTGGCGGTGAAGCTGGCAACTGGTGCTTCCGGTGCTGGTGCGCCGACGTTGATCGTGGTCGTGGCGGTATTGCTGCCGCCGGGGCCAGACACGGTGAGTTCAACCGTGTAGGCACCGGGCGTGTTGTAAACATGGCTGGCTGTGATACCGATGCCCGGCTCTGAGCCATCGCCAAAGTTCCAGCTATAGCTGTCAATCTGGCCTGACGAGATGCTGGCATCGAAGGCCACTTCCAGCGGCGCTTCGCCTTCAGTGGGGTTCGCCATGAAGTTGGCGACAGGCGCTTCCAGCGGCGCGCTCACGCCAATGGTAGTCGTGGCGGTGTTGCTGCCACCGGGGCCGTTGACAAGCAGCGTGACGGCGTAGGTGCCGGGTGTGTTGTAGGTGTAAGTTGCTGTAGGCCCGCTGGCGTTGCCGAGTCCGTCGCCGAAGTCCCAGACGTAAGATGTGATGTCGTCGGACTGTGCCGCCTCAAACTGCACGGTTAGCGGCGCATCGCCTTCAGTAGGGTTGGCGGTGAAGCTGGCCGTAGGCGGCACAATCACCACTTCTTCGCTGACGTTAATCACTCTGGTAGCGTTGCTCTGTCCACCGGGGCCGGTTACGGTCAGTGTTGCGGTGTAATTGCCCGGTTCGGTGTAGGTGTGCTGTGGATTCGGCTCGTTACTGACCGGGCTGTTGTCGCCAAAGTTCCATTCAAACGTCAGGTTTTCGCCAGCGGTCTGGTTGACGAACTGCACCTCCAGCGGCGCGCTGCCGCTTTCTGGCGAGGCGCTGAAGTTGGCGACAGGTGGCTCTGCCGGGCTGGTGACAGAAATCAACATCTCAGCCGTATCCGAGCCGCCTTCCCCTGTCACCGTCAGCACGACCTGATACTCACCCGGATTCTCGTAAGTGTGGAGTGGGTCAGTCTCGTTGTTGACCGGGCTGTTATCGCCAAAGTTCCATTCAAATGTCAGGCCATCGCCTTCAGTCTGGTTGACGAACTGCACTTCGAGCGGCGCTGTGCCGCTGCTGGGCGAGGCTTCAAAAGCGGCCTCTGGCGGCAGGATCGGCTCGGTAGCGCTGACATCGTGCGTGACGCTGTTTTCGCCACCCGGCCCCGTGACCGTAAGTTGCACCGTGTAGGTGCCTACTTCATCATAAATATGCGAGACGGTTGCTCCCGTGCCAGTTTCACCGTCGCCAAAATCCCATGCGTAGGTGTTAATCTGGCCTGTGGAGGCTGTCGCGTCGAACTGCACAGTGAGCGGGATGTTGCCCGACTCAGGGTTAGCCGTAAAGGCGGCGACAGGCGCATCCGGCGGTTGGGTGACGGTAATCGTCGCTGTCCGGCTGGCCTGCCCGCCGGGCCCTACCACGATCAGTTCTGCTTCGTAGGTGCCTGCCTGCGAGTAGGTGTGCGTGACGATCTGGCCTTCGCCAAACTCGCCATCGCCAAAAGCCCAGTTATAGGTGTCAATCTGGCCGGACGAGTCCGAAGCGTCGAACTGCACGGTGAGCGGAGCCTGCCCTTCGACCGGGCTGGCTACCAACGCCGCGATGGGTTCGGGAATGGTTGGATTCTCGACGGTGATCTGCCGCCGTACAGACGACGAACCGCCAGGGCCGGTGACGGTCAGGAGGACGTTATAGTTGCCAACAGCGTTAAACGTGTGCGATGGGTTGGTCTCGTTACTGGTGGTGCCATCGCCAAAGTTCCATAAACGCGCGGTGATGTTGCCAGTGGAGCGGTCTGTAAACTGGACGGTGAGCGGGGCTTGCCCGCTGGTGCGATCCTGCGTGAAGGCCGCCACAGGCGGCGCGCTGCCCTGCACGACGATCTCGCGCGAGACGTTCGACCTGCCACCGGGGCCTGTAACACGCAGTCGGACGGTGTAAATACCCGGATTGCGGAAGGTATGTCGGGGGTTAACCGCCGGGCTGGTGCTGCCGTCGCCAAAGTCCCAACTATAGTTGGTGATGTTGCCGCTGGACTGGTTGAAGAAATTGACCACCAGCGGCGCTTGCCCGCTGATGCGATCCTGCGTAAAGGCCGCGATGGGGCGCGGGATGGTGGTGTTGGTCGGCACAGGTGTTGGGGCGCGGTTTTGCACCCGAATCTGGTTTACGACAGTCGCCAGGCTGGTGCCGTCACGCAGATAGACCCGCAGCCTGAGCTGGTACAAACCGTCCTGGCTGGCGGTGGTGTTCCAGATACCCAGCAGGCCATTGATGATCGGAAGCTGCACTACGCCGCTGGCCGGGAACCAGACGTTACCGGGGTTGGGGTCTGGCCCGTATTCAAGCTGATATTGCAAAAACTGTGGGTGGCTGGCCGCGCCTAGCACCTGCACGTTCCCCGCGACGACATTCCCCGGCACAGGCGAGAAGATCAGGATGTTGACTGGCAGGGGCGTGCTGCTGGGGAAGGGCGCTGAGAATGTCGGAAGAACGCCAATCGAAGTAGGCGGTAGTTGGCTGGTGGGGCGGCTGGTCGGCACGCCGGGTAAGGCCGTGACCGTGATCGGTGTTGGGAAGGTGTTCACTGGTGTCCGCGAGGGCAGCGCGGTACTTGTAGGAACATCTGTAAGGTCGAGTTGTTCCTGTGGTGCGCTGGTCAGATTACAGGCGCTTACCACGAAGGCCAGCCCGATACATAGTAACAGTAATAGAGGCAGAGTTCTCTTTCGCTTCCAATGAATCATGGCAACCTTCCTGTAGCTTCTGTCAGATTCAATTTAATTATACTCGGTGTAAGAACAATTCTAACTGGCGCAAACCAAACGCTGACTCTACGCTAAACCTTTATGCTGTGAGGCTTGTCGCCAGAACAGCCTAATGCTACACTATTTTTTATGAAAGTGCTTATTGTAGACGACGAACAGGCAATCCGCGAAGCGCTTGGCCGCAAGCTGAGGCGTGAAGGCTTTGATGTTGTCCTGTGTGGGGATGGGCTTGAGGGGCTGCGGGCATTCCACGCGGAACGCCCTGATCTTGTGGTGCTGGATATTGTCATGCCCGGCGGCATGGATGGGCTGGTCGTTTGCGACCGCATCCGCGAAGTTGCCGACACCCCGATCATGATGCTCTCTGCACAGGCCATTACCGAAGAAGACATCATTCAGGGGCTGAACGCGGGTGCGGATGAGTACCTGATTAAACCTGTGCGCCTGAACGAATTTGTGGCGCGCGTGCAGGCGCTTCTGCGCCGGGCGCAGATCGCCAACTCGGAAACCGGGCAGGGCTATAACGACGGTTATCTCAATATTGACCTGCATCGCCGCCATGTGCATGTGGACGGACGCAAGATTCACCTCACGCCCACCGAATTTAAACTGCTGGCCGTCCTGCTGGAAAAGGCTGGCCGGGTGGTGCCACAGCAGGAACTGCTGGAGCAGGTGTGGGGGCATGAGTACATAGACGATATTTATTATCCACGTGTTTACATCAGCCAACTGCGCCGTAAAATTGAACCAGAGCCAGCCAACCCGGTCTATATCCTCACTGAACATCGGGTAGGCTACCGCTTTGAAAAGCAATCTCCCGCGCTGACAAAAATCGAGTAAACTCCGTTTATAAGCGCGGGGTCATCTCTCATGGCTTTACTGAATTCCATAACGCTGCTGCTAAACGGCCTTGCGATTGCACTGTCGTTAAGCTTTCTGGTGATTACCCTGTGGCAGGATGCCCGGAAGCATCTCAACCAGTTCTTCGCGGTGTTTCTGCTGCTGGTGACTTTATGGAATATGGGCGTGCTGCTGCTGCAGGCAACGGCGCTGGTGGATGCCAGTTTAACGTTGATCCGCATCGCCATCAGCCTGATGGAGTTCGGCTTTATCGGCTCCAGCATCGCGGTTTATACGCTCACAGCGGCGCTTTCCGGCGTGCAGGATCGCCGTTTTCGCTGGATCGCTTTTTCCGGGTTGCTGCTGGTCGCTGGTTATCAGCTTGTCCTCATTTTGACAAACGCGCCGGTGCGCTCTGAACGCCTGAGTGGTGGCACGTTTATCTATCAGCCTCAGCCGCTTTCAACACTCTTTTACCTCACATTTGATACGGCGACTTTTTATCTGGCATGGCGATACCGCCGTAAAATTCGCTCCGCTGGCCTTGTTGTGGGCATTATGATTTTCGTGTTGGGGCAGGCTATCGCTCTGCTCAACCCGGAACTGGGCGCGCTGGCGGTGGCGATCAACGTGAGTTCTGGCGCGGCGCTGGTGATTAGTTTTGCCATCCTCCGGCGCGAGATCATCACGCCGCTGGCGGAGCGTGTCGTGCAGATCGAGGCGATGCACAAAGTCAGCCTCGCCATCACCAGCCAGATCGCGCTTGATACGGTCTTGGATCAGATTGCGACGCAGGCGGTCGGCTGGCTGGATGCTGATGGGTCGGGCATCTTCCTGAACCGTGACTCAAACCTGACGCTGGCGACTGTTTATAACCTGCCGAAGCAGTTTATCGGCTTGCAGGTGGCGCTGGGCGAGGGGGTTTCCGGCGCGGTAGTCCAGAACAGGAAATCCATTTTTGTCGAAAACTACTCGCGCGACTGGAAAGCGCTGGATGACCTGCCGCTGGCGCGCGAAACGTTTGGGTCGGTCATCTGCGTGCCGCTGGTGTATGGTGGCGAGGCGATCGGCGCGTTGATGGTTATTGCGGGCAAGCAGGGACGGCTTTTTAACCGTGATGATGTCCATTTGCTGGAATTGTTAAGCGCGCAGGCCGCCGTAGCAATTGCGCATAGTCAGCTATTCGCACACCAGCAGCAACTTACAAGCGAGGTAGAAGCAGCGCACAGCCAGTTAGAGAAGGACGTGCTTCAGCTTAAAGAACTGGATCGCATCAAAAGCGAGATGGTGCGTATGACCAGCCACGACCTGAAAAACCCGATTCAGGCGGCTATGGCGAATCTTGACCTGCTGCGGGATGACCTGCATGATTGGGCAAACCCGGAGGTCGGACAGGCCATTGCGACCATTGATAAACAGCTTGAACGCATGAATCGTATCATCAGTGGCATTCTTGACCTGGAACGGGTGAAGAGCGGGGCGAGGGTTGCCGAGATATGCCACCCGGCGCTGCTGGTCGAAAACACGCTGAATGAGATGCGCCCGCTGGCACACGATAACCGTATTCATCTGGAATCGCGCGTAGAGGCGGATACGCCGGATTTTCAGGGCGACCCTGAACAGTTCGAGCGAGCGCTGATTAATCTGGTCGAGAACGCCATTAAGTTTACGCCCAGCGGTGGGAGTGTCAGGTTGGTTGTGCGCTGCGATGATCAGCAGATTATTTTCGAGATCAGCGATAACGGCATCGGCATCCCACCGGAACTGCACGAACAGATTTTTGAGCGCTTTTTCCGGGGCAGGCAGAGGGGAGCGGAGCATGTGAGCGGCTCCGGTTTAGGATTAAGTCTGGTCAAAGCTATCGTGGACAATCATAATGGCAGTATCAGTTTAAGCAGCGCGGAAGGGCAGGGTACAACTTTTTCGATCAGTATCCCTGCGCTGGCGCTGCCTCACGTTGCCGTGTAATTTTAAGAGGTATAAATGTTGATTAAAGCAGCGAGCCTTATTGTTACTCTGCTTCTTGCCTTCACCATCAGCCCCGTGCTTGCCCAAACGACCAGCACGCCGACACCCGCCCCCTCTAAAACGCCTACCGAAATGCCCGAGGCCGAGTCTACAGCGGAAATCTCGTCGGCTGGCTCGTCGCGCATCCTGCCGTGGACGCAGGACGACCTGCAAATTCTGACCGGGAACGTGCAGCGGCCTAATGGCATTACGTGGCTCAACAACAAGCTGTATACCGCCTGTAACGGCGATTTCACCCTGTACGAAATTGACGCGACGACAGCGGTGACGCGCACCTATATTTTCGGCGTGCGTAACGCCCACACACTTTATGCCGAGGCGAGTGAAAGCGGCAGAGTCAACCTGTGGGTGCCGGACTTTGAGACCAATCAGGTGCTGTTTATTGACGGCTCTGGTACGCCGCAGAGTGTACTCAGCCTGCTTGAAGGCCCGTGGGGTATTGCCTACCTGAACGAGAACGAATTTCTGGTCACGAACCAGCGTGGCGACAGCCTGACGCTGTTCAACAGGCAGGGCGTGGCGCAGGAAGTGCTGGCAGACCTGCGCGCGCCGACCGGGGTAACAGTGCATGAGGGCAGCGTGTATGTGGCAAATTATGGCAGGCCCCGGCAGGCGATTGAGTGGTTTAGCGCAGAAGACCTGCCCGCGCTGAATAGCGAAGGGGAAGCTGCCACGCCTGAAATTACCCGCGAGACGCTGGTTTCGGGGCTGCAAAACGTCACCGGGCTGACGATGGCACCAGACGAATACCTGTATTTCGCGTACTCGCTGGGGACACGTGGCGTTGTAGGACGTGTAGACCCACAGGTGTGCCGTGAGAATGGCGGCTGCACCAATGAGGATGTGGAGATTGTCCTCTACAGCGAACTGGCCGCGCCCTTAGCCGGACTGACCATTTCGCCGGATATGCGGCTGTTCGTCCACACCATGTTCAGCCCGGATATTCACTGGTTGCAACTGGACGACCCTACGCGGGTAGGGAGCAGTGACGCAGTTGATGGCTAGCGATCGCTGGGCAGGGTAACTCTACGCTCAAGGAAGCGCACCAGCAGCGAGCCGATAATGGTCATCGAAAGATAAATGACGGCGACGAGCAGGTAAGTTTCCAGATAGCGGAAGGACGCGCCTGATGAGACTTTGGCGATCTGCGCGATGTCCTGTACGCCTAAAATAGCCACCAGCGACGAGTCTTTAATCATCGCTACGAAGTCGTTGCCCAGCGGCGGCAGCACACGACGCACCGCCTGCGGCAGGACGATGTGGCGCATGGTGAGGAAGTAATTCATGCCCAGCGAGCGCGCCGCTTCGATCTGGCCTTTTTCGATAGACTGAATTCCCGCGCGAAAGGTCTCTGAAAGAAACGCGCCGTAGGTAAACGACAGGGCAATGATGGCTGATTCCATTGAACTGCCACGAATGCCCAGTTGAATGTCGTAAGTCACCCGCAGAAAATCGCGCACAGCGGGGACAATCACGAAGGCGAAGATCAGCAGCACGATCAGAACAGGCAAGCCGCGCATGACCATGACAAAGAAGGTGGCGACGTTATACAGCACCATGTGAATGAGGCTGAGCAGGCGGCCTGTAAAACCATAGCGGGGCTTTGGCGGGTTGGAGCGGATGATCCCCACCGTCAGGCCGATGGCAAAAGCGCAGATGTAAGCAGTGACCGACACGCGCAGGGTGAGGGCGATCCCGTCCTGAAGCTGAAGAAAAATATTGTAATAAATTTCGCTTGCTGCGATGCTGGCCGCTACCCATATGCTAATCAGGATGAGTGCCAGCCCCCACCACGGGAATGTATAAAGAAAGCCCCAGGGCATAAGGCGCGATCGTGTTTCCTCGTTAATCAGGCTCAGCGGCTGTTCTGTGGGTTCGGTTTCTGAAGATAATTCCATGATTGCTCACAAACTGAATAAAGAGGGGATGCCCAGGCAGGCATCCCCGCAAATGACGATCGTTAACAGGTGTTGTGTTACTCGGTCTCGGCTTCTTCGGTGACACCGAGGAACCAACGGTTGTTGATGGCTTCCAGCGAACCGTCCTGCCGCATACTCTCCAGCGCCAGATTGAACGGCTCGACCAGATCAGAGCCTTTGGGGAAGATGAAGCCCAACTCTTCAGTGGCTGTCAGCGGGTCGCCGACGATCTGCACCGCTTCCACGTTGACCCCGACATAGCCCTGACCTGCCACATCGTCCATCACCACCGCGTCCACGTCGCCAGCGATCAGCGCCTGCACGGCGATGGGGAAGGTGTCGTAAGTCACCAGCCGCTCCTCGCCGACCAGATCAATGGCGACGAAGTAGTTGGTGGTGCCGGGCTGCACGCCGACGATCAGGTCTTCATTGGCGGCCAGTTCCTCAGCGTTGGTGAAGCGGTCTTCGTCCGAGCGGGCGAGGATGACCTGTTCGAGGGTGATGTAGCCATCGGAGAAGTCCACCACTTCGGCGCGGTCGGGCTTGATGGTGATGCCGTCAGCGGCCATGTCGTACTCGCCATTGGAGACAGCGAGGATCATGCCATCCCAGGCGGTTTCGACGTATTCGGGGACGCAGTTGAGGCGGCTGCAGATTTCGGCCAGCGCGTCATAGTCCCAGCCGACCGCTTCACCGGTCTCCGGGTCAACGAAGTTGAAGGGCTGGTAAGCGTTCTCGACAGCCACCGTGATGGTACGGCCTTCCAGATCAGGCAGTTCGACAGCCTCAGCTTCCTCGGTGACACCGAGGAACCAGCGATTGTTGATGGCTTCCAGCGAACCGTCCTGCCGCATACTCTCCAGCGCCAGATTGAACGGCTCGACCAGATCAGAGCCTTTGGGGAAGATGAAGCCCAACTCTTCAGTGGCTGTCAGCGGGTCGCCGACGATCTGCACCGCTTCCACGTTGACCCCGACATAGCCCTGACCTGCCACATCGTCCATCACCACCGCGTCCACGTCGCCAGCGATCAGCGCCTGCACGGCGATGGGGAAGGTGTCGTAAGTCACCAGCCGCTCCTCGCCGACCAGATCAATGGCGACGAAGTAGTTGGTGGTGCCGGGCTGCACGCCGACGATCAGGTCTTCATTGGCGGCCAGTTCCTCAGCGTTGGTGAAGCGGTCTTCGTCCGAGCGGGCGAGGATGACCTGTTCGAGGGTGATGTAGCCATCGGAGAAGTCCACCACTTCGGCGCGGTCGGGCTTGATGGTGATGCCGTCAGCGGCCATGTCGTACTCGCCATTGGAGACAGCGAGGATCATGCCATCCCAGGCGGTTTCGACGTATTCGGGGACGCAGTTGAGGCGGCTGCAGATTTCGGCCAGCGCGTCATAGTCCCAGCCGACCGCTTCACCGGTCTCCGGGTCAACGAAGTTGAAGGGCTGGTAAGCGTTCTCGACAGCCACCGTGATGGTGCGGCCTTCCAGATCAGGCAGTTCGACATCCTCCTGCGCGGATACGAACACCGCGCCAAGCGCAGCAAACAGTGTAAGTGCTAATAACAATAAGCGTTTGTTTTGAAACATTGGTTTTCTCCTGCGAAGTTAAAACCTTGGACCGAGCGAGGCTTAAACAGGTTAACGTAGGGGATTGTACCTGACCACCCCATACACGACAAGCACCGAGACCATATCAGGAAAAAGTTATCGTGATCTGGTTTTTACAAAGGCTCGACAAATAGCCCATCCCGATAGTCGGATTTTGAACGCAGATACTCCTGCTTCGCTTTGCGCGTGTTTTGTTTGAAGGCGGCCTCGGCCTTAAGCGCGCTGCTGCGATCAACAAAACGCCATGCGCCAAGCAGCCTAACGGGCCTTCTGGTCGCGGTGTAGGCCGCGCCTTTGCCCCGGTTGTGCTGCTGGATGCGGCGTTCCAGATGATTGGTAATCCCTGTATAGAGCGACCCATCCCGGCATTCGACCACGTACATAAACCACGCTTCCGGCGCGCTGAGGATATACCAGCAGCGTTGATCGGCGGTGAAGAAGCCCGCGATCCCATAGCCGCGTGTAAAAGCCGCCTGCAACGCATGGCGAATGGCAAGCTGCCACTCCGCCGCTTTATCAAAGTGCTTCTGCTTAAGCGTGGGCAGATCGAAGGGGATTTCTACACCGTAGGCTGGGGTGTCGGTATCGGGTTCGGCACAGGATAAATTCAGCGCGCCGTCAGCCTGTACCAGAAACGGCAGCTCATGTACTTCATCACAGGTTGAACGGGGTGAGCGCGCCTTTAAATTCCAGACGACCTCAAGGCGGTCAGATGGCAGTCCGGCGTTAATCCCGTCCGTCATCGTGCCGTAATAATTTTCGTGATAAATGCTGGCGGATGCCCCTAATTTGCACAGGTTGAAATGCGCGTTGCGGCGCTGAAGCGGGTCAAACGTCCAGCGCATGTAGCGGTATCCATGCTCCAGCGCCCATGTACGCTGGTACTGCTTTAGCCCAAACCCGACTCCGCGTGACTGATAATCCGGGTGCGTTCCGGTCATATGTGACCATAACGTGCGGGGCTGGCGGGCAGGGAAGCCGAAACTCAGCCCAACGAGCCGGGCTTGATCGTAAGCCCCGATCAGCACGCCGCCATTATGCAGCAGCGCATGAAACAGACTTGAGGGGACGGCATCTCTGGGTGATAGGCCCCAGATGATAATTTCCAGATCAACGACCTGTTCCAGTTCGTCGCTCTGGTCAATAACACGGTATGTGATTGCCACCAGCGCCGCCCTGCTTTACTTCCCTAATGCTTCAGAGACCAGCAGGCCAACCAGCGTTGTAATCACCCCAACGTGTAGGAAGATGACCCCCGCCAGTTCCAGCCACTGTGAGGGCGCAAATACTTCGATGGACTGGAGTACAAAACTGACGATGACGAGCAGGATACCGATGACCACAGGCAGGCCGCGCTGCTTTGCCATCGTTGAGGCGATGAGTTCCAGAAAACGGGCAAGGGCAGGGGATTGATCTATACGCTTGAACACTGTTGGCCTCAAATCTTATACTTTTTGTACTGCTCGTACAGGGCAGGCGAAAGCTGCACGCTTATAATGACACCGTTTTCCGTGTGTTCCTGGTTTTCGACAGTCGCGCTTTCGTGAAGCGATGAGATGAGATCGCCCCGGTCATAGGGCAGGAGCAGTTGAACGTGGTGGGCAGACGACGCTACAGCCTGCTCAATGACCTCCATTAATGTCTCCATTCCCTGCCGTTTAAGCGCGGAAATGGATACTTCGGCCATATACTCTCCATCTTCATCAACGTAAGTGGGGCGTGGCGCACCCTCCAAAGCGTCGGTTTTGTTCCACACCAGTATGCGCGGCACCGCCGGGACATCAAGCTCGGCTAGGGTATCCTCGACGGCTTCGATATGCTGCAAGACGTTGAGGTGCGAGGCATCTACCACATGCAGGATAACATCCGCCTCGACCACTTCTTCCAGTGTCGCGCGGAAGGCAGCGATAAGTGTTGTCGGCAGCTTCTGGATAAAGCCCACTGTATCAGTCAGCAGGACATGGCGGCCAGAGGGTAGTTCAATGCGCCGTGTTGTGGGGTCAAGGGTGGCGAATAACTGGTCTGCCACGTAAACATCTGCCCCGGTCAGCGCGCGGAACAATGTGGATTTTCCGGCGTTGGTGTATCCTACCAGCGAAACGACCGGCACCTGGGCGCGGGTGCGGTTGGCCCGGTAGCGGCCACGATGCGCGCGCACGTCTTCCAGATCACTCTTGAGTTTCGTGATTTTACGGCTGATCTCACGGCGGTCTACTTCAAGCTGTGTTTCGCCGGGGCCGCGCAGCCCGACACCGCCGCTGCCGCCCTGGGTTGCGCCGCCGCCCGCCTGCCGCGCGAGATGCGTCCACTGCCGGGTCAGGCGGGGCAGGCGGTATTCGTACTGCGCCAGTTCCACCTGAAGCGCCCCTTCGCGGGTCTGGGCGTGCTGGGCGAAGATGTCCAGAATAAGGGCAGAGCGATCCAGCAGTTTATACTTTTCGCCAAAGCGTTTTTCCAGCTCGCGCTGGTGGCGCGGGGAAAGCTCGTCGTCAAAAATGATGACCTGCGTATCGCTTGCCTCAAGCTCCTGCTTGATTTCCTCGATTTTGCCAGAACCAATAAACGTTGCCGGGTCAATCTGCCCGACGTGCTGCCATGCGCGGCCTACCACCTCCATCCCGGCGGTTTGTGCCAGCAGCGCCAATTCATCGAGGGAATCTTCGATAGAGAGCAGCGGAAAGCTGCCTTTGAGGTTTGCCCCGATTAAAAATGCGCGCTCAGGGGTGTTGTTTACGATCTGATAGTTTGTCATAGTGACTTGTCGCTGATAGGGACTTTGCTAGTATACCACTGCTGCAAGCGATTTAGCGCGATCTCCAGACGGTCATCAGGGATGCCTAAGCTGATGCGTACATAATCCTTGCCGCCTGGCCCGTAGATGCCACCGGGCGCGATGGATACGTGTGCTTCACTCAGTGCCTTCTCTGCATAGGACATGCCATCACCATGCTGCACCCGCGCCCAGACGTAGAGCGAACCCGGTGATTTCCGCGCCTGCAGGCCAATAGCGGGCAGGGTTTCCAGAATGCGGTCACGACGGCGTTCATAAATGCGGTTGCGCTCGTCCTGCCACGCCTGCGACGTTTGCTCAATGGCTGTGACACCTGCCTCATAAACGGGAAGGAAATGGCCGCTGTCTACGTTGCTCTTGACCTGAAGCAGCAGCTTTAGCACGTCAGCATTGCCCACCGCCGCGCCCAGCCGCCAGCCCGCCATGTTGTAAGTCTTGGAAAGCGACATGAACTCTATAGAAGTCTCTTTAGCTCCGTCGGCTTCAAGCACACTGGCCGCGCGGTAGCCATCAAAAGTGACCTCGACATACGGGTTGTCGGAAGCCAGGAGAATCTGATGCTTGCGGCAAAAAGCGACTATTTCTTCATAGCAGGCGAGGTCGGCGACTGCGCCTGTCGGATTATTGGGGTAGTTTATCCACAGGATTTTCGCGCGGGCGGCCACATCTTCCGGTATCGCATCTAGCTGTGGTAAATAATTGTTCTGTTCACGCAGCGGCAGCCAGTAAACGTCAGCCCCTGCCAGAAAAGTCCCCATTGAGTAAGAGGGATAGCTGACATCTGGCACCAGCGCCACATCGCCATCGTTGAGCAGCGCCAGACACAGATTGACAATGCCTTCCTTTGAGCCGATCAAAGGCAGCACTTCTTTATCGGGGTCAAGCTGCACATTGAAGCGCTGGGCGTAATAGCCCGCTACCGCGCGGCGAAACTCTGGCGTTCCCTGATAGCCGGAATAGCCGTGTTTGTCGGGCTGCGAGGCAGCGCGCGTCAGGGTTTCGGTCACGGCGGGCGGCGGCGGGTTATCAGGGCTGCCAATATCAAGGCGGATAACGTCAATGCCTTCGCTAGTCATCTGGCGGATGCGCTGGCCGATTACGGCAAAAGCATAGGGAGGTAAATTTTTTAAGCGATCTGCAGGCGTGAACACTAGACCTCTTTAGCTATGATCTTCAAACACGGTTGACGTAATATTATCATCAGTTGGCGTACTGCGCATGGGAATCAGAATATGGAAGGTGCTGCCGGGGCAGGCTTCCTCATCGTAACCGGGGCTTTCTGCCCAGATGTTGCCGCCATGCGCCTCGATAATGCCTTTGGAGATAAACAGCCCAAGCCCCGGGCCGCCCCCGCGAAATTTGGTTTTGCTGCTGGAATGCAGCGAGGAGTCGCCTAATGAGGAAAACATATTGAAAATGTGGGGCAAATCATTGGCCGCGATGCCAATGCCGTTGTCTATGACCATCACATCGGCGAAGCCGGTCAGTTCGCGCGCGGTAATAACCACGCGCCCGCCGTCAGGCGTGTATTTGATCGCGTTATAGACGATTTTCTGAAGCACCTGAAGCAGGCGTTCTGGATCACCATAGGTCGGCCTGCGCGGAATCGTCTCGCGTTCAACCACCAGTTCCACCTCGCGCTCTTTAAGATGCTGGTTCATGCTGCGTTCAAGCGCGTCCACAATCTGAAGCAGCCATGCAGGCTGAAGGTGAAGCTCAATCATGTCCAGCGTGATCAGGGAGACATCAAGCATATCCCGGATGATCTCGCGCAGGCGTTTTACGCCGCTGTCCAACCCGTCTATAAGCGGGGCAAGCACCGGGTCTTCTGTGTAGGCTTTGTCGGTCATACGCAGCATATTGCCATAGCCTTCAATCAGCGTAATAGGGGTTCGCAGTTCGTGCGCCGCCACCGCCACAAAGTCCGACTTGCTTTTATCCAGCCGATCAAGCTGAGACTTGGCCTTTGCAAGCTCAAGCCGCATATCCATGAGCAGGGCGTTGGTTTCCAGCCGTGACAGATAACTGATGGCCTGATTGTAAACCGCATCCATTTCAATCAGCAGTTCAACGGCTTCTTCAGGCAGGCATAACTGGCGTATCTGCTCTGACGTAACTTCCTCGATGAGGATTAAGACCGGAACAAGCCCGGCCAGTTCATCATCAATAGGAATGCTGCGGCCAGCAACCCAGTCCTGCAACTGTATATGCAAAGGTGCCAGGTCCTGTGCAGTCACGGCCTGTTTTAAACTGTTGAAGAATGCCGCAACGGTTTCGATAACCTGAGCTTTTTGCCCCTGATCCTGTGATAGTTCATCCACTGTTGCCTGGATTAACGTGTCGAGATGCTGCTCCAGCCAGTGCGCTAAATCTGTCATGCTGTCGTTGTTCCCGCGCTTTTAATATCCCCTAACGACAATGATACTAGAACTCCTGCGAAATTGGGTTTAAGTAATCCTCTGACAGGCTGAGGATGCTGTCATCCATGTCTGCCAGTGCGCGCTCTGCATAGGCCTGATAACGCTCGCGCTTGTTTTTGATGGGCTGTGTTAGTTCCGGCAGAATGCCGAAATTGGCTTTCATGGGCTGAAAATCCTCTGGCCGTGTGTGTGTCACATAGTGGCACAGCGCGCCGAGCATGGTTGTCGCTGGCAGAACCCACTGCGGCTCATGGCGGAGCTGCCGCGCCAGATTAACAGCAGCAATCAGACCGGTAGCGATATTCCCTGCGTAGCCCTCCACACCCGTGATCTGCCCGGCGAAAAATAAGTCCTCACGCTGACGGAACTGCATGGTGGGGTGGAGCAGGGTGGGGGAATTAATGAACGTGTTACGGTGCATCTGCCCCATGCGTATGAATTCCGCGTTTTCCAGGCCGGGGATCAGGCGCAGAACCGCCTCCTGCTGCCCCCAGCGGATGTTGGTCTGGAAGCCGACGATGTTGTACAGGCTGCCTGCCAGGTTATCACGGCGCAACTGGACAACCGCATGTGGGCGTTTTTCGGTGCGCGGGTCACGCAGCCCGATAGGGCGCAGCGGGCCAAAGGCCAGCGTGTCATGCCCACGCGCGGCTAACTGCTCAATCGGCAGGCAGCCCTCGAAAAAGTGGTCGTCTTCCTGCTCAAAATCGCGCAGTGCCGCTGTCTCGGCAGCGAGCAGGGCGGCGACGAAGCGGTCATACTCCTCTTTGTTCATCGGGCAGTTGATGTAATCGCCGCTTTCTTCCTCGCCGCGTCCATAACGACTGGCCTGAAAGGCGACCGACATATCAATGCTTTCATAAGTCACGATAGGGGAAATCGCGTCATAGAAGTAGAGATACTGCTGGCCGGTAAGCCGGGCGATCTCCTGCGCCAAGCCATCAGAAGTAAGCGGGCCAGTGGCGATGATGGTTGGCCCATCCGGTATGCTGGTCACTTCCTGCCGGATGACGTTAATCAGGGGGTGGCTGGCGATTGCGTCGGTCACGCTCTGTGCGAACAGCTCACGATCTACAGCCAGCGCGCCACCTGCTGGCACAGCCGCTTTTTCTGCACTCTCAATCAAAAGCGACCGCAGCCGTTTCAGTTCGGCCTGAAGCAGCCCGGTTGCGCGGTCAACAAGCTTGGAGCCAAGCGAATTGCTGCACACCAGTTCCGCTAATTTATCCGACACATGCGCGCCTGTGGTGCGCTGTGGCCGCATTTCATAAAGCTGTACCTCAAACCCGCGTTCTGCCAGTTGCCATGCGGCTTCCGAGCCTGCCAGACCGCCACCAATGACATTTACCTTCACAGTATCCACCTCATTGCTTCGTGTAGTCATCAACAAAACTCCAATCCACCTCAACCCATATTCTGAGCAAGCTCATAATAAGTCCTGATCTTTTCCAGATTTTCCGCATTCATCGGGGCAACTTTTAAAGCCTGCCCATAAGCTCGTACCGCATCTGCATACCTGCCCAAAGCGAACTGGGCATTCCCAAGAATATCGAATACCCGGTAGTCGTTCACAGCTTCCCCTTCAACCTCCGCTGCCCTGAGCATCTTCTCGATAGCCTTTACCGCTGCTTCGTAGCCACCCTGAAGATAGTGACTGCGGGCGATGCGATAATACAGCGAAATTTCCCAGGGGTGATAAGGGTTATAATCGAGCGCGGCCTGATACGCCTGTCCGGTCAGGTCGTACTGTCCCAACCGGAAATAAGCATCACCCAGCATCTCATGTACCCGTGACCAGGTGACATCTACCCCTAACGGCTTACGGCTGATCTGAAGAAACTGCTGAAGGTGAGCGACGGTTTCCCGGTCACGTCCTTCCATGCTGGCAAGCAGTTCACCAGTCGTGAGCAGCGCCTCGGCCATACTATGGCGATCCTGTGGGCTGCTGCCAGAGGCAATCGCCAACGCTGTTTCGGCGGCGTGCAGCGCCTGTTGATAATCGCGCATCTCGCGCAGGACTTTACTACGCAGAAGATGCACCTGCACCAACCAGCTATGCTTTTCACCAGTAGGGTAGGTGTCTACAGCCTTATTCAACAGGCCGAGGGCGTTGTTCAGGTCGCGCTGTTCATAGAAGGCGATAAAGCCCAGCCGCTCATAGCAGAAGGCTGTCAGCGTTTTCAGGTGGCTGGGCGCGAACAGAGCCAGTCGAAAATACTGTTCGGCTTCCGTACTATCCGAGATCATTAACGCAATGCGTCCGAGTTGATAATAGGCCCAACCCTGATTGGTGTACAGAGAAGGTTCCTCAACCAGACGCTGATATAACGCCTGGGCATGAGCAATATCGCTGCGATCTGCAAAGCCCACGGCAGCAAGCTCAAAGCGGGCAAAATAGCAGTCTGCCTTCAGTTCCAGAACATCGGGGCTTTCAAACGCTAAAGGCAGCAAACTTTGGGATGCAGCGAGGTCATCCAGCGCCTCTTCTGGCCTAAGCCCTGCCAACCGGGCGCGGGCGCGGCAGATAAGCGCCCTGGCGCGTTCTGGCGGCGTAAGCTGTGAGCGAAGCTGTTTTGCCACTAACATTTCTGCTCGCTTGATCTCTCCGCGAGCCAACAATGCGTCTACCATCTGCATTTGATCTTGCATCACTGTTCCAGAAAATAGCTTATCCCTCTATAGAGCCTATTATAAGAGCCTAATCTGCAACACGCCATTATGGAAACAAAAGCGCCCAGCCGGGGCTGAGCGCTGTGTAGATCAAGAACGCGCGCTGAACACTCAAACAGCGCCCAACACCACCGAGGCATTCTGCCCGCCCAGACCAAAGCTGTTCGAGAGGATGTGCTTCAGCCCCGGCACGTCCCGCGCTTCGTTGGGAACATAGTCAAGATCACAATCGGGATCGGGGGTTTCATAGTTGATTGTGGGATGCAGCACTTTCTCCAGCAGGCTCATCGCACAGGCAATCGCTTCTATCGCCCCAGAGCCGCCAAGCGCGTGCCCCAGCATACTCTTGGTCGAATTCACCGGGATGTTGTAGGCCTGTTCGCCAAAAACCCGTTTAATCGCCAGTGTTTCCATCGCGTCATTGGCCGGGGTGGAGGTGCCATGCGCGTTGATGCTGTCAATCGCCTCGGCGCTGAGGTGGGCATCTTCAAGCGCCCAACGCATACACCGGGTCGCTCCGTGACCTTCCGGCTCCAGCGCCGCGATGTGATAGGCATCTGACGAGGACGCATAGCCCAGCACTTCCGCGTAGATATTTGCCCCACGCTTAATCGCATGAGCCAGACTTTCCACCACCAGCACGCCACAACCCTCGCTAAAGACGAAACCACTGCGCGTCTTGTCGAATGGGCGGCTGGCAATTTCTGGCGTGTCGTTGTATTCAGGCCCGGCCAGCGCGTTCATCGCTTCAAAGCCAGCCAGCGCGTAATCCTGTAACACGGCTTCCACGCCACCAGTAATCACCATGTCTGCCCGGCCATTTTTAATCAACTCGCTGGCATCACCGATCGCCTGTGTACCAGCCGCGCAGGCAGTAGACGGCGCGTTTAACGGCCCCAGCGCATGAAACATCTTGCTGACGTAATGCGCGGGCATATTCGGCAGCGAGTTGATAAGCGAAAGCGGGTTGGGCTTGCGATAACCCGTTGTCTTATACTTAAAGGTGCTTTGTTCAGCCATCTCGTGTGCGCCCAGAGATGTGCCGATCACCACGCCTACACGCTCGCCTTCCTGTTCAATCTCAAGTGCGGACAAACCCGCATCTTCAATCGCCATCGAGGCAGCCGCAATAGCAAAATGGGCAGCACGCCCCATGCGCCGGGCTTCCTTAGGCTCAATGTACACCGTCGGGTCGAAGTCGCGCACTTCGCCACCATATTTAATCGGCACGTGCGATACATCAATTGTTTCGATGCGGCGTATTCCCGACCGGCCAGCCTTCAGGCTGTCCCACATAGTTTTTGCTGAGCCAAGGGCAGTGACTGCACCCAGCCCTGTGATGACCACACGCGGTCGTCCGTTGCGTAACAACTCCATAAAACCTCTCCTAGCTGGCGGTGCTATCGTCTATCGCGCCTGCATGTTGTAATTTATCACGAATTGCATCAATGACACGACCCTGAACAGCTAACGCCGCCTGATTTATCGCATTTTTAACAGCGCCCGCATTAGAGCGGCCATGACCTATAATAACAACACCATTCACCCCTAAAAGGGGCGCGCCACCGATCTCAAAAGTATCGCTGCGCTGCCGAACCCGGCGGAAGGCTGGCCGCAGCAGTATCCCGCCCAACATGGATAAAGGGTCGCGGCCAGCTTCTTCCCGAATCAAACCACCCATGTAGGAAGCGGAAGCCTCGAAGGTTTTTACAAAAATATTTCCTACAAATCCATCGCAAACAATGACATCGGTATCGCCACGCATAATCTCTTTGGGTTCCACATTGCCGATGTAATTCAGCGGCAGTTGCTGGATAAGCGCTGCTGCTTCTCTGATCAGCGCATTCCCTTTGCCTTCTTCTTCGCCGTTGGAGAGCAGGGCAACACGCGGCGCTGGCAAATTCAGCGTGTTCTTCGCGTAAACTTCCCCCATGAGCGCAAATTGCGCCAGCCATTCCGCTCTGGAATCGGCATTCGCGCCCAGATCGAGCATCGTCACATGACGGCCACCCAATGGATAGATGCCGCTCAGGGCAGGGCGCTTGACCCCGGTGATACGCCGCAGCGTATACAGCGTAGCGATCGCGTGCGCCGCGCCTGTATTTCCCATAGTCACAAAACCATCAGCTAAACCATCTTTAACCAGATTCATGCCCAAATGCATAGACGACTGTGGCTTGCTTTTACCTACCTGACCAGGCTTATCCGTCATCGTAATCACATCCTGAGCAGGAACAACTTCAATGCTTAGATGACGAACATCCTGCTTATTAAGTTCAGCCCGAATACGCTGTTCATCACCAACAAGCAAAACGGTATAACCAAACTCCCTTGCCGCCAGAACACCCCCCGCTACATCAGGCGCAGGGTGGTCATCTGTCCCCATCGCGTCCACTGCAATTCGCATCATTGTTTCCTTCCAAGCCAACCGCTAAACCTCATATAAAAACGTTATTCTTACTCAGGCGCACGTGTTTAGCAAAAGGATTGACATGCCATTATGGATCGCTATAATAAAAGCTCATCATGCCCTGGTGGCGGAATAGGCAGACGCGCACGGTTGAGGGCTGTGTCCCTTCGGGGGTGGAGGTTCAAGTCCTCTCCAGGGCATTTGCATGATGAAGGCGTACTCATTCGGTGGGTGCGCCTTTTAATTTACCCTTGCCCTTGCTTGCGCGCGAAAGTGCTTCAATGTTAAACTGCCTGTGTAACATTGGCATTTCAATTGCATGAGCCGGGGGAACACCACATGGGCGAGTCAACAGAGCGGGTCTTGGCACAGGCTTACGAGCTTATTGAGTCCGAGCGTCTGGCTGAAGCAGAGGCGCTGCTCAAACCCATCGTCGCTGCCGAACCAGATAATGCAGATGCTTGGTGGTTATATGCTCACGCCGTAACAAACCCTGGCGAGGCGCGTATCGCGCTGAACAATGTGCTGAGAATTGATCCCGGTTATCCCGGCGCTGATGAACTGATTGACTCACTGGATGCCGAATATCCCGCAGCAGTAGCGGCTGCCGAAACACAAAGCGGGATGCAGCGCGTCACCCCACCGCCAACACTGCCAGCGCTCCCCAATGACGACGATTTTGTAGACTTCGATGACGAATTCGATATTGATGATGAGGTTGTGGAGCAGGGGAGGACGGCTGCACCAACACCTACAGTGACGACTACTACGCCGAGGGAAAGACCCGCATGGCTGATGCCTGCTGTCGTCGGCTTGCTGGCGTTAATCATCATCGTCGCGCTGGTGCTTTTACTGCCACGTTTAACCGGCCCGGACAGCGAGAGCGTAACCCCTACGGCTGTGCAGCAGGCCGCGCAACCGACCGACGCGACGACTGTCTCGGCTACAGATATGCCCTCAGCCAGCGCGGTTGATATTTCGTCCGACACAGAAGCTGCTGTCCAAAGCGCGCTTGACGGGTTCGATCTGGTAGATGAGGATGTTGGAACGGCAGATACCGTTCTTGGGACGACTCTTCTGGTAGGCGTTTGCGGCAGCCCGGACAGCCAACAGCGTTCTGAGGAAATTAACGCCGTGATGAGCGCATTAGCACAGGCCAGCACGCAGATTCAGGAAGCGGTCGAAGCGGTAGGGGTCCGCATGACCGATTGCAGCACCAACACTATCCTGAATGTGATCGCTGTCCCGCTCAGCGAAGCGGCGGCCTTCGCGCAGGGGGCGCTAGGGGAAAAAGCCTATCAAGCCCGCTGGCAGCCTGTCTTATGACGCGGGCTGCGTGTCTATCGGCAGGCGGATCGTAAAGGTCGTGCCAGCGTTCTCTATGCTTTCGACTTCGATTGACCCCTGATGATTCTGGATGATGCCGTAACTCACAAACAGGCCTAAACCTGTGCCGTTCGGTTTCGTCGAGTAAAAGGGGTCAAAAATACTGTTGATGCGATCTGCGGGGATACCACATCCGGTGTCTTGAAAGCGAATGATGATATGTTCCTGCTCAACCCCCGCGTCAATCATCAGCTTGCCTCCGCCGCCCATCGCGGCGTGGGCGTTTAAGATCACATTCATAAACACCTGCTCAAGTTGATCTTTGCTGCCGTAGAGCGGGGGGAGCGCGTCCAGGCGGCATTCCAGCGCCATGCTGCTTTTCTCAAACAACTTTCGATTCAGGTTGATAACTGCTTCCAGCGTGCGGCTAACGTCTAAAAACTGGGCGCTGTCTGCCTGTCCCCGCTTGCCTGTGAATTCCAGCAGCTGGCTGACGATGCGCGTAATTCGTTCAATGCTTTCCTGAATAATCTCTACGGCATACAGGTCTACGGGTTCCTGCGCCTGTGCGTCTTCCCGCATGTGTTCCAGATGCAGCAGAATAGGTTGCAAGGGGTTGTTGATCTCATGAGCAATACTGGCGGCCAAATGCCCGATAGAAGCCAGCTTTTCTGAGCGAACTAACATCTGCTGGGCAGACTGAAGCTCGGCAGTACGCGCGGCGACGGTTTCCTCAAGATGCTCGGCATGATTAACCTGCATCTCGTAAAGCTCGGCATTCTTCAAAGCGAGCGATGCCTGTCTCCCGATACCTTGAAGCAGGCGCAGGTGGTCAAGATCATAAGGCTGGTCGTGCGCTGCCAGCACAAGCACCCCTGTCAGGTCATAGTTATATTCCAGCGGCACAGCCATCCCATAGGGAAAATCCGGCAGAAGGGGTGCATCTTCCGGCCACGTTGTTGTAACAGGGTTCTTCAGAAATTGGCGGACGACCTTCTGCGTACTGTGTTTATACTCTTTTGAATCATGCGCGGTCTGGCTGCGGTGTGTGAGGACTTCACCATTGTGGTCGAACCGGTAAATCGCCGCTACACTGCCCGGAAGCAAATCCAGCGTGAGCAGCAGAATGAGTTCCAGCAGATCGTCAACTTCCAGGGACTGGTTTAGCGCCTCTCCAACACGCAGCAGCGCTTCCAGCACCAGATTCTGCCGCTGAAGCTGATCTTCTAGCTGACGCGCTTTAATTTTGCTTTCAGCCCGCGCAACCAGTTCAAGCGGGGCAAATGGTTTAGAGAGGTAATCGTCCGCGCCCAGGTTGAGGCCATGTGCAACATCCGCAGGCTTCATCGCGTTAGCGGTAATCAGAATTGTGGGGATATTCGCCGTCTGGTGGTTATCGCGCAGCGCCTGCAGCACGTCAAAGCCGTTCATCCCCGGCATCTGGATGTCGAGCAGGATAAGATCGGGCAGCAGATGCTGGGCGTATTCCAGCGCGGCAACACCGTCATTAGCCGATTTCACCTGATACCCCTCACGTTCGAAGATCAGTTCCAGCATGTGGGTAGTGTGAATTTCATCATCAGCAACCAGAACGAGCGGGGCAGTACGTTGTTGCGTCATTGTCCGTATTTCCGGGTTATACTAAAACAATCATGATGCTACAATTTCACCACCAGAAACCGAATTGTGCAAGCGAATTAGCGAGTTCACATGAACAAAGTCACTAAAGGGCGGGGCGGCCTCGGCTATTCGGTAATACTTGGCGCTCTCGCTGGCATCACCATGGCTGTTATCTTCACCGCAGGCTTCTTCTTTCGGGATTTAGTAGGGTTAAATTCCGCATTCGCCGCGCCTGCCACGCAAAGTCAGGCTGAAGGCTATCCCTTGTTGGACGAAGTACAGGGGCTGTTAGACCGGCATTTCCTGCGTGAGCAACCAGATTACACCGCCCGCCAATATGCGGCTATCCGGGGCATGATGGCAGCGCTGGAAGACCGCTACACCTTCTTTATTGATCCACCCGTTGCCCAGAGTGAATCGGACGTGCTTGCTGGTACATACGGCGGCATCGGCGTGCAGGTACAGCGAGACGAGAGCGGCCAGTTCGTCCTGTTCCCTTATCCTGACAGCCCGGCGGCTGAAGCGGGCATTGAGGACGGCGACATCCTGATAGAAGTCAACGGAGAAGCACTTAATCTGGACACTCCGCAGGATGTGCTTGACCAGATGCTTCGCGGCGAGGTTAAAGAGGACAGTGGCGTAGAAATTACCGTCCTCAAGGAAAATGAGGATGAATTCACCGTCTTCATCCTGTTTGACGTGATTAATGTGCCATCCGTGCTTTGGCGAGTGATGGCGGAAGATGAGCAACTCGGTTATGTACAGATTCTGCGCTTTACCAGCCGCACACCGGAAGAGCTTAAGACCGCCCTCGACGAATTAATAAACGAGGCGGAAATTGAAGCGCTTGTTCTGGACTTGCGCAATAACAGCGGTGGGCTGCTTCAGGAATCCGTCGCCGTAGCCAGCGAATTTCTGGACAGTGGGACGGTTATCCTGTACGAGCAGGATAAGGACAGCCAGCAAACGTTTTCGGCTGTTGAGGGCGGCCTTGCTAACGAACTGCCGCTGGCGGTGTTGATTAATCAGGGGACGGCCAGCGCGGCGGAACTGGTCGCGGGCGCGCTGCAGGATCATGAACGCGGCGTGCTGATCGGCCAGACGACATTTGGCAAAGGCACCGTGCAGCAAATCTTCAGGCTGTCTGACGATTCGTCACTGCACATCACTTCTGCTGAATGGCTCACGCCGCAGCGCCATGCCATCGAGGGGCGTGGGTTAGAGCCAGACATCCCCATGATCCCCGACCCTGATGGACGTGACGTTGAATTAGGGGAAGCGGTTCGGCAGTTGCAGCAAATCACTGTGCTTGATGGAGTTGAACACCATGGCTGAGGGCATAAAGGTTATTGCGCGCAACCGCAAAGCCAGCCACGATTATCATTTAGAAGATACCTATCAGGCGGGCATTGTGCTGATGGGGTCAGAAATCAAGTCCATACGCGCTAACCGCGTCAACCTGAGCGACGGCTTTGTACAGGAACGAGGTGGCGAGCTGTGGCTTATGAACACGCACATCGCCGTTTATGAGGAAGCGAGCATCTTCGGCCACAAGGACCCGCTGCGCCCACGCAAGCTGCTGCTGCACAAAAAAGAAATCGCACAGATCATCAGCCGAATGCGGGAACGCGGTTACACAGTTGTGCCGACCTCGCTGTATCTACAACGCGGCAAAGCGAAGCTGGAAATTGCGCTGGCGAAAGGTAAGAAGCTGTACGACAAGCGCGATGCTATCTCTAAGCGCGACGCAGATCGCCAGATACAACGCGCATTGAAGAACGAATATTGATGGAGGCTTGTAACAACGGATATGGTCTGGCCGAACTCAATACGTGGAATAAACAACCTGCCTGAGGCGGAGAAGGAAGCTATCTACCGCACGCTCCTGCCAGATTGGCTTTTCTCCGACTACAAGATTGACCGCGACACACTGCGCGCGGAAGGCTATCGTGTGGTGCAGTTTCGCTGTCCTGCGGGCAGCCGTGCGCTGGAGGTGATCGTGCGCCGCCGCGCGACAGACCTTGACCCCACGCTTTACCTGAACATGGCCGACACCTTTAATAACCGGCTGCTGGTTTTGCTTGTAGTGGTCAACGACCCTGACGCGCCGCGCTTTAACACCGATGTGGATCGAAATAACAACCCCACGCAGCTTGGCACGATCGGCAGAAACCTGCCAGCGGAAGAGGCAGCGATGAAAGCCGGGTTGGCACCCGGTCAGGTGCGGGCAGGGCTGCGCGTATTCCGCAATCTGGTGCCGTTATTCGAGCAATTTGTCTCAAATATGGCGCACGAGATGTTCATGATTGAGCCGCTTGCTTATCACAACGCCATCATTTTTGAGCGCTATGGCTTTAACTACATTCGTGGCCGTCAGGAGATGCTGGAAATCCACAAAGAATTTCAGCCGGGCGGCTTTTTACATCAGCGACTTGCCCCGGATAAAGTCTTTCGCCCCCCAGATGCCTGGAAGACTGTGCGCGGGCGGTCATGGGCGATTCACGATGGCATTCTGGGGCATCCCTTTACCGGCTTTCAGATGTATAAAGTTGTTGGGCAGCACGCGAACGTGAACACCTTTCCCGATGGTCAGTGGTAAGAAGCAACCGTTCATCAGCCAGGAAAGCGTGCGTAAAGCGCTGGAATCGCTTCTTTATACGTCTGTGCCACGACCTACCACAGCCCTCGAAGAGCTTCTGCTGGTCAAGCTCATACTTTCAGACCCCGATCTCCCACCAGTAAACCTTAGAAAAGAATTCGCGGTACAGCATCTGCTGACTTCTATGATTAGAGAAGCTGTGGAGCAGCACAGGCGCAATCTCGATCTGCCACCGCAACAGTTCCCAGAGCCTAAAGATGTTGCAGAAGCAGCCTTAGCAGCCGCCGGCAGAGAGCAAAACCCCGAGTTAATCGGCTGGAGCATTCTGTACTATCGCTATGTCTGTGTTGGTCTGAACCTCTCACTGGATGCTATCAGCCAGACGATGCAGATGGATGAACGCACCCTGCGCCGTTATCAAAGCCACGCCATACGAAGGTTGACTGAAAAGCTGACCGCTGTGGAATGGGAAGCACGCAACCGCCAGAGAAAACTAAAACTGTACGCTGCGCTCCCAGCCTCAAGGCCGATGCCGATGTTCGGGCGGGCTGAAGCCATGCAGCGTGTAGCACAAATCAAAAGTCAGGGGACAATTTGTCATGTCCACGTGACAGGGGTGAAGGGCATTGGCAAAACCACCTTCGTTCAGGAAGTGGTCAGGCAAAGCATTGATGCAGAGGAAATTGAACATCTGGTGTGGCTCGACCATCCCACTTCCGCCAGATTTTTGTATCAGTACCTCACCGAAACGCTGCTGAATGCTGAGGCCGCGCTTACTCTGCGAGAGTTCGTGTTAAGCTATTCAACCGCCGTCGTTCTGGATCATGTTGGCCCCTGGGTGGAACAGCCTGATTTCCGGTCACTACTGGCAGATTTAAGCGCGGCGAACGTGTTTATCATCAGCGAAACGTATTATCACATCAACAGTGATGTCAAGCACATCCCGTTACAGGAACTCCGCTGGGAAGACACGCAAAAGTTCCTTATAGCATCCAGCACACAGGCGCTCGCGCCGGACGAGGTTCGCCATATCTGGGAGACTGTCGGCGGTAACCCGGCTGTCCTCAAGACCGCGACCCAACATCTGGGACGTTACGATTACGAACTGGTGGACTGGAATGCATTGTCTTCTGTGTTTGAGCAGACGATTGAACGGCTGCCAGACCAGCTTAAAGCCGTGCTTTTAGCTTTCGCCATGCTGCCTGATCGGGATATCGAGGTCGAGCATTTCCAGCACCTATGGCCGGAGCGCGACACGTACAACGAGATCATCGAACTAATCAAGCTGCGCCTGCTGGATGCGGGGCAGCAATCCGGTACCTGTCGTCTGACTTACTCGGTGCGCCGTTATCTGGAACGGCTCGCTGACGACTCTATGCCTGTGAGGCAGATGCTGGACGCATTAGCTCATGAGATTCATCTCGCCGACAGCCTTGAAGCCGCTTATGACCTTGTGCTGCACATTTTGGTTACGGGTTGGGTGCAGCCCGGCGAAGCGCTGGAACGCAAATGGATGTCGCTTTTACTGGACACAGGGTTAAAACGCGGTGATTATGCGTCATGGGCGCTGCTCCTGGAAAATCATTTCCGTAAAACAGCCGCTTTCGATCTAAAATTGTATATCGCCTTCGGCGTATGCCTGAGAAACCTTGCTGAATTAGAAGCCGCGGAACAGGTTCTCGTGGAAGCGGTGGCGGAGTGTGGAGCGCACGGGCAGTTTGTAACACAAGGCAAAGCGCTTCTGGAACTCGGCATCCTGCGCAGGCAGCACGGGAGATATGAAGAGGCCATGGAGATATTCGAACGCTGCCAGCGCATAGCGCTCAATTATCGTGATGACCATCTGCTCGAAAGCGTCTTTCTGGAGCAGGCGCAAATCGCCGCTGACCGCAAAGCGCACAGTCATTTTTACAACCTCAGCCAGCGGCTGCCAGCATCACTGCGGCTGTTGTCCCTGCAAAGCGCCGTGCTGCTGGATGAAGGAAACACAAGCGGCGCATTAGCCCACTTACAGCAGGCACTCGATCTGCCAGAGGCAAACGAGAACCCGGCCAATCTCGCCAGATTATACGCTGCCCTAGGCCGTGCCTATGAGATGCAGGATGACCTGGAAGCAGCCTATGATTACCTCACACGAGCGATCACCATCTTTGAGCAGCAATCCGCCCCGTACACACTTTCGCGCGCACAGGCCAACCTCGGTGCTGTCCTCACACGAATGCAGGTGTGGAGAGAAGCATCGCTGCTTTTAAGGCAGGCCGAGGCGACACAACAGCGCCTGAGCGATCGGGTAGGGCTGGCAGCAACAAGGCACAATTTGCTGCTTCTGCGCCGTCATGTGTCAATTGACCGCGACAATAAATCCGGTAAAATATGAGTCATGCGCCTATAGCTCAGTGGATAGAGCATCGGTCTTCGGAACCGAGTGTCGGGAGTTCGAATCTCTCTAGGCGCGCAGCCATGATTGCAAAGCTGGAAGCACTTGCTCCCCTAACAAAGAAATTCCTTTTTCGGCGTTTAGCCCGTGAGGCGTACCAAACTCTATTCGCCGCGCCCCTGCATCAAACAGTTGGTCTGCCTGCCGGATAATATCGTGAGAGTCGCCGCAAAAGGCGAAGCGCTCTAGCAGGTCATCTGAAATCAACGCGGCTGCCTTCACAAAATCCCCACGTTGAACGTTGTGCGCCAGCCGTTGGATGATCTCAGGGTCAATTTCCAGCGTCGTGTCCAGAGGCGCGACCACAGGCAGGTAAAGCGCGGCTGCCCGACGCGCGGCTGTGCGGGCTGCTTCCCCATCTTCATCAATGACGGTGACAGCGCCCATTGTGATGGCTACGCTGCCCAAAGGCCGTTTTGCCTTATGCTCGCCCTGTGCGATGTATCCCCTTACCACAGGGACAAGCGCCGGGTTGGCCGACCCGCCAACCTTCACTTCATCGGCAATCTCTCCCGCAAGGGCAGACATTTTTGCGCCCCACGTGCCGATCATAATAGGGATAGGGTGTTCTGGCAGAGGGTAGGGGGCTTTTACATACTTTGCCAGTTGGAAGACGCGGCCTGAATAACCGCCCGTCATGCCGGAAAGCAGATAGCGAACGACCTCCACGCTTTCTCGAAGCGCCTGTAAAGGCGGGGTCAGCTCGTGGATGCCGTGATCGGCCAGCCACGCACCACGCGCAAGACCAAGATAAACACCGCCCCGCGCCAACTGCGACAAGAGTGCTACCTCGGCAGCGATGTCTATCGGATGAATGCGCGAGGGCGAAACGGCGGCTGGCCCCACCTGAGCATGTTCGATGTGGGGAGCCATCAGCAGCAGCGGGCCAAAACTGGGGTGAAATGGCGCGTCACAGTAGACGCTTACCCGGTCAAAACTGTATTGATTGACCAACCGAGCCAGCGCGATATACTGCGCGGGTGTTTTGTCCGTCTGGAAGGCGATGCTGACTTCACGTGCGCTCATGTCAGATCATCACTGTTCATGGTTTGCCTGCCAATGCGCGTGATTTCCATAATCAGCCGCTCATCAGGGTCTGGGCAGGCCACTAGCGCATCCCGCGCCAGCCAGTCATGCTCATCGAGTGCGCGCTGTTTCGCGGCCAGCAGCGGCAAGACGGCACTAAGCGCGAAGACACAGAAGTGCTTCCCCTCAGGAATACGCAGCTTGCAGCTTTCGGTTAGTTCGAAATAATCGCCGACATGCATTCCGCAGACTGAGCGGCCTTCTATGGCTGTAACTGTCACCCGCAGGTCATAAATTTCAAATTCGCCCATGATCTCCTCGAAAGTAGGGAAGTACCTCGCGCCCTAAAGCCTCTACAGCTGCCAGCGGGTCTGGCCCCAGCGGCGGCCCAAAACTAAGGTGCCGCGCACCCATCTCGACCAAGCCCTCCAGGCGCGCAATCAGCGTTTGCGCTGTGCCGGAAATGCCTATTTGCAGCATGTCCTCGGTCACTAAGGCTTTCGCTTTCTCAATATCGTTTTCGACCATAACAGCCTGCTCAATGTCGTCAAAATCCGCTCTCGTCAGGCCGAGGCGCTCCCAGATAAAAGGGCTGAGCGCGTGACCGTAATAAGCGATTTTTTCACGTAAGGGTGCCTCTGCTGCAACCTGATTTTCCGCGATAGAACACCAGATACACGCAGCAACATCTACGGCCTCTATAGAGCGTTGTGCTTGCTGCGCGCCTGCCGCTATGTAAGGCATAATCGTTGCATAATGCTCGGGCGGGAAGAGCAGGGGAAGGCCACCATCGGCGATTTGACCAATGGCTTCCAGCATTCGCGGACTCATCGCGCCCAGATAAATCGAGGGGCAGCGGCGCGGCTTAAAGCGCAAATAGGCTTCATCTGTCCAGCGCAGGAAATGCCCCTCGAAAGCGCCTCGCTCGCCAGCGAATAACTGGCGAATAAACTGTACGGTTTCTATCACAGCCGTGCGCGGCTTCTCCTGCTGAATACCGATCCATTTTAAAAACTCACCCGCGCCAGCAGACAGGCCGAGATTGAAGCGGCCATTAGAGAGTTCGTCGAGCGTGGCGGCTTCCATAGCGATCTGCGCCGGGTGCAGCGTGTACGGGTTAAGGATGCAGGTGCCGATTTCAATACGGGTAGTTTGCTGCGCAACTGCTGCCAGAATGACGGCGGCGCTGCGTAGAAACAGGTCATCGCTGACCCAGAACTGGTCAAAACCTGCGCGTTCCGCAGCTTGTGCCATCTGGACATATTCGTGAACCGGACGATCATTATTCAGGCGCAGGCTGAATTTCACACACTTGCTCCAATAACGGCATCCGCTTCAATCTCAACCAGATATTCGTCCCCAACCAGTGCCTTAACAACAACCAGTGTATTGGCAGGGCGGACATCGCTGAAAAACTCGGCGTGTGCGCGGGCGGCATCCTCCCAATATCTCTGTTCTGTCACGTAGATGCGCGTACGGACAACATCGGACAATGACGCACCTGCCTGATTGAGCGCGCGCTCAATCTTTTGCAGAATGAACACGCTCTGGGCATAGACATCACCGCCGCCGACAAGCTGCCCTTGCTCGTCGGTCGCGGTGGTGCCAGAAACGTACACCTGCGCGCCAATTCTGACCGCCCGTGAATACCCGGCAAATGCTTCCCACTTCGTGCCAGAGGAAATATTCTGACGCTGCATAAAATCATCCTCTTAGTCTGTTAGTCCACTACATAAAGCGTTTGATAGCCGGACGTGAGCTTTTCGCCGCCATCAGGCCGCACGACGACCACATCCTCAACCCTTGCTGAGCAGCGATCAAAGATCATAATGCTTGGCTCCACCGTAAACATCATGCCTTCCTGCACCATTGTTGTGTTTCCTTTGGTCAGAAAGGGCGGCTCATGGACATCCATACCGATGCCATGCCCAAGGCGATGTCGAAACTCCGCACCATAACCAGCATCTTCGATCACTTGACGAGCGGCATTATCCACTTGTTCGCATGTAGCCTGCCCGGCACGGAGCGCAGCCACGCCCGCCGCCTGCGCCTGCATTACCACGTTAAAAACGCGCTCAAATTCCGCATCGGGCGCGCCAAACGCCACAGTACGCCCGTAGTCATAACAAAAGCCGTCATAAATAGCGCCAAAATCGAAAAGAATAGCAACCGGAGGATGGAGCTCACGAAGCCACTTATCTTCACGATGCCCAAAAATCAGCGGGTGATCTGGACCAGAGTTATAGAGCGAGGTGGTAAATGATTCACCCAGTGAGCCGTGCCGCCGAAGTTGATAATTAACTTCGCTGATTACGTCCAGTTCGGTCATGCCGTGCTTCAGCCGGGGCAGGACATCGGCAAACGCCGCTTCCGTAATTGCGCCTGCCTGGCGCATGATGGCGATCTCTTCCTTGCTTTTGATGAGGCGCTGCTGTCGCAGCAGTTCAGTGGCCGAGGTAAAGCGCGGCTCGGATAGAATCGCTTGCAGCGCGATCACAGTTTCGCCGTGTGTACGATCCCCGATAGCAACCGTAGGGTTGGCTGGCAGCCTGAAACCAGTCAGAATTTCGCTCACAAGCTGTTGTGGATCGTCCCAATCACCAAGCACCCTTAAGCGAACATCCGAAAGCGTATCCAGCCCGCCAAATTCAGCGGTCATTCGCGGCAAGGTCAGCACTGGAGGATGTTGAGGCGTTAACCAGATACCTTCGAGCCATGCGCCGGGGTGAAGCGTCCAGCCGAAATTTGGAATGTCACGCGGAACGCCAGTAAGATACTGCAAATCAGCAGACATTGGCAGAAACGCCACATCCGCTGTGCCAGAGAGCCGCTGCTGAAAAATTTTGATGCGCTCATCGTAAACCATTGAAAATCACTTTCTGGATGCTGAAAGCACGCTCTGGAGACAGCAAGCGCTGACTATAACAGACACATCCCGTTCCGTCAGTAAGGCCAATAATTTCGTCGTTATATTACTCATGATAAGTGTGCTTATCACGGAGTAATGTGAGTTTTCGGCCCTAAAACTACGCATCCAGCCGAAATGGATTGAACTCGGTGTCATGGTCATAAACATCTTCCTGCTCGGCCTTTTTTAGAAGCGCAACCACCTGAAGCGTTGCAGGGGTAAGGATGACCTCAATGCCGACTTTGAGGATGTAATTGGTAACGATGAGCGAAGGCATCGCGCTGGCAGGAAAAACGCCTAAAGCGGTGGCGATGGTGAAAAAGAACACGGTATCAATCATCTGCCCTATAAGCGTGCTGCCAATCGTCCTCGCCCAAAGGTGCCGCCCCTCGGTGGCAATCTTCATCTTTGCCAGCACATAGCTGTTTGAGAACTCGCCTGCCCAGTAAGCCGCCACGCTGGCGACGATTAACCCGCTGATCCCGCCCAAAACCGCGTCATACGCGCTTTGCCCGGCATAGTCCTGCCAATCTGCCTCACCGGGCAGGATGCCTGCCAACCAGACAAAGAAGCCCATCAGCAGCAGCGCGCCAAAACCAAACCAGATCACCCTCCTCGACCGCCTGTAGCCGTAAACTTCCGTCAGAATATCGCCAAAAATGTAAGAAATGGGAAAAACAAGCGTGCCAGCATCAAAAAACAGGGGTAAATCCCCTATTCTAAGGCCGAGATCAACCATTTTCGCACTGCTGAGCAGATTGCTCAGCAAAAGCGTGGTCACAAATAAAGCGGTAATGGCATCGTAGAATCTATAAGTTCGCTTCATGACAATCACCCCTTACAGCAATTCAATCCCCCTACCCTATGCGCTCTCAATGATATAATAAACGGATGGAGTTCTCCATTTGCTTAATGATACAATGTAGATAACAATCAAGTTATGCATTTACATCAATCCCTGTGAGTAAGGCTGTTCATGCCACCCAATAACCGCACCCGTAAACAACCGCTGGATTACCGTGCAAGAGAAGTTGGTCTTATTATGGAACGCTGGCGAGCCTCCGAGTCATGCTCGCTGGTTGGTGTTGGCAGCGTTGGCAAGTCTAACCTGATGCAGCACCTTGCCAACCCCACTGTTCAGGCGGCCTACATGAAAGAGGTCAATATTGATAAATTCAAAGCCATTATCATTGACCCCAGCATGTTAGGGCCGCTGCCCATGGAGGGCAAAGACCACGAGCAGATTCGTGTCTGGGCGGGCTTTGAGCTGATGCTGCACAGGCTTTTCCTGGCCTTTCATCGGTCTGACGTGCTTGACGAGACCGAAACGCGCCGCTTCGCAGAAATCTATCGGGCGCTTCAGGACGGCTCCAACCCATTGTACGCCTATATGGGGCTGCGCTACTTTGAGCTGGCTTTAGAGATGCTCTTGCAGCATGGTGTTCAGATCGTGTTTATGTTCGACGAATTTGAGGTCATGTTAAAAAACCTGCCCATCAAATTCTTTCTGGCCCTACGCGGCCTACGCGATTCTAACAAGAAGCTGCTCTCTTACCTGACCTTCACCCGGTCGCCCCTGCCCAATGTGCTGGAAAAAGAGAACATCAACTTTCTGGATATTGAGCAGTTTGTAGAGCTTTTCAACGACCACCGCTATTTTATCGGCCCGTTCAATGAAAAGGACGGTCGCAGCATGGTCGAGGAATTGATGCGCCGCAACCAGAAGCGTTATGACGATTATGCGATTACGTTTCTCATGTGGGCAACCGGGCGTTTCGCTGGCTTGATGCGTGCGGGATACAGCGTGCTGGACACCCTGCGCAGCCTGGACTCCTCGACGATTATGACCAGAAGCGCTCAACTTGCCAGCGAGATGGCCCATAAGCACCCTGTTCGCGTCGAATGCCGCACCATCTGGAACAGCCTGAGCGATCCAGAAAAGTATGTTTTAAAAGCAGCAGCAGGACTGGCGACATTTCAACGTAACAGCCATGTTGAGGAAGCCGTGGATATGCTGGTACAGAAATCGCTGCTCAAAGTGGACGGTGGCGACGGCAACCTGATTATTGACCCGCCAGTCTTTCACTTTTTCGTCGCCAATGACGAGGATGCCACGCTGCCAGAATAAGAAGGTGGGATTGTTTCGATGACCTCGGACACATATCTCGTTCCGGCGGAAATGTGCCGCACAGAGATCACAGTCGCCAATTCTCGTTTTATCACCTCCATAGCCAGAGTCGAGAGCGTGGAAGAAGCAAAAGGCTTTCTTAGCGCTGTCCGCGCAGAAATGCCCGATGCTTCGCATCATGTCTATGCTTATCGCATCGGTTATGGCAACAGCGTGATCGAAGGGATGAGCGATGACGGTGAGCCTTCCGGGACAGCCGGCCCGCCGGCGCTTGCGGTGCTGCGTGGCACCAGCATCGGCGACATCATTGTAGTTGTGACGCGCTACTTTGGTGGTACGAAGCTCGGCACTGGCGGGCTGGTACGCGCCTACAGCGAGGCGACCAGAGTTGGCCTGAACACGCTGAAGACCGAGGAAAAAATCGAAAAGGCGCTTATTGGCTTCGAGATACCCTACTCACTGTATGAACAGGTCAAGCGCCTGATCGTGGCTCATGACGGGGTTATTGATGACGAAACCTTCGCTGCAGAAATCACCCTGCTCACGACCTTTCCTAAACGCAGTATCCCGGACTTTCAACAGGCCGTCACAGAGCTTTCGTCAGGTCAGGTAGAGCTTATCCATCTTAACGGCGATTAACCCGCTTCTGCTGTGTCAGCCTCAAGGTCTTTGGGCGGCAAAACATTGTGGGTGCAGGCGTAGTAGGAACTCCCCAGAATTACCGCGTAATCATATTCCCTGTTCGGGTCAGGCTCTCGCCTCACGCCCTCGTCGCTGACCCGCAGCACCGATTGTAACCGGCTTAGGCTGCTTCCCTTTGTACGGCCTGTGTAATCATAAATCATAGTGTATTGGCGCTGTGACACAGCACTGCCCTGCGCGATCACAGGTGCGTACCCTTCCCACGCGAGTCTGTCGGCGGCCACCTGCGCCAGATCGCCATAGCCGCTGCCGTTGATGATCTGGACTGTGGGGCGACTGGTGACGGCCTGGCTCTGCGTCAGCGGCCTTTGCATATCCCGCAGCACTTCGCGTATTTTCTCCGGCACTGGCACAAGGATGCTCGACCCTTCGGGCGAAAAATCCTGCCGCACGTGAACTTCAGCCTTGAATGTGTAAGAGGACAACCTGTTTGCATCGAAATTTATGGCAGCGGGAATAAGCCCGACAGCATCTGCCAAAGCCATATCAGTCTCGACGATTTCCGTCACCTGCTGCCAGATGTCCGGTAGTTGATCCAACAGTCCAAGGTTGCTAATGCGCCGCCATAAAGCGCGAATCATATCCTGCTGGCGACGACCACGGTCGAAGTCGCTGCTGGTGCGGCGGCTGCGGACGTACCACAGCGCCAGATCACCATCCATAAAATGAACGCCGATCGGCAAGGTGAACATTTCCCAGTTCTCCTCAACTGTCACATCAAGGTCAGGCTCGCGCAAACGCCAGTCCTGAATAGCGCAGTCTACCGAGATATCAATCCCGCCTGCCGAATCAATTACCTGCTTAAAGCCGTTGAAATCTACACGGGCATAAAAATCAATCTGGACTCCCAGATTGTACAGGATGGTGTCTTTCAAAAGCTGAGCGCCGCCACCCTCACCGTAAACCATCTCGCCATGACCATAGGCAGTATTGATGCGCTGCATCTGCCAATCCGGGATGTATACGTACAGGTCGCGCGGGAGCGAGAGCATGGCAACTGCGCCGTGTGTGCGGTTGACCGAGACGATCAGCAGGACATCTGTCCTGCCGGAGTTTTGTGGGTTGCTTGTGTCGCTGCCAATCAGCAGGAAATTAACGATGTCGTCTGAGGTTTTTTCAAGAGGCGGCACAGGCTGAGGAATTTCTGCCTCGGCCTGTGCGTATAAAAAACGAGGAGCGCTAAATGTTCCGATGAGGGTCAGAATAAGCGTGAGTAACCCCAACTTCCTTGTAACCATGTGTCCCGCCTGTTCCAGCAATCATTACCAATAACTCCCTTAGAGTATAAGAAGCTATGGGCGATTTTCGCTGGCGCGTAGGCCGAACGTCGGTGAACCACTGCTTTATCGCCCTATTGCCCAAGCATCCGGGCGATATTAACACGCACCCGCGCCAGAACTGGATCGCGCGGCGAAATCATTTCCGCGCGGGCCAGATAAGCCTTTGAAGCCTCTTCCTGATCGTCTTCAAACAAATACTGCCCCATGCGCGCTAATAACGGCACATAGTTAGGGTTGGCGGCGATACCCTTGTTAAGGTAATTAAACGCCAGTTCCTGCTCTCCAGATTCCCATAGCAGACGTGCTAACAACGCCAGAATTTCAGGGTTTTCCGGCAGGTGTTCGTGGCCGTCAAGCAAAGTCTCGATGGCCGAGGAATTTTCCTTCCAGCCGAGATAGGCTCTAGCGATCAACAGGTAAAGCTCATCAAACTCCGGCGCTTTTTCCAGTGCTTCTTCCAAAAATTCGACATCCTCAACACCGATGTTGTTGCCAGCGCTGATAACGTCGTTGATCTCCCCCAGCCGAAACTCAAACTCCGGGTCCTCGGCAATGAGCAGCAGGCGTTGAATATCCGCAAGAATTTCGGGATTGTCGGTTAAGTTCTGCCCTCTCTGAAGTTCCTGCGCGGCGGCATCGCCATCTTCGTCTGCCAAATAAGCAATCGCCAGACTCAGGTGAAGATCGGTGCGACCCGGTTCGCTGGCAACAGCCCCCTCCAGAATTTCAATCGCCGGGGAGATATCATCATAGTTGGCAAGCATATCCACGACTGACCGAACAGCCTCCCCTGTCTTATCAAGGTTGACAAGCTGCTCAAAGTCGTCCCACAGCCGTTCATCGTCTGCGCCTAGTTCAATCATCTGCACAAGCTGTGCCGACAGCGCCGATAAATTGGACGGTTCCAGCGCTAACGCCGCTCGATAAGCAGCGACCGCTTCCCATAAGAGCGGGCTGGCAGCGTTTTGCCCACCCTTAACCAGAACCAGATCATTCAGGCTGATGCTGTTGAAATCCAGCACGGTCAGGAGATCAGCATAGCGTGTGTAAAGCTGTGCATTGACGACCTGATCTTCTATGGCATCCTGAAAGGTTTGCACAGCTTCGAGGATGCGCCCGCCCCGGCGGTAAAGCTCGGCCATCGTCAACCGCAGGGTTGGGTCATTATCGTGCTGCTCAATACTGTTTTCCAGAAGGTCATAAGCACGCTCGATCTGCTGCGCGTCAAAAAGCGCCTTGCCAAGCACAGCGCCCGGAAGTGGACTGTGGCTGTAAGCAGTGCGGAGGTCTTCGATAAGCGGTATAAAAAGCTCATCACGCTGATGGTCGGTAAACAGCATCACCCGTGTTACCAGCGCAGAAACCAGCCACGCGCCAAATTCTCCGGCTTTCAGCCCTGCTTCCTGAAGGGCGCGGTTGTCATCCAGAAAGGCCTGTTCCTGCCAGTCTATCCCCCATAGTGACAGGTATAGCTTCCGCTCCCAATGAAACGCGCTCCGCAGCAGGCGTTTCAGCACGTCACTTTCTGCCTGCACTGGTGGATAGCTGATCGCTAACAGTTCAGCATCTGGCGTGTTCAGATAGCGGCCAACTTCCCCGGCGGCGGATGGCAGCAGATTGATGAGGTCGGCTAATGTATCGGCATTGTATTCAAGTGTTTGGGGGGCATCCTCGTCCAGCGTGTCATTTTCTACTTCTAAAACAAGCTGCCAGCGAGTATCTGCCGTGTTGAGCCTGCCCCAGATAGCGGCATTTTCGTCAAGCCCGTCTAACTGCCAGTCGTCTACGTCGAACTGAGATTGGGCAATGTCCCATTCGTAATCGTCGGCGTTCCCTTCGACCTGCGCCAGCAGCCGGTAAACACGCACATCGCGGTAACGATCCAGCAGCAGCGCCAACACCACCACCAGCCCCATCGCAATTTCAGGGTCGTTTTCTGATTGAAGCGGCCAAAAACCAATCCTGACCGGGGGTTTATCCAGCTCAATAGAGCGCGCCATGCCGCCTGCCGAGCCGAAGATCGCCGCAGGCAAAGCGCCGCGAGACTTGCCCCCACGCAGCATCAGACGATCTGCAAATTCATCCATCACCCTATCCCTGCTACAAATCCTGCAAAACCAGCGCGTATATTATCGCAAAAACAAGCGCCCTGTCACGGGGACAGGGCGAGTATAGAGCATTCCTAAAGCATGATGGTTGCGCGCTAACTGGCAATGGGGATGAGCGACGTATCACCGCGCAGCGATACCTGTGTCGTCTGTACCCAGCCAAACCCCAGCGTTGTGTTTAGCTGTACCCAGTTGAAGTCTGGGGTGCGCGCCACGACAGCGACCTCCAGCGGGCCAGCCAGTGTCCCCACAGCGCCAAAGGTTGTGCCGGGTGCGGCATAGAGCGTAACAGCACCATTGATGATGGCCTGTGGCGTGGCAAGAACGCCTGTAACGGCTGATAACTGGATGACCGGAACGTTGTCAATGACACCCCGGAAGATGGCAAATTCCTCATTGACCCAACCGCGCCCGAAAACGCCCTCCACGAGGAACCACACCCGGTCAGAAGCGATGCCAAGCACATTGAGTTCTGTCCCGCCCGGCACCGTCGCTACTGCAACATACTGCGCCCCGGGGCCGCTGCGGACATTCAAAAAGGCCGTGTTAACGATGATATGCGATCCGGCCAGTGTCGGGCGCACGGGTGTCGGGGCGATTGGCGCATCCCCTGTGCCGCCGCCACCCTGCCCCAACGACGGTGGCGCTGCCTGATTGCAATCCAGATTCAGGCCGTCGGTTGTTGTGCCAGTTCGTGTCACGATGGCATTAAATGGCAGGAAGCCGACTTCCCCACCCGGCAGTTCTACCTGAACGAAGTTACCGTCCTGCGTGATATTAATCAGGAACGCCTCGCTGCCAGAGGTCAAAACAATGTCCGTGCCTTGCAGGCCGATCGAGCCAGCGGTCACAGAAAGTACGGTGCGGCAGGCTGCCGACAGGCGGATACGGATTTTCGGCGCTTCCACCCAGCCTGTGCCTGCGTTTGGCACAGTGATCGCCAGCCATTCGACACCGTTTGCGTCGCGCGCGTTGCCGACAATCGGATAGTCCACATCGTCATTGCGGTAAAGGGTTGTAAGCGGGCTGCCGTCAGGGGCATCGCGCAGGTCAACCGCTTCGACGTTAATTAGGGCGCGGAAACGCTCATTCGCGCTGCTGATGATAATGGGGTTGCCGTTCGCGTCCAGCCCGGCATCAAATGCGCCGCCTCCGCCGCCACCCTGACCTGCTGCGGGCGCGGTCTGTGGGACAGCCGCCGCGCCGCCCCCGCCCTGGCCTAACGGCAAGGTAATGATTGCTGGTGTATTGGTGACGACGGTGCTGCCGAAAGCGCTAAAGGCAGGGGCTTCGACTGTCGGAACGTTGGCGAAGTTTCCGCGCGGGATGACGAATTCTGAGTTCACCCACCCCACGCCTACGACCGTCGAAACCTGATACCATACCCCATCATTCGCCTTCCCCAATACCGGAAGCTCTGTGCCGCCGACAACGGTAATTAACACGCTGTAGCGCACGCCGGGGCCGGTGCGGATGTTCAGGAAGCTGGTGTTCACCAGCATGACCGGTGCATTAAATTGAATCTGCTGTTCCACTTCAGGGGCGACAACATCTGCCGTTACGGCGCTGCTGAATACCGATCCCCCCAGTACAATGGTCAATAACAGGATGGCTGAAAAGATTTTTGATCGAGAATTCATATTGTCCTTCCCTTATGGTGAGCAGACAGCTTCACAGCGATTTTGGGGGATGGTGGCCGCCCAAGAATATGATTGCAAGTATAGAGCGAAAGGCTGGATGCCGCAATTTACATCTCATTATACGTTCATGACGCAAACGCGCCAATCGGGACACTAAACAGAATAAACCCGGTCTGTTTTTTAGTTGGGTCTGCACGATAAAATCAGAGGCTTATCACCGGGCGATGATTAGCCATCCAATAACACGGCGGAGATTCCTGTGGCACACTCGCAAAGAATCACGATGAGCAGCGCGCGCCAGCAGGCGGCACAGCGATTACAGGCGCATATGCGGCGTTATGGTTATCACCAGTTGGAAACCCCCATTATTGAAGCGGCTGATCTGTTTTTGACTAAAGCGGGCGACCAGCTTATCCATAAGCTCTTCACGTTTGAGCGCTATGGCAAGCAGCTTGCGCTGCGCCCGGAATTCACGGCGATCGCCGCGCATGAGTATGCGCTGCGCCAGACACAGGAAATCGTGCGCTGGCAGTTTCAGGGGGCGATCTTTGAGGATGATCCTACCGATTATCAGCACAGTTACCAGCGCTACAGTCTGGGGGCAGAGCTTATCGGTATGGCGGGCGCGGCAGCCGATGTTGAAATCATGGCAATGGCTGTCAATGGTGTTCGCGCGCTAGGGCTGGACGACTGGAAGCTTGTCATCGGCCATACCGGGCTGACTCGCCGTTTATTGTCGCCATTTAACCTCGATGAACGCACGGAGCGCTGGCTGCTGCGACAGCTCAACACACCCGGCAGGCTGGCTAAGGAAAGACCACTTGAAGCCGAGGTGTCGAGCGGCAGCCACGACGAGCGTATGTGGAGCGAAGATCACACCCAAATTGTACTTGATGCGCTGATGGACACCACACAGCGCGGGATGACGATGGGCGGGCGCACACATCAGGAAATTACCCAACGCCTGCTGCAAAAACGCCGCCGTGCCACCGATCAACAGCAGGTCAATGCCGCGCTGAGTCTTTTGGAGAGGTGGGCGGCGATCAACGCCCCGCCAGAGCAAGCCCTTGAGCAGATCCGCGCGCTTGTTCACGTTGAAGATCAGGAAAGCCAGCAGCTTCTGGATGACTGGCAGGACAGCTTCACGCTGCTGTCTGCTTACGATATTCGCGAAAAAGTTGTTGTCCAGCCGCATATCGTCCGCAGTTGGGATTACTACACCGGGATAGTTTTTGAGATAAGGTCATCCACAGGTGATCTGCTGGCGGGCGGTGGGCGCTACGACGAATTGGTGAAACTGGTCGGTGGTCGCGGCTCTGTCCCGGCGATCGGCTTCGCCTATTACTTCGACACGCTGCTGAACGCCGTCGCAGCCGAAGCCGATCTGCCAGAAAATCAGGTCACTATCGGTTTTGCCAGCGCACACACCGCCTACGCCGCCTCTCAGTGGGGATACTGGCTGCGCCAACGGGGTTTTAACGTGGTGCTTTATCCCCATACGCAGGAAAAGCAGACGAACAATCACATTATCATCAATGAGGATGGGCTGGCGTTATTTCACGGCGCTGCCTACTCAGTCGACCAGCTAGAGAAGCTGGCCGAAGAACTCCTACAGGATGCCCTCCATGACTGACAGAGTGACGCTGGCGCTGCCCAGTAAAGGCGCGATTGCCGAACCAACGATGAACTTTCTGCGTGAGTGCGGTCTGCGTATCGAAAAGCCCAATCCGCGCCAGTATACAGGCACCATCCCGGCGGTTCCGGCGGTAGATGTGCTGTTCCAACGGGTGAAGGATGTGGTTTATAAAGTGGCCGATGGCGGCGCTGACCTCGGCATCACGGGTTTTGATGTCGTTGCAGAGCAGCCTCACGAAGACCTGATTGTTATTCATGAAGGCCTCGGTTATGGTCACTGCCAGCTTCTGGTAGCTGTGCCGCAGACGTGGGTGGATGTCACTGAGGTCACGGACTTAGTGGACATCGCTCTGGATTTCAGAGAGCATAAACACCGCAATCTTCGAGTAGCGACCACTTACCCAACCCTGACCCGTCAGTTTTTTCACGCGCAGGACATTCACCATTTCACGCTGGTCAAAGCAGAGGGCGCGATTGAGGCCGCGCCCACGCTGGGTTATGCCGATATTGTGGTTGACCTCACGCAAACTGGTACGACCCTGCGTGAAAACCATCTCAAGCCGATAGAGGGTGGAGTCATTGTAGACTCGCAAGCCTGCCTGATCGGCAATCGCCGCATCCTGCAGGAAAAGCCGGAAGCGGTGGAGACGGTGCGAACCCTGCTGGAACTGATGGACGCGGCCCTGCAAGGTCGCCAGTATTATCAGTTGATGGCTAATATGCAGGGCAGCGATCCACAGGAGATTGCGCGGAAAGTTGCCAGCAACCCGCTGACCAGAGGGCTGCAGGGGCCAACCATCGCGCCGATTTACGACAGCGGCGGTGATGCGTGCCAGTGGTATACGCTGACCATCTTTGTCAGGAGCAAGGACCTGCTGCCCGCGATTGAGTATCTGCGTTCCATCGGTGGTACGCATACCAGCGCCGTGCCGCTGCGTTATCTGTTTATGGAACAGTCCACCACCTTCACAAAAATGCTGGAGGCGTTAGCTGCTTCGCATTAGCTGGTTGGCAACATCATCCAGCACGCGATCAATCAGGCTGCGCTGCGTGTGGCTTTCCGCGCCCATCTCGACCGCCATTGACAGGCCAAGCAGTCGGATTTCCGGCGAGAACCTTTCATGGTCGGCCAGATTCAGCGTCAGGAATGGGCAGCAGAACAACGCCGCTTTGAGGTAATCGCGCCAGTCCGGGCGCAGCCAACCGCGTTCTTGCAGCTCAAGCAGCACAGGCACCAGCACCCTCGCCACCTTGCTGTACAGGAACATCTCGCGCACCGGGTGCAGGCCGTAGTCATGCTCCACGTGCCAGACGCTCCCCTCGCTTCGCAGGGTGATGCTGGTCTGCTCATGTTTCACCTGTGGAAAGTACATCCACATGGCGAAAACGTTGTGAAACAGCGGCTTGGTCAGATCAAGCAGCGGGTGATGTGACCCGGCAAAAGCGGGGTCGAAGTAAAGCAGCGTCTGTTCCTGTCGCCGGAAGAACACGTTGCCGTTATGAGCATCGCCATGACCGATCACCGCCGGGCCGCTTTGCGCCGGATGCAGCAAGCGAACGGCACGGTCTATCAGGTCATCCAGCGTCTGCTGATAATACTGCCCGTTGACAACCCACTTCGCCCGGCGCACTTCCGCCATTGTCGTGCTTCTGCCCGGCAGTTCAGCCTGTATTTCATCGCCGTTGGTGCCGTAAAACCGCGTTAATCGCCCGCCTGTCAGACGATGAAAAAATAACTGATGAACGGGAGCCTGACTGGCATCTTCAGCAGACTGGTGTTGCAACGTTTTCAGATAAATTTCCAGAAGCGCATCATCACCGCTGTTCTGTGCCGTCGTCAGCGCAGTCAGCAGGTCATCGGTGCCAGTTTCGATCTCCCACGCCACATCGAACACCGAAGGGTCATCAATGACCTCGTAAATTAATAGCTGGCGGCCTGCCTCGTTTGAGGCGAACAGTGGTTGGATGACCGGATAGCCTGCCTCGGCCAGCAGTTCTGCCCGGTAGTATTCGCCAATGACGTTATCCGGCTCTGTGTGCGTTTTGAAGAACAGCCGCTGCCCATCCGCAAGTGTCAGAAAGCCATTGAACGAATTCAGCGATACCGCCAATGGGCGCAGTTCTACCTGAGCGACATCCAGCGGAAAGGTTTCACCGATGAACGTCCTTAAAAGCTGCTCAGCGCTGGTCTTATCGGTGAATTGCAGGCTTTGGATGTGTTGCAGAATATCCTGAGTCATAAGCCGATGATTTCATTCCGCTTGCGGATCGCCAGCGCGTGGGCCGGGAAGCCCTCGTAATCGGCGAGTGTCGCCGTGATCCCCTGCAAGCGCTCGTAACCCTCGCGCGAGAGATAGCCGACTCCGGTGCGCTTCAGGAAGTCCCACACGCTGACAGATGAAAAGCTGCGCGCAAAGCCACCTGTGGGCAGGATCGCATTCAGGCCGAGGCTGTAATTGGCTGTTGGAATAGGCGTGAGCGGCCCCAGTAAAATTTCCCCGGCGTTTTTAATCTTATTCAGGGTGACAAACGGCTCGCTGGTTTGAATTTCGAGATGCTCTGGCGCGTAGTCGTTCACAAAAGCGATTGATTCCTCCATGCTGCGTGTGAGCATGATACCGCCATAATTTGACAGCACGTTGTTGACAAAGCTCTGCCGCCGCTCTGGCAGTTCTGCGATGTACTGTGGCAGTAGTTCGTAAGCCTGCTGTGCCAGTTCGCGGCTGTGTGTGACCAGCAGCGCCGCCGAATCCGGCCCATGCTCGGCTTCCACCAGCAGGTCAAGCGCGGCAAGGCGCGGGTCGGCGTGTTCGTCTGCCAGGATAATCGCCTCGCTCGGCCCGGCGGGCAGTCCCACGTCTACGGTGCCATACAGCAAGCGCTTCGCCGCCGAGACGTAACTATTGCCCGGCCCGACAATTTTATCCACTTTCGGGATCGTCGTGGTGCCATAGGCCAGAGCAGCCACCGCCTGCATTCCGCCGACCACATACACTTCGCTAACCCCACAAATCTCAGCGGCGACCAGCGAGGCCGCGTCTGCGCGGCCTTCAGGTGTTGGCGGTGTGACCACCACCACCCGCTCCACCCCCGCGACGGTAGCAGGTGTGGCAAGCATAATCATGACCGAAGGGAAAGCGCCTTTCCCGCGCGGCACATACAGGCCAGCGCTGGCGATAGGCGTAACGCGCTCCCCTGCCATAATGCCGGGCTTCACCTCTGTAAACCACATGGATTCTGGCATCTGTTCTTCATGGAAGCGGTGGACGTTATCATGTGCTTCTTCAATCGCGTCAATCACGTCCCGGCTCACCGCCTGCTTTGCGGCTGCAAAATCGTCTGCTGTTGCGCGCAGCATGGAAGGCTCAAATTGCGGCGTGTCGAACTCTCGCGCGTATTTGATAACCGCCGTGTCGCCTTCCGCTTTGACATTATCAATGACCTGTTGAGCCAGCGGCAGCAGTGTGCTGATGTCCACTTCTGCACGGCGCATGATTCTCATAAGGTCTTCTTTGGGGAGCTTCTCTAACTCCCAGAACTGGATCATTATGTTGATTTCTCCCGAATAGATAGCAGGGGCAGTCTGCCAGAAAAGGTGATTTTACATTTCTTGCTCTGAAGTTTCTAATGCCTGTGTGCGCTGGTGCAGGCCGCTCCAGTGAATATGTGGCAGGAGTACATTCTGTTTTTGCAGAATCCGCGCTTTATGCGGCAGCAGGTCATGGAGCAGCAGGCAGACTTCTGAAGCCACATCGCCTATCGGTTGATAACCTAAATCAAGCAAATGCTGGCGGTCAGGGTTGTAATAATGCTGCTCCATCTCGTGGCGTGGGTTGCTGTAATGCTGCACCCGAACGTCCAGCCCCATCTGTTCACCTGCCTGCCGAACGATTGCCGCCAGTTCTTCAAGGCTGTAACATGCCTCGAACTGGTTGAATACCCGGTACTCGCCTGCTGCTGGTGGGTTTTCGATCACTAAAGTCAGGCATTGCATGACATCACGCAGCGGTAAAAAACCGCGCTTCTGCTGGCCGGTGCCGTATAGTGTCAGCGGGTGTCCGATCACGGCCTGACAGCAAAAGCGATTGATCACTGTGCCAAAACACTGGTCAAAGTCCAGGCGGGTACGCAGGCGTGGGTCATCCTGTGGCGCGTCAATCTGCGTGCCGAAGACCACCCCCTGCATAATATCGGTTGCCCGCAGCCCCCAGATTTTACAGGCGAACATCACATTATTGGAGTCATGAACCTTGCTCCAGTGGTAAAAACTGCCGGCCTGTCGTGGAAAAGGCAGGTAATCTCTACGGTCACGATACGCCACTTCGAAGAACCCTTCAGGGATGTCCAGATTGGGCGTGCCGTATTCCCCCATCGTGCCGAGCTTGACCAGATGCGCCTCCGGGCAGGCGGCTTTGATCGCCCACAACATATTCAGGCTGCCAACCACGTTGTTGTGCTGGGTAAACGCGGCATGAGCATGATCTATCATAGAGTAAGCGGCGGATGGCATTTCTCCCAGATGCACAATGCTGTCGGGTTGAAAATCCTTGAGGAAGTTGTACAGGGATTCATAGTCCAGCAAATCACCCTCACGAAACACCAGTTCCTGCCCAAAATGTTCCGCAAAAGCCATTTGGCGCGCTTCCATACTGTAGATGGGAAGCGCGCTGTGACTCCCCATTTCTGCAACCCACCGCCGCCGCAGGAGCGCGTCCACCCCGGCGATGGTATGCCCGCGCATAGCCAGGTGCTGGGCAAGCGGCCAGCCGAGATAGCCATCAATACCTGCAATAAAAACCCTCAATCCGGTACTCCTTCCACGATGACATGCGTTGGGCTAGAGAGTAGCCAAACACATACTGTACGTCAATACGGTGGCCTATAAAAGCTGTTAACGCTGCGGGCATTAGCTGTTACAATTTGCCGCTGCAACCTTGCTTGAGCAAACAGGGAAAACTTTCATGACCATTGATCTTGCACCGATTTTTCAGGCGGTACGGCAGGCTGCCGACCTGTGCCGCCTCGTGCAGCAGAATTATCTTGTTGAATCAGCCGTAAACGCCGTCAGTAAAGTTGATGCTGAACCTGTGACGCTGGCAGATTATGGCTCTCAGGCGATTATCTGCCGCGCGATCAGTCAGGCATTCCCACAGGACGCGGTCATCGCCGAGGAAGGCGGGCAGCAGTTTGGAGAATTGATTGACACCGCGCAGCAGCAGGAAATCATCGCCTTCATCAGCCGCGTCATCGGGCAGCAGACGGCTGTTGATGAAGTGGTTCACTGGCTGGATTACGGGCAGGATCGGCAGGCTGAACGCACATGGGTGATTGACCCGATTGACGGCACAAAAGGGTTTATCGCGCTCAGGAATTACGCGATTGCGGTTGGCATATTGGAAGATGGGCAGCCTACCGGCGGCATCATGGGCGCGCCGGGCTATACCGGGATCGAAGGCGGCGCTTTATTTCATGCGCAGGATGGGCAGGCGTATGTACAACCGCTTTCCGGCGGCACAGCCCGCCCCATTCAGGCTTCGCAGCGCACACAGTCCGACACGTTGGTGGTGGTCGAGAGCGTGGAAAGCTCACACACCAGCCATGATGTGACGGGCAGCGTACTGGCAGCGGCTGGTATGGAGGGGGCGGCTATCAGACGGTTGGACAGTCAGGAAAAATATTGTCTGGTCGCTTCCGGCGATGCCGACGCTTATATGCGCTTTCCGCCAAAGAGCGGCGCATACAAACACAGAATCTGGGATCATGCCGCAGGCGTGGCGATTGTGCAGGCAGCGGGGGGGCTGGCAACCGATCTCGACGGTTCGCCGCTCGATTTCTCGCTCGGCAAATTGTTGGAGCGCAACAAGGGGATGATCGTCGCAAATCCGCGTATCCACGAGCAGTTAGTGCGCGCTGTAGGTCAGCTTCAGGGTTGATGTGCCAGCCGCTGGCATACCGCTGAATGTCGGCGGTATGCCAGATCGTTTTATCCTGCCTCACTGATAAAGCACGTTTCCCGGTAGGTATCGCCGATATAACGCTGCCAGGATTCGTGACTCAGGTTGCGATTGGCAATAGCACACGCCTGACTGCGCCACGACTGGTAACTCACATCCCAAACCATCACGTAATCGCGGATGTTATCGCTGCCCGAAACCAGCTTGAGGCCATCCGGGCTGAAGACAACAGCCTTTACCCAGCCGGCATGGGCTTCCAGCGGTTGCCCGATCCGCTGCCGCGAGCGTATATCCCATAACTGCACGGTGTTATCCCACCCGCCAGAGGCCAGCATGGTCCCGTCGGGGCTGAACGAAAGGCTGGCGACAGTCCAGGCATGACCAGCCATCGGCTGGCCGATCGGTTCGCCTGTTTCCGCGTCCCACAGGCGAATCTGGCTGTCCCGGCTTCCCGATGCCAGCACATCTCCATCCGGGCTAAACGTCACCGTCATCACCCAACTCTCATGTCCTGCCAGCGGTTCACCTACGGGTTCGCCTGCTGCCACATCCCACAGCCGCACAGTGCCATCACGACTGCCAGAAGCCAGTAGTTTGCCGTCCGGGCTGAAGGCGACGCTAAAAACAAAGCCCTCATGCCCTACCAGCGGTTCGCCCACAGGTTCGCCTGTTTCCGCATCCCATAAGCGTACCGTTTCATCGGTGCTGGCCGAGGCTATCAGGCGGCCATCCGGGCTGAAAGCCACACCGGTTACGGCGGCTTCGTGGCCTGTCAGCGGTTCGCCAAGCATCGCGCCTGCTTCCGCGTCCCACAGGATGATCGCGCCATCCTCACCGCCGGAAGCTATCTGGCTGCCATCGTGACTGAAGGCGACAGCATTGACGAAGTTTGTGTGTCCGGTTAGTGGCGCGCCTACGGGTTCGCCTGTTGCGGCATCCCACAGCCGCACACGCCGCTCCAGATCACCTGTGACCAATAATTGCCCGTCCGGGCTAAAGGCGGCGCTTAACGCGGTACGCGCATTCTCATGCAGTCTGTGAGCCAGGCGGTGAACTTGCGCCACCTCCCATACGAGGACTTTCTGGTCGTTGCTCGCCGAAGCCAGCAGCCCACCATCCGGGCTGAAGACCACAGCGTTAACGAAGTTGGCATGACCTTCCAGCGGGTTAGTAATTTCCAGTCTGGTGTTTACATCCCATAGGCGAATGGTCTTGTCACGACTGCCTGTTGCCAGCGTTTGCCCATCCGGGCTGAAGGCCACGCCGTTTACCCAGTTTGTGTGTCCTAGCAGCGGCTCCCCTAGTGGTGTACCGTCCTCCACGTCCCACAGACGCACGGTGTTATCGCCGCTGGCAGAAGCCAACAGCTTCCCGTCCGGGCTGAAAGCAATGCCGCTGACAAACGCCGTATGGCCTTCAAGCGGTTCGCCGATCAAGTCACCGCTGTCTACATCCCACAGGCGAATGGTGCTGTCGCCTGCGCCGGAGGCCAGCGTCGCACCGTCCGGGCTGAACTTGACGTTAAATACCCAATCTGTATGACCTGTCAGCGGTTCGCGGATTTCCTCATGCGTTTCAATATCCCAGAAGCGGATCGTGTTATCGTCGCTGCCGGAAACCAGCGTGTCCCCTTCCGGGCTAAAGGCCAGTGTGCGGACGATGTTCTCATGTCCGGCCAGTGGCTCGCCGACGTAGGCTTCAGCCGCAATATCCCACAGCCAGATCAGGTGATCGCGCCCTCCCAGCGCTAACAGCCGATTGTCCGGGCTAAAGGCGAGGCTTTCAATGCCGTCCTCGCTGGTTAAGATCGGCGCGCCTACTGGCTGATAAGTCTCGGCATCCCACAAAAGCACCGTTTCTTCAAGGCCGCCAGAGGCGATCAGGCGACCGTCCGGGCTGTAAGCGACTGCCCGCAGCGCCTGGCCGTGACCGTGCAGAAATGTACGCAGATGTGGGCTGACCTCCAGCACATCAAGCAGGCTGCCGCGCATCTCGCTGCCTGTCACATCGGCTTCGTCAGCTACCCGGTTGGCCTCAAGGCTGAGCAGTATGGCTTCGTCCAAGCTGCTCTGAATTTGCGACTGTGCCGCTAACTGCCGGGACAGCGCGATATGCGCCTGATGATCTGCCCGGTCGCGCTCCTGCTGTGCCACAACCAGCGCCTGCTGTGCCGCCCGGTACTGCGTGAAAGCCACAACTGCCAGCGCGACAGAGACAACGAGTGCCAGAAGCACCGCCCCAAACAGCTTGCGCTGGCGATCATTGGCGGCCTTTCGACTGGCATAGATATATTGTGACTGTGAGTGTGTTGGGTCAGGGTCGCTGTTCGCGCTTTCGATGAGCCACTGCTCTGCTTCCTGAAGGTCTGCCCCGTGAAGCAGAAAGCTGCGATCCTTGCCGCGCTGTTCCCATTCCAGTGCCTTGACTGTCAGCCGGGTGTGCATCCGCACGTGCGTCAGATCAGTATCCATGGCGCTGATGAGCGCGTTGAAGGCACGGTCAAAATCGTCTGCCTCGCGGAAGAAAATCCAGTTGTGAGAGGCTAATGCGTCATGGACGCGCTGATCGGGGCGCACTTCACAGCGTAAAACGGGTATCAGGCGCTTCTTATGTTTGATCGCGTACTCAAGCTCTTTGCCGCAAACTTCCGAGGCGACGGAATCAGGGCTAATGACAAAGGCGAAATTATCAGCGTTCTCGATACCCGTGTAGATTTCTTTTAACCAGTCCGCCGTTAGCGGAATATCCTCCCAATCCACCCACACATCTTTATCGCGCTTCTTGAAAGCCTGATCGAGAAGTTTGACAAATTCTGCGTCGCGTCGTGAATAGGAAATAAAAACATCTGCCATCTGTGGCCTCAGTTGATATAAACCTTAAGTTTATTTTAGGTTATAAAAGTTTGTTATACGCTTAAGATCAACGGTTGTATGGGTTTCTGGTTTCATGCGGTGATGGTGATAGAGTGGTGATGTGTTGTGGATCAATCATGAGTTGTACAGCCTCCCCCACTTCTGGTGCAGTGGTATCTTGGGAAGGGAGACTGAAGGTGAGATCAATGTTACTGGTATGTTTGAAGGTGAGTTGATACCTGTCACCTCTGAAGATACAAGCCGTGATAACACCCGTGATGCTATTCTCTGTAGCTATGGTATCTCCCTCTCTAATCGGGTGGATTCCTGAAGGATGTAGAAGCAATAACTGGTTTTGTGGTTTAATGACTACACGAAATCCCCCTAAAGGTGTTTGAGCCAGTTCACCGTTCCAGCCAGTCACTGGCACGATGTTACTTAGTCCCAGAAAGCGCGCCACGAAGTCTGTACGGGGAGCGTAATAAACGCGCTGCGGGGTATCTACCTGCTCAAACAACCCGGCGTTCATAATGACCAGACGGTCAGCAATCGCGAAAGCCTCCTGCTGGTCATGCGTGACATAAAGCGCGGTCAGCCCAACCTGCTTGATAATCTCTCGTAGATCAATCGCCAACCGTTCCCGTAACGCGGCATCCAGCGACCCTAACGGCTCGTCCAGCATTAGCAGGCGCGGCTTCGGCGCAAGGCTGCGCGCCAGCGCGACACGCTGGCGTTCGCCACCCGAAAGCTGGCTGACATCCCGCTGCTCAAATCCACGCAGCCCAACCAGGTCAAGCGTTTCTTTCAAGCGCTGCTGTCTGTCGGGCTGGCCGCGCATCTTCAGGCCGAACAGGATGTTCTGTTCAACGTTCAGGTGTGGAAACAGCGCAAAATCCTGAAACATCAACCCAAACTCACGCTCATGCACCGGAATGTTGACGATAGACTGTCCATCAAGCCGTACATCGCCAGTGTCCAGCCGTTCCAGCCCGGCGATCACCCGCAGCAGCGTCGTCTTGCCACAACCGCTTGGCCCCACAATACAGACGATCTCGCCTTCAGCAACGGCCAGATCAACGCCGCGCAGCACGGCCTGTTTATCAAAAGCTCGGTGTATATTCACCAGTTCCAGCATCAGAATTCCCCTACCCCGGCCTCTCGCAAGCGCTCAATAAGCACAAAGCTGACCGCGCAAACCAGCATCAGCAGCGCGCTCATCGCCAGCGCCTGCCCGTAGTTGACAGCACCGGGCTGCCCCAGCAGGCGGTAAATCACCACCGGCATGGTAGGTGTATCTGGCCGGGCGACGAAAAGCGAAGCGCCAAACTCCCCCATGCTGATGGTAAAGGCAAACGTTGCCCCCACAACCAGACTGCGGCTGATGAGCGGTATATCTATATGCCGCCATACCTGCCATGGCGACGCGCCGAGCATCGCGGCGGATTCATGCACGGCGGGCGAGATATTGTTTAAGGCAGGCAGCACACTTCTGACGACAAACGGCATGGCAACCAGCGTGTGCGCGATAGGAATCAGCAGCGGTGATGTTCGCAGGTTTAACGGCGGTTTATCCAACGTGATGATAAAGCCAAACCCAAGCGTGACCGCGCTGGTCGCCAGCGGCAGCATAAACAACGGGTCAAGCCAGCGAGCGATCCGCAACTGACGCTGTGCCAGCAGATATGCCGCGACAAGCCCAAGCAGCACGGAAAGCAGCGTCGTCACCAGCGCGAACACCACCGAATTCTGAATGGCCTCCACAGGCGGCGTAAACAATACCGACCCGCGCGGATTAGCGCTCAACCCCTGATAATAGAGCGTTGTAAACTGTCCCTCTACGTTGAATGAGCGGATGACCAGCGTCGCCAGCGGCAGAAAGAGCAGTACAACCATCACACCGACATTCACCAGCACCACCGCCCACTCACGAGCGTTTCGGGGCGCGCGCGCGCTTTGCCCCCCCCGCTGCAAGTCCACAGCCGTCCGGCGCTGCAAGCGGCTGTAGACGATAAACATCGCCAGCATGATCCCCATCTGCACCAGCGACAGCGCCGCAGCAATGGGCAGATTGCCAAGATTGGCCGTCTGCCGGTAAATCTCGACTTCAAGCGTGGCGAAGCGCACACCGCCCAAAATCAAAATCACCCCGAAACTGGTGAAAGTAAAAATAAAGATCAACACGGCAGCCGCCAGAATCGCCGGGCGCAGCAGTGGCAGCCGCACATACCACCACACGCGCCAGCCGTGCGCCCCCAAAACCCGCGCGGCTTCTTCAATCCGCAGGCTCTGGTTCATCCAGAAGCCGCTGATGATGCGCAGCGCCACCGCGTAGTTGTAGAAAACATGCGCGATCAGAATCAGCGCCAGGGTTCGTTCCAGTTGCAGCGGTGGACTCTCCAGCCCGAATAGCGCCATCAACCCTTCGTTTAACAGACCGCGCGGCCCTACCAGCGCCCGGAAAGCCACCGCGACCACCACTGTCGGCAGCACGAAGGCCAGCGTAGACAGCGACAGCAGCAATGACCTGCCCGGAAAGATGTAGCGCGTAAAGACGTAAGCGGCAGGCAAAGCCAGCAGCAGCGTGAGCAGGGTTGAGAGCGCGGCCTGCCCTACCGTGAACCACAGGGTGTCACGGTAATAACCTGAAGTGGCGATTTCGACAAAACTGCTGAAGTCCGCCTGACCGTCAGGGAAAAGGCTGACCCCAACGATAGTCAGCAGCGGGTAAAAGTAAAACAGCGCCAGAAAAACCAGCGGCACGAGCAGCAGCCCGTACCGCAGGTAACGCCCTAACCTCAACGCAGCACCGTTTCTGTCCACGCCTCAATCCATTCTTCGCGGTGGGCATCAATGTCCGCCGGGTCAACCGAGACCGGATTGTCCGCCACAGTCGCATACTCGACAAAGACTTCTGGCAGCGTGGTTTCTGGCTGCACCGGGAAAACGAACATCTGTAACGGCACGTCTTCCTGGAATTCCTGACTGAGCATAAAGTCAATCAACTGCTGCGCCGCTTCGACCTTCTCTGTGCCGTTCAGGATGCCCGCAAACTCAATTTGCCGGAAGCAGGTTTCGTCAGCCACGATGGCCCCCGTCGGCGCGGTTTCGGGCGGTTCTTCGGCAAAATAGACCTCTACAGGCGGGCTGCTGGCATAACTGACCACCAGCGGGCGCGTCCCCTGGCTGCCCGCGCTGGCGCTGAATTCGCCATAGTAGGCGGTTTCCCAGCCGTCCACCACCAGCACATCGTTCTCGACCAACGCTGCCCAGAAATCGAGGTAAGTATAATCCCCTTCGGTGCCGAATACGCCAACGGTTGCCAGCAGGAAGGCCATCCCCGGTGAAGATGTCGCCGGATTTTCGACCACCAGCAGCCCACGATAGCGTTCATCCGTCAAATCTCCCAGACTCTCCGGCAGCGACAGGTCATTTTCTGCAAAGTAAGCCACATCATAATTCAGGCACACGTCGCCATAATCCACAGGTGTAACACGATGTTCGTCATCGAGGATAAACGATTCCGGCACGTCCTCCAACAACGGGGATTCGTAAGGCACGAACAGATCGTTATCCAGCGCGCGGCTGAGGAACGTGTTATCTATGCCGAACAGCACATCGCCCAGCGGGTTGTTCCGGCTGAGGATGGATTGATTCACCATCGTCCCCGCGTCCCCGCTCCGCAAAATCTGAACCGTGATGCCGCTTTCCGCCTCAAACTGCGCCAGCACCTCCTCGCTGACATTAAAGCTGTCATGCGTGACCAGAATTAACGTGGTGTCGTCCTGCGCTTTGATGGGCAAAACGACCAGCAGGCTAATAACCAATAGTGCGAACAACCTGAACATACAATCCTCCTTAGATCGTACAGAATCCACAGGAGTACACGACGAGGCCAAATAAAAAGCCATCCCTGATAACGGTAGGGATGGCAGTAAACGCAGCCAAAGATCGCTCCCTACGCCGGCATGACCCGGATCAGGTTAAGGGTCGGCGCGGCATTACGCGCCCTCTCAGCCCACTCGTGCGGACTCCCCTGGTTCATGTTCAATTACACCACGTACTATAGCCACATTTTAACCGCCTGACAAGTCTGAGCGGCGGTCGGCTGTGAATTCCGCCAGGTATGCCTGAAAATCACCGCTGTTGCAGGCATCCACATAACGCAGCAGTTCGCCGCCGCCAATCGGATAATCCGGGTAACAGCTTGTCGGCCACGCCCCCTGTGGCGCATGGACGATATAATCCGCCCCCGGCGCAGGCAGAATAGCCGCCTCCACCGACCTTTCGACTCGCTCGACAACGCGCTCTACCGTCACAATCACCGTTTTAGCGACATAGACCAGTTCCATGTCAATGCCGAGGTTGTTGTTCAGCTTCACGTCGCCGTACTGGTCAGCTTCCAGCCCATGCAGCACCACGACATCGCAGTCAATTGCCGGAAACGCCGTTAGGGTTTCCCCGCTGTAGGGGTCAATCACCGTTTTGACATCAGGCCGCAGCCGAGGCAGGTCTGTGCCTATCCACGCGCGAGACGGCATAAACCCTACCCCGCTGCTCGCGGCGCGCAGCCCCATCACAAGGCTCGCCTCGGTTTCTTCGATAACCTCAATCTGGCCTTTCTGTACCGCTTCGGTGAACATCGGCGCAAGCCCGAAGGACTCCAGCCCGAAATACACACTCCGCACCGCGCGCGCACAGCCCGCCCCTACCAGCAGGTCGGATTCGTAACCCGCCGTGAAACACAACAGCGTCAGGTCTTGCGGGCGCTGTGGACGGCGCAGCAGTTGGCGCACAAAGGCCACCGGGCGGCGGTAAAGCGTCATGCCGCCAAAAGCAATCGTCTGTCCATCGTGAATCAGGTCAGCAGCGTCTGCAAGGGATAACCACTTTTTTTGTTGATACGTCTTGGTTTTTGTCTCCATGTCCACCATAATAACCCGCGTGTGCAAATTTGGCTTGAATCATGACAGACTTTACGATTGATGAATTAATTTCCGTGTGCATCTCGCGGCAGGTGGTGGATGGCGAAGTATTGGCACAGGGCATTAACACCCCGCTGGTGATGGCCGGGTTTATTCTGGCGCAGTGTACCCATGCGCCCAACGTGCGTTTTGCCTCGGCCATCGGCCAGTCGCTTTGTCAGGACTGGGCCCCGCTCGGCGTGGGGCGCATCGAGGATTTATGGCTGGGCAAAGCGCTGATCCATGTCGGCTTTGCGACGGCGGCGGCAGACCTGCTGCCCGCCTATAACCCTAAAGAGTTCTTTCGCCCGGCACAGGTGGACGCTGCTGGCAATTTTAATAATATCGCCTTTGGGCGAGACTACCAGCGCCCCCGAATGCGCCTGCCCGGCAGCGGCGGCATCCCGGATGTCAGCGTCTATTCCGATCACATTTATCTGTACGTCCCCCGCCACTCGCGCCTGACATTTGTGGAAAAGGTGGATTTCGTGAGCGGACTAGGCCACGTGCCACAGCGCCAGCGCGGTCACGGCGTTCACTATCTTGTCAGCGATTTTGGGCAGTTCGACTGGGCAAACGGGCGGATGCGCCTGCAGACTTATCATCCCGGTGTTACGGTAGAGCGCATCCAGCAAAAGACAGGGTTCGCGCTGGATATCGCCCCCGATGTCCACGAGACACCGCCCCCCACCGCCGAGGAGATACGCCTCCTGCGCGAGGTGATTGACCCATTAGGCGTAAGAAAACTGGAGCTTTTAGGTGGCAGCGCGCGGAAAGAACTGCTGCGCGAAATCCTCAGCCGCGAGAATGCGCTTTAACTGACGATTAACCCGCTTTTTGATACCAGTTGCCAATCGTTTTGAAGCGATCCCCCGGCCTGCCGATGAAGCCCAGTTGAACGCCCTCAAACGCTGCGGATACCGCGTAGGTGTAGAGGGGATAATACATAGGGATAGCGATTGCGCGCTCGATAAAATCGCGCTGGAAGATGTCGTAGTAAATGGCGCGGTTGATGCCGCTGGCCTCACGCCGGGCGTATTCCAGTGTTTCACTGATGCGATGGTCATCCAGCCCGCCATAGTTCGCGCCGTCCGGGTACTGACCTTGATGCCAGAAGCTGTACACATCCGGGTCGGCGCTGTTTCCGAGGGATAACTCCACCAGCGCCATGTCAAAATCGCCGCTATCCAGCCGCGCCTGATAATCCTGCGGGCTGGCAGGCTCAACGCTGACATCCAGATTAAGCTGTGACCATTGTTTGGCGATTTCGTCCACCATGCTCACGCTTACCGAGTCATCTGGCACAAGGATAGCGAAGCTCAGGCGCTGCCCGTCCTCTCCCTGCGTTTCATCGGTGCTTTGGGCTTCTTCCGTCGCTTCGGCATCTGGCCTGCGCAGGTTCGCTGTTTCCAGCAGCGCCCGCGCCGCCGCCAGATCATGCGGCGGCCATTCCAGCCCGCCCTCAAACGCCCACGACCCAGGCACCAGCGGGCTGTCAGCTTTCACAGCCGTGTTGCGCATCCAGCGTTCAATCACCGACGTGCGATCCATGCCCACTTCCAGGCTCAGGCGTACGCGCTGCTCGCGGAAGAACGGCATGTCCTCGTTTTGCCAGTTAAAGATAAGCACCGCGACAGTGGGTTCGACAGCGGTATAGATGTTCACCTGCTCCGCCGGGGCAGCGTTCAGAAGCGGGATGCGCTCCGTGCGGTCGCGTGCCGCCAGCCCGTCAATCTCCCCCGCGCTGAGCGCCTGCACCGCTGCGTCAAACGTATCAAACAGGTGAAAGCGCACCCGGTCAACAGCAAAGCCGCTCTGCCCTTCCGGGCGCTGGCGATACACAGGTGCGGCACGTAAATCCACCGTCTGCACCCGGCTGCCATCCGGCGAGCGCAGCGCTTCCAGTTGGTAAGGGCCGGTGCCAATGGGGCTTAGATTAAAGGGATGATCGGCAAGTTGCGCGGCATTCGTCCCCTGAAGCGCGTGATACGGCAGAATGCCTACCTGAAGTTTATCGAGGAAACTCCCCAGAGGTTGTGTCAGGCGAAAGCGCACAAGATAGGTGTCTAACTGCTCGGTCTCTACAGTGCGCCAGAACCGCCCCAGCGCCTCCGCCCCTGGAAAATCGGGAGAGCGCAGCAGCGACATGGTGTAAGCCACGTCCTCCGCTGTAAACGGAACGCCATCCTGCCACAACACATCCTCGCGCAGTTGCATCACGTATTCGAGGCCATCGGACGAAATAACCCAACTCCGCGCCAGGTTTGCCTCTGGCTCACCGTACACATTGGTACGGATAAGCCCTTCAAAGATGAGCGAGGTAATACCCTCATCAACAGGGTTGAGTTCCGCCAGCAGGGGGTTTAACCGTTGAACTGTGCCGACAAGCCCTTCACGAAAGGTGACAACGCCCTGCCCTGTGTTCTGGGCAGGCGTGGCGATCGCATTGTCAACATCCGCAGCGGGAACGCCCGTTGGCAGCGTTTCAGGGGTAGCCTCAGCAGTCGCCGGAAGCGCGGTTTCTGTAGGCTGGGGAGAAATCGTTTCCGGGGTTGTTCGTGTCGCCAGACTGACCAGAAGCAGCGCAAACGCCATCACCAGCGCGACTAACTGCCAGCGAAAACCGCGCAGCATTCACACACCTCTAGTGGATAGATAACTACTTTACAGCGGAACAACGTTAGCCCGGTTAGCTAAAGGCGATCACTGAAAGAATGGAAATGCCCAGAAAAAGCACGGCCATAATCACCGTAATCTGGAACAGGGTTTTTTCCAGCCCGCGCCGTGTACGGGTAATGCCGCCGCCCGCGTCACCACCGAGCAAGTTCCCCAACCCGCCGCCTTTAACCTGAAGCAGGATCAGAATCGTGATGAGAACAGAAACAACAATTGAAGCAATTTGCAGGGCAACTTCCATGCCGCCAACTCCTCAAGTCTATCAAAGTCTGTGCAGTATAACATGACCGCACAGGGATGAAAAGTGTGCGCTCCTGCGCCCCGGCAGACTGGCTATCGCTTAGCCGCCTGAGCATATGCTATGATATTTCTCAATCACGCCGATGCTGACAAGTTTGCCTGTATGCCGATAACGCCCAAAGTGTATATTTCCGTGCTGAACTGGAACGGGGCTGAAAAGACGATCCGGTGTCTCCAGTCATTGGAGCAGCTTGATTACCCCAACTATCACGTGGTGGTGGTGGACAACGCTTCTACAGATCGCTCTGTAGCGCAAATACGCCAGGCCTACCCTGACATCCCGCTTATCTGTGCAGAGGCCAATCTTGGTTATGCCGGGGGTAACGAACTGGCGCTTCAGCAGGCGCTGACCGACCCCGACGCGGAACTGTTCTGGATTCTGAACAATGATGCGCTTGTTCGGCACGACACCCTGAGCGCACTGGTAGAGGCTTACACGCTGCACGGGCAGGCGCTTTATGGCGGGGTGCCGCTTTCGATGAATTCACAGGAGACGGACGATTGGCGCATTCAGGTGGCGCTCTGGGAAGCGCGCGACGGCGGCTATCGCCTGAACAGGCTCAATGGCGTTCCCTTCCACGAGTATTTCAAATCTCAGGAAGCCCAGCCAGCAGGCAGCCTCAGCGGCAGTTGTCTCTGCATCCCGCTGCCCCTCATCCGCCAGCACGGATACATCCGCACAGACTTTTTTATGTACTGGGAGGATACGGATTACTGCTTCCGGCTCAGGCAGGCAGGGATTCAGAGTTATATCGTTCCCAAAGCCGTCATCTTCCACGCGCGCGGCGGCTCTCGCCAGGAAAACCCCGCGCTGAAATCCATGGTGTTATACTACCAGACGCGCAACCGTCTTTTTTTCTATCGCCAGTATTTCGGCTTCTCTGGTTATATGGGGATAATGCTGCGGCAGATTACTTACGTGGTCTACTGGTCGCTCATCTGGCTCAGCGGCCAGCGTGCCGCTTTCGATCACGCCCGGCACACCTTATGGGGTATTCGTGACGCAATTACCGGGCGAAGCGGCAAAACGCTTGCGCCAGAAGCCTGTCTGGAGCATTGAAAACCGTGATTAAGCCTGACTTTTTCATCGTGGGCGCGCCCAAATGCGGCACGACAGCCATGTATCAATACCTGAAAGCGCACCCGCAAGTCTTTATGCCTGCCTACAAAGAGCCGCATTACTTTGCGGAGGACTTCCACGGCGCGTGGATTGAGCGCTTTCGCCAGCGGGAGGATTACCTGAAGCTGTTTGCCGATGCCGGAGATGCAAAGCGCGTGGGTGAAGCCTCGACATGGTATCTTTATTCGCGCTGCGCTGCCCGCAAAATTCACGAATTTAACCCAGCCTCACGCATTATTATGATGCTGCGCTCCCCGGTAGACATGCTGTACGCGCTGTATCAGCAGTTTCGTTACACGCTGGACGAAAACCTGCCCAGCTTTGAGGAAGCGCTGGCCGCCGAGGAAAGACGCAAACAAGGCATGGACTTGCCACCAGCTCTACAGATCATGCCAGAGGCGCTCTTCTACCGGGAAACGGCAAGGTTCACCGAGCAGGTCAGCAGGTATTTAGAGGTTTTCGGGCGGGATCAAGTGCATATTATCATCTATGACGATCTGAAAGCGGAAACACGCGCCGTTTACCAGCAAACGCTGGCGTTTCTGAATATAGACCGGCGCTTTGAACCCGATTTCAGCGCGGTCAATGCCAGCAGATACCCGCGTAATGCAGCAGTACAGCGTTTTCTGATGCGCCCACCTGCGTGGGTGATGTCCGTCGGAAAAACCGTTCTGCCTGTCGCCCGCCCGCTTTACTGGAAGCTGCGCGGCATAAATTCACACCATGAATCACGCCCCCCGCTGGACCCGGCGCTGCGCCTTCAGCTTCAGCGCGAGTTCCTGCCAGAGGTCGCACAGCTCAGCCAGCTTCTTGGCCGCGACCTGACCCACTGGTGCCACAGTTAGTGAAACACAATGCACATTCTCCTGATTCCCTCATGGTACTCCACACCGACGAACCCTGTTCGCGGCAGCTTTTTCAACGATCAGGCGCGGGCGCTGCGTAAGATCGGCCATCAGGTCGGTATGCTTGTGCCGCCTACGAAACTACGCAGTTGGCACGGGCTGGCACAGACGCGCGCTCACTGGCGACAGTCATCCATGCAGATCAGCCTCGAGCAGCACCACGAAACCCCTGTTTACCGCCTGCCCTGGTGGGGGTGGCAGGCTTCAATACTGCCCTGGCAGCGCGGCAGGCTGGGGTTAGAGGCTTTCGACGAATATTGTTCGCGCGAGGGTACGCCGGATGTGCTGCATGGTCACAGCATCCTGTACGGCGGCTATCTGGCCGCCTATATAGGCAAAAAACGCGGGATACCCGCTGTCCTCACAGAGCATTCCACCAACTTCATCAATGGCTACATTTTGCCTCCACAGGATCACTTTGTCCGCTATACCCTGCGTAACACCCATAAAAATCTGGCGGTTGGCGCTGCACTGGCACGCGCGCTGCAAGCCTATGCGCCAGAGCAGCAGGTTGACATCACCGCCAACACCATTGATACCGACTTCTTCAGACCCGGCGCACAGCCATTGAGCCAGCCACCATTTACGTTTAGTATTATCGGGAGTCTGATAAGGCGTAAGGGGCATAAAACGCTGCTTGAGGCTTTTGCTGACGCTTTTGCTGGTGATGAAGATGTCATCCTGAATATCGCCGGAGACGGACAAACCCGCGCCGAATTGCAGCAGCAGGTGCAGCAGCTTGGCCTGCAAAACCGGGTGCATTTCTTAGGCCGCCTGTCCAGAGAACAGGTGCGCGACCTGATTCAGGCCAGTCACTGCATCGTATCGGCCAGCAGGGTTGAAACATTCGGCGTAACCATCATTGAAGCGCTGGCCTGTGGCAAGCCCGTAGTGGCGACGATCTCCGGCGGCCCGGAGGACATCATCAACGACAGCAGCGGCCTGCTGGTGCCGCCAGATAACCCTGAGAAGCTGGCCGCCGCGCTGGTAGAATTACACCACACCTACACGAATTTCGATGCTGACAGGATCAGAGCCGATTGTATCGCCCGTTTCAGCGAAGAAGCCGTCGCCAGCCAGCTAGAAGCGATTTATCAGAGTTTATGAGCCAGTCAACACGCCACCCCAAACCAAACTTTTTCATCGTCGGCGCACCCAAGTGCGGCACGACAGCCATGTACGAGTACCTGAAACAGCACCCGGACATTTTCATGCCGGAAGTGAAAGAGCCGCGCTTCTTCGGGGCGCGGCCAGAAGCACGACGGTTTAAAACCGAACAGGATTACCTTCAGTTGTTTAAGGGTGTGCGACAGGAAAAACGCATCGGCGAGGCATCCCCAAGTTATCTCCGCGCGCCGCGTGCCGCCGCCGAAATTCAAGCGTTTTGCCCCGATGCCCAAATTATCGTGATGCTGCGTTCCCCGGTTGACCTGATATACTCCGCATTTTTCCAAAGCAAGGCCAGCGGCACGGAGGAACAGGAAACGCTGGAAGAAGCCCTCGCCCGGTCTGGCAGCGCCGAGACCCTGCGCGATGGAAAAACTCCCCGCCCCAATTATCTGAGCTATGCCCGCTTTGTTGAACCGCTTCAGCGTTATTTCGACACTTTCGGGCGCGAGAATGTCCACGTGATTATCTTCGATGACCTGAAGGAAAACACCCCGGAAGTTTACCGAAAGACCCTGGAGTTTTTAGAAGTAGACCCCGGCTTTCAGCCAGAATTCAACGTTGTAAACGCCGCCAAACAGGTACGCAGCCCCGCCCTCCAGCGAGTGCTGGTTGCCCTCGGCCTGACCCCGATGCAGGTCAAATACTCGCGGCTTGGCAGGGCAGCGGCGATCATCCCCGCGCCGCTGCGTGAGCGAGCGCTCAAAGCGCTGCGTGCGGCCTACACCATCGAAAAACGCCCGCCGCCGATGGATGCAGAACTGCGCCACCAGTTACAGCAGACGTTTTTGCCAGAAGTTGAACAGCTTAGCGCGTTATTAGGGCGCGACCTCACCCATTGGTGCCGGGACGAACCTTAAGCCATCTGCGTGCTCACAGGGGCGGCATCAGGCTGGAACCCGGCCAGATACCCCTGCACCGCCAGCAGTTCCGCGTTCAGGATGCTGCATCCTGCCGCGCCGCGAATGGTATTATGCGCCAGCGCTGCAAACTTGTAATCCAGAATCGGGCATTCCCGCAAACGGCCAACAGAGGTCGCCATCCCGCCCCCCGCGTTGCGATCCCGCCGAATCTGCGGGCGATCAATCTGTGACAGGTACTGAACAGGCTGTTCGGGTGCGCTGGGCAGTTGTGGGACAGGCGCTTCGGCGCGGAAGTTCTGCCAGGCGGTGATAATCTCATCAATCGAAGGCTTATCGCGCAGTTCTATCGAGATATTGACCAGATGCCCGTCCACAACCGGCACGCGCGTACAGGTAGCCCCGGCCATCGCGTCCAGCCAGTCTATGCCCTCACCGTTAAACGCCCCCAGCATCCTGAGCGCCTCGGTTTCCATCTTCTGTTCGTCGCCGCTGACATACGGGATCACGTTCCCCAGAATATCCAGCGAAGCCACACCGGGATACCCCGCCCCGCTGATCGCCTGCATACTTACTGTATGAATCTTGCGGATGCCGTACTGGCGCAGTGGTGCCAGCGCCATCACCACAGGCATCACCGTGCAGTTGGCATTCGCCACCAGCGCGCCCGTCGTCCAGCTGCGTTTGCGCCGCTGCACATCAATTAACTGCACGTGGCTGGCGTTCACCTCCGGCAGCAGCAGCGGCACATCCTCGACCATGCGGTTTAGCGAGGCGTTGGTACAGACCACATGCCCGGCGGCGGCTAGCTGCATTTCAATCTCCGCCGCTTCTTTCGGCAGCGCAGAGAATACCACCAGCGACTCCAGCGGTTCATCCAGTGATTTCACCGTCAGTTCAGCGATGCTGGCAGGCGGGCCGCCGTCCAGTATCCAGTTGGCCGCTTCACCATAAGTGCGCCCGGCGCTGCGGCCAGAGCCAATCACCTCGCGCACCCGGAACCATGGATGCCCCTCCAGCAGTTGAATAAAGCGCTGCCCCACCGCTCCCGTCGCGCCCAGAATCGCTACATCAAGTTTCTGCATCCTCTTCCCTCCTCAAATCACCACAGAGTCGCGCCCGGTCTTGACCGCTGGATAAGAACCAAGCATTTTGACAAACGAAGCGCGTTGTAATAACCGCGCCAGCGCCTCCTGGCAAACCGGGTCCTGCCAGTGTCCTTCAAAGTCCATGTAAAAAACCGGCTCCCACGGGCGGTTACGGCGCGGGCGCGACTCAATCTTGGTCAGGTTCAGTTCACGTGTCGCAAACTCTCCCAGACAATCATACAGGGCTGCCGGCTGGTTGCGCGTCGCAAAGACAATAGAAGTCTTATTATATTCACCTTTTGGCGGGTCTTCGTTGCCCAACACAAAGAAGCGCGTAAAGTTATACGGAACGTCTTCGATCTTCGTATCGAGAATTTCCAGTTCGTACAGCTTCCCCGCCAGTTCGCTGGCAATCGCCCCTGTATGCGGGACAGGCTCCGCTGCCAGATCATGCGCCGCGCCTGCGGTATCGTACCAGGGAATGCTTTCCAGGTTGTTACGTTTGAGGTACTGCTCACACTGGGCTAACGCCTGCGGATGTGACCGCACGTACTTCAAATCCTTCAGACCTACCCCCGGCGGCACCATCAGCGCGTGATGCACATGCAGAATAACATCCGCCTGAATACGCAGGTCAGAGTCCATCAGCAGCTCGTAGGCTTTGCTCACCGCGCCCGCCAGCGCGTTTTCCACCGGGAGCAGCCCATACGTCACCCGACCCTCGTAAATCGCGTTAAAGAGGTCGGCGAGGGTGCGACATGGGTAAACTTCTACGTCTTTTCCAAAATGCTGCCGAATCGCCTGCTCAGAGTTTGCGCCGAGGACACCCTGGAACGCCACCACAATACCGGGCAAAATACGCCGTCCCTTCTGAAGGTAAAAGCCAAAAATAAAAACGCGGAAGCCTTCCCACGCCTTTTTAAAACGTTAAATGCAGGGGCAAATCGTAGCACGGATAAGGCGAGATCGTCAACTCGTTTGACAAGCCCTTACCGCAGATGATAAACTTTTTAAAGATAATCACAAGCATTATTCTTGCGAGTGAGAGGCGACCTATGCTATGCAGGAAACCCGGCGACACATTCTGGATATTCTAAAAGAATACGGCCAGGCTACGGTAGATGACATCGTGGCCGAACTTCATAAACGCAGGGGCAAGGACATCACTGCCGTGACGGTGCGCCATCATCTTACCCGGTTGCAGAATGAAAACCTCATTACTTCGCCACAGATGCGCCACCGCAGCACCCCCGGTCGGCCACAGCACCTCTACACCCTGACGGAAAAAGCGCTGGGGCAATACCCCACAAACTACCGTTATTTGGCAGATAACCTGCTGCAATCGCTGCGTCAGCACCTTTCTTCAAAGGAAGTCAACGTCATTCTGGAAGATGTCGCAGACCGTATGGCAAGCGACGCAGACATCCCCGACGTGCCTCTGGAAACCCGGCTGGAAATGGTGGTCAACTACCTCAATCAGCAGGGATACAGCGCGCATTGGGAAACAACCGACGAGGGCTTTGTGCTGCACACCAGCAACTGCCCCTATCACCACATCGCAGAGCGGGAACATACCCTGTGCGACATGGATATGCGGCTGATCGCCACCATGTTAGGGGTGGTGCCGCGCCGCCTCAGCCATGCCATCACCGGGGACAACTCCTGCGCCTACATGATCCCCCAAAAACATAAGTCCAATTAAACAGATTTCTGTCTGTTTAATTGACGCTTTCACACCTGCATGTTAAAATTAAGCGAAAGTATTCTCATAGGAGAGCAATTTATGGCTGTTAACGAGTTCGCCAATGTTCAGGTGGATGCCCCTGTGATGACTGTCACCCCGGCGGCAGTCAATGTCATCCGTGACCTGCTTGAGCAGCGTCAGATTCCCAATCACGCCCTGCGTGTTTTCGTGTCCGGCGGCGGCTGTTCTGGAATGCAGTACGGGATGGCCTTTGAAGAAAAGCCGCAGGACTTTGACGAAGTGGTCACAGTGGACGGCGTTCGCCTGATTGTTGACCCCACCAGCATGATGTACCTGCGCGGTGCAACCATTGACTTTATTGACAGCCTGATGGGCGGCGGCTTCCGCATTGAGAACCCGAATGCGGTATCGTCCTGTGGCTGTGGGCATTCCTTTAAGTCCAGCAGCGGCGAAGAAGCGGCGGCTGGCGGCTGCAACAGTTGCAGCCACTAAAGCAATCGCCTACCTGCGTAACGAACTAAGCACTAGCCCCAGCAGCCCCAGACCGCCGAGTATTAATACCGGCGCGATGGGGGGGACATCCTCTGGCAAGGGGATGGGCAGCACGCTGGGGCTGGTGGTTGCTGTGGGCGCGTCTTCCGCCGCTGGCTCGGTCGGCGCGAAGGCGATCACCTCTGCCGGGTAGGTGAAGGTCGGCAGCACAACCGGCATATCTTCCCCCTCACCCGCTAACAAACTGGCATCAGCCGCGCCGACTGTCCCCGGCGCAGGCAGGATGCGCGCCTGTGCTGTCGCCGTGAGCAACCCGCCCGGCGTTGTCGTAATAGCGATCTGAGTTTGAGTTTCCGCTTCGATGATCGGGTCAACGGTGGCCTGTGCGGCGGGGTCAAGCTCTACAATCGTGCTTTCATCGCCGATAATTTCCACCAGTTCGTCAAACACCCACCCTCTGCCGTTTGGCGAGGTATCAAACTGGAACTGATACCAGCGGAAACGCCGCCCCAGAACCACGTAAGTATCGCCCGCGCGAATCGAACCGATGCGCTCGGAGTTAATATCCGGCTCGGCACGGACATTCACCTCGCCCGCATCCTCGCGTACTTCCAGCAGCGCGGGGCCGGGGACGGTGGGTGTGCGCGTCCATGTCGCCGTGACCCCCGGCTGCCCCTGCTGCACTTCAGCGCCCTGTGTTGGGATGACCACACGCGCCGGGGTCGCGGTAATCACTTCCTGAGCAACCGCAGTAGTGGCCCCCATCATAAGCAGGAGCGCGACCAGACCCACCAGCCATAGTTTCTGCTTCAGCACAGTATTCCACCCACAAACGATAAAACTTCTCACCATGAAATCAGATTCTCGATTGTTAAACGTCCCTGCTCGGCGATCCGGCGCTCATTTCCGTTCACCAGATACCCCTGATATTCCTGCCCTTCCAACCCGGCCACACGCCAGCCGCTCAACGTCATCGCAGCCCTTGTCTGGTCGGTCGGGCAAGCGCTGCAATCAGCCGGAATCCACTCACCGTTATAACGCCGTGCAATGTGGATATGCGTGCCGTTGGAAAACCCGCCTTCGCACGACGGGCGACCGATGCGATCACCAACGGCCACCTGTGTCCCGGTGCTGATGCGATCCTGCGCGGCGATGTGCAGGTACAGCACAGACCAGCCAGTCGCCTCGTCACCGTCGCCGTCCAAATCCAGCACTACCGTTCCCTCATCTGTCCGCGCGATGATGCCGGGCGCGGTGGCTGTCGCCCAATATGCGGAGAGATAACAGGCTGAGCTAACCGTCGTCAGATCATCCGGCGGCGCGAAGTCAATCGCCGCCCAAGCGCTGCCAGACCCCCATCCGCCGTGCGGGCCGCCCGTAAAGAACCAGACTTCCCCGGCGGGGAAGGGCAGCGTTAGCTCCGGCTGCTGGATATTCACCGGGACAAGCGGGTCCACCGCGCCGATAAACGGATCGCCAAAATAGGTTACGTAAGTCTGGTAAAAGCCGGATGGCTCAACCTGCTGCTGCCAGTTTTCGTAAGTGTTGAACTGGCTCAGCATATGCTGCACGCCGACCGTGCCGGGGTTGAGGCCGGGCGCAAAACTTAAGCGCTCACCATTCTCAAATTCTACCGTCGTCATCCGGCCATATTTCCAGCCGTAATAACCTCGGTTGAGCTGGTCTGCGCCCCACGTCAGTTGGCGGTACAGGCCGTCACGATCAAACCCCAGCGGCGAGGCCTGCGCGCCCAGCGGGTAAGTCTGCGCCGCTTCCGGCAGATCAAACGTACTCAGCCAGCGCCCCTTGTACTCCAGCAGCGCCAACAGCAGACGGGCATCCACGCTGTATTCCAGCGACACCCGTTCGACAATGCGCGCGGCGGTGAGTATCTCGTCGTTCACTTCATCCGTCGCCGCCCGGATGTAACCCGGCTGCTGGGCGATGAAGGCCGCCACGTCAAACGCGCCGCTGCCCGGCCCGCGCACCAAGCGGCTGTCGGGGATAATCTTAAACGCGCTGGTTTCCGCGTCCGGCGGTTCTGGCAGTTGAATCACCTGCCCCACCGCCAGCAGGTTGGCGTCAATCCCTGCGTTGACTTCCAGCAGTGTCTCCAGCGTAATGCCCTGTGCAGCAGCAATCGCCGAGAGCGTATCACCGGGCTGGACGACGTATTCCCGCCGCGCAGCCATGGCCTGCGCCGGGCGTGTCGGGTCTGGCGTGGGGCTTTCTGCCAGCATGTTTACTGTCGGTGGCAGGGTTGGCGATTGGTCAGGTGCGGGCGTAGCGACCGATGGAACAGCCGTTGCCGTAATCACGACAACTTCCGGCTGGCTGCGCACACAGGCCAGCGCGCTCAACAGCAGCAGCGTGAATGCGATGAATGGGCGACGCATTGTTATAGTCGCTTTATCCCCTACTATCAGAAACTCCACACCCCTATGATACCGTCTGCGATGGAAAATGGAACACTGTCTGTGCGCGTCGTGTCCAGCACATTCATCACTGGCCCGCTGGCGGTCTGCTCACTGTAAAGCAGATATTGACTATCCGGCGACCATATCCGGTGGCTCTGGCTGAACTGGTCAAAAAATTGCAGCAGGTAAAGCATGGGCTGTGTTGGCAGGAAAGACCCGTAACGCTGCACGGCGCTGTCGGCTACGTTTAACACCGACCACGTTAGTCCGGTAGGCCGTTGTGCCAGCAGCGCGACTTTGCCCTCGCTACCCGCGCCTGCATTAAATGAGCCGGGCGGCGCGGCGAACGTGATATAAGCGAGTTTGCGGCTGTCTGGCGACCAGAAGAACGAGATCACCCCCGTAACCGGGCTGCGCGCGACCACCTCCCCGCTTACCGCGTCCACAACCAGCAGCGCGCCAAAAGCATCGTCCTGTCCTAAAACACGATACGCCACATAATTACCATCTGGCGACCAACTATAAGCCACCAACCCTTGCAATCCAGCGGCCAGTGTCACAGGGTCGCCACTTCCGGCGATGATAAGATCAGTAGCAGTGCCGTTCGCATCAAGCGCCCCCAGCAGCAAACGATCATCTACGGGCGACCACGCCGGTGCCTGAACCAGACCCGGCACCCGTGTTAGCGTCTCAATCACCTCGTTCGAGGCCGTGTCGTAGATTTCGAACGTCCGTTGGTTACGCTGCCACAACATACGCTGTCCATCAGGACTCCAGCTATAGTAAAATGGCGCGCCTGTACCCACCGTAAAATTAGAGAACTCGCCCTCGCTGCTGCGGATCATCTCCACAAGCAGGCCGCGACTGGCGCTGCTGATGAGGACGGCCAGATCACGACAGTCATCCCCCGTCCCATCTGTACAGCCTTGCGGCGACCAGTAAGCGTACTGAAAAACCTCGTTTTCACCGTTGTAGACAGTTTCGCCGGAGGCGCTGCCATCCTGTGAAATATGCACGCCGATGTAAATCTCCCCCTCATCGAGATACGTGCTGAAGTAAGCTAACCGCCCATCCCTGGCCCACGTCGGCCATTGATACTGGCGTGTTTCGCCCGCGTCTTGGGTAATCGCCTGCTGTCCCTGCAAGCCCGGTGTCAGGGTGTAGACGTTAAAGTCGCTGCCCACATAAGCGATACGCCCCGGCAGTTGGGAAAGGTTGTCCTCGTTCTGTGCATCTGTGTCTGCGGGGATAAGGAAAAGCAATACAACCAGTATTAAAAAATGAATTTTTTGTTTCATGAAATGCACTCCCAAACGCTTATTGGGTATATGTGCGAATGATTGTATAATATCCGCGCGACTGATGATACAACAATCTGTTGTGTTCAACATCGCCAGTACCGTATGTTGCAGGAGAATCTTACATGGCAACCAGCCAGGAAATTAACCAGATGTTTACCTCGATGGCGGAGAACTTCGACCCAAGCAAGGCCGAAGGGGTCAACGCCACGATCCAGTTCGATCTCAGCGGCGAAAACGGCGGCCTGTACTGGCTGAAAATCGCCGACGGCAACGCCGAGGCAGGCCAGGGACAGGCCGAAAACCCAAACATGACGTTAAAGGCCACTGCCGAGGACTGGGTCGCCGTGACCAAAGGCGAACTGAATCCGATGCAGGCCTTTATGAGCGGTAAACTCAAGGTTCAGGGCGATATGTCGCTGGCGCTCAAGCTGCAATCCCTGCTCAGCTAACGTCCCAGCGCGCGCCGTGTCTTTGCCGGGTTGTTGGTTAGCACAGCATCACAACCCAGCAGGCGATAATACCACAGACGTGGTTCAGGCGTGGGATCAAGCGGACACACCAACTGCCCACGCCTGTGTCCCATCCAGACGTACAGCGGGTTCATGAACATGGCCGGCCAATACGGGCCGATCATCTGCCAGCCCGCCTCTGGCAGCGGGCGAATCATCGTAATTAACCCCGTGGGAATATCCGGTGCATAACGCTCAACCGCGCGTAAGC
>CAZJSU010000002.1:0-16363 GCA_964548765.1 uncultured Anaerolineaceae bacterium
GGGTTCACCCCGGTAGCGATCTCTACGTCATTCTCCGTCCAGACATAGCTGACAATCGTGCCGTCTGGGTCGCTGCTGGCCGCGCCATTAAGAGTCACATTGCGGCTGATCCCATCCGCCGCCGTCAGGCTGCGATCTGCCCCGGCGTTGGCGATGGGGGGATACTTTGATTTACAAGCCAGCACTTATTGAAATTGTCAGAGTTATCAAAAATACCTCCTGTTACTCTACTAGGATTCGTTCCATTGGCATTCATCACATACACTTGAAAACCTAATCCCTCGCGGTCTGAACTGAAGCTAATCATGCTGCCATCCGGCGACCACTTTGGATATACATTATTCCCCACGCCTGAGGTAAGTTGAACTAGATTAGTCCCATCCGATTGAACAGTATAGATATTTGATACACCATCTCGATCTGAAACAAAGGCAATCGTTTCACTGTTTGGTGACCAAGTGGGGTCTCTGTCATAAGACGTGGATTGTGTGAGTATCATTTGGCTTCCCTGACTCAGGTTTACCATCCCCAAACCTGTAGTGCCATTTTCTGAATAGGAGAAGGCAATTCTTTGCCCGTCTGGCGACCAAGTAGGATATGTGTCCGATGAATTATTCTGGGTCAACTTAACGACATTTGTACCATCCGCGTTAGCAGTAAGAATTTCCCTGTTATTCGCTCCAAAAATTTCCGATATACCATTGAATGCGAACTTGCTTCCATCTGGCGAGTAAGCAGGGTCATCAAATAAACCTAAATTTGTGCCTAGCAGGGTAACTAGATTTCCGCCGTCATTGTCTATTGTGTGTAAACCACTTGCAGCAAAGATGATATAAGTGCCATCGGGCGAACAATCTGCCCCACTCACATTGCGAGCTTGAAGGCTACCCATAACACTTGTTAAGCCTTGAAAACTCGTTCCGTCAAAGTTGATTTTGTACAGATCATGACTATCACTCTCTCGGTTTGACGTAAAAACAATCTGTGCGGTAGTCGTATTAAGCCCTACATCGGCTAATACATTTAAGTTGGAAAGGACTATGAAGGCTAGACCCAGAAAAGTCAACGCAGCGGCTTTGCGATTCATACTGTGTTTCCTCATCATCTTAGTAAACTTTGAAAAAGCGTAATGAAGGATTTGGAGCTTTTCCAATGTTCCACGCGAAATAAGAAAAAGACCAACCGTTGTTTATACTTGGCTTCCCATCGTTACGCCTTGCGGAACGCTCTGGATTTGCGTTATTGGCGCTTGCATCGTCTGGCAATTGATATGCCACGTTGCCCCAAGTACAAGGACACACACCAAAATGGTATCTGCCTGTTTCAGGATGCCATCCCCACTGCGCGAACTCTTGCTCAGCTAGAGTAAGGTACAGGTTAGGATTTTTATTAAACGCTGTATCCTGATAGAGCGACTGTACCTGTGCTAGAAAAGTTACCAGTCCTCTTTCGTTGCATTCTTTGTTGTACTGTGTGCCGTCTTTTATGTAATCAACAAAACCTGCTCCCTTTGCACACTCATTAAAAATCCATTCCCATACTGCATACACAAAATCGCTCTGAACACCTGGTGCTGTTATACTCATTACGTTACATTGATCTTGTCCCTGATTCCAGGTATCAGTACCAGTCAATCGCCAACATATACCTAAACCCGAAACTTGGGGATTTTGTAACACTAGATTGCCACTGGATGTGTTACCTAATAAAATAGGATGACCTTCCGAGTACATTACTAATGAGGCAAACTGTCCCCATGTTATGCTTCCACCCAGTTGATCTTTATACTGATTAAACGCTAAAATCGCACAATTCTCCCGCGTACTTTCGTCACCACTTCTTGTACAATCTCCGTATGGTCTTTCAAAAACTGGGATAGGGTTATTGAACTCAATTTGCACGATTCCATCATCGCCCCAAGTGGTGATCGGTGCATTACAAGCGTTCGGCTCCTCGGTCAAGTACGAAGGATCAGCCGCATTGTCGAGCATCCCCGCTGTCGGGACACTCGCGCTGCCCCACCAATTGCTAGGGACGTTTAAAAGGTGGATAATTTGGATTTCTACGAACCGCACTCCCAAATGCACCCATATTGTTGCGAATACAATTGCCTGTAATCTCGCTATAATCCAGATCATGCCCTACGTAAATCGCCCCACCCTGCGCTCGCATTCGCACGATTATTCTCAAGCAGCGAAGCGGTGATGATGACATCGATGTCACCTTCACCAGAAGACGGTGATCCATCAGCCATAACCGCCACCCCATCTACCGCCACCCGCAGCACGTCCTCAAACGCCGACAGGCGGAGGATGTGCCATGTCCCGGCGGCATTATAACGCAGCGTCAACGCTCCCCTTCCTTGGTTGTGGTCGCCCTGCCCTGTCGCACTGAGTGCGGTTGGAGGATAATCCGCACAGACCGGTCATACGTCAGATAATTCCACGTCCAGTTCACCAGCACGTTCAGGCGGTTTCTAAAGCCCAGCAGCCACAGCAGATGCAGCACCAGCCACGCCAGCCACGCGATATATCCGGTAAGCGGGATGCGGTTGAAAATCCACGCCACCGCGCGGCTGCGGCCAATCGTCGCCATAATGCCCCGATCATGATAGACGAAATGCTCTTCCCTCCCGCCCACACCGCGCTGCAAAATATTCTCCGCCGCCAGCTTGCCCTGCTGCTTGGCAACCGGGATAAGCATGGGGTAAGGCTGGCCGTTTGCATCTTCCAGATACGCCATGTCCCCCACCACATACACACGGTTGCGGCCAATGACCTCCATCGTCGGCTTTACAGGGACGCGCCCGCCCTTTTGCAGTTCCACGTCCAGCATTTCCGCCAGCGGCGATCCCTTCACCCCCGCCGCCCATACCAGCGTATAGGTGGGAATCACGCGGCCATCGCGCAGGATGACCTGATTTTCTGTCACTTCAGAAACCGGGCTGTTCAATACCACCGTCACGCCTAGTGACTCAAGCTGCTTCTGTGCCGACTGCTGCAGGTCTGGCGGGAATGGCAGCAGCAGCCTGTCCAGCGCTTCGATCAGGTAGACTTTCGCGCCTGTCTCCGGGTTTTGTCGGTACTCCTTACGCAGCACGTGGTTGTACAGTTCATGCAGCGCGCCCGCTGTCTCCAGCCCGGTTGGCCCGCCGCCGACCACCACAATCGTCATCAGCGCCTCCCGATAAGCCGGGTCATCTGTCCAACTGGCTTTCTCGAACAGGCTGAGGATGTGATTACGCAAAAGCACCGCGTCGCTCAGGTCTTTCAGGCTAAAGCCGTGCTGCGCCAGCGACTCGTTTCCGAAGTAGTTGGTCACGCTCCCGGCAGCGACGATCAGGTAATCATAGCTTTCCTCGCGCCGTTGCTCGTCAGTCACGACCACCACCTGCTGGCGCTCATAGTCAACCTCCAGCACCTCCCCCATCAGGAAGTCAATGTTGGGGCTGTCGTAAAAGATGCTGCGTACCGGATAGGCGATTTCGCTGGGATCAAGCCCGCATGTGGCAACCTGATACAGCAGCGGCGTAAAGGTGTGGAAGTTCTGGCGGTCAATCAGCAGCACATCCACGGGCTTGCCTGCCAGCGCCTTGGCCGCGTACAACCCGCCAAAGCCCACCCCGATAATCACGACACGCGGTTGCCGGTTATTCATGACTTGGCTCCCTTACTGTTTATCAGGTCATATTATGTGTTAGTATATTTTAACATGATTTTGTGAAAAATTGCACACAGATCGGCCATTTGCCAACCAGACTTTCATTTTTGGCCTGCTGCGTAGACAATAGAATAATTATCTACCCTAAAACTATAACAGCGACTATGAACAGAGCCAGCCCGCGCGATCAACAAGCTATCATCCATGCTACAGAGCTAACGGCCAACAATCTGCGCCGCCTGATGACGCAGACTGTGAAGCCCAATGACAGCGCCTCTCATATTTCCGTGCCAGAACGGGAAGAACTGATCGAACAGATCGCGCAGGTGCTGCCAGCAGGCAACGTCGTCAACTTTGTCATGGGCGGCATCCTCAGCGCCAGAGGCCGGGAGATTTCCCCCGCCGAAAGCCGCGTACATCTTAATTCGCTGTTCAAAGGGTTGTCTATTCTCCAAAAGAACACCTTCTATGGTATGGTTTATGCTGGGCCAGCCTCGATCCTCGCCGGGTATAACATGCTGCTTAAGCTGGCGGGAGTCAACGAACTGGGCGAGGGCGTGTGGCAGTTTTATGTAGAGTTCGGCCTGCGTGAGGATACCGCCCGCCACCAGAGCGAGACATTAGGCTTTCATCAGGCGCTGAGCAGGCTCTCCCCCCGCGCGACAGAGGCGGAATGCCTGACAGCATGGATACTGGTAGCGATGTGGCTGCTGCGCGACTATGAGCATCTGCTGGCCGCTGTCTGGGAGGAAAAAACGCGCCTGACCGTGATGCAGGAAAAGACCAGCCTGCAAAACCTTCACCGCACATGGCAGTCGCTCACGCCGTACAGCCTGCCCGCCGGGCAGCATGACTCCAGCCTCGTCGCCTATCGCCGCCAGCGCTTTCACGCCTTCTGCGAAACTCAGCTTGGTCATGTTGGGCAGGCGGAGCGCGAGGCATTTCTGCGTTACTGGAACGCGCCTGAACACGAACAACAGCGCCGCCAGCGCCGAGAGGCTTATCAGAAGCAGCTTTCGATCCACACCTACCTTGAGCCGACCGAATATGCCGAAAAGCGCGTCCCCATCAGCAAAAAAGACCTGCATATCGCGGTGATCTACCAGCGCCGTTATTACCTGCTGAGCCTGCTCGACCCGGCATCGCCCACTGCTCCGGCACTGGCCTACCAATACGCCAGATCAGTTCTAAAAGCCGCTGGCGACCCGGCAGAGCTTGACCTGCAGCTTGTCAGCGTGCCGCGCGCGGAACAAGGCGACCTCCGCGCCACGCTGGAGCCAGGGCAGCGGGAAGCGCTGGAAATGCTGCGTACCGCGCCCATCATCATCAACTGGGACGCTGCGGTCAGCCGCCAGCAAACGCTCTCCCGCATCCGTGAGCAGCAGCGCGGCGTTGGCGACCACGCGCTGACTTTGTTCCGCACAGACAGCAGCATGGTCTTTGATTTCTCGCATATTTTCTTCGACGGCCCGTGGGCGATGGCTGTCGCCGAGATGATGACAGGCGAGGCCATCCGCCGCCTCGGCCTGCGCCCACAGATGCACAGCACCCTGCCCGACGCGCCGCCCGCGCGCGCCCTCAACCTCAAGCGTTCAACACTGTTGGGCAACACCGGCAGGAAATATACCCGGCACATCACTTATATCAGCGCCGAGGCGCACACGCCGCTCGCGCCGCTGAACGAACTCCGCACCCTGCTCTACAGCGCTACAAAGCCGCGCCTGCATCTTACGGTTAACGACCTGCTGGTGATGTACCGCACCATGTTCAACCAGATTTACGAGATGAGCAATGCGCTGCGTTCATCGTTAGAAAAACTGGGACGCGAGAGCGACGGCAGGCCGTTGGCGGCGGCGATCCTGGAGGACTACCACACCCGGCGCGAGGTCAACCCCTCCCTGTTCATCCCAATTGATGCGTCACAGTTCAACCCGGCAGACCGCATCTTCCCCAGCATCCTTCGCAGCCCCTTTCCTGATCTTTATGCTACCCACCGCCACACCTTCGACCTGCTCACCACCGCCAACCGTAAGCGCTTTGGCAGACAGCAGGCGCAGCGCGAGTTTCAGCAGGCTTGTGTGCATTATCTGGGGATTGTCAGGGCATTTGCCGAGGTCATGGATAAGTACCGCCAGATCGCTATCGAAGGGCAAAGCATGAGTACAAAAGCCATCCGTCTCATCGCTGGCCTGCCGGGTGCGATGCAGAAGCTGTTCGACGAAATGCCCGACCACTTCACCTTTATGAACGAGGCGCTGAAGGGCGAGGAAGTTTTCAGTAATGTCGGGCAGGTGGCCGTCGGGTCTTCGCTGGCGCGTTTTTCCAGCGCGAAGGATGATAACGACAAAAAAACACTGGTCTGGGGCATCATGACCGATAACGACAGCAGCCTGCATGTCACCCTGCGCGATTTCCGCCCCAGCGTCATGACTTTAGCCCTCATGGGGCGCACAGCCCTTGCCGAAGCGGTGACACAGGACTTCCTCAATGCTTATCTGCGCGGCCTGACCACCTTCACCACAGAACTTAAGGCCATTGTACGCGCGGCAAAGTCTTAACTTGTTATAATGCGCCTGTGATTTATCTCAGGAAGTAAAGGATAAAGGATTGACAATGCCGCGTGCATTAATGAGTGTGTACGACAAGACCGACCTTGTAAAATTTGCCTCGGCGCTGGTGGAGATGGGCTGGGATGTGGTCGCCAGCGGCGGCACAGAGAAGGAACTGATCGCTGCCGGGCTGCCCGTCATTTCCCTCTCCCGCCTGACCGGGATGCCGGAAATGCTGGATGGGCGGGTCAAGACGCTTCACCCAGCCATCCACGCGGGCATTCTGGCGCGGGACCGAGAGGAGGACTACGAAAGCCTGGTGCAGCACGGTTACGCGCCGATCAATATGGTAATCTGTAACCTCTATCCATTTCAGGATACCGTCGCCCAGAAAGGAATTACGCTTCAGGATGCCATCGAGCAGATTGATATTGGCGGCGTAACCCTGCTGCGCGCGGCCGCCAAGAACTTCTTGCGGGTCGTGGCGGTGTGTGACCACAACGACTACAACAAGATTCTGGCAGAACTGAAAGCCAGCGGCGAGGTCGAGCTGGCGACGCGGCGTAATCTGGCGGTAAAGGCGTTCGCCCATACCCGCGATTACGACACCGCCATCCATGCTTTCCTCTCCAGCGACATGGTACACAACCTCGAAGACGACACCCTGCCAGAGCATCTCTCGATGGGAATGCACCGGGTTGATGGCCTGCGCTATGGCGAAAATCCGCATCAGGCCGCCGCCTTTTACAGCCGTCAGGCCAGCACCGGCCCGCTGGGCGGGGCATTACTGAGCGGCAAGCAGCTTTCGTACAACAACATTCTTGATCTGGATGCCGCCTGGCGAGCGGTCAGCAGCTTTGACGACCCTACAACCGTCATTGTCAAACACCTGACCCCGACTGGCATCGCCAGTGCTGACACACTGGCCGAAGCCTATACACAGGCGCTGGCCTCCGACCCGCTTTCGGCTTTTGGCTGCGTTATCGCGGTCAATCGCACTGTAGACGATGCTTTTGTGGACTCACTCGGAACCCTGTTCATCGAAGCCATCGCCGCGCCAGATTTCTCCCCCACAGCACAGGCGACGCTGACGGAGAAGCGTAAAAACTGCCGCCTGCTGCAAGTGCCACACTTTTACAGCGGGCTGGAACTGGAAGTCCGGTCTGTGTATAAGGGGCTGCTGGTGCAGCGGGCAGACATGGGCGACCCTGACGGCACCGCCATCAAAACAGTGACAGACCGCAAGCCCACCCCGGAGGAACTGGCGGCGCTGCAATTCGCGTGGAAAGTCGTCCAGCATGTGAAGTCCAACGCGATTGTCGTGGCGCAGCCGGGGCGAACAGTCGGCATCGGCGGCGGGCTGTCCAGCCGGGTGGACGCGGTGAATCTGGCAGTCAGCAAAGCGGGTGAGCAGGCTGTAGGCGCGGTCATGGCCTCCGACGCTTACTTCCCCTTTGCCGATGGCATAGAGGCGGCTATCGCTGCCGGGGTGACAGCCGTGATCCAGCCCGGCGGCTCTATCCGCGACGCACAGGTGATCGAAGCGGCCAACAAAGCGGGCATCGCTATGGTCTTTACAGGCACGCGCCATTTCCGCCATTAACTATTGCCAGACCTCACGCCGCTTGCTATAATATTAAAGCGTTGCCACCCTAGCTCAATGGCAGAGCATACGCTTCGTAAGCGTGAGGTTAAGGGTTCAAGTCCCTTGGGTGGCTCTGCTTCCAGCCCGTAAACAATTTATTTGTTGCGGGCGTTTTTTATGTTAAAGGGGAACTTCACGGATGACCCAAACAGGCAGGCAAAAACCTGTGACAATTGCTGTGGCGGGCGGCACTGGCTCCGGCAAAACGACCGTCTCCAATGCCATCCTCAAACAGGTGGGCGAACACAACATCGCCTATCTCCCGCACGATACCTATTATAAAGACATCAATCACATCCCCCTTCATGAGCGCGACCTGCGTAATTTTGACCACCCGGACGCGCTCGACACGCACATTCTCGTCGAGAACATCAAGCAGCTACAGCAGGGACAGCCGACTGAAGTGCCAATTTACGACTTCACACGGCATGAGCGCCGCGATGAGACGCGCCGTGTCGAGCCACAGCCGATCATCCTCGTCGAGGGCATTCTTGTGCTGGCCGAGCCAGACCTGCGCGACCTCTTTGATGTCAAGGTTTTTGTGGATACCGATGCCGACGTGCGCTTTATCCGCCGCTTACAGCGGGATATTGTGGAGCGCGGGCGTACTGTCGAGTCGGTCATTAACCAGTACCTTAAAACTGTCCGCCCGATGCATCTCAACCTGGTCGAGCCAAGCAAGCGCTACGCCGATGTCATTATCCCCGAAGGCGGCTTCAATACCGTTGCGATAGACATGCTGGCAGACCGTATCCGTAGTATGCTGTCCGGCCAGCAGGCACAGCCATAGGATTGACGGCCTGCGCCACAGTGTGCTACACTGTTCGCACCCAATAATAAAAACGAGGAATGGGAGAAGTAAGCATCTCCCCTTGCGTCAGAGAGTGCAGGTCATTGGCTGAGAGCCTGCTCGCAAACAGGTGCTGAAGGTCGCCCAGGAGTTGCCCGGCTGAAGGTTGCAGTAAGCCGGGACGGGTTACGCCCGTTACAGCGCTTGAGTGTCGTGCCAGCAGTGGCACGGAAACAAGGTGGTATCGCGGAAGGTCAATCCTTTCGTCCTTGCGGTTTTAAGGGCGAAGGGATTTTTTGTTTTAGCATCCTGACGATATGGATGGAGATCAACACACAACATGACCACAAACAAGCAAATGCCTAAAAATTTCAACTTTGCAGAGGCCGAGCCGCGCCTCTACGAGTGGTGGGAAGGCAGCAAATGGTTTAAACCCGAAGTTGCTGGCGAAGATGCCGAGCCGTTCGTCATCAGCATCCCCCCGCCCAACGTGACCGGCGCGCTGCATATCGGCCATGCGCTGTTTGCCGCGCTGGAAGACCTGATGATCCGTTACGAGCGGATGCGCGGTAAAGCGGCGCTGTGGGTGCCGGGGACCGATCATGCCGGCATCGCTACACAGCTTCAGATCGAGAAAATGCTGGCCGACGAAGGAACCAGCCGTCTGGAAGTGGGGCGCGAGGAATTTCTGGCGCGCACGTGGGCGTGGAAAGAGAAGTACGGCCACACTATCACCGACCAACTGCGCCGCATGGGCGCAAGCTGCGACTGGGATCGTGAACGCTTTACGCTGGATGATGGCCTTTCCGAAGCGGTGCGGCACGTGTTCGTCACACTGTATGAGCAAGGGCTGATTTACCGAGGGCCGCGTCTGGTGAACTGGAGTCCCGGCCTGCAAACCGCCGTCTCAGACCTTGAGGTAGAGCGTGAGGAAGAAGCAGGCAAGCTCTATTACTTCAAATACCCGGTGGAGGGGGATGACCACATTCCGGTGGCGACTACCCGCCCGGAGACGATTCTGGGCGATACCGCCGTCGCCGTGCATCCAGAGGACGAGCGCTACAAACACCTCATCGGCAAGCAGGCGTTTGTGCCAATCCTCAACCGCGCCATCCCCATCATCGCCGACGAATATGTGGAGCGGGAATTCGGCACAGGCGCGCTGAAAGTCACCCCCGGCCACGACCCCAACGACTACGAGATCGGCCTGCGCCACAACCTGACGATCATCAACATCATGAACCGGGATGCCAGCCTGAACGAAAACGCCGGCCCCTACGTCGGGTTAGACCGTTTCGAGTGCCGCAAGAAGTTGTGGGCAGACATGCAGGCCGCAGGGCTGACGATCAAAACCGAGGACATCGTGCATGTGGTGCCACGCAGCCAGCGCGGCGGCGAAATCGTCGAGCCGATGATGAGTACCCAGTGGTTCCTCAAGGTGCAGCCGCTGGCCGAAAAAGCGATTGAGGTGGTGCGCGACGGGCGCATCAAGATCGTGCCAGAGCGCTTCGAGAAGATTTACTATCACTGGATGGAGAACATTCAGGACTGGTGCATCAGCCGCCAGTTATGGTGGGGACATCGCATTCCGGCGTGGTACGGCCCCAACGGCGAAATCCACGTGGGCAAAACCGCGCCTGTGGCCCAAGGCTGGACACCCGAAGAAGACGTGCTGGACACGTGGTTCAGCAGCGGCCTGTGGCCGTTTAGCACGCTGGGCTGGCCGGAGCAAACCGCCGACCTTGAGCGCTATTACCCCACCTCGGTGATGGAAACCGGTTACGACATCCTGTTCTTCTGGGTGGCGCGCATGATAATGATGGGCATGTGGTTTACCGGAGAACCACCCTTTCACACCGTCTATCTGCACGGCCTTGTCCGGGATGCCAAAGGGCGCAAGATCAGCAAAACGCTGAACAACACCATTGACCCACTGGAACTGATGGATCAGTTCGGCACCGACCCGCTGCGCTTTACACTGGTGACCAGCGGTACGCCCGGCAATGACGTGAACCTGGACAGCGCCCGTATCGAAGGTAACTGGCGCTTTGTCAACAAAATCTGGCAGATGGGTAATTTCATCACCGGTAACATAGATGGCGAGGTAGCACCGGGCGCGCCATCGCCGGAAACGCTCGACCTGCCCTCACGCTGGATTCTCTCACGGCTGAACACGTTAATTCAGAACACGCAGCGCATGTTCGACAGCTACCTGTACGGCGAGGCCGGGCGGCAGATATACGAGTTCCTGTGGAGCGAGTTCGCCGACTGGTACATCGAGATCAGCAAACACGCGCTGTACAGCGGCACACAGGCCGAAAAGGCCAACGCGCAGCGGGTGCTGGTGCATGTGCTGGAAACATCCCTGCGCCTGCTGCACCCCTACATGCCCTTTGTCACCGAAGAGGTCTGGCAGTACCTGCCGCACGAAGGCGAGACGCTCATGCTTGCCAGATGGCCGCAGGCCGATACCGCGTACATAGACGCGGAGGCCGAAGCCGAGATGAACCTGCTGATCGAACTGGTGCGCGGGATTCGCACTGCCCGCCTCGAGTACAACGTTGACCCGGCACGTCGCATCAAGGCCATTATCGCGCCGGGAACACATACCGAGACGCTTGACCAGCACCGTTATGTCTTCGCCCGCCTGTGCAATGTGTCGGACATTGAACTGCTTCAGTCCAATGCCCCCGCCCCGGCTGATGCCGCCTCGGTGGTGGTGAGCGATGTCACCTGCTACCTGCCGTTGGCCGGGCTGGTAGATGTGGCCGCAGAGTGTGAACGCCTGAGCAAGGAGCAGGAAAAGCTGCAACAGCAGATCGCCAAGACGCAGGGGATGCTGGCGAACGAGAGCTTCGTCGCCCGCGCGCCCACCGAAGTGGTGGAGCGCGAACGCACCCGCCTGAGCGATCTTCAGGCCAGCAGCACGCAGATCAGCGAGCGCCTCGCCCAGCTTTGCGGTTAGGAATCGACAGGGGCAGATGAACGTTCATCTGCCCCGTTTTTATGTGTGTGTCAGTTTCAGGCTTTTTGCGCCCGGCGCTTGAGGAAAATAGCGCGCCCGGCCTCCTGCGCGGCTTTGCGGACTTCTGGTTCAGAATCATTTTTAAAAACCTGTTGAAGCGCGTCCAATGCGTCTGGATCACCCAATAATTCCAGTTCATTAATAGACTTCAGGCGTATATCCGGGTTTTTATCCTGTAAACGCCCAATGTGATATTCAACAAGTCGCTTGGTTGGTGATGTGGACACAGTCTTCTACACCTTGCTGAAGTGATCTATTCCCACGTGCATTATAACAAAAAAGATGGTTATTTGCCGTTATACCTTCCGACTCTACTCCTGCCAACGGGATTATGTAAATAGGAGTATTGGCTTGCCCGCCCACATCTATGCTACAATTATTAAAATTCCGCAGGAGTAACCCTATTTTAATTCAACAGGAGAAAATAATGTCTGTGAATACGATCCTTAAGCAAGCAGACATTTTCTATGACTTAACCAACACGCAGCTTGAGCTGATCGCCTCCATCTGTGCGGAGCGGCATTATCAGGCTGGGGATATGGTCTTTGAGGAAAACAGCCCCGGTGATGAGCTGTACATCATTGCCAACGGTGAGGTTGAAATTCAGCTAAACCCCGCGCTGTTGGGCAAGGAGAACAGCGGCGGCGCGCAGACCATCGCCACCATGCGGCGCGGCCAGTCCTTCGGCGAGATGTCGCTGGTAGACGAGGGATTACGCTCGGCAGGCGCGCGCTGCTCACAGCAGGACACCCACCTGATCGTGATCCCGCGCGACAAGCTCACCCTGCTGTGCGATACCTACCCGCAGCTTGGCTATCGCCTCATGAGAAACCTCGCGCTTGATCTGGCGATGCGCCTTCGCAATACCGACCTGCAAGTGCGCGAACACCTTACCTGGACACGCCCATCCAGTTAACAGGACGCTAAAATCTATTATTCTGCCTTTTCGCAGCGCACAACTCCGGTTGTGCGTTTTTTGCGCGCTTCACCAGGGATGAAGATATGCCACCCGAATTTCTCTTGATTATCCTTAGCGCAACCTTCCTGATCGGGCTTTCTAAAGGCGGGCTGGGCGGCCCGGTGCCAGTCTCGCTGACCACCCCCCTGCTCAGCCTTGTGATGCCCGTCGCGCAGGCAGTCAGCCTGTCTCTGCCGCTGCTGGTTGTGGCAGACGTTTTTGCGCTCTGGGCATACTGGCGTGTGTGGGATATGCGTTATGTGCGTTTGATGCTGCCCGCCGGGGTACTTGGTGTTATCATGGGCGTTTGGCTGCTTGCGTCGCTGCCCGATGACGTGCTTCGGCGCATTCTGGGGATATTCACCCTGATCGTCATCATCTACAAGTTCGCCAGCGACCGCCTGAAAAGCATCGAATATCAATCGCGCACATGGCACGGCTACCTTGCGGGCTGGACTGCTGGGCTGGCTTCTGCCCTCGCCAATACAGGCGCGCCGCCTTTCACGGCTTACATGCTGCTCCAGCAGGTGCCGCCGCTAACCTTCATCGGCACCACGACACTGTTTTTTGCCATCATTAACGCCCTCAAACTGCCGGGCGTGATTATCGCCGATCAGCTCAACTTTGATTTACTCCTGAGCATCCTATGGGTCATCCCGCTTATTCCGGTAGGTGTCTGGGTCGGGCGCAGCGTCGTCAGGCGGTTTAACCCGAAGGCGTTTGAGAACTTCATGCTGGTACTGCTGTTTTGCGCGAGTCTGTTTTTGATCTTCAGCACGCCACCCATCTAAAAAAGGACACCTCTGTTGGGTGAGGTGTCCTTTGTAAAGCACAGGTTATGCGGAGAAGCGATGTTAGACGGCTTCGACGTTAATCGAGGTGGCGATCTGCGTCAGCTTCTTGTCCGTCAGTTCTTCCTCATCCAGCGTTTGTTGCAGCAAGCGCGCGGCTTCTTCCTGCCCCAGCAGGTACGCAAAGGTGCGCGCCGTGCCATAGCCAGCAATCTCGTAATGCTCAACGCGCTGCGCCGAGGCGATCAGGCCGGCATCCTTGACATGCTTCTCAGCATCGGCTTCCAGCATGTCCTCGCCTTCCTTGATGATGCCCTTCATCGCCTTACAGGTGTGGCTGGAAGGCTTCTCACCGATGGCCTGAAAGACCTGCTCCAGCCGCTTGATCTGGTTCTTGGTCTGGTCAAGATGCTCGCCAAAAGCGGCCTTCAGTTCTGCTGAAGAAGCCGCCTTCTGCATTTTGGGCAGCGCTTCGGTAATCTGCTGTTCAGCATCGTACAGGTCTTCAAGCTCATGCACGAAAAGGTCATGCAGCGATTCAAATTTCATCTCGTTATCCCTCCAATAAACACTACAGAACAGCGTATCAAAAAGCGCGCGAAAGCACATGAGCGCATCAGTCAGCAGGCGATTAGGCGAAGGAAGGGGTTTAATACTAGGCCATCTGACTACCGTTCGTTCTACTTATGGTAGAAATTGTGGCATAATCTGGGCGACACTTTTAGAAAACATGAGGATTTAAATGAGTAAATATTTTATCGGCATTGATGTCAGCACGACGGCCTCCAAAGCCCTTATCATTGACACGCAGGGCAATGTGATCGCCACACAGAGCAATCCGCACCGCCTCTCTACACCGCGTCCGTTATGGTCAGAACAGGACCCGCAAGACTGGTGGCAGGCTACGTGTCAGGCGCTGCAAACCGTGCTGCGGCAGGTCCCTGCCGACCAGATCGGTGCGATAGGGCTTACCGGGCAAATGCACGGCCTGACCGCGCTCGATACAGCGGGTCGCCCTGTCCGCCCGGCGATCCTGTGGAACGACCAGCGCAGCGGCAAGCAGTGTGCCGACGTGACCGATAAAGTCGGCGCAAAGCGGCTTTACCAGATCATCGGGACGATGATGCAGCCCGGCTTCACCGCGCCCAAAATCCGCTGGCTGTGCGAGAACGAGCCGGAAAATTACCAGCAGATCGCCCACGTGCTGCTGCCCAAGGATTATGTCCGCTACCGCTTAAGCGGCGCTTTCGTGACCGATGTTGCCGACGGCTCCGGCTTTGGCCTGATGGACATCGCCAGCCGCCGCTGGTCAGATGAAATGCTGGCGGCCTTCGACATCCCCAAAAGCTGGCTGCCAGAGCTTTGCGAATCGCAGGAAGTCTGCGCTTATGTCAGCGAGGAAGGCGCGGCGGCCACTGGCTTAAAGGCCGGCACGCCGATTGTCGGCGGCGCGGGCGACCAGCCTGCGGGTGGGGTTGGCAGCGGCATCGTCCTGCCCGGTCAGGTGAGCATGGCTGTGGGTACGTCGGGGGTCGCCTACGCCATGGACGACCGCTACGCACCAGAAGCCGAAGGGCGCTTGCATACGTTCTGCGGCCCCATTCCCGGCACATGGTTTCACATGGGGGTGATGCTCAGCGCGGCGGGCAGCTTGCGCTGGCTGCATGACGAACTCGCGCCCGACCTGAGCTATAACGACATCAACCAGCGCGTCGAAGCGGTGCCGCGCGGCGCGCTTGGCCTGCTCTTTGCGCCCTACCTTACAGGCGAGCGTAACCCCCACCCCGACCCACACGCACGCGGCGCGTTTGTCGGCCTCACGCTGCGGCATGGGCTGGCGCATATGATGCGCGCGGTCATGGAAGGCGTGGCGTTTGGGATGCGGGACAATCTGGAACTGCTGCGGGCGCAGGGTGTCCACCCCACCGAGGCCGTCATCAGCGGCGGCGCGGCCAACAGCGCGGTCTGGCGGCAGTTGATTACCGACATCATGGCGATTCCGCTGTATACCGTCAACACGACGGAGGGCGCGGCCTTCGGCGCGGCGATTCTGGCGGCGGTGGGCGGGGGTGCGTGGACAGACGTTCCTGCCGCCTGTGCAGCCATGATTCGCAAAGTGGACGAAACCCAACCCACTCCCGAAGCGGCGGCGGATTATGACCGGCTCTATCCAATCTTCCGCGAACTTTACCCCGCTCTGCGCCAGACCTACGCCAGCCTGGCGACGTTTGAGGGTTAACCGCTGGTTCCAGGCATCCAGCCATAGAATCAAAAAAGACCTCAACAGGTCTTTTTTGATTCTCATAACACTCGCGTTAAATATCGAGGTTACGCACGTTCTTCGCGTGGGTCTGGATGAAGCGCTTGCGCGGCGGAACACTGCTGCCCATGAGCATATCGAAGATGCGGTCGGCCTCCGCCGCGTCCTCAATCGTCACCTGTAGCAGCGTACGGGTCGCCGGGTCCATGGTCGTCTCCCACAATTGGTCGGGGTTCATCTCACCCAGACCTTTATAGCGATTGACTCGCACCTTATCCGGCTGCTTGTATTTCTTCAGCGCCTTTGTCAGCAGATCACCCTCGGTAAGCCCGGCTTCAGGGTAGACATACTCCACCTCGCGGCCACTTTGCAGGCGGTAGATGGGCGGCTGTGCGATATACAGATGCCCTTCCTGAATAAGCGGCTGCATGTGGCGGAAGAAGAAGGTGAGCAGCAGCGTTCTGATGTGGCTGCCGTCCACGTCAGCGTCCGTCATCACGATAACACGCCCGTAGCGCAGGGTGTCCGTGCGGAAGTCCTCGCTGATGCCTGTTCCCAGCGCCGAGATCATCGCCTTAATCTCGTTATTGTCGAGGATTTTATCCAGCCGTGCGCGTTCGGTATTCAGGATTTTACCACGCAGCGGCAGGATCGCCTGGAAGTGACGATCACGCCCCTGTTTCGC
>CAZJSU010000002.1:16463-75974 GCA_964548765.1 uncultured Anaerolineaceae bacterium
CCGCCCGCGCTGTCGCCCTCGACGATGTAAATCTCAGCGTCCGGGCCATGTGTCGAGCAGTCGGCCAGCTTACCCGGCAGGGTGCTGCTTTCCAGCAGGCTTGGCCCGCTGCGTACCAGATCACGCGCTTTACGCGCGGCCTCGCGCGCGCGTTTACTGGTCATGCACTTCTCAATAATCCGGCGTGCTTCGCGCGGGTTCAGTTCAAGAAATTCAGCGAAGGCATCCGAAACCGCCTGCGATACCGCCCCCTGCACTTCAGGATTGAGCAGTTTAACCTTCGTCTGGCTCTCAAACTGCGGGTTAGGATGCTTAATGCTGACAATCGCCGTCAGCCCTTCCAGCGTATCATTGCCGGAGAAGTTGGATTCCTTCTCCTTCAGCAGGTTGGCTTTGCGCGCATAGCGGTTAATGACGCTGGTGATGGCGGAGCGCAGCCCGGTCAGGTGCGAACCGCCGTCAGGCGTGTTAATGGTGTTGGCGAAGGCCAGTTCGGTCTCGACAGAAGAGTCCGTGTACTGGAAAGCCACTTCCACACCGACGTTGTAGGTGCCGCCCTTTTCGGACGTAAATTCGATCTCACGGTCTGCATAAACCGGCTCGTGCAGCGCCCGGCGGTTATGGTTCAGGTACAACACGAACGAGCGCAGGCCGCCTTCAAAGTAGAACGTGGTCTCTGCCGGGATCGGCTTTACGCGCTCATCGCGCAGTGTGATCGTGACCTTGCGCGTCACAAACGCCATCTCGCGGAAGCGCTGTGCCAGAACGCTGTAGCTGAACTCGTTTGTATCCATCACGGTGAAGTCTGGCACGAAAGTAATGCGCGTACCTGTCGGTTCGCCCGGCTCCAGCGGGCGCACTTTACGCACCTCAGTGGCTGGCTTGCCCGCGTGATACGTCTGCTCCCACAGATGTCCATCACGGAAAACCTCGGCGTGCAGTTCGGCAGAGAGCGCGTTCACCGCTGAAACGCCCACGCCGTGCAAACCACCACTCACCTTATAGGCGCTGCCATCAAACTTGCCGCCAGCACCTACCTCAGTCATCACCAGTTGCAGCGTAGACACCCCTTCTGTTTTATGAATACCTACCGGGATACCCACGCCGTTATCAGTCACCGAAACCGCGTTACCGTCATGCAGTGTGACCAGAATGTGATCACAGCGCCCAGCCAGCGCCTCGTCAATCGCATTATCCACCACCTCATAAATAAGGTGATGCAAGGCACGGCTGTCTGTGCCACCGACATACATCCCTGGCCGCAGCCGGATATGCTCCATCGGCTTCAGCTTCTGGATATTTTCCTCTGTATAGGCTTGAGCGGCAGACTTATCTACCATCATGACTCCTTCACGCTGCTTGGGTTGCAATACAATCCCCACCAGGATGTCAACGATCCCGACTTCAACATAAAATCTGCTGTTGATAGGGTGCGGGTGTGCTAGGAATGTGGGGTAAAATTCTTGCCATATTTCCTTATATTTTCCCTTTAAATTATACCCCAAACTCGCGTGAATCACAATCCCGAAACTCGAACAAATGGACTACTGCAACACTTGCCTGACAGCCGGCGTTTTACCGGAAAAGCGTTGTAAAACCCGCACCTTCAGTGGTATACAGGGCGACTCTATGCGGTGTAAAAGCGGTTGCCTGTGGCGAATATCGGTGCTACAATCACTTGTATTCGCCTCCGTAGTTCAGTGGACAGAACGTTGGCCTTCTAAGCCAAATGTCGCAGGTTCGAATCCTGCCGGGGGTGCTTTCTGTTACCAACACATACGATGAGCCAGCCCTACAGCGCCAGGGGCAGCCTGAAGCAGTGTTAGCGGTGTTCCCCCTCCTCTGGCTCATTGAGGTAGTAACCACGATAAAATGCCCGCGCGGGGCCTCGGTTGACATACCACACCACATAGAGCGTAATCAGCAGCGTAAAAATTAAACGCGCCCGCACCAGCGTGTCAGATAACGCCGCTACCGGGTCGAATAACTGCTCAACGGTGACGGGGCTGCGGAAGGATAAAAGCGTCGAGATGATAGTCGCCGCTGCCAGCACCAGCACAGCACCGACAAACAACAGGCGCATAAACGCGGGCTTCCCACGCCAAGCGAAAAACGCAAGCACCAAAAACCCAATCCCTATCACAAATTGCAGCGCCAGATGCAGATCGCTGATCCCTTCAATGCTGCCGCCAACCGCCCCGCCCCCTTCCAGAAATTCGATATTCTGAAAGCGAATTTTAAACGAGAGGTAGAAAAGCGCCTGTGCAAGCGGCAGCAGCGAAAAAAGCATGGTGCTGGCGATAATGGCGATAGATAATCCTAGAGGTCGTCCGGGTTTTTCGGCAGTCACTCGTCATCCTTCCCAAAGATGAAATTAAAGCATCTATATACTTATCAGTAAGTTGTAACTACCCTGACATTAGCAATCATCTTATCTTTATGCTACAATGCGCTTCATTACCGATATCTTTTTCGACTAGGGGAGCGCTTGAAAACTATGAGGTTACATACCTTGATTGAGCAGTCTTACCAAAACTTTCGAGAACAATCTACCAGTGCGCGTGTAATTCTGCTGCACCCGCGCAGCCGTTACCGCTCGGTACTGGTGGCGAAGCTCATTAATACGCCGGATATGCATGTATATTACTATGCTCTGGGGCCAGATGACATTAACGTTCCGTCTTTCCTCGCAGGCATCACCCACGACCTCGCCAACCAGCACGCGACCTTTGGCCGCCACCTGAATATTCTCCCACAGAAAGCGGCAGAAGATAAGGAAACACTTTTAGCCACTTTCGCGCGTGATTTGTCAGAGATGAACGACGAACCGTTCTTCCTCGTGCTGGACGAGTACGACCGCAGCGACAGCGCAGACGATGTGCAGATGTTCATTGAACGCCTTGTGGATCACCTGCCCGCGCACTGTCGTCTGGTCATCAACAGCCGCTCCCTGCCCCGTTTGCCCTGGGTGTCTCTCATCGCCCAGAAGCAGGCAGTGCTGCTTCAGGATGACATGCTCATCAAACATGACTTCTACGACATCGAAACCGCTGGCAAAAACAAGCTGGAAGTGTTCGCGCTTGGCCCCGGCCATATCCTGATGGATGGCGAGCCAATAGATAGCTGGGAAGGACACCTCCCCCGGCTGTTATTTTTCTTCGCGCTGGATCGTCCCAGCATCACCCGTTCAGAAATCTGCCAGGCTTTCTGGCCCGACCTCGATACCGATCAGGCGGTCAACGTCTTCCATGTGACCAAGCGCCGCCTCCATAAAGCGCTGGATATGGACGTGCTGGTACACGATGACGGCTATTACCGCATTAACCCAGACCTGACTGTGCGCTATGACGTGATGGATTTTGTCGGCGCGTTAATGGATGGCCGCGACGAAGAAAACGCCGATCGTGTTGCCGCATGGCAAAAAGCGATTGACCTCTATCGTGGGCCGTTCCTGCAAGGCCACAGCGACCCATGGATCATCGAGCGCCGCCGCGATTTTCAGGCGGGTTATCTGGAGGCGCTGTCCGAAATGGCGCGCGTCCGGCTGGCAGAAGACCGCCCGGAACACGCGCTTGGCCTGCTGCAACGGGCGCTGAACGAAGATAACACCCGCCAGGACCTGCACCGCGAGGTCATGCAGCTCTACACCCAGCTTGGCCGCCGCAGCGAAGCCGCCGCGCACTTCCAGCGCCTGACGGACGAACTGGCGAAAAGCGGCAGCAAGCCCGCAGACGAGACACAGGCGCTTTACGAAGAAATCATCGCCTGAGACAAATACGGGGTACCCGGTAAACCGGATACCCCGTATACAGCCTGATTTCGATAGACCGGCTGCTGGCTTCCCCGGTCATTTTAGCTTCAGCAGGGGCGATCTCATCATCAAACGAACATCTCCCGAGGACAGCAGCACACATGACAGCCAACCAAACCATCGCGCTCGGTATTGATATTGGCGGCACCCATACCAAGATCGCGCTTGTCAGCGCCAACGGCGACATACACGCCTTCAGCCGTATCCCTACCGAGGCGCGCGGCGGCGACCCTGCCCCTTATCTCGAAAGCCTGACGACACAGGTGCGCCAGACATTGCATAACGCGCCGCAGCCTGTGGTGGGAATCGGCCTCTCGGTACACGGCCATATTGACACGCAGCGGCGCGGCCCCATCCTGTGCAACAATACCCCCGCGCTGCGCGGCCTTGACCTGCGCGGCAGGCTGGAACAGGCGTTTGATTTGCCTGTGATTGTCAATAACGACCTGACCGCTCACGCGCTGGCAGAGTACACCTATGGCAGTGGCAAGGGGTCGCGCCGTTTTTTATGTCTGGCGATTGGTACGGGTTTGGGCGCGGGCGTGATCTTCAACGGTGAACCGCTGCGCTATATCGAAGGCACAGCGGGCGATACCGGGCGGGTAATCCTTCAGCCAGAGGGCGAAAAGGACGTTTATGGCGTGCGTGGCTCGGCGGAGGCGTTGTGCGGTGTGCGCGGCATCGAGGCACAGGCGCTAAAACGCTATGGCCGCCCTGTCCATGCCCATGAGGTCATTCAGGCCGCGCGTGAGGGGAGCGACCCTGTCGCGCAGGCCATCATGACGCAGGTTGGCGGCTATCTGGGGCAGACACTGGCGCTGTTAAGCCCCATCTTCCTGCCGGACAAAATCGCCCTTACCGGCGGCACGGCGGAAGCAGGCAGCGTCCTGCTCGATGCCTGCCGGGAGCGCTTCAACCAACTGGTGGGCGAGTACCACCGCACACTGGCCGACCTCGCCGGGGATTACTACAGCGATGTTGAGATCGTGCTGGGGCAGATGCGCGGCGAAACCGGTGTCGTGGGCGCGGTGGTCGAGCTGCTGCGCGACGCTTAAACCGCGATCACCTCAACCCCCAGCGTGCGAATCTGCTCCAGAATCTCGCTGTTCGCCTGATTGTCCGTCACCAGCGTGGTCACACGCTGGACAGGCGCGACATACGCCGAGGCCACCTTGTCGAACTTGGTGTGGTCGGCCACGATAATCAGCTTGGAGGCCATTTCCAGAATCTTACGGTCGGTCATGACCTCCGGCAGGTAATCGCTCGTTAACCCGGACTTGAGGCTGATGGCCTTAATGCCGATAATCACCTTGTCCATACGGACTTCATGCAGCGCCAGTTCAGTGATATGCCCGACCATCGAAAGCTCTGAGGCGCGCACCATCCCCCCCAGCACGACGACGGTAATACCCTCTGCGGGGGCAAGCTCGCTGGCAATATTCACTGCATTGGTGATAACGGTCAGGTTCTTCCGTTCAAGCAGGTGGCGCGCCACGTAGGTTGCGGTCGAGCCGGAGCCGATAAACACGGTGTCCTCATCCTCGACCAGCGCGGCTGCCGCCTGCCCGATGCGTTCCTTACAATCACGGTTTTGCAGCAGCCGCTGAATCACCGAAGGTTCTTCGATCTCGTCCACCGCGTAGACCGCGCCACCATGCGCCCGCCGCACCAGCCCCTGCTCGGAAAGCTCCTTCAGGTCGCGGCGAATCGTAATATCGCTGACCCCAAAATGGTCGCTTAAGTCGTAAACTGTCGTCTTACCGCTTTCTCGCACTTTGTCGAGAATGACCCGCAGGCGTTCATCTTTAATCATAGGTGACATCTGCCCGGCAGAAGTTATCGTTCAGGGAAATACGGCCATCAGCAAGTCAGGCCGCAGGCTAATAGCTGCTGTACCAGCCTTCCGCTGGCGTAATGGGCTGGTAAAAGTCCGTCCACGGTCGCCCGTACTGGTCGGTAATCTCCGTCAGCCGCTTCAGGCGATCCGCCCCCATACCACTACTAGCCGACAGAAACCCCTGACGGTCAGCGGCGGTCATCGGGATGGCTTCCTTCCAGATAGCGCGCCCGGCCAGAAAACCGCTTGCGCCGCTCTGGCACGCGACCCGAACCTGTGGCTCGAAAACATCATAATCCACGCCCGCGCTCAACAGCACCCAAGGCACATCACACACCGCGCTCACCGCTTCACAGGCCGCCCGCCAGTTGTTCTGGTCGCTGTCGAAATCCACATCTACCGGGAATTCCAGCTTCAGCACATCCGGCTGCAAACGGTTGAGGCGCTGCGCGGTTTCGCGCACAATCTCCGGGCGCTGCGCGGCAAACTCAGCGCTGGATTTCTCTACGTTAGCATCCAGACTGTAGGATATTGGCTCAAGGAACAGCGGCAGGTCGTGATCGTGGCACTGCTTACAAATATCCGCTACCAGCGCTTCAATCTCTTCAGCCAGCGCCCCCGCGCCGGGGTGGTAATAAACCAGCATCTTGACTGCCGCCGCGCCCATGCGCTTAATTTTTTCCACGTTCCAGTCAGGATACATCTCCGCGTGGCGGTACGTGGAGTCGCCGCTGTAACCGCTTTTCTCCACCGCCATCAACAACCCGCACGACTTCGGCAGCTCCAACGCGGCGGTCAGCCCGTATTCAGCGTCCAGCAGCACCGCGCTCACCAGCGGCGAGAGCGCGCGAACAACCTCGGATTTAATTGCAACAGCCGTGTCGTAAGGGGTGTCGGCAGGCAGCATCTGGGTGAACGTCCCGCGCTGGTCAAACGCCATGATGGTAAAAACATCCTGCGTATTGCTGGTCAGCCGCAGCCCGCGCCAGCGCCCCGGTGTTAATGCTTTCGTCATAAAAGATCACCTCCAGTGAATAAACATGAGGATACCGTTATTTACACTTTAATGCCAATATTTGATTATTTATGAATTTTTATGTATAGTTACGGCCATTATTCGATCATTCCAGCGTCCTTGCAACAACATCACCCGTCATCAGCGGCAGGCCGTCCTGCCGCAAAAATTGCCCTTTGGCCGCGCCATATCTCAATACAGGTGTCTACAGGAGTACGGATCAGCATGTCGGAGCAGGGAACCCATACGTTCGCCGAGATTATGAGCCAGCCCACCATCTGGGCGGAAGGGCTGGAAATATTCGCCAAGCAGGCCGCCTCTATCATGGACTTCTGGGAGCGCGGCGCTTTCGATCAGATGATTTTTACCGGATGCGGCTCTACTTATTACCTCTCGCTTACAGGCGCGGCGCTGTTTCAGGCGCTTACAGGCACCTCTGCCCGCGCTTACCCGGCATCGGAACTGGTCTTTTACCCGGAGGCCATCTACCCGCGCGATAAAAAGACGCTGCTGGTGACAGTATCACGCTCTGGCGAAACGACAGAGACGCTGGAGGCCGCGCAGCTTTTCCGGCAGGCGGGCAAAGGGCAGATTCTCGCCATCAGTTGTTACAGCGACAGCCGCCTGATAGCGACAGCCGATACCGCGCTGGTGGCAGACAGCGCCCGCGAGCAAAGCGTCGCCCAGACGCGCTCGTTTGGCACGATGCTGGTGCTGGCACAACTGCTGGCCGCGCAGGTTGCCGGGCAAAGTGACCTGCAAGCGCTGCACACGCTGCCAGAGCGCTGCGCTGCCCTGCTGCAAACTTATCATCCGCTGGCGCAGCGGCTCGGTGAAGACCATCACATCCAGCGCTTCTTCTTTCTAGGGTCACACACCCTCTACGGCATCGCCTGCGAGGCCATGCTGAAAATGAAGGAGATGTCGCTGGCCTACAGCGAGGCATTTCACACGCTGGAATTCCGTCACGGCCCGATGTCTATGGTCAACGAGAATACGCTGATTATTGGCCTGCTCTCCGAAGCAACCCACGCGCATGAATTGGAAGTGCTGCATGAAATGCACAAACGTGGGGCGCGTGTGCTGGCGCTGGCCGATCAGGCGCGCTGGCTCGCGGGAGCAGACTGGGCGGAACAGGTGATTCTCGATTCGGGCTTGCCAGCGGGGGCGCGCCCGGCGCTCTACCTGCCTGTGTTACAGCTTCTTGCTTATTACCGCGCTCTGACGAACAACCAGAACCCTGACCGCCCGACCAACCTGGACGCGGTGGTATCGCTCAAGCCGCTGCGCGCTTAATCTGACAGGGCGACCGCCTGCCCGGTGGCGGCGGATCGCAGCGCGGCCTCGACGATCTGGACTGCGGCCAGCCCGTCGTATGCCGAGACGATCACTGGCGCGTCGTCCACCAGCGCACTGTAAAGCGCCCTCAATTGTGTGGTATAAGGGTTCTCGGCCTGTGCCGCAATACTTCGTGCAGTCGGCACGAAGTTACCATCAGCGCTGCGCGCCTGTGTGTGAATGACCGCCTCGCGCGAATCGTAGTGGACAACGCCATCTGCCCCGGCCACTGCGATCCCTGTCCAGAAGACGGTCGGCGGGTAATCCCATGAAGCCTCGATATGCGACACCGCGCCGCTGGCGTGGGTCAGTGTTACCAGCGCGTGGTGATTCACCTGCTGGGCATAGACCTGTACCACCTCCCCCACCAGCCAACGCGCATAATCCAGATCATGAATCATCAGGTCCATAATCACGCCGCCAGATGTGTCAGGGTCAAGAAACCAGTTCTCGCCTGCGGCCTGTGGCGGGTGGCTGCGGCGGAACAGATGCAGCCCGGAAGGCGCGCCAATGTCGCCGCTGCCCACCACCTGCGCTTTGATGGCGGCATAAGCCGGGAAGAAACGCAGCACATGCGCCACCAGTAACTTCACGCCCGCCGCTTCACAGGCGTGCAGCATCTCGCGCCCCTGCGCCACTGTGCGCGCCAGCGGCTTCTCACAGATGACATGCTTTCCTGCGGCGGCTGCCCGCAGCGCCATCTCATGATGCAGCGGTGTCGGCACACAAATGTCCACCACATCCACCGCCCCTAGCAGCGCATCAAGGTCTGGATAAACTGGCGCGTCATACTCCCTCGCCAGCAGCGTCACCCGGTCAGGGCTTCGCGCGGCAAAGCCCGCCACACGCACGCCTATTTCACGCCAACTGGCAGCGTGGCGTTTGCCCATTGCCCCCGCGCCGATAATGCCTACGCGCATTGACCGCCCCCGTTAAGACACACCGCCCACTCATCCCAGCGCTGAAAAATCTACCCTGCCGCTGTCATTTATGCCACCGCAAGCCCTGCATCGTTCCACAAAGCTAGTGCATAACCCGCAAATAGTGGCAAAATAATCGTGTCGAGTAGCTCACGCGCAGGGATTCCCTTGACTGAAACAACACGCAAATTCATCAACAGCAGCGACCTTCCCAACAGTGCCGATGTGGTCATTATTGGCGGCGGGCCAGCCGGGACTGCCGCGCTGTGGGCCATAGAGCGTTTCGCCCCCGGCACACGAACCCTGCTCATTGAAAAGAGCGATCGTCTGGGCGCTGGAAGCTCGTTGGCTTCGCTCGAAAACTTCCGCACCTGCTGGCCTGCGCCATGCCTCGCCCAGCAGATGACGCGCAGCATAGACGTATTTCATCATGCCGACGAATATCTGGGCGAAGGCGCGGCGCAGTCTATCGCGCTTAAGCAGCACGGCTATCTGTTCTGCGCGTTCACGCCCCGGCAGGCGGCTGCCCTGCGCGCCGACGTAAACCACCTGCACGCGATCGGCCTGACGCACATCGAGTATCTGGACGCTGCCGAGGCTGCCTACCGCTTTGGCTGGCTGGGGCATCGCGTCATCGCGGCCAAGTATGACCCCATAGCGGGCTGGCTGGATTCTAACGCGCTCGTTCATCGCTACGTTCACACCGCGCCGACCGCCAAAATCCTGCTCGGCGTTCCCGAAACCCGCATCCTCACGGAAAATAACCGCGTGGTCGGCGTAGAAACCGCTTACGGCAAGGTCGCTGCCCCGAATGTGGTCATCGCTGCCGGGGCGAATTCCGGCAGCGTCGCGCGAACCGCCGGGGTAGAACTGCCGCTGCTCCTGCGCCCGCGCCAGAGCTTCACCACTGGCTGGCGGCACGCGGCATTCCCGGAAGACGCGCCTATGCTGATCGGCGCAGCGCCATTCCCGCATGTCCGCCCGGAAGCCCGCAGCGGCGCGATCTTCGGTTGGGAATATCGCTGGCACAGCAAGCAGCCCACCCCTCGAAGCCGCGATCAGGTGGGTAATGATGCGCTCAGTGGCCCCGTGTACCCCACAGAACAGTTTAAAGACGCGCGTTTTCCTTCCCTCACGCTCGCCCTGCTGGCGCGGCAGTTCGGCCACCAGCCAGGTGAGGGCTTCGCCGACCCGCGCTATCTACGCGGCATCTCGCACAATATCGGCTACTATGTCTCCCGCGCCGGGACAGCCGCGCATCGTGTAGATGAAAGCGGCCAGAAGCACTTTTACGACAGCGAACGCGCCATTATTGACGCTCACCCCACCGTTGCCGGGCTGTACCTGTCCGTCGCGCATGTCGGTCACGGCATTATGAGTTCGCCCGCTGCCGGGGAAATTGTCGCCTGCAAGGTGCTTGGCCTGCCGCTGACCAGCCCGTTGTTTCATGCGTTCGGGCTGGGTGTTGCATGGGTAGAGCATGACGAAAACGCGCTGAACGCCGGGCCGTCCTCGGCGATGGGGACGCACTTCGGCAAAGAATAGCGCCTGAAAAACAGGTCAAAAACAGGTAAATGTTAGAAAAAGGCTTATTTCGGGGACGTTAAAAATGTAAAAATATATTTGTCACCCTATTATTCTGCTTGACTTAAAGGCGGAAAGCGCAGTATAGTCGCAGCTATAGAAAATAAATTCGCCCCCAGAGAGTGCTACCAACACTGCCTGAGGGCTAACCCACCATGCTGAAAACAGCAGCACGGCAGGCTAGGCGTAATGTTAGCAGGCGCTCAACAGCCGTCAACTGTGATTCTCAGCAGTGGGCGGCTTTTTATTATCCGAGCTTAGAAGGAGTAATAGCACGTGAAGAAGAACCCTGCTGAACCACGACGTTATGCGATTTATGCCCGCCTTTCCTCAGAGATGCAAAACGAACTGAGCCTGGATGCACAGGAGCAATTATGCCGCGAGGAAATTGCCCGGCGCGGCGGCAGTGTCACCGCTGTTTACCGCGACAATGCCAAATCAGGCTGGAGCCTGGACCGTGAAGGTTTTATCGCCATGCAAAAAGGCGCTGCCAACGGCTTATTCGATGCCGTGATGTTCTGGAAATTTGACCGTTTAGCACGCGATCATAACCATGCCATGATGATAAAACTGCTGCTCCGCCATGAGTACGGCCTTAAGCTTTTTTGTGTAGAAGGCTTTAGCGAAGATGACAATGATGATATTTTTATGGAGCAAATGCTGGCGATCTTCTCTGCGTTTTATTCACATAACCTGAGTAGTGAAACCCGGCGCGGCAAAAAACACCGTGTCATGAATGGTGAATTTAATGGCAGCATCCCGCCATTAGGCTACGATCTCGTGATTTTAGCCAGAGCAACACCCGAACGCCCTGCTGGTCTGCACATCAATCCACGTGCAGCGGCTTTAGTACGCCGCGCATTCCGCTTATATGCAACAGGCCGTTACAGCGACGCTGACATAGCGAACTGGATGAATACCCGCCCTTACCTTCAACGTTTGCGTGAGGGGCAGATGCCTTTTGGTAAAGAAATGGTGCGCGATATGTTGCAGAACAGGGTATATACCGGGCGCGTTTCTTATTCCGAGACAGCTTATAACGGAACATTAGGTCAGGGTAAAAAGTCCAACCGTAACCGCCGAGTGTGGTTTGAGGGTAAACATCAGGGGTTTATTTCAGATGAGCTTTTCGACTTATGCCTGAACGTGCGCGCAGGCATGGTAAGCCACTACAACGAGAACCCAACAGAGCGAAGCTACACCTTTCATGATCGTGTGTTCTGTGGCTTCTGCCTCATGAACAAGCCAGAAGGCATTGTTGATGCAAACTACGGCAGGATGCGCCCAAAGTTTAGCAACAAGATGGGGTGTGGACACTATCATTGCCTTGCCGTTCAAAGAGGGTATGCTAGGTGCGGCCAATCCCAAATCCCTACTCACTTAGTAGATGAGCAGGTACTCGCCATGCTTTCAACTATGGTCATCCCGGCTGAAGCACGAGCAGAGGTTGAGGCGGCAATTCTCGAAAAAACCGAAAATCAGGCCTTGTTTCAACAGATGGCTGATGTTCAGGCCATTGTGCAAAAGATTGATTTTGGTTGGGAAAAGGGATTACTGTCTCAGCAAGAGTACATCTCAAAACGCCAGCGCCTCGAACAGGAGATGGCTGGCTTAGACGTGAATCGTCAGGAGCCAGTACATCCAGCAAGCTTACTGGATAACTTCAAGGATCATTGGGATGCCTGTGCAAACACAGCAGACCCGGAGCTAGAGCGCCAGAAGCTGGCTGCACAGGTCGTAAAGGCTGTGGTTGTACGCGGCAGCCAGATTATAGCCGTTATACTCTACGGAGATTTCGTACTTTTTAGTGAACAAAAAATCGCCACCCAGTTCCGGGAAGCGATTTTGGATCACCTGCTATTTACTTGATTTTCATATATTATTTATCTGTAAGTATTCGGGAATGACGGGATTCGAACCCGCGATCTCCACCTTGACAGGGTGGCATGTTAACCGCTACACCACATCCCCAATGTGATGGACAGGATAACACAGCCACCTACCCCTGTCAAGGCAGATTTCACCATCTTTGCGGAAGATGCTGTGAATTGCACTGTCTCGGTTTACGGCTATAATTTTTGTGAGTTGTGCAAACGAGGTAGAGGCAGATATTATGGGCAAGCGCCCATTCTGGGGTTTTATTGTTGGGCTGCTTTTGCTGGCAGCCTGCCAGCCAGAGACAGCGATCAACGCGCCGCGTCTGGTACAGGAGGCGACTCTCGCGCCGACAACGCCCGCCGCCACGCGCCTGCTCAGCCCTACCCCGACACCAACCATCACGCCAACGCCGCTGGTGATCCCGGTGTCTACGTCGGAGATCAACGCGCCGCTGATCGTGGCGACCGTAGATGTGGATTTTGTGCTGGTCACGCCGACGCTGCCACCAAGCAAAACTCCAACGCCGACCGTTACGTCATCGGCAACCCCGACCATCACCAGCACGCCGACCAACACCCTGCCGCCGACGTTCTCGCAGGTCATCATCCCGACCAACGTGATCGCGCGGGTCATCACCCAGCCGCCGCCCATCGTCCAGAACCCGCCCCCGGCTCAGCAGCCCCCGCCTGTGGCACAGCAGCCGCCCGCGCAGCCCTGCACGGGCAGCCAGTGGTTCTTTGCCCAGCCGCGCCCATCAAGCTGCCCCAGCGGTACCGCCAGCAGCAGCAGCGCCGCGCTGGAACAGTTCCAGCAGGGTTACATGATCTGGATCGGCGCGCAGGACGCAATCTACGTGCTGTACGACAGCGAGACCCAGCCGCGCTGGCAGGTCTTTAACGATACCTTTGAAGATGGCATGATAGAGTACGATCCCCATTGGGGGCCGGGGCCACCCTACACTTACCAGCCCAAGCGCGGCTTTGGCAAACTGTGGCGCGACAACGCCGAAGTACGTCAGCGGCTCGGCTGGTCGGTGCGCGAATGGTCAGAACCTTACACCGCGCAGGTGCAGATGGCGACCGATGGCTCGATCTTCATTCAGGAATCGCGCGGCGGAGTTTTCCAGTTGCTCGGTGGCGGCACAGACTGGAAGCGTTACGATGGCTCTTTCGGCTTCTAGTCTGGCTTGACAGCACGCCAAGCGCTCACTATAGTTACGTGGATTTAAGGGCGATTAGAGGGATGCTGTGCGCGAAATTCTGGGGCTGGCCTGGGCGCGTTTTGGGCTGATCGGTGCAATTATTGGCGAGGTGCAAAGCCGTGTGCTGGTAACGGCTTTTTATTTTACCGTCCTCGTGCCTTTTGGTCTGGCCTCGCGTCTGCTCAGCGACCCGCTGCGCCGCCGCCAGACCACGCCCACATGGCTGGAGCGTGACCCCGTTGCCACCGACCTCGACTCCGCCCGGCAGCAGGGGTAACGCATGTATATTCTGGGCATCTCCTGCTTCTACCACGACTCCGCCGCCGCGCTGCTCCATAACGGCCAGCTTGTCGCCGCCGCGATGGAAGAGCGCTTCACCCGCAAAAAGCATGACAGCGATTTCCCGGCCAAAGCTGTCGAGTTCTGTCTCCGGCAGGCGGGCATCAGCGGGCAGGAACTGGATTACGTGGTTTTTTACGAGAAGCCGCTGCTGAAGTTCGAGCGTATTCTGCTGTCCGCGCTCAACACGTTTCCACAATCCGCTGGCTTCTGGCGCGAGTCAATGCTCACGTGGCTGAAGGAAAAGCTGTGGGTCAAGAGCATTTTGCAGCAGCAGATCGGGGTCAGCAGCGATAAAATCCTGTTCTGCGACCACCACATGAGCCACGCCGCCAGCGCTTTCTTCGCCAGCCCGTTCCGCGAAGCGGCAGTCATGACCATAGACGGCGTGGGCGAATGGACGACGACCACGCTCGGCACCGCGACCAGCTTCTGGGAAGGCGACAGCACAGGCTGCAACGCCATGAATCTCTTTGCCGAGCAGCGCTTCCCCCACTCCATCGGCCTGCTCTACTCGACCTTTACCGCCTTTCTTGGCTTCCGTGTCAACAACGGCGAGTACAAGGTCATGGGCATGGCTCCCTACGGCCAGCCGCGCTACATGGACAAGATCGAGCGCGTCTTTCGCTGCAGCAGTGATGGCAGCTTCCAGCTTAACCTCGATTACTTCAGCTTCCAGCACTCGGCGACGCGCAGCTTTAACCAGCGCTTTGTCGAGTTATTTGGCGAACCACGCCCGCCGGAAGAAGATTTCTTCACGATGGCGACCAACCCCGAACGCGCCGCCGAAAAAGCCGCGATGGAGCGCAACCAGTATTACGCCGATATTGCGGCCAGCATCCAGCGGGCAACCGAAGACGCGCTCATCAACATCGCGAACCACCTGCACCAGCGCACCGGCCTGACCAAACTGGTGATGGCGGGCGGCGTAGCGCTGAACACGAAGGCCAATTACCGCCTGCTGGCCGAAACGCCGTTCGAGGAAATTTACATCCAGCCCGCCGCTGGCGATGATGGCGGCGCGTTGGGCGCGGCGCTGTGGGCATACCATGTCGTGCTGGGCAAGCCGCGCAGTTGGGTCATGCCCCACGCTTACTGGGGGCAGGGCTACAGCGATGCGGAATGTCACGCCTTCCTGCAAGAGGCGGGCATCGCGCACGAACGCTACGACAGCAACGACGACCAACTGCTCGACATCCTGGCCGAGGCGCTGACGCGGCAGAAAGTCATCGGCTTTCATCAGGGGCGCTTCGAGTGGGGGCCGCGCGCGCTGGGCAATCGCAGCATCCTGGCCGACCCGCGCAGCGAGGAAATGAAGGAAGTCGTCAATACCAAGATCAAATTCCGCGAGCCGTTCCGCCCTTTCGCCCCGGTCATTCTGCGTGAGCGCGCGCCGGAATACTTCGACTATCCCGGCGTGGCCGACCACGAAGCGCCGCGCTATATGCTGATGGTCAGCCCGGTAAAGCCGGAGCAGCAGGAGAAAATCGCGGCGGTGTCGCACATGGGGACAGGCCGCCTGCAAACAGTGGAGCGCGAAACCAACCCGCGCTATTACGGCGTGATCGAGCGCTTTGGTCAGCTTACCGGCGTTCCGGTGCTGCTCAACACCTCGTTTAACCTGCGCGGCGAGCCGATTGTCAACACCCCGCGCGAAGCCTTTAACACGTTTAAGAACAGCGATATTGACATGCTCGTGTTAGGTTCGTTTTTAATCCGTAAGTAACGGAGTTGTCGTCATGCAAAATTTCTTCAGCCGCATGGGTATCCTCGGCGAACTGCTCGGCTTCCTGTGGAAGCGCAAGCTCTACTGGCTTATCCCTATGGTGGCGATGCTGCTGATTTTCGCCATCCTGATCGTGATCGCCAGCAGCAGCGGGGCCGCCGCGCCGTTCATCTACACGCTTTTCTAACCCATGCTCAACACGATCACGCTGCAAACCATCGCCGCCGGGGTGTGCTTCGCGCTCATCCTCGGCGTGCTGACCGCGCGCAGTTCTGCCCGCCGCGAACAGATTTACGGCGGGCTGCTGGCGCAGGTGTTTCATTACATCGGCGCGGGCGCGCTGGCCGGGGTGATCCCCTGTGTGCTGACCGCGCTCATTCTGGGCGGCGGCTTTCGCGTGGCCTTCCCGGTGGCGCTCGGTTTCGTGCTGGTCAGCCTCGCCGCGCTGGTGGTCTTCGCCATCTTTGAACTGCCCGCGCGCAAAGCGCACATGACGCAGGCCGCACAACGCGGCTGGACAGCCGAAGACGCGCGCACTTCCGGCCTGTAACAGGTGTATGACTGATATTGCGCCCCCCCATAAAAACACCGCTTATCTCGCGCTTGCGGTCAAGTGGGCGCTGAGCATCGCGCTGTGTGCCGCTGCCCTGTGGGTGATCGGGGTCGCGCCGGATTGGTCGCCCTACCCGCAGCAGCTTACACAGGTGCAGGTCTTGTGCCTCATGGCGCTGGCGGTCGGCCTGCTGGAGCGGGAAGCGTGGCAGCGCATGGCCGCGCTGACCCGATTACCTGCACTTGCGCTGCGTCTGCTCATCCCCGCGCTGCTCGTCGCGCTTGCTGTGGTGCTGACCCCGGCAGCGCTGACAGGTCGCGCGCTCGTCGTGCTGGCTTTCGCCCTGTTCAACCTGCTGCTGCTGGCCTTAAGCCTGTTATTAAAAGACCGCCGCCGCGCCGGGCTGGTTAATCTGGCGGTCAGCTTTGTTTCCCTGCTGCTGACGCTTCTCGTGATCGAACTGCTTGCGCCCACCGTGACACAGGCGGTTGCCAGCATCCAGCGCCAGGCCGCGCTCAACAACGCCCGCGCCGCCGCCACCAGCCCGCTGGACGCTGACCAGATCGCCCCGCAGACCACCGCGCCGCCTGTGGGCGCGTCACCACAGACGGAAGTCCTTCAGCAAGGGGGCGGCCCGGCATGGGGCGAGCAGACCGGGTGGGGGACAAATACCGACACGGTGCTGCGCTACTGGATGGACGGCGTGTACGATAACGAAATCGAGTACAACAGCCTCGGCTTTCGCGGCGCGGAAATCCCTTACGACAAGCCCGATGATGTTTACCGCGTCATGCTGGTGGGCGACTCGTTTATCGAAGCGCGCGAGGTCACCTATGAGGACACCGTATATGCCCGCTTAAGCGATCTGCTGGCCGACGCTCAAACGCCGGATGGCAAGCGCATAGAGGTTTTTGGCGTGGGGGCGACAGGCTGGGGGACGCTTCAGGCATACCTTTACTACCATGTCGAAGGGTATCGCTTCGAACCCGACCTGATTATGCACTTTTTTGTGATTAACGACGTGGCCGACAACCACCCGCAGCAGTTCTATCACGATCGCGGCCTTGATTTTGTCGTCACTGAAGACGCGGTGCAGTTGCTGAGGGATGGCATCGCGCCGGAGGTCGCCCCGGTCAACCCGGGGGAGCGCCTGCTGGATGCCCTGCCCGCCGCGCTGGCGCAAAGCAATACCGCCGCCCTGCTGCGCCGTCTTGTCGCACCGCCGCGCGAGGCGATCACGCTGGCGGGCGACCTCGGCGGGGCGCACCCACAGAATTATATCTTCGTGCGCGAGCCAGACGTTGAAGGATACCCCGAAGGCTGGCGGCGCACCGAGCAGGCTTACGAAATCTGGGCGCGCGAAGCACAGGCCAACCACGCGCGGCTTATGGTGGTCGCGGTGGATATTTCTGTCGAGCGCATTACCGAAATTTCAACCTACTATCCCGACGAACAGGATAACTGGGTGTGGGATGTGGACCTGCCCTACACGCGCCTGGGCGAAATCCTCACGCCGCTGGATGTCCCGCTGCTGCTCACCCGCCAGTATTACGCGGCCTATGCCGACTCTGTTGACCAGCGCCCGTATGAGGCGCTGTTCTACCCGCAGGACGGCCACTGGAACCCTACCGGGCATCGTGTCACGGCAGAGCTGATCGCCAGTTATCTGCACGACACCGGCCTCGTGCAAGCCCGCTAACGCGGCTTATTTACCAGACCCCAATGTCAGCCCCTGAATAAAATAGCGCTGCAAAAAGACAAAGACGACCACTGTTGGCAGCGTCGCCAGCAGCGCGCCCGCCGTAATCACCGGCCAGTTCGTCGTGTACTGGCCGCGCAGCGTCGCCAGCCCGGCAGTCACCGGACGCAGCGAGTCCGATTGCAGCAGAATGATCGCCCACAGGTAATCATTGAACACCCACGTAAATTCCAGCGTCGCCAGCGCCGCCAGCGAAGGCATACTCAGCGGCAGCATGATCCGCCAATACTGGCGAAACTCGCTGCACCCATCCACACGCGCCGCCTCGAAAATTTCGCTCGGCACGGTACGCATAAAATTACGCAGCACGAAGGTGCAAAAGCCCAACTGAAACGCCACATGGATAAAAATCAACGCCCAGTAAGTGTTATAAATGCCCAGCGTGTTCGTCAGCCGGAAGACGGGCAGCAGCAAAATCTGAAAGGGCAGCATCGTGCCAGCGACGTACATAAAGTAGATCAGCAGGTTGCCACGAAACTTGTAACGCGCCAGCGCAAACGCGCTGAGTGAGGAGAGGAACAGCATCCCGATAAGCGAAGGGATGGTGATGATAAAGCTGTTGGCCAGATAGCGGCTCACGCGCGCCTCGACCCACGCCTCGGCGTAATTGGCAAAGACCAGTTCGCGCGGCACGCTCCAGAAGCCGTTAATCGAAATATCATCCATGGTACGCACGGATGTCACCAGCGCCGCGAACAGCGGCAGCAGCCATAACAGCGCCAGCAGTGTTAAAAAGACGTACTTAAAAATATTCCCCATCCGGCGGCGGAACAGATAGCTTTCGACACTATGCTGAGTCGCCAGCCGGGGATTGGCTGCGGTTGCCATCATTCCCTCCTAATAATCCAGTTCTTCTCGTAAGCTGCGCCACAGATACCACGCAATGAACACCAGCATAATGGCGAAAAGCATGACCGCGATCGCCGCGCCATAGCCCATCTGGTAATTATTAAAGGCTTCGATATACATAAAGTTCGCCAGCACCTGCGTGCGCTGGCCGCCATTGGTCATAATCGAAACGAGGTCGAAGGCGCGCAGCGAATCGATCACTGAGATGATGATGACAATGGTCGTCACAGGCGCGAGCAGCGGCAGGATCACCCGCCGGAAAAGTTGAAAATGGGTCGCGCCGTCAATCTGCGCTGCCTCGACCATCTGCGGGTCTACATTCTTCAGCCCGGCCAGATACAGCACCATCACGTACCCGACCTGTCGCCACGCCGCCGCGAAGATGATCGCCCAGATCGCCAAATCACGGTCGGCCAGCCAGCCGGGCGTGTCGGCCACGCCCACCCCCCTCAGAAAGGCGTTGATTAACCCGGCGCGCGGATTATACACCCACGCCCAGATCAGGCCGATGACCGGGCCGGAAAGCACCAGCGGCGCGTAAAAGCTGATCTTGTACCAGCGCCCGCCGCGCATCTCGGTGTTGAAGATCATCGCCAGCAGCAGCCCGCCAATCGTCGGCACGGTGATAAAGACCAGCAGCCAGCGGATGTTGTTCGCAAAGGATTCGTGAAAGGTGCGGTCTTTAAACAGCCGCTCGTAATTCGCCAGCCCGATAAATTCCGGGTTCGCGCTCACGCCATCCCAGTTCGTCAGGCTTAAATACATCGTGTAAAACGTGGGGCCGATAATCCATACCAGATACAGCGTCAGCGGCAGCAGTAAAAATAAATAAGGTGTCCAGTTGATGCGCCCCCGGCTGGTGCTGGTTTCGCCAGTTTTCGGGCGGGCAATTGAGGCCATAGCGCTTTCCTTTACCTAAGGCTGACAGGAAAATGCACGGCCAACCGTCCAGTTGGCCGTGCGCGTAGATGACACAGCGTGCCGCGTTATTCGGCTTCCTGCTCCGCAGCCAGACGCACCCGGTCATCCTCCAGTTCCAGCAGCAGATCGTCAATGCTGGAAGGATCAGCCCAGAAGTCCATCATGGCGTTCATGCCGGAGTCGGCCATTTCTGGCGTGGTGTCGCGGTCGTAGAACTGCGCCACGTAGTCAGCACTCTGGATCAGTTCGATCCCCTTGCGTACTGGCTCGGTCGCCCCAGAGATGTCTACATCGGTGCGGGTAGGCAGGCGACCTTGCTCATCGAAGGCGTTCTGCTGAACTTCCTGCGAGCCGAGGTAGTTCAGGAACTCCATCGCGCCTTCGGGGTTGGCCGCGTTCGCCGCGATGAAGTAGCCATCAGTCGGTGCGTCCTCGCCAATCGGCACGTCGGGGTTAATGATCGGGAAGCGGAAGAAATCGAGGTCTTCTTCCAGTTCGTCCGGGTAGGAGTCGGTGATGAACCCGCCCATCAGGTACATAGCGGCCTCGTCCTGCACCATAATGTCCAGCGCCTCGTTCCAGTCATAGGCCGCCGGGTCCTGGATGAAGCAGTTATGCTCAAACAACTGCTCCCATGTTTCAAAAACCGCCTTCACGCGCGGGTCGGTATACGATTCCTTGAGCAGCATCAGGTCAATGTGGAACTGTGGGCCGTTGAGGCGCATGTTGATGTAGTCAAACCATGCTGCGGCAGGCCAGCGGAACTTGGTGCCGATGGTGAATGGGGCGATCCCCGCCGCGTTGAAAGCATCGCAGGCCGCCAGCAGCTCGTCCCATGTTTCAATCGGGGCTTCCACGCCGACCTGCTCGAACAGCGACGGGCGGTAGTAGATTGCCCACCAGTAGTAAGAAGTCGGCAGGAAGTATTTGCCTTCGTCCACCGTTGCCAGCGCGTTAAAGCCCGGCGCGTAAACATCGTCCAGCCCTTCGGCTTCCCACATCGAGGAGAAGTCCATAATCAGGCCGCGATCAATAAAGAAGCGCGCCCGGTTGCCCGCGAACCATGTCAGCACGTCGGGCGCGGGGTTGGCGGTCAGGTAAGCGCGGATGGCCTGCTTGAAGTCCTCATGCGCCACTGTGGAAAGCTCGACCGGCTTGTCGGGGTTCTGCGCGTTCCAGTCGGCAACCACGTCCTCCGTCGTCTGGCGCGGAACCGGGTCGCTGTTGTAGGAACTGAAGGTAATGACATCATCCTGAGCAATAACGCTGGACATCATCAGCACGAACAATGCCAGCACCACGATCAATACAAGAGGCTGTTTCTTAAAATGCCGCATTTTCATCATTCTCCTTAACGTAAAAGCTCACGAATTTTCGACGCTCTCGGTTTCGCGCTGTCGTTCACTCACCCCCTTTCGACAAGTCTGCCACTTGCGCCGAGGATTGGCGCACCACCAGACGAACGGGCATGTGAATGGGCGGCGGGTTCTTCTTTTCCAGCACCTCAAACAACATTTGCGCCGCGACACGCCCAAGCACGGGTGCCTGCTGGTCAATCGTGGTTAAAGCCGGGGTAAATAATTCTGCGGTAGGGATGTTGTCATAGCCCACGATGGTCAGGTCATCAGGCAGCCGCCGCCCCATCACACGCGCCTGTTGAATCGCGCCCATCGCCATCCGGTCGTTTAAACAGATCAGCGCGGTCAGGTGTGGAAACGTGGTCAGCAGGCGCTCGGCACAGGCCGCGCCGCTTGCCAGCGAGAAGTCGCCCTGCGCTCTGGGCAGCGAGTCGAAGTCCACCCCTGCTGACCGGGCAGCGTGGCTCATCCCCTTCAGCCGCTGACCGATGGAAAAATGCAGTTCGTCCGGCACTGAGATAATCCCGATATGCCTGTGACCCAGTTCAAGCACGTGCGCCATCAACTGCTGCCCGCCAGAGTAGTCGTCGCTGCGGACGTAATACTCCGCCTGCTGGTAGCCCAGCACCACCCCCGGAATGCCCCGCTGCCGCGCGACCTCAATAGTCGAAGCCAGCGGCACGTTGTCTATCGCCAGCACGCCTTCGATATAACCACTCTGCATCAACTGGTGGTAATTCTCATCCGGGCCAGCTTCTGTCAGGTGCGGCGTGCTGAGCAGCAGGTTATAGCCGCGCTGCGAACATTCGGCTTCCACCCCTTGCAGGATGCTCAGCACCAGCGGGTCGGTAAAGATGGCTTCGTAAATATAGGGGAAAACGACGGCGATGATGTGCGTTTTGCCAGAGGATAACGCGCGCGCCGCCAGATTAGGCCGATAGCCTAATTCTTCTACGGCTTTCATGACGCGCTGGCGGGTTTCCTCCGTGAAATACGGCGTATTGGAGAGGACTTTGGAAACGGTCGCCGTAGAGACACCAGCGCGGCGGGCAACATCCTGTAAGGTCGGCATCACATCAATCTTAAAAAAGAGCAATAGTTAAGCGCTTAACTATAAGCATATAGTGAAAGGCGCGCCCTGTCAATCAGCACGCGCCGGGTTTTGGGTAAAGTGTCTAACCTACTTCGCTGGCCGTCACCGCTGTGATGGCCGCGCGCATCCACCCCAGCGCGTAAGCCATCCCGGCGTGCCAGGGCGCATCACAGGTCATCTGCGGCGTGTGATCCGGGATAATCACGCCGTCAAAGTTATTTTTGTGCAGAATACGCAGAATGCGGAACATATCAATATCGCCTTCATCCACGAAGACTTCATGATAATCCGGCACCTTGCCGCGCACGTTGCGAAAGTGAATATAGGCCAGCTTGCCCTGCCTGCTGTACTGTTCGGTCGCCTCATGCACATCGCCTTCGGTCATCTCGGCCAGCGAGCCGAGGCAGAACTCCAGCGCGTTTGCGTGGCTTGGCACAATATCGAGCAGGCGTTGGTAAAGATGGGGCTGGTAGACCAAGCGCGCCGTGTCGCGCACCGTCGGCAGCGGCGGGTCGTCCGGGTGCGCCGCCATGCGGACTCCGGCCTCCTCCGCCACCGGGATGATCTCCTTCAGGAAGTATTCCAGCCGCTCCCAAAGCTGCTCGGTCGTCACCGTGCCAATATCACCGGGCGGCGCGTCCGGGTCGTACACCATATTCCAGACCGTACCGTTAGGGATGCGTGTCTCTGGCGGTGTGTTCGCGCTGATGAACCCGACAGACCTTGCCCCGCCGCGAGCGATGGTCTCGGTGCGACCCCAAACGCCCGCGATGCTGAAGTTATAGCCCATGCAGGGGATGCCCGCCCGCCCCATGTTGCGGATCATGGTCTTAATACCTTCCATCTGCTCGGCTTTGTTCGGTCCATCGAGCAGGATGTCGTACCAGTGCGAGGGGTCAAAATTCTCAATGGCGGCCAGCTCTAACCCCTCGGCATTGATCGCCGCGCGCAGGTCGCACAGTTCTTCATAAGTCCACAACTTCTGCTGGTTGCGCGTGATCCCCCATGTATCGCCGCCGCTGCCTGTCGAGAGGCTGGATGCCTCGCTGAAATAATCCACCAGATGCACGACCAGATGCGTTGCCCCGGCCTGTTTGGCAAACTGGAAGTTCTCGCGCGTGAGCATCGAGCGGTAAAGGCCAAGTCCTAATTTCATAAGATGTTTTCGTCCTTGCGTAAATGTACTGTGCCGTCCAGATCAATTTTTTCCACGCCAGTGGTGGAATCGTAAAACACCACACGTAATTCTACCTCTGTCGCCTCGCCCGGCTGTAAGGTGCGGTGTGTCCCCTGCTCCAGCGCCCGCATCAGCCCGTGACCGGGGATCGAGCTTGCGGGTTCAATCGCCATCACGTAACTGTTCTTATAAAATGGAAAGCCCGACGAAGCGCACATCTCCTGCCAGAACCACGCATACGGAAAAACTTCCAGCGGCCAGGCACAGCCGACCCCAAAGCCTAGCTGCCTGTTGGTGATCGCATACCAGCCCGCCTCGAAGTCATGCAGATAGGCGAACACGTCGCGCGGGGTGTCCTGCCCCGGCACCCGCCCCATATCTATCATGCCTTCCCGGCGCAGCGCCAGCGGCCATTCGTAATGCACACCGGGGGCAAGTGGATTAGCCGTACCTGTGTAGTCGGCATCGGCCAGCAGACGGCGCGCGCCTGTGTCAATGTGGCAGACCTCGCTTAAAAACGGCGCGCCAAACGCCGGATGATGGCTCCACATATAATCCATCGGCTCGCCAGCCTCGTTGATGATGCGCTCCCGCAGCGCCAGGATGGGCTTTCCGGCCTCCAGCCGCAGCCAGCGCCAGATGCGAAACGGGCTGCGCAGCAGGCGCGCGCTAAAGCAAACTTCGACAGCGCTCTCGCTCTGCTCCGTCACCTCGTAGCGCCAGCTTATCATCGAAGCCTCGCCATGATAGCCAAGCTGCGCGCCTTTATACACGCACGCATCGCCGCCGTTGGGGAAAAGCATCTGCCAGCCGCCCGCGTAGGCTTCCAGCCACGCGGTCTGCGAATCCGGGATTCCGCCCAGATTGCGCTCAATATCTTTCAACCCCCACGGGCTTTTCCACAGCACATCCGTTTCGTGTGGCTTATAAATCAGTTCGTAAATATCCGCGCCCTTATCCACAAACACGGTGACAGCCACAAGATCATTTTCGATCCGTAACCCGCGAACCGATTGCCCGTATATGGACATCGTTGTCCTGCATACCCTTTCGTCGCTGTCCATGTCGGCCCTCCCGACGGCGTTAACAATTATATGAGTATATTGTGCTGATAGTTTTTGCGCCATGAGTCTGACGATCCATACGCTTGGCCGCCGCTCCTGCTACGCGAGGCCGCCGAACCCTTTCAGAAATCGTTACAGCCCCTTATACTTACGTCCTATTGACGGACGTAAGCGCTTTATTATCTCCACCCAAAGTCGGATTTATTGCGCCTTATGGATGGGTAAACTTGCGAAGTCGTCACCGGGATAAAACAACGTGTCTAAAAACCACCGAGAGAACAGCACTCCCATGACCACGCTGCCCACAACTACAAACGAAATCCAAACCGTCGTTCCACCACGCCGCCTCAGTCGTTCGCTGCGCCCACGCGGCCTGTGGGGGCAGCTCAACCTGCTCGTTCTCCAGCCGGGAGCCTTCTTCAGCACACTCCAGCCGCTGCATCAGGAACGGCAGTGGTTATGGGTGGCCGTGCTGCTGCTGGCACTGGTCAGCTTTAACGCGGTACGGCAGAACAGCGCTGCGGCCAGCCCCACCCAGCCTGAAATTCCCGTGCCGCTCGATATGGGCGGCGAGTTCCCTATGGACAGCGGCCCGCTGCCAGATATGGGCTTCATCCCGGAAAACGCCGCGCCGTTTCCGGGGGAGAGCGCTGGCACAGAGGATGTCTCGTCCAACTGGGCAAAGGCGCTGGTCGCTGGCACAACCCTGCTGCTGCACTGGCTGGTATTAAGCGGCCTGCTGGCCGAGGTTTCGATGTTCCGGGGCATGAGGCCACAGATGGGCAAAAATCTGCAAATCGCGATCTGGGCGAGTGTGCCGCTGGCGTTCATGATCGGTGTGCAGTTGGTTTATCAGGGCGCGGGCGGCAGTCTCGGTCAACCGGGGCTGACCGGGCTGCTGGTCGAGAGCGAAACGTACCAGCAGATGCCCGGCTTCCTGCAAAATATCGCGTGGTCGCTGGCTGCGAACATCACGCTTTTCTGGCTGTGGAGCCTGGTGCTGATCTACATCGGCGCGCGTCATGCGCTGCGGGGGCAGCGCTGGGCGGTGCTGCTCACACTGGCCGCGTGGGTCGTGGTGCTGACCGTCGTCCCGGTGCTGACAGGCGCGGTGGCCGCGCCCCAGCCAGAACTTGAAGAAATGGCCCCGCCGATGTTCGAGATGCTGCCCGAAGACATGACGCAGCCAGAAGCGGGTGAGGATGAATTCACACGGCCAGAGAGGCCGCCCGCTGACGTGGTAGAACCCGGCATAGCAGGTTAAAGGCGGCGCGCATGGCGATCACCACACCAAACGCACCGACTATCATCGCCGGGTATGACCTGCAAAAGCACTTTCAACTGGGAAGCCAGCAGGTGCAGGCGCTGCGGCGTGTTAATCTGGAAATTCCCGCCGGGCAGTTCGTCGCCATCATGGGGCCGAGCGGGTCTGGGAAAAGCACCCTGCTCTACATCCTCGGCGGGCTGGATCATTCCACAGGCGGCGATGTCGTGGTGGCAGGCCGCCAGCTTGACCAGATGCAGAACGATGAGCTGGCCGCCTTCCGCAGCGAGGCGATCGGCTTTATCTTTCAGGCGTTCTACCTCGTCCCCACGCTGACCGCGCTGGAGAACGTCGCGCTGCCCGGCATCTTCGCCAACATCCCGCGCGAAGTGCGCGAACGGCGGGCGATCAAGCTGCTGAACGCGCTGGGGATGGGCGACCGCCTCGACCACCGCCCCGCGCAGCTTTCCGGCGGCCAGCAGCAGCGCGTCGCCATCGCGCGGGCGCTGTTTAATGACCCACCCATTATCATGGGCGACGAACCCACCGGCGCGCTGGATAGCAAGACCGGAACCGTCGTGATGAAACTGCTGCGTTATCTCTGCACGCGCAAAGGCAAAACCATCGTCGTCGTCACGCATGACCCCGGCGTGGCCGCCTATGCAGATCGTATCATCCAGCTTAAGGATGGGCATATTATCGAAGACCGGCTGCCCGCTTAGAGAGAGACTCCTATCGTGATTCGTTTCTACCGCATCTTTATCGCTGTCGTAACTTTACTACTGCTGGCAACCGCGCTGGCCGCGCAGGAAAACACGCCAGACCCAGCGCCACAGGTCGAAGTGGTGCGCGCCGAGCCGAGGCGTGTCACCGCCGGGCAAAGCGTGACGCTTTCGGTCTTTGGCAGCGGCTTTACCGAGCAAACCACTGTGCGCGTGGTCGGCTTCGGCCTGTTAGAGACGACATACATCAACCCGACATCCCTGCTGGCGGCGCTGCCGGGCAGCATCCTTACAGGGCGTTATGACATTGAAGTGCGCGACCCGCAGGGCGGCACAGCCATCATCTCGCAGGCGCTGCGCGTGGTGCAGCCACCGCCGCCGCCTACAGAGCCGCTGCCGCCCACGCCAACGCTTGAGCCACCCACCCCGCTGCCGGGGCAGCCCTCGCTGGTGGTCGGCAGTTTTTCCAGCAACCAGCTTAGTGTGGCCCCCGGCGGTACGGTGACACTGACCTTTAACGTGGTTAATCAGGGCAACCGTACTGCCGAGGGAGTCTCGGCCACGCTCGACTCCGGCAGCAGCTTTGTCCCGGCTGCCGGGCAAGGCGGTGTCACCCTGCCCAACATCCCGCCCGGCGGCACTTACCCCGCCGCCATTACGGTAACGGCGGTCAACGACGCGCCCGGCGGGGCTGCGCCTGTGCCGATCACGTTTACCTATCGCGACTTCAGCGGTGAAATCTACACCAGCAGTGCTGAACTGAGCGTGACGGTGGAGGCCGTCCAGCGTGTGTCACAGGTCACGCTGGATAACTACGACTTCAACCCGAACCCGGCCTTACCGGGACAGCCGGTGCTGATCCGCGCGACGATCACCAACACAGGCAATGAAACCGCCGCGCAGGTGATGGTGCGCGTCAGCGGCGCGGAAAACCTGCTGCTGGCTGGCCCCAGCGGGGACAGCTTCCCGGTCGGCGATATTGCCCCCGGCCAGACGCTGGCGCTTGAAATGCCGATGATCGTCAGCCGCGCCGCCGAAGCTGGCCCGCAGGCACAGCCGATCAGCATCAGCTACAGCCACAACGGCGAAGTAAAGGAAGCCAGCGACAGCTTCACGCTTGATATCGCCGCCGTTGAAGTGCCGGAAGCGCTGCTGCTGCTGTCCTCATACGACACAGGCACAGACATTCTCAACCCCGGCGACCGCTTCACGCTGGCAATGACGCTGCAAAATGTCGGGACAGCCCCGGCGACCAACCTGCTGGTGACGTTCGGCACGGTCGAGTCGTCCAGCAGCGGCGATAGCAACACGGGCGGCGGCACAGGCAGCACACAGACCACCACCTCGCCCAGCACGACCTTCGCCCCGCTGGGGACAGGCGGCAGGCTTTTCGTCGGCACGTTAGACGCGGGCAGCATCAGCGCGGAAATCGTGCAGGACTTTATCGTCAGCGGCGGGGTCAACAGCGGCATCTATAACCTGCCCATTACGCTGAATTATCAGAAGGCGGACGGGGCGGCAGTGAAGGAAACCCTGAACGCTGGCGTGGTGGTGATCGCGCCGCCGCGCCTGCAAATCAACCTCGACTCGCCCGTTCCCGAATCGGCCAATGTGGGCGAACCGCTGTCCCTTTCGCTGACGGTGCAGAATACAGGCAGCGCGCGGGTCAATTTCACACGTGTACAGGTCGAAGCAGAGAACGGCGAAGTGCTGGAAGGGGCCGATGCAGCCCTGACTCCGCTGCCCGCCGACGATGACCTGAGCGTATCGGGCGTGGTCATGCCGCTGGAAGAAGGCCGCACAGCCATCACGATTACACTGCATTACACCGACGATCTCAACCGTGAGCAGACCATTACCCGCACTTACGAGACGGAGGCCATCGCGCCGCCCCCGCCGCCAGAAGTCATTGAAGAACCCGGCCCGGTGATCGTTGAGGAGCCTATCGAAGAGGACGATTTTGTCGAGCGCCTGCTGCTTGGCTTGCTAGGGTTGGGGAGTTAAGGCCATGCTCTACGAGCTGTTTCAACTGGCGGTCGGCAATCTTGGCCGGGCGCGCGCCCGGCTGGTGATGACATCCGGCGGCGTGCTGGTGGGGACAACGGCGGTGATTCTGCTTATCGCGCTGACGGTTGGCCTACAGCAGGCCGCCGAGGCAGGCATCGGCAGCAGCGCTTCGCTGACTGAAATTCAGGTTTACCCCAACTATGGCCGCGAAGCGAACGATAACATCCCGCAGCTTGACCCAGCAGCGGTGCGTGCCTTCTGGCAAATCCCCGGTGTCGCCGCCGTGATTCCGATGGTTCACCTGCAGGCTGGCGAACTTCAGGTAGACGACTACAGCGGTTATGTCTACCCCATCGCCGGGATTGACCCGAACCTGCTGCCTTACATGGGCCTGCAAACACAGTTTGGCGAACTCTCGCTCCAGCCCGGCCAGATCATCGCCGGGGCGCGCGCCGGGGACAACTTTTACGACCCCGAATCCTCCGATGACGTATGGGAGCCTGTGGTGGTAGACCTGCTGGCGACACCGCCCACCCTGCTGCTGTACCAGCACAGCAGCGACGGCTCAGGCGGCAACCGTAAGATCAATCTGACGATTACCGCGCAGCTTGCCGAGGGCAACAACTTCGATTACGGTTTGCTCATGCCTGTTCAGGAAGTCCTGAGCCTGAACGAATGGATCACCGGGCAGGAAGTGGACCCGGAGACGTTTCGCTACGATGAAATTATCGTGCGCGCCACCAGCCGCGAAACCGCTAACCCGGTATCCGAGGCAATCCGTGAACTAGGCTATGCGACGGGCGGCATTGGCGATTATCTTAATCAACTGAACAACTTCTTTGGCACCATGCGCTTAATGCTCGGTGGTGTCGGCGGGGTGGCGCTGCTGGTGGCGGCCTTCGGGGTCGCCAACACGATGATGATGGCGATTCTGGAGCGTACCCGCGAAATCGGGCTGATGAAGGCCATCGGCGCGACCAACCGGGATGTCCTGACCGTCTTTTTGATCGAGTCCGGGCTGGTCGGCCTGTTCGGTGGGCTGGCGGGCGTGGGGCTGTCTTACCTGTTGCAAAACCTCATTAATCAGGCGGTGAGCAATCTTTCGACCTCCGCCGAAGGCGGGGGCGGCGGGATTTTCCTGCCAGTAGACCCCTCCCAGATCGGCGGCAGTCTGGTGGTGATTCCGCCGGAACTGGCGCTGTTCGCGGTGGCGCTGGCGGTGCTGGTGGGGGTCGGTGCCGGGTTCTACCCGGCCCTGCGCGCGGCACAGCTTCCTCCCGTGATCGCGCTCAAGCAGGAATAGCGCATTCGCCGGAACGCCACTTGTCGCCAGTCGTAAAATCTGCTACACTGAATCCTGTACGCCCCCGTAGCTCAGAGGATAGAGCGTTGCCCTCCGGAGGCAAAAGCACAGGTTCGAGTCCTGTCGGGGGTACACCCGTCATTTCACACTTCAAGTAAGTTTCAGCAGCACAAAAAGCAGGTAGCCCGCCTTCAACGCGGGCTATTTTTTCGCCCATCAACACCGCCACAAAGCCCCCTCGCGGCTATAACAGCATCTTTGCCAGTTCTGCCACAGCCTCATGAAAGCCCGTATCATGCCAATGCATATAAAACTGGATGATGCTGCCGCCTGTTTCGCAGGCGAAGCAGTACCAACCGTTATCGTAGACTTTGAAGCTCTCCCGGTGATCGTCGTGGAACGGGCATAACCCCTTGCCGCCCCGGTCAAGCTGCACGTACTGGCTCACGAAGTCATAGACCGAAATCGCGTTCTTCACACGCTCCGCCTCGGTATCCCCAAAGACCCGTTTCGCTTTCTCAAAGCGCGGCGGGGGTGGCAGTTGGGGCGCTCGGAACAGGACCTCGTTCACGAACACCTGCGGGATGTGCCGGGGGTTCGCCAGCACAGCGATCTGCTGGTGCAGGGTGGGCGCAAGCGGTTCGCCCGATGGATGGATAAAGTGGTAAACGCGGTTATCCGCGCGGTGTACGCCAAACGGCAGGCGCACCGCCGACCCGGGGCCGGTCCGCAGCCTGTCCTGCTTGGGGAAAAGCTCTGTCGTCTCAAGCGCGAACTCGGCCTGTAGCTGCCTGCCGAAGCGGCGCGCCTCCAGCCCGGAGAGCGTCTCCTCAAAGAAAAACCACAGATGACCGCCGCGCCGGGATCGCTCAAGGTAAGTTGGGATGTTTTGAAGTGACAGCGTGGATGCCAGCGTAACCAACCCGCCCCATTCCGCCGCATCATCCGCGTCCAGGCATATCTTCGTCGTGGTATCGTCTTCAGCCAGCATGTAAACCGCAAGGGTCAGATGCCCGTTGAGATGGCCGTACAGGTGGTTCACCGTAAGAGGCGCGGGGATGAATTCGCCGCTTTTCCGATCCTTGCGCCCGGCACGGCGATAGCTGCCGTCCGCGATCTGCATGGCATAAGTATCCCAACGCGGGATGAAAGCGGCTGCAAAGCCGTCTATAACCGCTTGTTCCAGCTTGTGGCCTCTGTCGCGCTTCTTCGTCCCTGCCTTGAGTGACAGCACACGCCAATCCTCAACTTCTATTCGGGAAGTCAGAGCATATTGCTGAGAGGCTCTGAGAGGGGCATTATACGAAGAATTCGCCGCAATTACCAGACCAAATGTTCTAAAATATGCGGCCTAAAGGTTCATGTTCGCAGGCTCGAATGAATCGCCCTGTGCGCTATTTACCGCCGTCCGGCTTCGCCATAGCAGCAGCCCGCCCATCAGGAATATCCCCACCCATAAGGCCATCCAGACCCATGTACCAGCCTCGCTCCAGTTCACGCGCTGCACCTCAGCATCCACCAGCAGCAGCGCGACCAGCGGCAGGATGCCCGCCACCTGAGTCAGCCCCATCGTTCGCAGTTCCAGCACGGACGCAGACCGCAGCAGCAGCCACGCCCCCAGCGCTGGCGTGAGGAAGGCAACGCTGTACAACCGCGCGTGAAACTCATCCAGCGGCCACGGCCAGAACGCGCCAGCCACCCCCGGCACAACCAGCAGCAGCGTGCCGTATAACCCCAGCCCTAACGCCTGAACACCCAGCAAGCCCGTCATGAACGCCGGAAGCCGCGCACCGCCGACCGGAGGCGTTTCTCGGTACAGCCACAAATGATAAAGGGCGTTGGCCGGAATGATGATATAGAGGGCGAACCAGCCGATGATCGAAGCCGGATTCTGTGTGAAGCGGCTGATGTAAATGATCGAAATCGCCAGCACCACAGCGGTAAAAAGAAAAATCATGGGGACGACTAAACGCGCAGGCGACCAGCGCCCGATATAGGCCAGCGCCGCCGCCGATATCAGCGAGGCGAGATAAACCGCCCCCAGAAAGCGCGTGTTAAAAGGCGTAAGTTCCCACGGCCAGAGCGTCCCCAGCACAGCAGGCAGGAAAAACAACCCGCCCCCCGCGCCGATCAATACCAGCACCTCAAGGCTGGTAAGCCAGCGCAGCAGCCGCGTGACACGTGGATTATGCGTATTCATAACGCACTTCCTTATAGATAAAGCCGAAGTAGAACGCCGCCGCCGCTTCCAGCCCGTGCAGCCAGATGTCATGGCTGAATAACGGCAGCACACCGAAGGTCGTATTCAGCGCGGGCAAAAGCCCCATCACGGTGAAAACCGCCAGCACGACAGCCACGCCGCGCGCGAAGCGGCGCGCGGACTCGTATCCGCGCCATGCCGCTAATCCCCAGATACCCAACCCCAGATGGATGAGATTGTGAAGCAGGTTGATGGGGAACAGCCCCAGCAGCAGTCCGTAACTGGCAGGCAGCGCCAGCCCCGGCATGTCGCCATTTGGCGGCAGGGTAACGCCGGGAACAAACCCGCCCACCCCCGCCAGCGTAAAGGCGACTCCCATAAGCAAGGCAAAGTAACGAACAGCCATGATGTCTTCCTCCTGTATGTGGAGAGGCCCCCACGCCTCCCTGTCATAGTCTATCAGAAGATCGTTTTATTGATGAATCTCATCTCGTCATCGCACAGCCGTCATAGAACACCCGTTTTGCGTGCAGCATGACGTATCCCTGGTGTTAGCAAGGTCGTAAAGCCAGCTAAATACAATCCAGTGAAAAAAATTACAGAAATCTTTACTATTTTCCCTTTGATGCGTAAATCCATACAATTTTTAGCTTAACTTAAGCAATTGGAGCGGGTGCTGCTGATGTACCATTAAGACAGCGGTTTATGTACGCCCTACGGGCAGGAGAGGTAAACATGCAAAGAGTTTCTTTACGCCGAGGTTTGAGGTCGCCCCTTATTATTACGGCGCTCCTCTTCCTCATGATCGTATCTGTGTTTATGTTACAGGCTCAGGAGAACGTGGAGACACCTGTCGAAACCACTCCTGAGGCAGAAGTAACGCTTCCCGGTGTTGATGGGTCGCCTGTAGAGCAGGTGATAGAACCGCTAACACCCGAGGCCACCGAACAGGCGATCCCGGAAACGACCGAGCCAGTCGCCCCGGAAGTCACCGAGGAAGCGCCCATCACTGAAACCGAGGTCATCGAACCCACCGCTGAACCGACAGTGGCACCCACTGAGGAGGTTGTGGAGGAGACCCCCATTCCAGAATCACTGCCCGCCGAACCATCACTTTTCCCGCTGTTTGCCGATAACTTCGACAGCGAGATTCTGACATGGACGCTGGGCGCTGGCTGGGCGCAGGTTTCCAGCGAAGGTGGCCAGGCGCTGCAAGGCGCGGCCGGCAGCACACCCGTCGTCTTTGCCTATGACCGCATCCCCGATGTCGCGGTTGCCGCGCGCTTCAACATCAGCGCTGGCAGTGCTGGCCTGAGTGTGCGCGAAAGCGGCGCTGGCAGCTATCAGGCCGTGCTGGGTGTGGAGGGCAGCGTTACCCTGCTGCGCGCCGGGCAGCCTATTGGCAGCGCCAGCGTGAACGTCAGCGCCAACCAGTGGCACTGGCTGCGCCTGTCTGCGATGGGTAATGTGGTTCGCGTGGGTGTGGACGGTGTGGATGTCATCGCTGTCAGCGATGCCGCTGCCCTGCCCCCCGGCACCATCACCATCTCTGGCAGCGCGCAGGGAAGCGTGCAGGTAGACGACTTCCAACTGTGGATTCCCGACCTGCCGCCTGCCAATCCGGTTCAGGAAACTGCGGTCGTACCGACCGAGGCACCCGTTGTTGTGCAGTCCGAACTGGACGACATGGCCGGTCATGGTCATGGCAGACCAGGTCGTCCGGGTCGTCCGGGTCGCCCGGGTCACGATGATGACGGCCCGATTGAGTTCCGCCCCTGGCGTGGACGTGTCAAGGTCAAGGTGCTGACCATCGCCATGCTCGAAATCGGTGAGCTGACCGGCGACTTCCCCGGCGAAGCGCAGCACTGGATTGAAGGCGAGCGCATGGAGCGTGTGGTAGACATCCCCGGCGGGTTCTCGCCAGCCTACTGCAACCGTGACGACCACTGCCTCATCATCACTGGCGTGGGCTTCGGCAATGCCGCTGCTTCAGTCATGGCCGCTGGCCTCCACGACAAGCTCGACCTGAGCGATGCCTACATCCTGATCGCTGGTATTGCTGGCGTAGACCCGGCAGACGGCACTCTGGGTTCGGCGGCGTGGGCAGATTGGGTAGTGGATGGCGATCTGGCGCATCATATTGACGCGCGCGAGATGCCCTCGAACTTCAATTACCCGATGTTCCGCCTCAACTGCTACAGCGATGCCTTCTGCCCCGATGGCCGCACATGGGGTGTTGAGGTCTATCAGGTCAACACACGCCTTGTGGACTGGGCTTACGCCCTCACACAGGGGATGACCCTCAACGACAACGCTCAATCGCAGGCCTACCGGGCGAACTACCCGGCCAACCAGCCCGCATCACAGCCGCCGTCGGTCATCCGCTGCGACTCCATCGGCGCAAGCACCTACTGGCACGGCAAACTGCTGTCCGACTGGGCGAACTGGTGGATTCAGAACTGGACGGGTGGCGCTGGCAACTACTGCATGACCAATCAGGAAGACTCGTCCACGCTGACCGCGCTGAAGCGCCTTGACGACATCGGCGAAGTGGACTACAGCCGCGTGTTCGTCCTGCGTACCGCCAGCAACTTTGACCAGCCGTACCCCGGCCAGACGGCCATCGGCTCGCTGGGGACAAGCAGCGGCGGCTTCGTGCCTTCGCTGCAAAATGCCTACCTGGTTGGCTCGACAGTGACCGACCACATCATTGATAACTGGCACACATGGCGGCACGGCGTACCACCGCTGCCCTAAAACGTCCCGTAAAGGGTTTTGCACGCTGAATGCAGGCCGGGGAGGGTAGAATACCTTCCCCGGCAGCCCAAAGCGTGCAGCCCTTCAGAATCAAAAAGAGAGACGATGTTGTATCGTCTCTCTTTTTGTTGAGGCTGCTGCAACGATTACAGCACGTACTGGTTTAGTGCCTTCTCGAGGTCGTCTACAGTAAAGGGCTTGGCGATCACTGATGTGCAGCCAAGATCAAGGTAGTGCTGCTGCTCGGCAGGCAGGGCTTTGGCCGTAACCGCGATCACCTGGTCAGCAAGACCGTTGGCGATCACCTGCTTAATCAGATCGTAAGCCATTTCGTTCCCGATGATAATGTCCACTAAAAAGACATCCACCTTGTTCTGCTGCAAGTGGCGCAGGGCTTCGTTGATGGTCTTTACAGCGACAAAATGATGTGCAACACTGTTCATGTATTGCCGAACGAACTGCACATCAGGCTCAGAGTCTTCCAGATAGAGAATGTACATGAATACCTCGCATTGATGCAATGATAGATTGTTTAGACGAACACTAACACCAGCAAAAACTACCTTAGTTACATCCTACACCTCAAGAGAGTTTTCTGAGGTAACGACCTCTGAAATTTCCATGAAGATTTTCTCAACAACCTCCTCGTCAGCATTCGCTTTACCCGTTAATCCTGTTTCGCGCAGCACAAGCAGCGGGATATGCGCGAGGCTTTCCTCCGCGCGCAGGCTGGCAGCAAGCTGCTCCATCTCCTCAGACTGTTCCCGCAGGTGCAGCACCAGCGCATCAGGCAGCAGGACAGCAGCCAGCGTCACCGCGTCATCTTCCAGATTCACCGCCAGCACGTCATACCCCCGGCTGGAAAGCGCGTTATACAGCACGGTGCGCGTTTCTGAAATCGGATCCACCAGCAGAATCTGCTTCATGATGCCCACAGGTTCCTGCTCTTCTTCAAAGATGCTCACGCGCTTCGAGCCTTCAGCGGCTGTACTGGCAGCCTTCGCATAAACCTCATCGCTCACCAGTGCGGCCAGCGGAACGGTAAAGTAGAATGCACTACCTTCACCCGGTTTACTGTGAAACCAGATGTCGCCGCCCTGCAGCCGCGTGAGTTCGCGCGAGATGCTAAGGCCCAGCCCTGTTCCCACAGACCGCGCCTCGTTACGGCCATGCGCCTGCTGGAAGCGCTCGAACAGGCTTTGCTGCGCGGTTTCGGGGATACCCGTACCCGTATCTGTCACCCAGAACAGCAGGCTTGTGCCTTGCGCGCGTGCGCCAAGCGTGATCGCGCCATGTTCGGTAAACTTGGCCGCGTTCGACACAAGGTTGAGCAAAATCTGCCGCACCCGCAGCTCATCCCCCATAATCAACGGCAGCTTTTCAGCGTAGTTGGTGTAGACGTTCACGCCTTCCTTCACCAGCCCCAGCGCCGTTGCGCGCACCCCGGTCAGGACCGGCAGCGGGTCAATCGGTTTAATCTCAAGATCAATACGCCCCGCCTCAATCTTGCTCAGGTCAAGGATGTCATTAATCAGGCCGAGCAGATGCTGCCCGCTGGTCATAATGCTTTCGATGGCCTGCGCGTAAACTGAGGGCAGCGCTATATGCTGATACATCGCTGGGCGGTTGAGGATACTGTGGCTGTAGCCGATGATGACGTTCAACGGCGTGCGGAGTTCATGGCTCATGTTAGACAGAAATTCGCTCTTCTGCTGGTTTGCCATGTCTGCCAGATGCCGCGCGTGTTCAGACTCATCAAACAGTTCCGTATTCCGTATCGCAATCGCCAGTTGGCGGGCGAAAATTTCCAGCACTTCGATTTCATCATCGCCAGAAATGGCGGGCAGCGCGCTCTGGATGTTTAACATCCCGATGAGTCGTTTTTCCTGCACACCAAGCACCAGCGGGATGTTGATCTCGGTTCTGACATCCGGGTGCAGCTTGTAGGCCGCATACTCAGGTTCATCCTCAAAATTGACCACCACCGTATGCTGTTCAGACGCGGAGATGCCCACCGGGTTATCCGGGGCAAGGCTCTGCACCAGATGATCCACCATTAGCTCGGTGTTATGCCCGGCTGCTGCCCGCGCGATCAACTGCTTTTCGTCCTCATCGGGCAGGTAAACCACAACCGCATGATAATCAAACGCCTGCTGAATTTCGCCCGTAGCCGTAACCAGCAGATCATCCAGCGTCAGGAACTGGGTAGCAAGCTGACCCAGGCGGGTAATCGTGGCAAGCTGTTCCGCGCGGTTAGCCAGCGCAGTATTGGTATTTTCCAGACGACCAAACGCCTGCTGTAGTTCATCCGCCATCTGGTTAAACGAAACCGCCAGCGAGCCAAATTCGTCTGAGCGCCGAATGTCTACCCGTGTTTCAAGGTCGCCGCCAGCCATCCCCTGCGCCGCGTATTGCAGGTTTTGCAGCGGGTTGATGATGCTCTGCGTGGTGGGCAGCGCGACCAGTATGGCGAGCGCGGTCAGAAGGATGACAAAGACCACCGCGATGGGCGCTGCGTCGTAGAGCAGTTGAAAAGCCTCTGTTTCCTGCTGTGTTACCACCAGCCACGCTTGCAGCGGCGCGGCCAGCGGCTGCACCGTGCCAATCACGGTTTGTCCGGCGGGGTCGGTGAAAAGCCCGCTGTAGACTTCGCCCTGCTGGAGAGCGTCCACCACCATCTCCGCGTTCCAGTCTGCGGCGCTGACTGGCGCGAGTTCCGTACCTTCAGCATTGATAATGTGCGTGCTGACCGTCTGCCCGACACTGAGGCCGCTCTGTTCAATAATGCCGGTGATGGCTTCAAGATTCAGTTCACCCACCAGATAACCAGCCGCCTGCTGCCGGCGATCCATAATGGGCAGCCACGTAAACGCTGTGGTGCGACCAAGCGCGGAATCGTCAGAGAAGCCCCAGAAATGCTCCCCCTGCTCCGCAAGCGCGCCGATATTGACATTCAGGTTTTCGACCTGCAAGTCCGGCGTGGTCGAAAGCACGATGCGCCCCTCAGGATAGATGAGGTAGATGTGCGCGAAATAACCTGACGTGGTGAGCGACAGCAGGTCATTCGCCAGAACCTGCGCGCTGCGCGAGGCCGCGTCAGATTGCAGCACAAAAAGCGCGTTCTGCGTAATCACCGGATTTTCCAGCGTCGCTTGCAGCGAATTGTAGGCTGCGTCTGCCCACTGAGTAACCGATGCCTGATTTAAGTCTGAAATGGTTTGCATCTGGGCGATGCTGCGGTTTTCAAGCTGCCCACGCAGCGTCACCGCGCCAAAGATGAACAACGCCAGCGTCGGGATGATAGCGAAAACAAGGAAGATAAGCGCAAGCAGCCGACCGAACGGGCTGCGAAACAATGAGCCAAAATGATACCGCTCCATGAAAAAGTCTCCTGATTAGGCCAGCGGTGGCCGCTGTATCGAAAGGGAGCTTTACAGGGCGCGGACTAGCGCGCCCTGTAGAGGTTTATTCAACAATTGTGATGCGCCCCATCGTCGGAAGTTCCAGCGGTGAGTGAGTCTCAATGTACTGCTCAAGGATGTCGTTAATCGTCAGCCCGGTGTTAAACCGGTCGGTCCCTTCGCGCAGCACGGCATAACCATCGCCACCATTGCCCATAAAGTCGTTGACGGCCAGCGTGTAGGTCGCTTCCGGGTCTACAGGTTCGCCGCCGAGCAGAATCTCGGTCACACGGTCGCCTTCTTCGCGGGAGGGGTCAAAGCTGTAGGTGACACCCGCCACATGAGGGAACGGCCCGCTTTGTTCGATACTCCCACCATACTGGGAAACACCGTGTTCCAGCGCCGTCTTAAGCTGCGCGCCCGTGATGTCCATGACGATGAGCCAGTTAAAGAACGGCTGGATGCGTGACACATCCGCAACCGTAATCTCACCAGCAGCCAGGTTGTCCCACACCGCGCCCGCATTCACCAGTGCAATCTGCGCCCCGTAGGGTTCGCCCGCCTCAAGGAAAGCGTCGGCATAAAGGTTCGCCAGCGGGGTCTCTTCAAACGCAAACTCGCGGAAAGAACCGGGAATCGCTTCCAGCGCCTCGCCAACCGCAATATCTTCAAGGTTAATCCCTGCGCTGAGCGCGTCTACATACGCCTGAGCTTCGGGGTCTGGGGTCACGTCTTCGCCCATGAAGTGCAGGCCGCCGCCCCAGCCTTGCAGGACACCGTTCTCATCAATGGTCAGTTCCAGTTCGCCGAGGAACGAGCCAAACTTGCCGCTGTAAACCAGCAGGGACGGTTCTGTGTCTTCGTGGAATACCAGCGGATAAGGGCCATAAGGCTGCCGCCCGATCGCTTCAAAGTCCTCCGGCTCGCCCAGCACCATTTCGGTCTCGTTGCCGATCACCACGTCAATGCCGTTTTCCCCGCCGTACTGTTCGATGATCTCCGTGTCGCGGTCAATGCCCAGCGCGCTCAGCGCAACGATCACATTCACACCCTGATCGCGGAAGAAAGCGAGGTTCTCCTCGACAACGGCATTGGTATCGAGCAGGCTGACCGCCTCGCCCAGGTTGGTAATTGAGCCGCCCGCCTCATTCGAGAGGCCGAACAACCCCACACTGACACCGTCCACCTCAATAATCGTGTTCGGCAGGACATTCAGTTCGGAAAAGGTCGTCAGGTCAAGGTTCGCGCTGAGGATCGGGAAATCCACCACCGAGTTATAAACCGTGAGCGCGTCAATGCTGCCGCCTGCTCCCAGGTCAATGCTGGTAATCAGGGCTGCGTCATACCCGGCCAGCGCCATCATCTCGGCAGAAGCCACGCCGCCATACTGCGAGAACATCGGAGTCCCCATAATATCGCGGCCAGAACTCACCAGCAGCGAGTTAGGATGCTCGGCACGGATTTCCGCAATCTTGGTGACCAGACGCGGAATCCCCCCCTGAAGCGGTTGCATAAAAGGCGTAAATTCCTCAATGTGATTATACAGACTGCTGGTATGCATAATCGTGAGGGTAGCCTCACCATGCTCCTGGGCAAAAACCATACCGCCCGTAAGCAGTAGGAACAAAATAAGTGCAGAAGCGAGTGTCTTTCTCATATGAGTCCTTCGTGTCCTTAGCTATGATCTTTAGCGTGTATAAGGTTGTGGAGGGTGGAAATGAGGTCTTCATCGGTACACGGTTTTGCAATAAACGCGCTGAACCCGAAAGCCTTAGTTTTGGCACGGGTGATATAATCGGCGTTTGCTGTCAGGGCGATAATGGGAATATTGGGAAATGAACGCCGCAGGGACAGCCCTACGGTCGCACCGTCGAGATCGGGCAGGTTGATGTCAAGGATAATCGCATCAAACGACTGCTGACGTGCCAGTCTCAGTCCTTCCATCGCTTGTGGTGAATGTACGACCTCGTAGCCCTCCGTTTCTAATATGCTGCTAAAAAGCTGCGCGCTTTGTAGATCGTCCTCTACGTACAATATTTTCATTACTCAATGCCCCTCCCTTTCTTACCTGGATGCCTGCTATTTCGTCCGTAATTACAGATAGAGCCGGTCGCTTTAATCAGCGTAGCATGAGAGGTAGCAGCAGACTGTTAAGATACCTTCTTTCATGTTTCAACTCTGTTATACACTCTGCTTGTGAATTTACGTTTTACATACATGGTGCTGCGTGGCAATAAATGACCCTTCCTGAGCCGTGTTTTTCTTTCGGCATAAACACGGCATAATTAGCCCTTTGCCGTCTGTACATACAGGATGAAGTCATGTCAGATAATCAGACACTCTACGGCCACCCCGCCGGGGTGGATGCCTTCCGAAACCGCATCCTGCCGCTGCGCCAGCAGGGCGATGTGATTAACGACTGGCTCAGCCAGCGCCTTGATCTGGTGCTGCCAGAAATCATGCAGCGCGAAGGCTTTGATATGTGGGTCATTATCGCCCGCGAATACAACGAAGACCCGGTCATCATGACCATGCTGCCCAAACCAGCCATGGCCGCCCGCCGCCGTACCATCCTCGTCTTCACCCTTCAGCCGGACGGCACCTGTGAACGCCTGACCGTCAGCCGCTATGGGCAGGCCGGCTTTTATGAATCCGTCTGGAATCCTGACGAAGAAGGCCAGTATGAGTGCCTCGCGCGGGTCATTCGTGAACGCGACCCGCAGGTGATCGGCATCAACTACTCGGACGACTTCGCCTTTGGCGATGGCCTGACGTACAACGAGTACAGGCATCTGGAACAGGCGTTGGGTGATGAATGGATGGAGCGCGTTCGCAGTGCCGAGCGTTTATGCCTCGGCTGGCTGGAACGGCGCATCGAGCCTGAACTGCATGTCTACCCCGGCATCGTGGCGATGGGTCACGCGCTGATCGCCGAGGCCTTTTCTAGCCGCACCATCCACCCCGGCATCACCACCACCGACGATGTGGTCTGGTGGTTTCGCCAGAAGATGCACGATCTCGGCCTGCAGGCGTGGTTTCAGCCTTCGGTCGAGATACAGGCGCAGGGCGAGAACACGATTGACTTTTACGCCAACGGCGACAAGCGCAAGGTCATCCTGCCCGGCGACCTGCTGTGGTGCGATGTCGGCTTTCACTACCTGGGGCTTACCACCGACCAGCAGGAACACGCCTACGTCCTCAAACCCGGCGAGACAGCCGCCCCCGACGGCCTGAATGCCGCGTTAGCGGCGGGCAACCGCCTTCAGGACATCCACATGCAGGCCATGCAGGTAGGCAGGACAGGCAACGAAGTGTTGGCCGCCACGCTGGAACAGGCGCGCGCCGAAGGCATTGATGCTACGGTGTACAGCCACCCTCTCGGTTATCACGGCCACGCCGCCGGGCCAACCATCGGCCTGTGGGATCAGCAGGGTGGCGTGCCGGGGCGCGGCGATTATCAACTGTTCGACCACACCTGTTACTCCATCGAACTCAATATCAAAAAAGCCGTGCCAGAATGGGGCGGGCAGGAAGTGCGTATCGCGCTTGAGCAGGATGCCGTGCTGACCAACGGCCAGATGCGCTGGCTGGATGGCCGCCAGACGACCCTTCACCTGATTGGTTAAGACGCGCGGGAGAACTGTCTCGACGGTGAATTTATCGTCATGTATAATCATTTCTTCATAGACAGTGATATAACCAAATGGAGAGTGCGCTATGTCTGGGCATAGTAAATGGTCCACCATTAAGCGTAAAAAAGGCGCAGAAGATGCCAAGCGCGGCAAGATTTTTACCCGTCTGGGGCGCGATATTACCATGGCGGCACGGGATGGCGGTGGCGACGAAAACGCGAACCCCCGTCTGAAGCTGGCGATTGCCAAGGCCAAAGCAGCCAACATGCCCAAGGACAATATTGAGCGCGCAATCCTTCGCGGCACAGGCGGCCTCGCCGGCGAGGAAATGAGCGAAATCACCTATGAAGGCTACGGCTCAGATGGCGTGGCTTTTGTGGTCGAGGTGCTGACGGACAACAAAAACCGCACACTGGCCGAGATCAAGCACGTGTTTAACCGCTCCGGCGGCAGCCTCGCCTCGGCAGGGTCGGTGCTGTGGCAGTTCGACCAGCAGGGCTATATCGCCCTTAACAGCGACGGCGTGGACTTTGACGAAGTGTTTATGGTCGCGGCGGAAGCAGGCGCGGACGATGTTAGCAGCGACGAGGGCGTGATCGAGGTCTACACCCCCCGCGAGATGTTTAGCGCTGTGGAACAGGCGCTCACCAGCGCGGGTTATGCAGTGCAGGACTCAGAGCTGCGCTGGCAGGCGAAGAACGAAACCGAACTCACGCCTGAGAAAGCGCTGCAAAACATGCGCCTGATGGAAGCGCTGGAAGAACTTGATGATGTGCAGTCGGTCGCCTCGAACCTGATGATTACCGACGAGGTTGTTGAGGCTTTTGAAACCGCCTGATGCTGTCATTAGGAATTGACCCCGGCACGGCAACCATCGGTTTTGGCCTGGTACGCGAGCTGAATGATGGCTCGCTCCAGGCGGTACACTATGGTGTCATCACCACCACGCCCGACCTGCCCATGTGGGAGCGCTTGCGGCTGATCTACGAGGGCGTAAGCGAACTGGTCGAAACCTACAAACCCGATCAGGCAGGGGTGGAGGAACTGTTCTTTGCCCGTAATGTCACGACCGCGATCACGGTTGCACAGGGGCGCGGCGTGATCCTGCTGGCGCTGGCCGCCGCCAAAGTGCCGATCAGTGAATACAAGCCGAATCAGGTCAAGCAGTCCATCTCAGGCTATGGCGGGGCAAAAAAGCCGCAGATGCAGGAAATGGTGCGGATGCTGCTGGGGCTGGAGAAAATCCCCCGCCCCGATGATGCCGCCGACGCGCTCGCCATCGCCATCACCGATATTCACAGCGCACGTTATAATAACCTTATGTGAGAGCAGGTCGCCTTCGATGATTGCCAGTCTTCATGGAAAAGTTGCCGATACCGGGTCTGACTACATGGTGGTAGAGGTGCAGGGGATCGGTTATAAAGTCTTTGTGCCACATTCGGCGCTGGAACGGCAGGACGGGCATGATGTCTTTCTCCACACACTGCTCATTGTGCGCGAAGACGCGCTCACCCTCTACGGCTTCCCGACCACGACCGAGCGCGAAATCTTTGAAACGCTGCTCAAGGTCAGCGGCGTTGGCCCTCGCCTGGCGCTGGCTATCCTCAGCAGCATCAGCATTGATAACCTGCGAAACGCCGTCCAGAGCGAACGCGCCGAAATCCTTGAGCGCGTTCCCGGTATTGGCCGCAAGACCGCCCAGAAAATCGTCTTTGAGCTTAAAGATAAGATAGGCGGCGGGCTGGACGCTGCCCCGGCGGTCGCCTTTGACGATATTAACAGCGAAGTCATGGACGCGCTGACCGCCCTCGGTTATAGTATCGTCGAAGCGCAAACGGCGATACAATCTATCCCGAAAGACGCGCCCAAGACGGTTGAAGACCGTGTTCTGCTGGCGCTCCAGTATTTTTCCTGAGCATCAAGGCTTGTTCGTATGGCTTTCACGCTCGATCAGTACCCCCAACGCGATGGCCTCTATACCGTTGTACCCGACGGCGTTCTCGCCCACAATCGTTATGAAGACCGTGTGGTCAAGCTCGACCCGCTGGGCAGCGAAATCTGGCTGCGGGCAGACGGCAGAACTTCGCTGCGCGATATTGTGCATGATATTGCCGGGATGAACGGGATGTCCGTAGACACACTGCTGCCCACAGCGTCCATGCTGGTCGTGCTGCTCAACAGCGAAGGTGTCCTTTACCAGAAAAACCAGCCGACGACCCTGCCCTACCATCTCACCCTGCCGCAGGAAGATCAGGATGTTGACCAGATGCTTGAAAGCCTGGTGGCGGCGGGGTGGCTCGATGAATAGTTCAACTGCTTAAGCGAGAAAATATCTTGATAGAACGCCAACAAATGCTTATCGGCCAGCGCGTTGATGTGCTGGATAAAGGTTATGTCGAACTGGTGGATATGCTGCCGCACCCGGATACAGGCATCCCCGGTGATCTGGCTATCGTCAACGCCGCGCGTGTTTCGTTTCTGGGCGAAAGCAAGGGCGAGGAGGCCGATAAAAAACTGCTGTTTTACCTGATGCGCCACCGCCATACCTCCCCCTTCGAGATGGTGGAGTTCAAGTTTCGCCTGCGCGCCCCGCTGGTGACATGGTGGCAGTTGGTACGTCATCGCACCGCGAGCCTGAATATGCAAAGCGGGCGCTACACCCCATTTGAAGAAAACGACTTTTACGTGCCAGATGTCTGGCGCAAACAGTCCGCCAGCAACAAGCAGGCCAGCGATGGCGAACTGGAAGCCGAAGCCAGCGCCGCGCTGACCGAGAAGCTGGTGCAGCACTACGAGCAGGGCTATAAACTGTACGAGGAAGCCTTGCAGGCCGGGGTCTCAAAAGAAATGGCGCGGTTGTTCCTGCCCGGTTTCAGCGTCTATTACACCGGGGTCTGGAAGATGGACGCGCATAACCTGCTGCATTTCCTCAGTTTGCGGACAGCCACTGATGCACAGCATGAAATCCGCATTTACGCGCAGGTCATCTACGACCATTTCTTCAAACCTGCCCTGCCATGGACAGCGGAAGCCTTCGAAAAATATGTCCTGAAAGCGGAAGAATAAGCACCACAAGGGCGACCAGACAGGCCGCCCGTTTTCGTTCGCTACTGGCTTAAGCCCGGCATGTTATCGGGGAACAGTTCTGCCCCACGCGAGAAGCACATCTGCTGCCCTGCCCCGTCAATCGGGTACGCCTCCCAGCCATAAATCCGCCCTTCTTCAAACAGGCTTGGGTCAAAGACGTGCGTGGGCTGTGTGGCGTAAGCAGTCGTTACCTCTTCGCCAGCGTCGTTAATCAGCGTGATGCTGTAACTGAACGCGCCCGGCACCGAAGTCCAATGTACCTGTACAGGTGCGCCGGGCGTAAAGGTGCGGCTGTTCAGCGTCCGGTCTTCGCCAAAGGTCGCGCAGACCTCCAGCGGTGTTGGCGCGCCTGCGCCTTCCTCAAGCCGTTGTATTTCCGGCGTAGGGGTCGCGCCGCCGTCTGCCTCTTCAGGCGCGGGCGAGGGAGTCCACGTCGGCGGCAGCGTCGCCCGTTCGAGGTTTATCGGGGTGTTCGTGGGCGGTTCCGTCGCCACCTCTTCGGTGATCTGTTCCGTGACTTCAGGCGCAAGCGTGGGCAAGGTCTGCTCCTGCTGCGCGCAGGCAGCCAACACGATCCCCAGCACTAGCCACAGCATAACATTCAGGCGAACTCGCATAATCACCTCAACTCGCTACAAAATTCAGCAGCGTGACACCGCGAATAATCAGAATAATGACCACCAGCAGCGCCAGTATGCCTATCCCAACATACCATAAAATCGCCAGCCGCGCCTGCGGGCTTTCGCCCACAGTGCCGATAATCAACCACCAGCCGAGCGCGTACATCGTCAGGCCCACCGCCGCCGTAATCAGCGATGGCAGCAGACGCGCCACCGACGGCGCGATGTCGTAAAGCGGCGTGAACAGCGTATTAAAGTAAATCTCGTCCACCATCGGGCTGATCGCCAGCGTCACCATCAGCGCCAGCAGCGCCACAAGCATAATCCGCACCAGACGCGGCAGGCTGATAATCGCGTTCACCACGCGCGCGCCCGGCGAAGCGGGCGCTGTCGTCATCTTACCTGCGCCGGGTTTGCGTTTGCTGCTCATGAATCGCGGCTCTCCGAGGCGGTGTACACGTTAATCATGTGTTCAGCCGCGCGCTCGAAATACTGGCGCATGATGTCCCGCGCGGGGGGCTGGATGCCCACTTCATCTATCGCCGCCAGCATATGCCCCAACCAGTGGTCATGCGCCTGCTGGTCAATCGCATAGGGCATGTGGCGCATCCGCAGCCGGGGATGCCCGCGCTCCTCAGCATAACGCGCGGGGCCTCCGAAGAACTGCGTCAAAAACAGGAACTGCCAGCGCTTGCCGGGTTCCATATCTGCCGGGAACATCGGGCGCAGCGCCTCGTCAGCCTCTATGCGCGCGTAGAAAATGTCCACCAGTTTCTGAAAGGTGGCATCGCCCCCGACCATCTCGTAAACCGTTTGTTCCTGATTCAACTGTCTCACCTGTACCATCTCATAACTCGTAAACCAGAGAATACCTGCTAGGGCTATCATAACCTTCTTCACCGGGCAGGAAAAGTCCGACTGGACAATTAAGACCCTCAATGTAAAATCTTTTCCTTTAGCCAGACAACAAAATTTCAATCTGTCCTTACCTTAAGGAGTACCCAAGATGCGTTTTTTCCCGCGCTATACAGGCATTTTTGTCCTGCTTGCGCTGCTTATTTCTCCTGCTCTGCTCGCGGCGCAGGATGAAAGCGCCGAAATTACCGTCGTTGGCTCCGGCATTGTCGAGCCTGCCTTCCGCGCGCTGGCCGAAGCCAGCGAAGTTGATGCCCCGGTCAGCATCTCGGTGACAGGCACCAACACCGGCTTCTCCAACTTCTGCGCGGGCGAGGCCGACATCACGCTCGCCAACCGCGCCATCAGCACCAATGAGAACGATACCTGCGCCACAAACGAGGTCGGCTACGTCGAGCTACTCATCGGCCACGACATTCTGGCGCTTGTGGCGCACCCCGAAGCTGAATTCGCCACCTGCCTCGATGCCGAGCAGTTGAACACCCTCTTTGCCCCCAGCGTGCAGGGGCAGATCACCAACTGGAATCAGGTGTTTGAAGAAGGGCCAGACGTGCCGCTTGCCCTCTTCCTGCCCGGCGAAAACTCCGCCGCCTATGCCATTCTCGATAGTCAGATCGAGGGCGATGGCCTGCGCGTGGATGTCATCAACACCTCGCAAGCCAGCGAGGTCATTACGGGCGTGGGCGAAGACAGCGGCGCGCTGGGCGTGGTCAGCCTGCCGGAAGCGCTGGCCGCAGGCGATGCGGTGCAGATCATCGAACTGAACGCCAGCAGCCTGCCCGGCTGCCAAGCGCCAACAGCAGAAACGGTCGAGGATAACCTTTACCCGACAGCCAATAAACTTTACGCCTACGTCAACGTCGCCAGCCTGAGCGAGAGCGGGCTTGCCGACCTGCTCAACTTCATCATCAGCGACGAAGCATTAACCGCCGTCGAGGAACTTGGCTTTGTCGCGCCGACAGACTCCACCGTGCAGGCGAACCGCGATGCGCTGGCAGCGGGCATCTCCGGCCAGCCCATCCCCCGCGCAGCGGATGACTTCACCCTCCCCAGCGGAGTCGTCGGTCAGGTGAGCGTGGGCGGCGCGGCGGGGGGCTTCGGCTATATCGAAGCGATCACCGCCGACTTCAACACCGTGAACCCCGAAGTGACAACCAACCTGAACATCGAAGGCGAACCTGCGGGCTTCCGCCGCCTGTGCAACGGCGAGATTGATTTCGCCATCGCTTACCGCGACCTCAACGACGAAGAAGCCGCCAACTGCGCGTCGAACGAGGTAGAAACCCTGACCATCCCGCTCGGCCAGCAGGCGGTTGTGCTGCTGGCGAACGCCGAGACCGACTTCCTCACCTGCCTGACGCTGGCCGACATCACCACCGCGTGGAGCGCTGCGTCAGACAGCACAGTGACCTCGTGGGAGCAGGTGAACCCGGCCTTCGCCGAAACACCTATCACCCTCTTTGCGCCGTCGGTCAGCAGCGCTGATGCCGACCTGATGCTCACTCAGGCTTCCGGCAGCGCGCTTGCCACCCGTGCCGATGTCGAACTGCACGGCGACCCGCTCTATCGCGCGGCGGCCACCGCCAACGTGCAGGGCGCGCTGACCTACATGAACTGGTTTGAATATCAGGAAGTGCTGGATAACAATCAGGCCGGGGTCACGCTGGTCGGCGTGGATGGCGGCGAGGGCTGCGTCACCCCGGATCAGCAGACCATTACCAACGGCTCATACCCGTTGGCGCGAAGCCTTCAGGTCATCGCCAACCGTGAAGAACTGGCGCGGGCAGAAGTCCAGGCGCTGCTGTGGTACATGCTGAGCGACGAAAATTACCCGCTGCTCGAAGCCAACAACATCGTCGGGCCGCGCTTTGGTGAGCTGCCCGCCCTGCGCGCCACGCTGCAAACGGCGTTTGACGAGGCCGAAGTACAGGCCGCCGCTGAGGCAGCCGCCGAAGCGACAGAAGAAGCGACTGAGGAGGCAACCTCAGAAGCCACTGAGGAAGCCGTTGGCACAGCCGAAGCGGAAGCCACAGAAGAAGCAGGCGAATAAACCATCCACACAGGGGGCGACCGAACAGGTCACCCCCTGTATCATTCCAGGCTAGGACAGCCCCATCGCGCTCAGGTTGTCATAACTGATCTTAAGGCTTTCAAACGGGTCGCGCTGGCAGATGTCCTGCTCCACAGCGTACCACTCGACGTTCGCCTCCTTACAGGCTTGCAGGACTGCCGGCCAGTTCAGGTTGCCCTCGCCCACCTCGGCCATGACCTGCTGGTTATTCAGAATCACCATATCCTTCAGGTGAACAACAGGCATCCGGTCGGTCATGCGCTTCACCCACGCCGCTGGGTCGCCGCCGCCGTGCTGCACCCAGTAAGTGTCAATCTCCGCCTGTAAATAGCGCGGGTCGCTCTCGTCGTAGATGACATCCAGCGCGGTACGCTTGCCAAAACGCACGAACTCGAAGCTGTGGTTATGGTAGCTGAAGGTCAGCCCCGCCGCGTGCAGCTTCTCGCCCACCTGTGCCGCCTCCGCCGCGAAGCGTTGATACCCCGCCTCGCCGTCCTCGCGGTAATTGGGCGGCAGGCTGCCGATGGCGACATGCTTGCAGTCCCAGAGGTGATGCTGTTTAATCACGCTGTCAAGGTCATTCCACAGGCGATCATAAGGGATGTGCGTGTTGCAGATGGTCAGGCCAAGATCGTCCACAATCGCCTTGACTTCTTCATGCGGTATCGGGCCAATGGCCGAAACCTGCACAGCGCTGTAACCCATATCGCGGATTTTTCGCAGGCTGGCGGCGAAGTCTTCCGCTGTTCTGGTGAATTCGCGCACGGTGTATAACTGTGCGGCCAAATGGGGTGATGCCATGATTACTCCTGATGAGTGAGAGTTGCCAATTTCCCTATAGTTATAACACCCCGTTACCCCACAGGCACAGTCAGGTTGCAAATGGCAATATAGTGCAGCCTCTCGCCTTCAATGCGGTGCGCGCCTGCTTCTGCCCGCCACGTTGTCGAAAACACGCGCACGTAGCGCTCTGGCGCGATGCGTTCTGGCGACGACGCACGCACAGGCAGCGCCACGCCGTTGATAGTAATGCTGCCGGGGTCAATGCGCGGTGCGGCCTGAGCGTCTGCCAGCGTCTCCCATGCGGGCGGCAAAAACGTGATCGTCACCTGCTGCCCGGCACGCAGTTGACCATTGGTCGTCTCGCACGTTTCCAGCGAGAGCGTGTTGTTGCGCGGCGGGCTAATCACATCGGCCAGCGGCACATCCGGGCATGGCCCGCTGGAGGCGACAGCGCGCGCCTGTATCCAGTTGCTGTTGCGAAGCTGCCACCACACCATGCCGTCAGCATCATTGGCCTGTAACACAGGCATGAGGCGCGTCCCGCGCCGTATCTCATTAATCACTTCGTAGAACAGACCCGGCCCGGCATACAGGTTTTCATCCCGGATGGTCTGGCGCACGCAGACATTGCGGGCGCGTTCCTGCGGTGGGATAGGGGTCGGGCGCGGTGTGTTATAAGCGGTCACGCGCTCGTCAATCTCCGCCTGTGTCAGCGCGGGCATGACCCGCAGGCGCACAGGCAGGTTATTCAACGGAAGCGCCACTAAATCCGCCTCATCGTAAGGCTCGGCGGGCGACGACGCGCCGCTGGCGGACAGGTCGGCATCCAGCGGCACTTGCAGCCGCGCCCCAGCAGGCACATACTGGCGCGTGCCTTCCGCGCCCGCCTCCACCTGCCCATCCAGCACATTCAACGTCAGCACATCGTCGGCCTGAATAAACACCGTCGCCGCCATACGCACAGGCAGGCCGTTAATCACCAGATCAACCCAGTCCACCGTGTTGGGCGTTTGCACCAGCAGGCCGCTGGCAGGCGCGCCTTCACAGGGGGCATCATCCCGCGCGGTACGAACGGTAAACGACTGGAACGGGCGATAAGCAGGATCACCGACTTCGACTATGTGCAGCGTCTGCGGGCTGCCGCTGCTGGTAATCGGCGCTTCCCGCGCCACCCAGCCGATTCTGCTGTCCGGCAGACGCACCCGCAGCCAGCTTCCGTCTGCGCTGCGCCCGTTGGCGTTGACCGTCCCGCGCACGCCCACCCGCTCAATGATCTCGGCGTTCAGGCGCGGTTCGGCGCGGATATTCACCGTGCCGGTAGAAACCAGCATCAGTTGCGGCACGGGCGGCACCTCGTTAACAACCTGCGCCTGCCCAAACAGCAGCAGGCTCACGCTGCGCTGCTGGGTATCGGCCAAATTCGCCTGCGTCTGAAGCGCGGCCACGCCCCACTCGCCCGCCTCGCCGCCTGTTTGCAGCGTCTGGATCGCGCCGCTGTCGGCCATATCGCCCGGCTGGGCAAAGGTCACCGGGTCTGCGTAGAAGTCCGCGCCCACCGCGCCGCTTCCATAACACGCCTGATTGCGCTCCGCACGGCTGCAAACCGCCGCCGCCCGCGAAAGCAGCAGCAGAATATTGGCCGGGCAGCTTGCCTGCGCCGCCGTCATCGCCGACGGCACGATCAATAGCATCAAAAGAACCAACAATTTAAGCCGCATCCCCGCCTCGCTTTACTGAATACTTTGTCGTCACTATAGCATGGTTTGCATGATGGCCCCGCCGCGCTGCCGGAAGCCGTTTAGTTTGCGTATGGCAAGCGTATAGTAAACGTTGACGATTAATACTATGCCGCCTGTAACTTACCCTATAATGAGGTCAGACCTTCACACCGAGACCCTCATACCCCTCGGAGACGCTTTATGAAGCGAATACACATCCTGTTCTTCTCATTTGCGCTGCTGCTCCTTGCGGGGACGATGTTGGCGCAGGAAGCGCCCCCCGCGCCCTCCTTTAACTTCGTGCAGCAGCTCGGACAGGCGCGCCCGCAGGGAATCGTTTATAACCCCCCGCTCGACCAGTTCGCATGGGTAGATACGCGCGGGCGGCTGCTGCTGGTGGATGCCACCACTTACCAGACCCAGCACATTCTTTACGAAGCCGAAACTTATAACGCTTATGCCTTTAGCCATAATGGGCGGATGCTGGCGCTGGCGCTTGGCCGCCGGGTGGAACTGTGGGACACACAGACCGGCACGCAACTGGCGCTGCTGGAGCCGGACGGCGCGAACAGCACCACCGGCCCGCTGCTCTTTTCCGACGAGGATGACCTGCTGCTGTTCACCGCCATCGTTCCCGCGCCGCAGGAACTACGCCGCAGCGAGAACGACACCAGCAACCTGCCCTGGCTGTGGGATATTCCCGCCGCGCTCAATCAGGCCAATTCCACGCTGGTGGGGCGTGTGGATGCCTACCCGTTCTTTGAGTTCCGCAACGGGTTGATCTTAACCCCCAACGACAAGCTGGTTGCCGCGCGACCGGGGCGCATCGAGGTGCTGGACATCACTAGCGACGGCTTCCCGGTGATTGCCGAGCTTGAAACCGCGCGTAACGAGCAGGACCCGATAGACCTGTGGTTCAGCCTGCACGACGAGCAGGTGTACTTTCGCCCGGTAGATCAGAACGGCCTGTTCCAGATTGACAGCCGCGATGGCTCTATTACCAGTATGCCGCTTGGCCGCGAACTCAATCACAACACCATGCCCGCCCTGCAAGACCTGATCCTGAGCGATCAGGCGCGCATCATCGGCCAGCCCAACAGCCGCGAGGTCAACTCCCTGCTGCGGCTGCTGCTGGGCGACAATTATCTCGCCAGTTGGAATTATCACCCGATCACCGTCTATCTGCTGGACATCCTTCAGCCCGTCACGGTCAGCAAGGATCAGATGGGCGTGCTGGTCTACATTCTGGACGAGCAGACCGGGCGGGGATCGCTCGACTTTGTGCGCCCGCTTGACGTGCTGCACATGGCGCTGCACCCGGAGGACACGCATTTTCTGGCGCGGCGCGCCTCTGGCAGCCAGCCTGTCGAGGTCTATCACCTCGACAGCGGCGTGCTGGAAACCACCATCACGCCCGCGCTGCATGACCTTGAAAACAATCACGTGCTTGCCTACAACGCGACTGGCAGCACCATCTTAAGCGACTTTCAGCGTTTCGACGCGCGCACAGGGGCGGTCGTCTACGAAGACCTGAGCTATAACTACGGCTTCGACAGTTACTTCTTCCATGCCGACAGCCAGAAGATGGTCACGCTGGCAGGCGAGGACTGGTGGTTGTGGGATATTGCCAGCGGCGAGGTCATCCGCCGCGAAAAGGTCAGGCTGCGCGGGGCGCTGCTGCAAACCTCGCCGGACGCGGCGCGCTTCCTGACCGCGCTCGACACGCCCGCTGGCCCTGCCCGTGAGATTGTCGAAATCGGTCAGGATGATCGCCCGATGGTGGTTTTTGAAAACCTGCCCAATGCCAGCATCACGGACATCGTTGCCAGCCCCAACTGGGAAAATTACCTCGTCATGTACGCGCCAGACCCGGCCAGTTCAGACTATCCCGGCAGCATAGCGGCGCTTTACAACCTCTACGAAGGCAAGCGCTGGTTCATCAGCGGCGACGACCTGCCGCCCGCTATCCAGACCTACGGCTGGCTGGACAATGAACCCGCCTACATTTACGGCGAATTCAGCGAAAGTTTTGGTATAGCCGTACCCCAGCGCGTTTACGGGCTGGAGTTTCATCCATCCGGCCTGCCCGCCTGTCTGGTGGCGGCGTTCCCCGACGAATGGCAGCAGTGGCTCCCCCTGTGGGAGCGCCTCAATGCCAACTGGCGGCCAGATTCCCTTGCCCGCCTGGCACAACATCTCTGTGACGCGCTGCCCGCTTCTGTTGCGGAGGTTGATGCCATCTTCAACCCCAGCCCGGTGCCTACCCGTGTGCCAGTGACCCCGCTTCCGGCGGTCATCGCGGGCGCGCCGGAGTGCCTGACCCAGCGCTTCCCCAACGAAGCGGTGCAGTACGCCCGCGACTGGCGCGAGATCACCGCTGGCCTTTCGACAGAGGAAATCGCGGAGATGGAAGAACTGCTCTGCGCCGGGCTGACCGGGTCAGAGTCGCCGCCGTTCCCCGAAACCCGCAGCCACAGCACCGCCCGCGTGATGACGATAGACATCACCACAGGCCAGCGCCATCTGGGGACGTTCATCCCCCGGGTACAGGCCGCGCCGCAGCCCAACCTGCAACTGGTGCTGAACGAGTTTGAGCGCGCGCAGCAGGTACGCCCCGGCGATTCGCTCCTCAGCCCCGATGCCCAACTGCTGGCGACCCGTTCGCGCACCAACCATATCCTGATCTTCGGCCTGGTCAAGCCTTACGAGGCGATCGTTGCCGAGGCGACCGCCACCGCAGTAGTGGTCGAGGCGGGCAGCGTGGACGAGGAGCCGCGCCGTATCTCCGTCCGCCCCACCGCGACCCAGCCTTTCGAGAACCTCGGCCAGCCGCGCCCCACGCTCACGCCAACCGTCACCCCCACTTCCCCGCCGCCGCCAACAGAACAGGTCGCGCAGGAAGCCTATGGGCAGGTGGAAGAAGTGTGCGAGGCGGCCAGCACAGTTTACGACATCAGCGCGCCGCCGCCCGGATATGCCGCCACAGGCCGCCTGTTCACTTATACCGACCACAGCGCCAGCGTGTGGGTGGTGGATGCTACCAGCGGTGCCTTCTACGAGGATGACCGCCTGCCGCGCTGTCATTCTGAAATAAACTGCAACTTCTCTTTCGATCAGAACTGGATACTGACCTATACCGACGACATCCGCGTCTCGCGGCCAGACGGCAGCGCGGCATGGGTGCTGTTCGATGCTGCCGAGCAGCCTGTATGGCCCCATGATATTTACTGGCTGGACAACGACACCCTTGAGTTCAGCTACACGGGCTACCTGCCAGAGCGCTCCCTCGACCCGGTCACGCTTTACAGACGCGCCGAGGTCGAAACCCGCCAGCTATCCGAGCCTTTCCCGCCGCCGCCCGCCATTACCATCAACCAACTGCTCACTGACACGCTTTCGACACAGCCCGGCGGCACACTGGCTGTTGTGCGTACCAGCTTCAACAGCGGCAGCAGCGGCACAGGCTATAAATACTATATTTACGACCGCGCCACAGGCGAAGCCGACTACTTCGCCCGGTTGGTGAACGCAGAGGAACTCCTGATCCAGTGGCACCCGCTTGGCAAGGCGCTCTACTACCGCTACACCACAGACGAGACATGGTACGTTTACGACCCGCAAACGCACCAGCACCGTGTGCTGGGCAGCTTCCCTGATGGGCAGTGGTCACGCGACGGTCGCTATCGTGTCGGGGCATTTCGGCTGCCGTTCGAGGAAAATGAAGCTCGCCGCCTTGCCGGCCAGCCCATCCCCACCCTGCGCGTCTGGGATAGTGAAACCGGATTGATGCGCCATTACTGTGTGCCAACGCCAGACCCCTACGCCGCGCTCGGCATTGAGCAGCCCACCCCGCCGCCCGGTCAGGATGCAGCGCCCGGCCTGCCCACTGGCACGCCGCTGCCGCCCGCGCCTGAAACGGTCACTTTCGCCGCGCCATCATGGATCATGTTATGGTCGCCAGACAGCCGTTATATCGCGCTGCAGGTGGTCATGCACGGCGGTAATGGGGAAATTTCGACGGAGTTCTCAACCCTGTTTATTCTCGACACGCTCACAGGGGCTTTTACCGAAATCCCGGTGCGCGTGAACACCATCACCGTCTGGACAGACAGCACAGCGGAGGCCGCCCGATGACAACCGCGAAAACCTTCTCCGGCCTGTTTCTCATCATCGCGCTTTGCCTGCTGCCCGCGCCCATACGCGCCCAACTGGATACTGAAGTTTATGTCACCACGCAGGACAACAGCGCCCTGCGCGCCGGGCCGGGGCGCGCCTTCGAGCAGTTAGCCACCGTCCCGCCCGCGACCACCCTGCGCGCCATTGGTCGCACTCACGACACGCGCTGGGTACAGGTGGAATATGAAGGCCAGCGCGGCTGGATCGCCTACTGGCTGCTGGTGTGGACCGGGGACATCATCTCGCTGCCTGTAGACGGCGTGAACCCGCTGCCCTTTGTCCGGCGCATCGGCGTAGCGGGCATCACCACGCGCGAAACGCGCATCTACGCCCGGCAGGTCACGCCGTCCGACCAGATCGGCACCATCCCGGCGGGCGAGCATGTCGAAGTCACGGGACGGCTGGGCGGCGGCAGTTTCTTCTGGCTGCAAGTCCTCTACAAAGACCAGCTTTACTGGGTCGGCTCGTGGGATATTCGCATCACGGGCGGCAGCCTGCAGCGTGTCCTCAATACCGCCTATCTCTTCCCCTATGGCCGTGTCGCCTTACAGCTAGACACCGACATCAACCGGGCGACCAGTACGCTCAGCGCAATCGAGTCCATCTGGCTGCGGCTTGGCGCTGGCGAAAGCGTAAGCTGTGGCTTCATCCCGTTCTTCGTCGAACGCAGCGTCTCCGATGCCGACGTGCAGAAAGTGGTGATCTTCGCGCCGCTGGTGGCCGCGCTGGACAGCGGCAGCGCCAGCATCAACCGGGCCATCGCCGCCTTTAGCGATGCCTGCGGCCAAAGCAGCGCCGAGTTCTTCCTCACGCAGGACGAAGTCCGCGCCGCGCTGGAGGAGATACGCAGCGCCCGCCGCGAACTTGTGCTGGCCGATTCGCTACTCGGCTCGCTGCAACTGCGCGACCCACTGCTGGGCCAGGAATAATCCATCATGCACAGGCTGTTTAATCTTTACCAGACAAGGAGTTTAGAGTGAACAAGCGATTTCTTCTTTTCCTTCTGCTCGTCATCCTCAGCATTTCCGCGCTGCCTGCGCTGGCACAGGAAGCCACACCGCCGCCGCTGGAATGCACCGCCTTTGAAGACAGCCCTGACGAGGTGCGCGTCAGTTACTACATGGGCGAGGGCGCGGCCTTCTTTTCTTCCAGCCAGTTAAGCCGCGCCGTGACCAGCTTCTCCTGCGCCATTCAGGTTGACCCGGCCTACGTCCCGGCCTATCTCAGCCGCGCCATCGTCTACACCCAGCAGCGCAACTATGAAGATGCCCTTGACGACTACGGCACCGCCCTTGAGCGCGACAACGCACTGCTGGCGGCCTATAACAATCGCGGCATCGTCTACACCGCCCTGCTGGATTACGACGCGGCGCTGGCGGACTTTAACCGCGTGCTGCAAATAGACGGCAACAACATCAACGGCTACACCAATCGCGGCGTGATCTATGCCCTGCGGCACGAGTATGAACAGGCGATTGCTGATCTGGAACAGGCGATTGAGCTTTCCGAGATTGATGACGTGGTGGCCGACCTGCGTGACCCAGAGCGCCAGCCCGGCGAACCCGCGCCGGAATATGACAGGCAGCACGCCCGGCCCTATGCCCTGCTCGGCATCGTCTACTCTGCTCAGGCGCTCGACCACTACCGCGACTACCTGCTGCTGACCGGCGGCGCGGGCGACCAGCGCATCCAGAGCGCCGCTGGCTCGCTGGAATCGCGCTTCAATTTTGAACTGCGCCTCGATGACGGTACATGGCTGCTGGCGGCGGACTTCCGCCCCGGCGACCAGGAGTAAACAGCGGAGGCTGACCTGTGAAAAAATACCTGTTATGGCTGCTGGCCTCCACCGCGCTGCTGCTCGCGCCTGTCCTCCACGCGCAGACGCAGACCACCTGCGAGGACATCGCGCCTGCCGGGGCAAACCCGGCCTACTACGTCGGCCTGGGGGATGCCTACTTCAGCCAGCGCGATTATACCAATGCGATCATCACCTACACCTGCGCGCTGGAGGCCAACCCGGGTTACGTTCCGGCCTATGTCAATCGCGGCTTCGCTTATGCCGCGCAGGGCGACGAGGCGGGCGCGCTGGCCGATTATAATCGCGCGCTGGAACTGGACGAAGCCGCTACCGCCGCCTATGCCAATCGCGGCATCCTCTACACGACGCAGGGCAATTTCAGCCTCGCGCTGCTGGACTTCGACCTTGCGATTGCGCTCAACCCGGATGACGCGGTGAGCTATAACAACCGTGCTGTTGTCCACGCGGCGGAGGGTAATTACGATCTGGCGCTGGCCGATGTGCAGCAGGCCATCGCGCTTGATCCGGCTTATGCCGCGCCCCATGCCACGCTGGGTGCAATCTACTCGGCCTTGGCGATCAGCAGCTATGACGATTACCTGAACATCGCCGGGGAAAACAGCCGCGTCCCCATCGGCGACCCCGACACGGCCATCAACCAGATCGCCAACAGTGTGCAGGGGGGCAACTTTGCTGTGTGGCTGCCCTTGCAGACCCCGGCACGTTAGGGGGAGGTCATGCGACGCAAACTGCTGCTTGTCATGGGCTTCATCGCCGCCGGGGTGCTGGTCGGGCCGCTGGCCTCGCAGGATGGCGCGGGGGTCATCGTAGAAGGCAACCCGCGCGGAGCCGAGAATATCGGTTCGCTCCACCCGCTGCGCTGCAATAACCCGAACTGCCGCCGTGTTGTGGACTTACTTTACCCAACCCTGCTGGCTGTTGACCCGGCGGCCAGCGCCTACGCGCCGTCGTCGGGGGACGATACCGCGCTGGCGACAGGCTGGCACGTGTCCGACGATGGCACCGTCTACACATTCGACCTGCGTGATGATCTCTACTGGAGCGACGGCGCGCCCGTCACCGCTTACGATGTATTCTTCACCCATCTGGACACGTACATCGGCTACAGCGAGACAGCGCAATCCCCCTTCCGCCAGCGCAATCTGCGCGCGGTCGTGCCGCTGGACGCGCAAACCATCGCCTTCGTGCTGGCCGAACCATCCTGCGAGGCGCTGCACCTGCTTAATACATCGCTGCTGCCCGTGCATGACTTCCAGCCAGACTTCGCAGAAGCCACCAGCGCGGCGCTGCCCGAAGGCGATGATCTGCTCGCGCGCTTTCAGGGGTGGGAAGCACAGGCCGGGCGCGATTACCACGCTCTCATCAGCGCCAAACAGCCCTCCGTCACCGCCGGGACATTCGTGCTGCAAGACATTCGCCCGACAGAATATGTGCGTCTCATCACGCCGGATGGCCGCGTAGCGTTCGACTATGTGGACGCGCCGGACATCAACCAGCAGGTAGACTGGTTCATCGAGGGGCGGTTGAATCTACTGGTCAACCCGCCTGTCGAGCGCCTTGCCGACCTGCGCGCCGTGCCAGACGCGCAAGTCGTGCAGACGGTCAGCCAGTCATGGGAATACATCAGCCTGAATCTGGCCGCCCCGGGCAACTCCCAAAACGCCTTTGATGAGGACGGCATCCCGCTTGAGCAGGGCGCGCACCCACTCTTTGGCGACGTGCGGGTGCGCCGCGCCTTGCAGATGGCGCTGGACGTGCCGACCATCATCGAGGCCGCTTTACAGGGGGCGGGCGCGGTCATGCCCGCCAACATGCGCCCCGGCACATGGGCGTATAACCCGGAACTCGCGCCCATCGCCTACGATCCAGCCGAGGCAGGCCGCCTGCTCGACGAGGCGGGCTGGCGCGACTGGAACGGCGACGGCATCCGCGAATGTCACGACTGCCTCCATGCTGGCACAGCTTCCAACTTCGGCTTTGAACTGCTTTACAATGCCAGCAGCAAACATCAGAGCATTGCCGCTAACCTCGTTCGCCAGCAGTTGCGTCAGGTCGGCGCGGATGTCTACCTCAACGGGCAGGATGCCGACTCGCTGATGGCTATCGCCCGCAGCCAGCGCTACGATGCTTACCTCGGTAGCTGGCACGATCCTTACCCGCTCAGCCCCGACCAGGCCGCCCTTTTCACCCGGTCGGGCGATGTGCTGTCAGCAGGCAGCAATACCGGCTCGTACCACAACCCACAGGTCGAAAGGCTGATGCAGCAGGCGCTCACCCTGCCCGGCTGTGATCAGGCCGCGCGTGCCGAAATTTACCAGCAGCTTCAGCCCATCCTCCAGGCCGACCAGCCTTACCTCTGGCTGTACAGCCCCTACGACACGGTTGCGGTGCGCGGTGTTGTGCGCGGGTTCGCGCCTTATCCCGGCGCGCCGCTGTGGAACATGGCGGATTGGGTCATCCAGCAAAGGAGAGACGAATGAACCGAAAATTTCTGCTCGTCCTGCTGCTGATCGCCTGCATCAACGGTGTGGCGCTGGCACAGGACACGCCCCCCGCCGAGCGCTTTCTGGTCACGGTGGACTTCGAGAGCGTTTACGTGCGGGTCGCCCCGTC
>CAZJSU010000002.1:76074-142416 GCA_964548765.1 uncultured Anaerolineaceae bacterium
GTGGTCATGCGCTCGCTGCCCTATTTCATGGGCGAGCGCCTGCCCAGCGTGCCAGCCGGGGCGACCGTCCCGGTACTGGCGCGCGACTCTACTGGCGAATGGCTGAAGGTTCACTATCTGGGCGATGAGGGCTGGATTATCGCCTTTACCGCGCGCCCGCTGCCCGACGTGCTGGAACTGCCCATCGCGCCCGGCCTGCCCCCGGCTCCGGCATCCAACGTCCTCATTATCCCGCCAGAGTTGCAACTGGCGCAGGTACAGCGAATGCGCGATTTTGTTCTGCCCCTGCGCGGCTATGCGGAAGGCATGGCGGGCTTCTGGGATCAGGTCAACCGGGGCGAGGTCATGCCCTGCGACGCGCCCGCTTTCGTCGCGCAGTATCACTACGACAACCCGGACATCCGCCAGCTTCCCGAACTGGAACGCTACGCCCCGCGCATGAACGAGGGGGTGACGTACCTGAACGATGCAATCACCCCGCTGCAATCCTGCGGCCTTGTCGGCCAGCGCGAGGTCGTCCGCGCCCGTAACAGGGCGATCAATGCCCGCATCATCTTCGATGCCACGCTTCAGGTGCTGGACAATCTGGAAGCCAACGTCATCAACTAAAACAAAACGGGGTCACATTTATCTGTGACCCCGCAGCTTGATTACGGCCTCGGTGTGGGTGTAGGTTCTGGCGGGCGTTCAAACGTCCCCCCGGTTTGCAGCAGACACACCTGCTGCCAGCGGAAGCGCTGCGGCGCGTCTGTCCAGTACGGCGCGACCCGCCATGTATACGTCCCCGGCTCCTTCGGCAGGTCTTCCAGGACAATTCTGGCTGTCGTCGTTTCGCTGTCAAACGCTGTGCGGAAGCCCGATGGCGAAATCGTAATCACGCTGTAGACATTTGCCCCCTGCAAGCCGGGATATGTCACCGTCAGTTCGCTATCCCCGGCCAGAAAATCACCGCTGCGAGTGAATTCTCCGCGCCAGCCCTCGCAGAAATCCGTCGTCAGGTCGAACACGTCCGGCACACGCCCGTTCGCGTCGCGCGGCAGCAGGCGGCCTGTCGGCGGGATGGCGTTAAAGCGCACGCTGGTACGCAGCAGCCGCGCGTAAATCCACGCGGTCTGGCCGTTGTAATCAATCTGAAGCCACTGCCGTCCATCCCAACGGTTGAAGAAATCGCCAGAGCGCCCCAGAATCACCACCGACGCATTCAGCGGCAGGCGGCCTACCGTCGAAAAGGCGAAGTCTGGCCCGGCGCGCACCTCGGCGTTATCCACGTCCACCAGCCCGTAGATCGTGCCGTCCCCCTGCGCGCTTACGCCCGCCAGCGCGGCCACCAACGCCAGCAGACAGGCCGCAAAAACGAACAGTCTTTTATGCATAGTCCCTCCCTACGCCAGAATCTTTTTCTTAATTCTAAACGCAGAAAGGTTCACGCAGCACAAGCGTCAGCCAATCGTAGCCCAAACGCCCGCCTAACCCGCCCGTACAGGCAGGGCTACTGTGCGTAAGCCAGCGGCAGGTACAGGTCAATCAGATAAGTGGGGTAGCCGATAGCCTGAAGGTTGGCTTCACAGTCGGCCTGTGTCGCGCTCAGTTCGTCACGCCAGTATGGCACGCGCTTGATGAGCGTCTCCACCCGTTCGCGCGGCGTGATAATCCACGTGTCCGGCGGCACCACGCCAAAGGAAATCGTGGTCATCTCGTTGGCTAACCGCGTATTCTTGAGGTAGGGCGCGATCAGCACACTATCACGCGCGCCTTTTTCGCGCAGGTGGTTGGCGACAAAGCGCGCCGTCCCACCCACGTCTACAAGGTCTTCCACCACCGCGACCACCTGCCCGCGCACATCCACCGTGAGCGCCTGAATCACGCGCGGCTTTTCCAGCGGCTGCCCCGGCCCGGCGTAACACTGCACCCCCAGCGTGCCGAACTCCACCTGTGGGATGCGCTTGTCCGGGTTCCACGCCAGATGATCGTGCAGCAGCACCCCCGGCAGCAAACCGCCCATTGTAATCATCACCGCTTTGGTGATCTGGCGGTCGGTCGCGCTGCGCTCCACCTGATACTTGTAGATGCTGCGGGCGATCTCCCCGACCATCACGGCCTCGACCTGATCGGGAATATACAGAAATTTCAGCTTGTCGCCGGGGACGCTCACGCCTTCCGGCTGCCGCCAGAAATCCACGTCAATCGCCGCGTCCAGCGCCTGAAGCTGCTTGACATACAGGGTCATACGTTACCTTTTCGCTTTTATCACGCCAGTGCCACCGACAAACCGGTTGAGTCTACTGTGGCGCAGTGCCAGTGTCGAGCATGGATTTACAAAAACCCGCTAAACCTCGCCTGCCTCGTCCGGGTGCAGCGCTGCCAGCCGTTGGGCATGATGGGCGCGTCCGGTTTCGCGCAGGCGTTTGAGATAGGCCGGAAGCTCGCCCCGTGTATGGAACGGCCCGCCCTCGCGCAGCACCGTCATCATCGGGTCTGTGTCGTGCGCGCTGCGCAGCATCATGTCCTGCTGCCAGTCGGCCAGCAGCGCCATCCCCCGGTTGACGACCTCCGGCTTTTCCGCCGCCAGATCATGCTGCTCGTGCGGGTCGTTCACCACATCAAACAACATCACCGGCTCCAGCATCTTGTAACCGTCGTGATACGTCCGCAGACAGAGGTAATCGTCAAAGCGCACCCCGCGCTGGCAGGCCCAGGCGTTCTGGCTGGTCACGACGTACTCGCGCCCGGCTTCCTGCCCGTTCTGGAACGCTTCGGTAAACGCCCGCCCGTCCCAGTTTTCCGGCACGCTGCCGCCTGCCAGTTCGATCAGCGTCGCCGCCCAGTCGAAGTGATAGTACAGGCCGCTGTCCACACGGGGCGACATACCCGGCCAGCGCACGATCAGCGGGATGTTGCAGGTCATCTGGTCTGCCGTTTGATGGTCGCCCCAGACGTTCAGTTCGCCCTGATTTTCCCCATGATCGGCGCTGATGATAATCACCGTATCGTCCAGTATGCCCAGATCAGCCATCGTGTTCAGCAAACGCCCGATATGCGTGTCGGTATAACACACGCCCGTGTCATAACCGTCTATCCACTGCTTCACCGCCTGCATCGAGTCAAGCTGTGCCGGGATGCGCGGGTAACGGGTGTAGAATGTTTCGCCGCCGTAACCGTGCGGCTCCTGCGCGCCGTGCGGCCCAAAGCCTTCCCACCGTTCCCGCCATACGTCTTCGGTCAGCCACGCGGCCAGCGGGTCATGCTCAAACGGGCTGCCGAACGACATCGGTGTGCGGTAGGGCGTGTGCGGGTCCCAGTAATTGACATGCAAAAACCAGCTTTCGCGCTCGCCATTACGCCGCAGCCATTCCAGCGCCAGCGGGGTCACATCGTCGGCAACCTCTAAACCGCTGTAACCGGGGTTGTGCATCTCGTTATAACCCGCGTACCAGTGAAAGGCTGAATGCCGCTCCCCAAACGAGCTGATCGTCGCCGTATACATACCCGCCTGCCGCAGCGCCCACATCCAGCCCGTGCTGCCGAACAGGTTGCGGAAGCCGCGCGAAGCCCCTTCCACAAACGGCTCGCCCGCCGTGCCGCCATGCCCGACCACGCCGTTGCGAAAGCCACAGCGCCCGCTCCATAACGCGCTGCGCGAAGGCAGGCACGGCGCGTCGGAGATGTACACGTTCTCAAAGCGCACCCCCTCCGCCGCCAACGCGTCAATGTTCGGGCTGGTGCTGCGGTGATAGCCATAACAGCCCAGATGATCTGGCCGCTGGCTGTCAATATCAATGTATAAAACACGCATAAATACTTTCTCCCAGGTTCTTTTATTCAGCTTTTCTCGCAAACAGTGCCAACAGCCGCACGCTCTACCCGCCGCGCCACCACCTCATCCACCAGCGCGGCGGGCGCGCCATCTGGCGGATTCACGCTGATCTCCAGACGTATATTCGCCCACGTGCGGTTCGTCACCCCGCGCATGAGATGAGGTTGCAACGCTGTCCCCGGTTCCAGCACAAACGCGCAGCTTATCTCGCCGTAATCCCGCCCGGCGCTGTTGAACACGCTCACGACCACAGTTTTACGAATACCGCTGTCGTTCCCCAGCAGCAGCGTCACTTCCAGCGGCGCATTGGCCGGAATGCCATAATTTAAGTCCTGATAAAAACGCGCCCAATCCGGCGGATCACTGGTACGCAAGCGTGTGGCGCGCATCACGCCCTCGCGAACCTGCCAGTTGATCTGTCCCGAAGCCGTCCATTCGTCCGTCCCAGCGCTGAAGCCCCCGTTCCGCACCATCTTCTCGCCTATCGGCGCTTGCGCGCCATGACTGGCCTGATGCAGTTCGCCCGCTGCCCACCGCCCGGCATCTGCCGCCGTATACCCCGCAAAAGCCACGTTCTGCTCCCGGTAGACATGTCCGGCATAGACCAGCCCGCCCTGTCCATCGGGATACGGGACAACCCCATACGCCTGCCCGAACTCGACATGCAGGTGCGGGTTATTGGAAAAACCGGTGTTCCCCTCCTGCGCGATGATCTCCCCGGCTTTGATCGGCACGGCGCAGTTCGGCTGGCTGAGGTCGCCTGAACACCCTGCTTTAATCCACGCAGGTACGCTGTCCGCCAGCAGGTGACCGTACAGCGAATATTCGCGCGGCGCGTGTTCGATAATCACCACGTTCCAGTGCCACCACGCGCCGGACTGAAAGGCGTTACGCTCGCTTGTATCGTTCACGTAGATGATTGTACCGTCTTTCGCCGCCGTAATGTCCAGCCCGCCCAGGTCAAAGTCTATCTGCCCGCGCCCGTGCGCCCCATAGCTGCGCGTCACGGTCGCCCACTGGCTGTCCAGCCACGGGAAGTGATAAGGGGTGTCCGGCGCGAAGGCCGGGTTCGCTGCGGGTTTATAGGGCGTGGTGTCATAGCGGCGCAGCACCTGCGGCGGCAGTTCGTTCCACAGCGCGCCGTGTGCCGGGTCGCCCGGCAGACGCGCCTCCCAGCCACCGTTACGCCGCACGACAGGCATCACATCCACAACGCCCTGAACCTCCGCACCCGTCGCCGCCTCGCGCAGGATCAGGTAAACAATGCCCCAGTCGCCATCTATATCCCGCCCGGCGACCTCGTAATAAAACGACCAGTCGGCGCGCGGCACGATTGCCCGCGCAATCACGCTGTCGAGGTCGGCGGCCTGCGCCTGTGCCAACACCCCCGCTGACGATACCAGGCAGATCAGGATAATCAGAATTGGTTTCATCGCATCAGCCATTCATCACAAAAACAGTTTTTACGTTTTGGCAAATTCACGTAGCCATAGCAAGTCATTCCATGTTATATTCAGCAATTATCTGGTGAACCTGAATAAACTTCAGGTTGTATTATGATATACAACATTGGTTCACAAGATTGTGTACTATTCTATTTCTAAAATTTAGGAGGAAGTATGAGGAATTTTGCTCGTGTTTTGGGTCTCGGCCTCATCATCGTGCTGTTGGGTACTCTGGCGATCGGAGTCGGCGCGCAGGATGAGGTCGTACTGGTGCTTGGTGTAGACCAGGAGCCAGAACGGCTGTCGCCGCTCAACAGCCTTGTGCAGGGCGGCGCGCTGGAAGCCTTCTATGCCCGCAATGTCTGGGATTGGGATACCGAGCGTAATATTTACCCAATCATGGTAGAGGAAATCCCCTCCGTTGATAACGGCATGATCACGGAGAACGAAGCCGGCAATACGGTCGTCACCTATAAGCTGCGCGAAGGGATGCTCTGGTCAGACGGCGAGCCGATCACCTCGGCAGACTGCGAATTCGGCCATCTGCTCTACACCGATGCCTCGACTTCGGCCAATATTGGCCGCGCGGAATATGCCAATGCCGTCGAGAGCTTTGAAGTGGTTGATGACCTGACCTTCAACATCGTCTACAACCAGCCCTTCCCGGACTACGCGGCCACCGAGTTCGCCAACGCGCGCTGCCGCTACCCCAACCACGTCCTGCGCCCCATTCTGGAAGCCGATGGCAACCTTGACCAGACCAGCTATTTCACCGATGGTGAAGGCGTGGTCGGTTATGGCCCCTATCGCCTTGCTGAGTGGAACAAGGGCGAGAGCATCGTCTTTGAGAAGAACGAGTTCTGGGATGGGCAGGAGCCAGCCATTGACCGCGTGATCATCCGCTACATCTTTGAAACCGCGCAGATGCAGAATGCGTTCGCCACAGGCGAAATTGACCTGACCTACCTCTTTGCCGACCCGCAGGTGCCTGAGTACGAAGGCGTTCCCGGCGCGGTTGTCTGGAGCGTCCCAGCAGTGCTGGCCGATGCGCTGTGGGTCAACACCGCTGCCCCCGGCCACCCGGCGCTGCATGACGTGCGCGTCCGCGAGGCCATCGCCTACGCGCTCGACCGCCCGGCCATGGCCGAAGGCATCATCGGCCCCGGTACGCAGGTTCCGCTGTCATGGTATCCGCCTGCCCTGAGCTTTGAAGGCCACCCCTATCGTGAGTACGATGTCGAAAGAGCCAACGCGCTGCTCGACGAGGCTGGTTGGGTAGACAGCAACGGCAACGGCACCCGCGACAAGGACGGTGTTGAGATGGTGCTGCGCTTCTACACCACCACCCGTCAGGATCGTATGGACTACCAGCTTCTGGTTCAGGAATACCTGAACGCGGTAGGCATCGGCACACAGCCTGTCGCCACCAGCGCCACCATCCTCTTCGGCAACTTCTCGGCGCGCGGCTTCTTCGCGGCGCATGACTTCGACCTCGCGCTGTTCGCCAACAGCGCCCGCGCCCTGTCGCCCTCTGGCGACCCGGACACCTTCTCCTGCGGGGCCATCGGCTCTGCCGAGAACCCGGACGGCTTTAACGGCATGTCCTGGTGCAACCCGGAGTACGATGAACTGGACGCGCAGGTTTCGCGCACCATTGACCCCGAAGAACGCATGGAACTGGTCGCCCAGGCGCAGCAGCTCTTCTACGATGGCGCGTTCTGGCACGGCCTGCACCTGCGTAAGAACAACTTCGCCGTCAACGGTGATCGCTGGAACCCCGACACCTTCACTGAAATGGGTACACTCACCAACAACTTCTTCCAGAAGGTCGAATTCTGGGAGCCAGCATCGTAAGTTATTTTGTTGTCAAAACCGGGAACGCGCCCTGCGTTCCCGGTTTTCTGATAAGGTAGAGCGATGACTCAGTATATTATTCGCCGTTTGTTACAGGCTATCCCCTTACTTATTCTCATTACTATCCTGATCTACGGCCTGCTCAAAGCCGTTGGCGACCCGCTGGCGCACCTTGCCAACGACCCGATGGTACGCGCGGAAGACCGCGCCCGGCTGCGCCGCAGTCTGGGGCTGGATGACCCCATCCCCCTCCAGTTCGCTCACTGGCTGATCGGCGATGACTGGTATCAGCGCGATCTGGATTTTGATGGCGAAGCGGAAACTTACGGGGAGCGGCGTGGGGTGCTGCGCGGCGACCTGGGCGTGTCGTTCCGCTTCGGCAAACCCGTTGTGGATGTCATCGGCGATGTCTTGCCCAACACCCTGATTTTAGGCATTACCGCTTATGTCGTGACGGTGGTTGTTGGCTTGGGAATCGGCATTTTTGCCGCGCTGCGCCAGTATTCATTTTTAGACAATATCATCACAACCGCTTCATTTATCCTGTTCTCAATGCCTGTGTTTCTCGTGGCGCTGCTGGCGGTGTTTATCTTCTCGGTCAAGTTTCAGGAATGGGGGCTGCCCTCGCTGCCCACAGGCGGCATGTACGATGTGCGCGGCGACCGTTCGCTCGATGAACTGCTGGTACGCCTGATCCTGCCCGTGTTCAGCCTTGCCGCCATCAGCATCGCCGGCTACACCCGTTTTGTCCGTGCCAGTATGCTCGAAGTCATTAACTCCGACTACATCCGCACCGCGCGCGCCAAAGGTCTGAGCGACCGCCGCGTAAATTACGTTCACGCGCTCAAGAACGCCTCGCTGCCCGTCATCACGCTCATGGGGCTGGACATCCCGTTCATCCTCAGCGGCGCGGTGGTCACGGAGACAATTTTCGGCTGGCCGGGCATGGGCAAGCTGTTCATTGACAGCCTCACCATCCTCGACCCCCCCGTACTCATTATCTTTGTCCTCATGACAGCCACCGCTGTCGTGCTGATGCAGTTATTTACTGATCTGGTTTACGCCTGGTTAGACCCGCGCATCCATTACACCTAGCGGCTGAGGAAGACAGTTATGGCACAGACAACCCTTACTAATCAGGCATCGAACGTCCCGATACTGAACGCAGAAAAACGCCCCGCCGACTCGATGTGGCGTTTAGCGGTACGCCGCTTTTTCAAGCATCGCATGGCCGTGTTTGGCCTGTTTCTGCTGGTGTTGATTATCCTGTTCATCACGGTTGGCACGTTCTTTTACAGCGAAGCCTACGCCAACCAGACCTCTATCCTCAACAAGAACGCCGCGCCCAGCGCCGAACACCCGCTGGGGACAGACCAGGTAGGCCGCGACATTCTGGCGCGCGCCATCTACGGCGGCCAGATTTCCCTGATGATCGGCGTATCCGCTGTGGTGATCTCCATCTTCGTGGGAACTGTGGTCGGGCTGGTGGCCGGGTTCTTCGGCGGCTGGGTGGATTCGATTCTCATGCGGCTGGTGGAAGCGCTGCTCTCCATCCCCACGTTGATCCTGCTGCTGGTGCTTTCCAGCGTCCTCACCCGTAACACCGCCACGATTAATATTCTGGGGCGTGAACTGAGTTCAACCGTCATCATGATCGTGCTGATTATCGGCCTCACGACATGGATGCCGCTTTCGCGCATCGTGCGGTCGCTGGTGCTGTCGCTTAAGGAACAGGAGTTCATTCTGGCGGCGCGGGCCATCGGCGTGAAAGACCGCCGCATCATCAGCCAGCACGTGCTGCCCAACTGCGTCGCGCCCATCGTCGTCTCGGCCACGCTCGGCATCGGCACGGCGATCATCACCGAGGCTTACCTGAGCTTTCTGGGGTTCGGCGTGCTGCCACCGACGGCTACGTGGGGCAACATCCTCTCGCCCGCCAAGGACATGATCGGCACGGTGTGGTGGATGTGGATGGTGCCGGGCGCGCTGATCGTGGCAACCGTGCTGGCGATTAACTTCATCGGCGACGGCCTGCGCGACGCGCTCGACCCGCGCAGTATGAAGTAACACAGCCTGCGGGATGGTCAGTAAGGGCGAAGCACTTCCAGTGTTCCCTTTGGACACGCGCTTCGCCCAGAGCTAAACTGTGCGGTGCGAGAAGGTACAGATTTAATTCCCCAGTCGCTCTAGTTTCCGCAGCTTCGGCGCGCGCCACGCCACCATCCCTACGACCAGCAGCGTCCCGAACCCGCCAAAGACCACCGCGCCCACAGGCCCCAGCAGCGCCGCCGCTACGCCGGATTCGAACCCGCCCAGCTCATTCGACGCGCCGATAAACACGCTGTTGACCGCGCCCACGCGCCCAAGCATCTCATTCGGCGTGTGCGTCAGCAGCAGCGTATGGCGAATCACGACGCTGATGTTATCCAGCGCGCCCAGTGCCAGCAGCATCAGCAGCGACAGCAGGAACGACTGTGACAGGCCGAAGATGATCGTCGCCACGCCAAAACCGGCCACCGCCAGCAGCAGCGTCTTGCCTGCGCGCTCGAACGGTGGACGACGCGCCACATAAAGCGCCATCAACAGCGCGCCCACCGACGGCCCCGCTCGCAGCACGCCCAACCCGGTCGCGTCGGTGTGCAGGATGTCCCGCGCAAAAACCGGCAGCAGGAACGTCGCCCCGCCCAGCAGCACCGCGAACATATCCAGCGTGATCGAGGCCAGGATGATCTGCGCCCCGCGCAGGAAACGGATGCCGCCTTTTAGCGATTCCAGCGGCGTTTCCTCTGGCGAGGAATACGAGGTCTGCGGGCTGCGGATCAACAGCAGCGCGACCACCAGCACCCCGCCCGCTGCCGCGTTGACCAGATAGACCACCGCCGGCACCCCGGACAGGCCGATCAGCAGACCGCCAAACGCCGGGCCAAGCACCGCCGAAAGCTGCCACACGCTCGAACTCCAGGCCACCGCACTGTAATAATGCTCCGGCGGGATGACCTGCGGCGTAAGCGCCGACTCCGCCGGGTTATTGAACGCCCGCGCCCCGCCGATCACCGCCAGCGTGAGATAGAGCAGCGGCAGCGCCCCCTGTGTCAGTGACAGCGCGGCCAGCACCAGCGCGCAGACGATCAGCACAAGCTGCGAAATTAACGTCACCTGCTTGCGGTTGTAACGGTCGGCCACGTACCCGCCGGGCAGCGACAGCAGCATCACGGGTAAAATCTGCACCAGCCCCACCAGGCCGAGCGCCAGCGGGTCATTGGTGCGTTCGTAAAGTTCCCAACCCACCGCCACGCTGACCATCATCTCGCCGATCTGCGCGACGAAACGGCCAGAGATCAACAGGCGAAAATCACGGAAGCGCCACGCGGCATACGGGTCACGCGGGGCGGGCGGCGCAGTATGAGTTTGTGCATCGACAGTCATGGAGTGAAGGCAGCCTTCTCAATGGCGTACAGCGATAATGATTTGATCGCATTATTGGAACACCTGAAAAACAGGCGGGAAACAGATAACATTACAAATGTTACCGCGATTTTCTAACGCGAATATACCCCTGCATTATGCCACGACCACCCGGTTCTCACAGCAGTCCATATCAGTCCTCAGCCCTTCCTCGCGCTAAAGACTCTATGTGATAAAAGCCCCACTCCAAAATGGAGTGGGGCATTACGCCGAGGCGAAGTTTCGCACTTCAAAATCAAAAACTTTGCGTCCTTCGCGCCTCTGCGTCTTCGCGTTTAATCTTTTCGCTTTCGACGAACAACCAGAAACTTACCCCACCAGCCGCACGAACTTGCGCTTGCCCACTTGCAGCACCGCTGGCAGCATCTCCGGCGTGACCGTCGCTGTCGGGTCTTTCACAGGCTCGTCGTTGAGGCGGATGCCGCCCTGCTCCATCAGCCGTTTGGCTTCCTTGCCGCTGCTGACCATATCCAGCCGTCGCAGGATGTCCAGCACGCGCTCCGGCTCGGCCAGCCGCTCCTCGGGGATGTCCTCCGGCACGCCGCTGCCGCTGCGGAACACCTCGTCCCAGCGCTTCTGGGCGGCCTTCGCGTCCTCCGGGCTGTGGAAGATACTCACAATCTCCCGCGCCAGCGCCATCTTGACCTCGTTCGGATGCAGCGCGCCGCTTGCCAGCCCGTTTTCCAGTTCCTGCACCTGCGCGGGCGACCAGCCCAGAATGAGCTTGTGGAAGATGGGCATGGCCTTGTCCGGCAGGCTCATCACCTTGCCAAACATATCCCATGGCTCGGCCAGCAGCGGGATATGATTGCCGAGGCTCTTGCTCATCTTGATTTCGCCGTCCGTCCCCGGAAGGCTCTCGCCCATAATGATGGCGACCTGCGGCTTCTGCCCCAGCCCCTGTTGCAGCTTGCGCCCGGCGATCAGGATGTTGAACAGTTGATCCTGCCCGCCCACCTGCACATCGGCCTCCTGTGCAACCGCGTCATAACCCTGCATCAGCCCGTAGAACAGCTCGTGCAGGTAGATCGGCTCGCCCGCGTCCAGCCGCTTCTTGAAGTTCTCGCGCACGAGGAACTGCTGCACCGTGAAGTTGCTCGCCAGCCGGATGATGTCGGCAAAGTCCAGCGTCGAGAGCCATTCGTCGTTCATCCGCACCCGCGTCAGTTCCGGGTCGAGGATTTTGAACGCCTGCTCGGCATACGTCCGCGCGTTTTCCTCAACCTGTTCGCGCGTAAGCTGTTCGCGCGCCTTGTCCTTATCCGAAGGATCACCGATCAGGCTGGTAAACGTGCCGACCAGAAAGGTCACATCATGCCCGTATTCCTGAAACTGGCGCAGCTTACGCATGGTGATCGTATGGCCGAGGTGCAAATCCGCCGTGCGCGGGTCGTAACCGCAGTACACGCGCAGCGGGCGGCCTGCCTTCTCCGCCTCGATCAGGCGCTCGCGCAGTTCCTTACGCATCGTCTCTTTTGTTTCCGGGTCGCCATATTCCGCCCCAGACATCAGCACTTCAACCTGCTCGTCAATAGCCGCTGTTGGCCTGTCTGTCGTCACCATCTATCTTTTGTCCTTACGTTGAGCGTATCGCCGCATGTGCCACAAGTATAACGCACTTAAACGCCGTTTATGACCCTTTGTTTATAGGCGCGCAAACAGGAATGCACCATTTCCTCCCCTAGCAGGAGAAAGGGCGCAGACTAAAGGGGGAGCGCAGTTACGCAATTGGACTGCTTAGCCAACTTTTTAGTTGCTTTGAGTGCCTAGTTGCTGCCTTAAGGATGAGATGATTGCGATTGCGAGTGCAACGCATCCGGGGCTTGTGGGTCTTCGGCTTCCCACTCGGTATCCACCAGACGGGATATGTCGGGCGTGGGGGGCGTGGTATCCAGATCAAGAAGCTCGTTCAAGCGTTGAGCGGCAAAATCGGCATAGTCCTCTACCAGATCGCCAACGATTAAGCGGCGTTTGCCATTTGCGGTACGCGCCCATAAATTATAGCGCGGCGTAGTATAACCCGCTTCCTTCGATGTGGGCGTTTCCTCTACCTGAATCTGGTCAATGCCCGCGAGGGGTATCGTCTCCGGTTGACTCAACAAATTTGGCAGCGGCCTGCGCGCAACCCGGATTTCCTCGTCGTCCACCTCGATATGCGTCTTGTTATAGACCGTCAGCGCCACCCAGTAGTAAAGCGCCACTGTCGCCAGCCCGAAGCCCGCCCCAATCACCATCACTGACGGATTTACAGAATTCCGACTGACAACGATCAACGTCAGGAAGGTAAAAAACACGCTTAAAAACATACTAAAAAGAAACGGAGCATTTTCACCCAACCGAAAATTCGTCCGAAAAGCCATTCGCAGATGAGATTCACCCTCATCCATCTCCAGGTGTGGAGGTTGTTTCACCTTCTGGCGTTTAGCTCTAGGGGGTGAGGGATCAAACTGAAAGACCGTATGGCAGGCCGGGCAGACTGCCGCCATCCGCTGAATATTGATACGCTCTGCTGGAACCTGCTCACTGCATTGAGGACATATAATCTGCATAGCACACCTTTATCCTGCTCAATCATATACCGACTACTACGCTTTGCAAGCTCATACGTTGCAGGGAAGGTGTCACATCGTCGCCGCCTCAAATTGATACGATGCCTCGCTGTTTACAGGGAAGGCCGTTCCAGCTTCAGCACCACAATCCCCAGCGGCGGCAGCGTCAGGCTCAGGCTCTGGTCGTACCCGTGCCACAGCCCGGCTTCGGTATCCAAGCCGCCGTTGTTGCCCACGTTGCCCCCGCCGTAATGCGCGGAATCGCTGTTAAGCAGTTCGGCATAATGCCCGGCCTCCGGCACGCCGATGCGGTAGCCATAACGTGGCACAGGCGTAAAGTTGCAGGCGATCACCAGAAAGTCGCTGCTGTCTGCGGCGAAACGCAGGTAGGTGAACACGCTCTGTTCAGCATCGTTGGCTTCGATCCAGCGAAAGCCATCGGGCGTGAAGTCCTGTTCGTACAGCGCGGGCTGTTCGCGGTACAGGTGGTTCATGTCGCGCGTCCACGCCTGTAACCCGGCGTGCATCGGCCAGTCAAGCAACTGCCAGTCGAGGCTGCGCGTCTCGCTCCATTCCGCCCACTGGCCGATCTCCTGTCCCATAAACACCAGCTTCTTGCCGGGATGCGTGATCTGGTAGCCATGCAGCAGACGCAGCGAGGCGAACTTCTGCCACCAGTCGCCAGCCATCTTCTGAAGCATGGAACCTTTCAGATGCACCACCTCGTCATGCGAAAGCGACAGCACAAAGTTCTCGCTGAAGGCGTACATCAGCGAAAAGGTGATTTTGTTGTGGTGATAACGGCGGAACAGCGGGTTGATCTTCAGGTACTCCAGCACATCATGCATCCAGCCCATATTCCATTTGAGGGTGAAGCCCAGCCCGCCCAGATACAGCGGGCGCGACACCATCGGCCAGGCGGTGGACTCCTCAGCGATGGTCATCGCGCCGGGGAATTCCCCATGCACGATTTCGTTCAACTCTCGCACAAAAGCGACCGCTTCCAGATTTTCCCTGCCGCCGTACTGGTTGGGTATCCACTCGCCCTGTTCGCGCCCGAAGTCGAGGTAGAGCATGGACGACACCGCGTCCACCCGCAGCCCATCCACGTGATACTCCTTCAGCCAGAACAGAGCGTTTGCGATCAGGAAATTACGCACTTCGTTGCGGCCATAATTAAAGATGTACGTCCCCCAGTCCGGGTGTTCGCCCTGGCGTGGGTCGGCGTGTTCATAGAGGTGCGTGCCGTCGAAGTAGCTGAGCGCATGGCCGTCCTTCGGAAAATGCGCTGGCACCCAGTCCAGAATCACGCCAATGCCGTGCTGGTGACAGTGATCCACAAAGTACATAAAATCTTCTGGCTTGCCATAACGGCTGGTCACGGAGAAATACCCGGTCACCTGATAGCCCCACGACGCATCCAGCGGATGCTCCATGACAGGCAGCAGTTCGATGTGGCTGTAGCCCATGTCCGTGACGTAGGCGACCACCTCATGCGCCAGTTCGCGGTAGTTCAGCCAGCTTCCGTCCGGCTTACGCCGCCACGAACCGAGATGCAGTTCATAAATGTTCATCGGCGCATGGAGGATGTTCTGCGCGGCGCGTGCCGTCATCCACGCCGCGTCATGCCATTGGTAACGATCCAGACGGGCCACGATGGAGGCGTTATGCGGGCGGCGCTCGGCAAAAAAGCCGTAGGGGTCGGTTTTCTGCACCGCGTAATCGTCCACCTGTGAGCGGATGTCATAACGGTACAGCGCCTCTTCATCAAGACCGGGGATAAACAGTTCCCAGATGCCGCTGTCCACGTTGAACAGCATAGGGTGAACCCGCGCGTCCCACTGGTTAAAGTCGCCGATCACGCTCACCCGCTGCGCGTTGGGGGCCCACACAGCGAAATGCACCCCGCTGATGCCCTCGACTTCGCGCACGTGCGCGCCAAGCTTCTCGTAGATGTAGAGATGCCGCCCTTCGCTGAACAGGTAAGCGTCGTAATCGGTCAGCAACGGCGGAAAGGCGTAAGGGTCGTGGAAGGTGTCGCGCTGGCCGTTTTGCATTTCCGCTTCGTAGTAATACTTCAGCGCTGCCCGGCTGCCCACCAGCGTGACCGCGAAGAAGCCCGCGTCATCCAGCCGGTTCATCTCTGTGCGCTGGCCGTTTCGCGCGTCCACCAGCCACAAACGCCGCGCGCCGGGGCGCAGCGCGCGCACCGAAACCGCCCCGTCCCCCACATCATGTGCGCCCAGCAGATCAAACGGCGTGCCATGCTGCGCGTTGACTAATGAAGCGATTGCGCCGGGGTGAATTTCCGAAATCATGGTAACGCGCCTTGTTAAGCCAAATTTCAACGAATATAATTCCTGCTACAGGCAAAGGCAACCGTTCTCTAAGGAAACGCTCAATGAAATACATGACCAGCGCAGAAGTACGCGCGGCATTCTTGGATTTCTTCGAGGAAATGGGTCATCAACCCGTTCCGTCCTCGTCGCTTGTCCCCGGCAACGACCCCACCCTGCTGTTCACCAACGCGGGCATGGTGCAGTTTAAAGATGTCTTTCTTGGGCTGGATAAGCGTAGTTACACCCGCGCCACGACCTCGCAGAAGTGTATGCGCGTTTCCGGCAAGCATAACGATCTGGAGAACGTCGGCCCGTCGCCGCGCCATCACACCTTTTTCGAGATGCTCGGCAACTTCAGCTTTGGCGATTATTTCAAGCGCGATGCCATTATCTACGGCTATGAGCTGCTGACAAAGGTTTACCAACTTCCGCCAGACCGCCTTGTCTTTACCGTCTATGAAAATGATGATGATGCCTACAATGTGTGGGTCAACGAGGTCGGTGTAGACCCACGCCGGGTCGCGCGGATGGGGCCGAAAACCAATTTCTGGCAGATGGCCGATACCGGCCCCTGCGGCCCCACCAGCGAGATTCACTGGGACAACACGCCGGAAATGGGTGTAGACAGCATTATTCCCCTGCTGCAAAGCGAGGATGACCGCTTCCTCGAACTGTGGAATCTGGTGTTCATGCAGTTCAACCGCACCCAGCCCGACCCGGAGCATACCGGGCAGTACGACGAGCCGCTGCCAAAACCGGGCGTAGACACGGGCATGGGGCTGGAGCGAATCGTGCGCGTGGTGCAGGGCGTAAATGCCAATTACGAAACCGACCTGTTCATGCCGATCATCGAGGCGACACAGCGCCTGACCGGACACAGCGACGCGGAGCGTGATGCCAACATCATCCCCTACCGCGTGATCGCCGACCACATCCGCGCGGCAGTCTTCCTGATTGCTGACGGGGTGCTGCCCGGCGCGAAAGGCCGCGACTCGGTCTGCCGTCTGGTCATCCGGCGGGCGGCGCGTTTCGGCGCAAAGCTCGGCTTTCAGGAGCCGTTTCTGGGGGATGTGGCCGACGCGGTGTTCGATGTCATGGGCGGCCATTACACCGAACTGATCGAGCGGGCAGAGGCCATCAAGCGCACTATCACACAGGAAGAAGTGCGCTTCCGCCGCACCCTTGATCGCGGCCTGAGCGAGATGGAGGAGATGCTCTCTGACCTGAAGGCCGAGGGCAAGGCCGAACTACCCGGCCAGCAGGCGTTTTACCTCAAGGCAACGCTCGGCCTGCCGCTGGAAGTCGTGAAGGATATTGCCGAGGAAACCGGCTTTACAGTTGATCTGGCGGGCTTCCATGCCGAGGAAGAGCGCCACTCCGAGGTCAGCGGCGGCGGGCAGGCGATGGGGCATATCGCCTCTGCCGATGAATATAATGCCCTGCTTCAGCAGCTTAAGGCCGAGGGCGAACTTGGCGAAGCGGGGGTCAGCTACACGCCTTACGCCGAGACAACCGTTGAGGATCGCGTGCTGGCGCTGCTGCAAAACGGCCAGCGCGTCGAAAGCGTCATCGCGGGCGACCGGGTGGAGGTCGTGCTGGGGCGAACGCCGTTTTATGTGGAGGCAGGCGGGCAAGTCAGCGATACCGGCCTCATCAAAGGCGAAGGCTGGGTCATTGAGGTTGAGGACATGCGCCGCCCGGTGAACGGCCTGATCGTCCATATCGGCGAAGTGATCGAGGGGACACCGCGCGAGGGCGATATGGTCAGCGCCGAGGTAGACACAGAACGCCGCAGCAGCATCACCCGCAACCACACCGGAACCCACCTGCTCCACGCCGCGCTGCGTCATCATCTGGGCAATCACGTGCAGCAGCGCGGCTCACTGGTCGCGCCAGACCGGCTGCGCTTCGACTTCGCGCATGACGGCAAAGTGAGCGCCGAGCAGCTTCAGGCGATTGAAGCGGAGATCAACGACGTGATTCTGGCGAATTACCCGGTCAAAGCCGAGGAGAAGCCGCTGGCACAGGCGCGGCAGGAAGGCGCGATGGCGCTCTTTGGCGAGAAGTATGGCGACGTGGTGCGTACCGTAGTGATTGCCGATAACGGAGATCGTTACAGCTACGAACTGTGCGGCGGGGTGCATGTGCGCGAAACGGGCGAGATCGGCCTGCTGGTCATCGTCAGTGAGGGCAGCGTCAGCGCGGGCATCCGCCGTGTGGAAGCGCTCACCGGGCGCGCCGCGCGTGAATACATCCAGCACCACCTCAACACGCTGCATGACATCGCCGCACGGCTGGGGACCACGCCGGAGCATGTCGGGGAGCGCATCGCGGGATTACAGGACGAACTGGCCGTCAGCAGGAAGGAAGTGGAAAGCCTGCGCCGCGAAATCGCGCGCGACACCTTCAACCGTCAGATAGAGCAACTGGAAACCATCGGCGGCGTTCCGGCGCTGATTACGCGCATGGACAATATGACGATGGACAACCTGCGCGAAATCTCCGACTGGTTCCGCAACAAGGTGAGCAGCGGCGTGCTGGTCATCGGCAGCGATGTGGACGGCAAGCCCCAGCTTCTGGCCGCCGTCACTGATGACCTGACCAGGCGCGGCCTTCACGCGGGCAATCTCATCAAGTCTATCGCCAGTGTGGTCGGCGGCGGCGGCGGTGGCCGCCCCAACATGGCGCAGGCAGGCGGCAAAGACAGCGCCAAACTGCCGGAAGCGCTGGAAAAAGCCCGCCAGTTCATCGCTGAAACAGTCAACAATCACTAGGCATGAGCCGAGAACGTCCAGAGTTCATTCAACTTGAAAAAGGCGATGATGTGCCATCGGTGCGTGATCGCCTCTCTTTCTATCAGGGGAAGCGCGTCCTGCTGATCTGGCCGGAAGAAGGCACGGTGCTGACGCGCAAGCTCGATCTGGTGCTGGTGCAGCGCGAGGCCATGCGCCGCGCCATCCAGCTCGCGCTGGTCACGCATGACCCGCAGGTGGCACAGCACGCGCACGAACTCAACATCAGCACCTTTGAAACGATCGGCGCGAGTGAGCGCGCGCGCTGGCGGCGTGGGCGCTCGAAAGTCTTCGCCAGCCGCTTCCAGAAGCCCGCAGATACGCCAGAGCCGGAAGAACTTAAACCTGTCGCCAGCCGTCTGCGCGTGGAAGACACCGAAGAAACACGCGCGCGCCGCCGCATCACCCGTTTTATCATTCTGGGGATACTGCTGGCGGTGGCGCTGGCGGCGGTTTACGTGCTGCTGCCGGGGGCAACCGTCACAATCAACCCGGCCAGCAGCATGGTGACAGCCGATGTCAGCATCACCGCCGACCCGGACGCGCGTGATGTGGACATTGAGAGCGCTGTCGTCCCCGCCACCCGCCTCCAGCTTACCATCGAAGAAACCAGCACCGTTCCCACCACTGGCTCACAGGACCTGGGCGACATGCCGGCTACCGGGTCTGTGATCTTCGTGAACCAGACCAACGCAGCGGTCAGCATACCCGCCGGGACAACCGTCAGCACCAGCGCTGGAACGCCTATCCTGTTCCGCACTACCAGCGAAGCCAGCGTTCCAGCAGGTATCGGCCAGCAGCAGGAAGTGCCTATTGAGGCGCTGCAAAGCTCAGCAGGCGAGGTTGGTAATGTGGACAGCGGGCTGATTAATACAGTGGTCGGCACACTGGCGGACACTGTCACCGTCCTCAACGTCAACCCTACCTCCGGCGGCCTCAGCCGCACTATCGCCGCCGTCAGCCAGACCGACCATGACCGCCTGCTGGCAGCGGTGCGCCAGCAGTTGCAGTCCCGCGCCTATACCGAGATGCAGCCGCTGCTGGAAGAAGGCCAGTTCCTCATCCCTGAAACCATCGCCATTATCGAGGAACGCAGCGACTGGACAACCTTCAGCGCCGCCCCCGGCGAGGTGGCCGACACCCTGACGCTGACCATGCGCGCCACGATTCAGGGCATCGCTATTAACGAACGCTTCGGCCAGCAGGTGGTTTTCGCACAGCTTGCCCGGCAAATCCCGCGAGGGCGCGAAGTGCGGCCAGAGACGATCCAGTACGAAAGCGGCCCGGTCAGCGAGGTATTTCAGAACGGACAGGTGATGTTCACGGTGACAGGCACCGCTCGCGTGGAAAGCCAGATTAATACCGGGCTGTTGCAGGAACGGCTGGCGGGGCGTTCGGTCAACGACGCGCTGGTCTACATGCTGACCGAACTCGACATCGAGCCAGACCTCACGCCGCGTATCACTGTTTCGCCGGACTGGTTCGGCCAGATGCCGCTGCTGCCGATCCGCATTACGGTGAATGTGGAGCGCGTCGTGCCATGATTGAAGGCCGCCTGCTAGGGATAGATCACGGCCTGAAGCGAATCGGGCTGGCGGTCAGCGATGCGTCCGGGCTGGTAGCGCGTGAACTGACCATCATCAAGCGCAAGTCAAAAGCCGAGGACTTCGCCAGAATCAACCATATCGCGGCAGAGCAGCGGGTGATCGCGCTGGTGGTCGGCCTGCCCACCAATTACGAAGCCGCGCCCGGCAAGCATACACAGGCCGATACCGTGCGGCTGTGGGTAGAGCGCCTGCGCGAGACGACCGCGCTGCCCGTTGTGCTGTGGGATGAGCAGCTTTCCAGCGAGGACGCGCGCGAACTGGCACGCCAGCAGCGCCGTAAGCCGACCGAGCCGATAGATGATCTGGCGGCGCGGGTGATCCTGCAAAGCTACCTCGATGCCGTGCGCGATGGCCTCGCCGCGCCGCCCCCTAAATCGTAGGGAAAGCGTCACTTTACATCGCCCGTCCTGCCGTTATACTACCGGGCATCCTGCAAATTTCATGGAGCATTACAACGTTGGGACAATTTGTAAAATTACTGCTTGTGCTGGGGGCAATTTTTGTCCTGCTGGCGATCGTCGGCGTGGGGCTGTTGTTCCTCGCTTCAGGCGGTCGCCCGGTAGACTTCGTGCAGACCGAACTCATCCGCTTCCAGTTAGCATCGCGCCAGGACGACCTGAACCGCCCGGTGGGCAGTGACAACACGCCGCAGCGCTTCACCGTGAACGCTGGCGACGCGCCGCGCACGATTGCCCAGAACCTGTTTAATGCCAGCCTGATTAGCGATGCCGACCTGTTCGTGGACTATGTGCGCGTGGCCGAGCTTGACACCGAACTCGAAGCCGGGACTTACTTCCTCAACCAGACGCAGACCATCACACAGATCGCCGTCACCCTGACGGATTCGCGCAACAGCTTTATCCCGTTTCGCATTCTGGAAGGCTGGCGCATTGAAGAAGTGGCCGATGCCATTGACCGCAACCGCCTGTTTGGCTTCAGCGGCGCGGAGTTTCTGGCGGTTGTCGGCCCCGGCGCGCCTGTTGACGCGGCGTTTGCTGCGCTGGTTGGCCTGCCGCAAAACGCCTCACTGGAGGGCTTCCTGTTTCCAGACACTTACCAGCTTCCGCCCGATGTTACGCCAGAAGGGCTGCGCGATACGCTGGTCACGGCGTTTCAGGAACAGCTTGACCCACAGCTTGTCCGTGACGCGGCGACGCAAGGGCTTTCCGTTTACGATGCCGTCACACTGGCCTCGATTGTCCAGCGCGAGTCTGTGCATCCTGAAGAAAACCCCCACATCGCCGGGGTCTATCGCAACCGCCTGAGCATCAACATGAAGCTGGACGCAGACCCGACCGTGCAGTATGGCATCGGCTATGAAGATGGCGCGTGGTGGCCGCAGATCACCCAGGCGGACTACAGCAGCGCGGTCTCGCCCTACAACACCTATCTGGTGAATGGCCTGCCCCCCGGCCCCATCGCCAGCCCCGGCCTCTCGGCCATCAACGCCGCTGTTTACCCTGAAACATCGGAGTTCCTGTACTTCCGGGCAGACTGCAACGGCAGCGGCTTCCACAAGTTCGCGCGCACGTTTGAGGAGCATCTGGCGAATGGCTGTTAAGTGGCTGTTCCCGCTGCTGCTGCTGGTTACAAGCGCCTGCGCCACCGCCCGCGCCCAGCCGATTATCCGCGTCGCGCTGCTTGCGCCCTTTGAAGGCCGCTACCGCGAAGTGGGCTACGAGGCGCTGTATGCCGCCCGGTTAGCGCTGCAAGCTGCGCCATCTGCGGGTGTGGATGTCGAACTGCTCCCGATAGACGACGGCGGCACAGTCGAAAGCGCGGCAGACCGCGCCCGCGCGCTGGCCGCAGACAGCCGCGTGCAGGTTGTGGTGGCGCTCGGTTATGCCGCCAGCAGCGGCGAAGCCCAGCAGGCGTTGGGCGATTTGCCCATCGTCGTGGCGGGCGACTGGGGCGCGCGACCACAAAACCCGGCCACGTTTATACTGGCAAGCCGTGAATTGGCAGCGCGGCTGACCGTACCGCCAGCAGTGGAGGTCACGGAAGCCGCCGGTCTGGATGCCCCGCTGACCTGTGGGCAGGTCTGCGCGCTGGCACAGTTTCCGCTGCTGCGCGAGGATTTAAGCGACGTAACGATCATCTCCAGCGGCCTGCTGCCCGACAGCGACTTTGAGGAGCGCTACCGCGCCAGCGACCAGTTCACGCCCGAACCGCGCCTGCTGGCCGCGCTGACCTATGACGCGGCATCCATCGCGCTAGAGGCCGCGCTGGCAGGCAACGGCAGCCGCGCCAGCGTACAGCGCGCGCTGGCAGAAATGACGCATACCGGACTCAACGGCAGCATCTGCTTTGAGGATGGCTACTGGCTGGACGCGCCGCTGCATACTTATGAATACAACGCCAACCGTGAACTGGTGCCACAGAATTAGCAGGCTGCCTTATTTTGCAGGCTGCTCCCCGTAAATCACATCATAGAAAAGCGGCAGCGGCTCTACCGGACTCTCACTAAAAGTCACCGCTTCTTTAACCAGCGCCCGGCATTTTGCCAGCCGCGCCTCGTCGTTGGCGTAGATCGTCGCCAGTGGCGCGCCCGCCTGCACCCGGTCGCCCACTTTGACATGCATCCTGATGCCGACAGCGAGGTCAATCTGGTCGCCTTTTTTCTCGCGCCCCGCGCCCAGTTCAAAGGCCGCTTTCGCTACAGTAATGGCGCTGACACGGCTGACAAAGCCGCCGCTGTCCGCCGTCACATGTTCCTGATGCGCCGCCTGTGGCAGTTTCGACGGGTCATCCACCATCGCTACGTCGCCGCCCTGTGCTGCTGCCAACTGGCGGAACTTTGCCAGCGCCTGCCCATTTTCAAGCTGTTTTTCCAGCAGCGCGCGGTTTTCCGCCTCGTCTGTCCACCTGCTGCCCTGCCCCGCCAGCCGCAGCATATGCCCGGCCAGCACCAGACAGTGTTCGCGGAAGTCATCCGGCCCGCCGCCGTTGAGCATTGCCAGCGCTTCGGCCACCTCCAGCGCGTTGCCAACCGCCTCGCCCAACGGCTGGTTCATGTCCGAAATCACGGCGATCATGTCCCGCCCGGCATCCATGCCAATCTCCACCATCGTCTGCGCCAGTTGGCGGGCATCGTCGAGCGTGGTCATGAACGCGCCTTCGCCCATTTTCACGTCCAGCACAATGCCGCTCGCGCCCGCCGCGATTTTTTTGCTCATAATGCTGCTGGCGATCAGCGGCAGGCTAGGCACGGTCGCCGTGACATCGCGCAGCGCGTAGAGCTTGCCATCGGCGGGGGCCAGATCGCTGGACTGGCCTGCCAGCACAAGGCCATTTTCACGCGCCAGTTGTTCAAACTGCGCGGTCGAGAGGTTGACGTTATAGCCGGCAATCGCTTCCAGCTTATCCAGTGTCCCACCGGAATAGCCCAGCCCGCGCCCGCTCATCTTCGCCACAGGCACCCCGCACGAAGCCACCAGCGGCAGCACAGCCAGCGTGGTTTTATCGCCCACGCCGCCGGACGAGTGTTTGTCCACCGCATAACCGCCGAGCATGTCGGCCATGTTCAGCACTTCGCCAGAGCGCGCCATCGCCAGCGTCAGATGGGCGGCTTCCTCCCGGTTCATCCCGCGAATACATATCGCCATCAGCAGCGCCGCCGCCTGATAGTCCGGCAGGTCGCCCGCCGTGTATGCCTCAATAAACCATCGAATCTCGTCCTCTGTGAGCGCAAGGCCATCGCGTTTTCTGGCAATCACATCTACCGCGCGCATATCTCCACGCTTTCTTTTAGGTATTCTGGTTAAGAAAAAGTATATATTACTCAGAACGCGCGCTTTTGGGTAACACATCGCCCGGCAAAGCGCGGCCAAAACCGCACTGGCCTTTCGCGTCGTCTGGCATGTATACTTTGCAGGCTGTACTCGGACTTAAAATAACGCGGTTCTTATCTGGCGCTTATTTTTGTTCGTTAAATTTCAGGCAGAATCTATACGGAAAGCATAAGCAAAGATGGACGCAACCAAACGCACACCCGCACTTAACCCTAACCAGCAGCGCAACCTGTTGATTTTGATCGGCGCGATTGTCGCTATCGCCATCGTGGTGGCGATTGTCGCTATCATCGTATCCGGCGGTAACGCCACACCCGTCACCGCCGAGGCTTACGAAAGTATCCCACAGGAACGTCTGGCTGATGGGGGCTTTGTGCTGGGCGACCCCGAAGCGCCGATCACCATTATCGAGTTTGCCGACTTCGCCTGCCCACACTGCCAGAGCTACTGGCCGACCACACACCAGCTGATCGAAGATTACGTCATGACCGGGCAGGCGCGGTTAGAGTATCGCATGTTTATCAGCGCTGCCGACCCCACCTATGGCCCCTACACGGCGCAACTGGCTGAGTGCGCGGCGACGCTTCAGGAAGGCGGCTTCTGGGAAGCGCACGACATCCTGTTCGAACTCGGCAGGCAGGGGCGCTTCAGAGACACCACCGCCCGCACGCTGGCCGAGCGCATGGGCCTGAACTACAGTGAACTGCTCTCCTGCGCGCAAAACGCCAGCCAGTACCAGACCGATGTGCGCCTCGGCAGCAGCCTCGGTGTGCAAAGCACCCCCACGATCATGATTCGCGTGGAGGGCAGCAGCAGGCCGCAGTTCATCAACGCCGGTGGGCGCAGTTGGGATCGCGGCCCTGTGCCGTATGAAATCCTTCAGGCCGTGATCGCCAGTTCCCAGTAACAGCCACGCATTGACAGCGCTGTACAGCCATTCTATAGTGAGGGGAGATACTCATGAACGTGAAAGCACCCCTGCAAACGAAGGAATGGCTGTACAGCGTTTCGGTAGACGTAGTGATCTTCACCCTGCTGCATCAGGACTTAAAGGTTTATCTGGTGCGGCGGCACGAGGAGGATTATGAAGGCTGCTGGTCGCTGCCGGGTGGCATCATCCGCGTGGATGAACCGCTGGAAGAGGCGGCGATGCGCCAGCTTCGGGAACAAACGACCGTCGAAAACATTTACATCCAGCAGCTTTACACCTTCGGCGCGCCAGAGCGTGATACCCGCCGCCGGGTGATTAGCGTGGCCTACTTCGCGCTGGTGTCGGCAGACCGCCTGACCAGTGAATGCCTCGCCGAGGACAACGGGCTGCGGGCGTGGCACAGCGTTTATGATCTGCCGGAACTGGCTTTCGACCATGCCGACATCCTCGACGTGGCGCTGACACGTCTGCGCTACAAAATCGAATACTCAGCCGCCGCGTTCGAGCTGATGCCCGAAGCATTCACCCTGCGCGAATTGCAGGATGCCTACATGATTATCCTCAACGATCACACGCTGGACAAAGCCAACTTCCGTAAGAAAATCCGCGAGGCGAAAATCGTAGAGACGGTCAACGGCTACAAAAAAACCGGAGGCCGCCCCGCCCGGCTCTACCGCTTCCGCAAAGACGCGCAGCTTGAATCCAAAGCCCGGCGCTTCTTCCCTTAAATACTCCTGATGAGAGGCAGTCATGCAAGCAGAACAGTTTATCGAACAGAGCAAACCTTTTATCCAGTGGATGCTGGACTGGAAAGACAGCCTTCAACCGCTGGCGCTTTCCAGCCTGACCGAACCAGACCCACGCGCAGTCGGCATTGTGTCGGTGGATGTGATCAAGGGCTTCTGTTCGGTTGGCCCGCTGTCCTCGCCGCGCATCAACCAGATTGTCGAGCCAATCGCTGACCTGTTCTCGCTGGCATGGGCGCAGGGCGTGCGCGATATCGCGCTGCCACAGGACACGCACCCGGAAAACGCGGTCGAGTTCGCCCAGTACGCGCCGCACTGCATTCGCGGCACGGAAGAAGCCGAAACGGTCGAGGCGTTTCAGGCGCTGCCCTTCTTCGACCAGATCGCCGTGATCCCCAAAAATTCGATCAACGCCGGGCTTGCGCCGGGCTTTACCGAATGGCTGGCCGCACGCGACCACATCAAAAACTGGGTTGTCGTCGGCGACTGCACCGACCTCTGCACCCACCAACTGGCGCTGCACCTGCGCCTGCGCGCCAATCAGAATCAGATGCGCGGTGTGCGCGTGATTTTGCCCGTCAACGCGGTGGACACTTACGATATGCCTGTCGAAACCGCCCAGGAACTGGGCATCGTGCCGCATGACGCGGAATTCCTGCATCTGGTCTTCCTGTACCACATGCTGCTTAACGGCGTAGAAATCGTGAAGGAAATTGTTTAACCCATGCGAACTGTGGAATGGCATAACGGCGTTGTGCGGATGATTGACCAGAAGAAAATCCCGTGGGAACTGGTCACAGTGGATTTACCCGATTATCAATCGGTGGCGGCGGCCATCACCGACATGACGGTACGCGGCGCGCCCGCGATTGGCGCTTCCGCCGCCTTCGGGATGGCGTTGGCCGCGCGCCAGAGCAAGGCAGGCGATATGGATGACCTTCTGGCCGACCTGCGCCGTGCCGCGCAGACGCTCAAGGCCGCCCGCCCCACCGCCGTCAACCTTGCCTGGGCGGTGGATCGCCTGATGGACATCGCGGAAAGCGGCGAATTCACCAACCCGGACGCTTTGCGAGAGGCGCTGCTGGATGCCGCGCAGCGGATCGCCGACGAGGACGTAGCGATTAACCAGCGCATGGGCGCGCACGGCGCAGCGCTCATCCGTGATGGCGACACGATCCTGCATCACTGCAACACCGGGGCGCTGGCAGCGGTGGACTTCGGTACGGCGCTGGGCGTGGTTCGCGCGGCGCATGAACAGCAGAAAAAATTTCACGTGCTGCTGGATGAAACCCGCCCGCGTTTGCAGGGCGCGCGCCTGAGCGCGTGGGAACTGGAGCAGCTTGGCGTGAGCTACGACATCCTGCCAGACACCGCCGCTGGCTTTTATATGCAGCGCGGCGAGATCAAGCTCGCGCTGGTGGGCGCAGACCGCATCGCCGCCAACGGCGACACCGCCAATAAAATTGGCACTTACCAGATCGCGGTGCTGGCGAAGGAGAACAACATCCCCTTCTATGTGGTCGCGCCGACCTCAACGGTTGACCTGTCGCTGGCTTCCGGCGCGGAAATCCCCATCGAGGAACGCGATAAAAGCGAAGTGCTTGCGCCGTATGGTCAGGCCATCGCCCCGGAACACTTCAACGCGCGTAACCCGGCCTTCGATGTCACGCCGCACCGCTATATCGCGGGCATCGTGACCGAAAACGGCATCGCCCGCCCGCCCTTTACCGACAGCCTGCGCCGCGCGGTCGCCGGAGAGCCGTTATGAGCGACTGGCAACACCTGCCTGTGGGCGCGGAACTGCGCCAGTTCATCGCCCAGCGCGCGGGCTGGCACATGCGTAAAATCTGGGTGGGGTCGCGCGGGGTTGAGTATGATTTCATCGTTTACGACAACGATGACCGCATGATCTACCAGCGCGAAGTCACTGCTGATGACCTGCGCGACGAACAGAAGATGGTACACGAGGTCTGGCTGGCGGCGATGGAGGATGACGAAACGCCGCGCTGGGACGAGGACCTGGCGGACGCGCTGTGGCTCATTGACCGCACGCCGCGCCAGTCATGGCAGGACGGCGGCCAGTTTCACGCATGGGTGGGCGCAGAGCAGTACAGCGCGCACGGCGACACCGAGCCGTTAGCGCTGATGCGCGCGTGGCTGGCATGGGCGAAAGACCACAGCGCGTTTTAAGAATTCCAGAAATCCTCCGGCAACCCTAACGGGTTCACTGGTCGTTGCCCGGTCAGGCGGTGTTCACCGTCGCGGGTTTCCAGCAGCAGGGTGTAGTCAGGATAATCTGAGGTGGTGAACTGCCACTCGGCCACGCTGTACAGGCGGATGCGCCCCTGCGCCCGCCACAGCGTCACGATAAACGGCAGGCGGCGATAGAGCGCGTTCACCAACGCCTCCCCCTGCGTCATATCCGCCCGCCGTGCCAGCATACTCAACGCGCTGCGCAGCCGTTTGGCATCAAACGGCCCACGGAAAGACCATAACTGGCGCGGCGCTTCTGCCCCGGCCAGCAGGGGCGCGATGCTCTGCGGTTCGTCAGTACGCACTTCGTCCAGCAGGATACACTGCGGCTGCTGTGCCAGCGCCGCGCTGATCTGTTCACCAAAAGTAACGCCTGTTTCATCCCCGACAGGCCAGCGGGTCTTCAGGCGCTGCACGCCTTCCGGCAGGCGCAGTTCCCCGGCGCGTTCTACCGAGACGGCCTGCCCCGGCTGTGACAGAAACTGCGCCAGCACGCTGAGCAGCGTGGTCTTGCCAGACTCGGTATCCCCGACGATGACAAACCCGTGCGGCGACTGCGCGAGAGCTTGCAGCAGCGTCACCGCCTGCCCAGATAAAAAGCCGGATTCAACGAGGTCTCGCGGTGAGGGCAGCGCCGCCGGATGTACCCGAATGTCGGCATTGAAGGTATAGGCCACAGGCGGCAGCGTCAGGTTAACGCACACCGGGCGCTCGCCCACCCGCAGCCCGGTTTCGATAAACGGCTGTTCCTCTGGCAAATCCGTGCCAGCATCCACCAACAGCCGCCGCAAAATCCGCCGCATATGCGCCTCGTCCTCGAACAGCGGCCCCACAGGCACAAGGTCGCCATGCCCATAGCGCACCGAGGCTTTATCTATCCCTTCCAGCGAAATCGTCGTCACCCGTTCATCGGTCAGATAACTATCCAGCACGCCGTAACCGAAAAGGTTGCTGTACACCTGCGCGATCAGGGTCGCCGTTTCATCGCCAGACATCTGTACCGACTCCACCGCCAGCACGTAATTCACTGTGCCGACCAGCAGCTTCAGCCGCTTCACCTGCGTATCGGCTTCGGCCAATGCGGGCGTATTGGCGTATTCCTCGATAAACGCCCTTTCGATCTTTTCGATCAACGCCTGCACCGAAACCAGCCGCTGCCCGGAACGCGCGGCCACCAGGTCCGGCTCGCGGCCTTTATCCGCGTCCCGGCGCAGCGCCTGCCAGTCTTCCAGCGGGTTGTTCTGCTCATCACTCATCACTCATCACTCTACCTCGCGCAAATCCACAGGTCGCAGATCGGGGTGGTGGTTGGGCTGGCGGCCAACCTTCGCCATATCCACCCATTCGCCATCCAGCCGCACCCGTACCACGTCCATCGTATAATCGCTGTTCGTATCGCTGTCGTTGCTGAAGAAATGTGAGCCTATGCCGTACACATCAACCGGAACGCCCGCCGCTTCATACGCCACGATTCGCTCGTGATTGAGGCCGCCGGACACCGCGATCTGGATATTGCGGCAGAACCGCCGCGCGGTGTCCTCGAGGCGGGCAGGCACGTTCCAGCTTTGCCACGCATTGTCCAGCGCCTCGCGCACCATGCGTACCAACTGCGCGTTGACCCCGTAATCGCCGGACGGCTCTAGCGACACATCCCGCACATTTTTACTGGTATCCAGCCGCACCCCGGCCAGCGTCCAGCATTTCTGGCCTTCTGCATCCCCCACTTCATAAGCCGCGCGGTAATGCGGCCAGAAAGCACTGGCGACCGCCAGCGACGCGCCCACGCTGTCGTTGTTAAAATCCACCAGCGCGATACGGGGAATCTCGACCGGCAGATAGCGGGCATAGGCCACCATCGCCTCGGCGGTATCGCCCAGAAAGCAGGCGATCAGCGCGTGCGGCACTGTCCCGCCGCCGCGCCCGCCCCACCACGCGCTCTGGGCATCGGTGCTGGCGATCGGCGGGATGTTATGACCGCTTTCATGATTGTAACGCTGCACCGCCAGCCAGTAGGCGTAACCATCTATCATCTGCACTTCGGGCAGGTCAAAGCGCGCCGGGAAGAACAGCACCGGCTTGCCGCCGCACACCTGCAGCAGGTTGTACACGTTGGTCGCCACGCGCGTCGCCCGCGTCAGCACGCCTAACATCGTCGTCTCCAGCAGCGCGAAATGGCGGTAGCAGCCGCGTATCTTCAGCACGGGCTGCACCTGCAGCGGGTCGCCTGTGTAATGCGTCAGCACGCCATCCTCAACCGCTTCAACGTCCAGTTGATCCCACGTCTCGACGAATGCATCGCCATCGTAATAGCCCGCGCCATAACGCACCATCGCCAGCGCCACATCCACCCCCGCCGCCAGCGCGTAAGGAGCGCGGCGGTTAAAATACTGCGCCTCCACAGCGATATTGGCCGTGTCCACGTGCGCCGCGTTGGTCGGTAAAGGCCGGGGGCTGCTGCCCTTGTAACGATAACCCGCCGCGTCGAGCGCGCTTAACAGGTTGACCACGTTTTCAAAATACTTATCGGCGTAAAAGCCACTTCTTAAGCCCTCAATATCCAGTTTAATCGTACCATTGGACAGACGAGCATGATCGAAGACCGTCATCTTTAGTTTTCCTTTAGGCGCGTGATTCTACGCTATGCTGGTCAGCCGAGTGTGCTATACTTACGCGCTGATTTTTATTGCCCGCTCACGTTCTAATCTCAGGGAATCACAATTTCGATGAATATCATCATAACAGGCTCCATCGCTTATGACTACTTGATGCGTTTTCCGGGACGCTTTACCGACCATCTCATGAAAGACCATCTCCATCAGATCAGCCTCAGTTTTCTGGTAGACGATATGACCAAACACTGGGGCGGCGTGGCAGCCAACATCGCCTACACCGTCGCGCTGCTGGGGCTGCACCCCAGGTTGATGGGGGCGGTTGGCCGCGACTTTGCCGATTACCGCAAGTGGCTGCAGGACGCGGGGGTAGATACCAGCGCCGTGCGCCAGGTTGACGAGGTGTTTACTGCTTCGTTCTTCGCCAATACCGACCTCGACAACAACCAGATCGCCTCGTTCTACACGGGCGCGATGGCTTACGCCCGCGACTACAGCCTTGCCGATGCCTACAACGGCGAGCCTGATCTGGTGATGATTTCGCCTAACGACCCGGTTGCCATGATGAAGCTGGCGGCGGAGTGCCGCGCGCGCAATATTCGCTTCGTCTATGACCCCAGCCAGCAGGTGCCACGCCTGAGCGGGGCCGAACTGGCCGAGAGCATGGACGGCGCTTACGCCATGATCGTCAACGCCTACGAGGCAGAGATCATCTGCAACAAGACCAGCCAGACGCTCGACGACCTGCGCCGCGTCATAGATATTCTGGTCATCACGCAGGGCAAGGACGGCTGCACCATTTACCTGAATGGCGAGAAGTCGAAGATCAACGCCTTCCCGGTCAACGAGATTAAAGACCCCACAGGCGCGGGAGATGCCTTCCGGGGTGGTTTCCTGCGCGGCATCGCGGCGGGCTGGCCGCTGGAGCTGTGCGCGCAGACTGGTTCGCTGTGTGCCAGTTACGTGCTGGAGCAGGTCGGCACACAGAATCACCACTTCACCATTCCAGAGTTTATCGCGCGCTTCCGTACCGAATATGACGATAAAGGTCTGCTTGAGGCGCTGCTGCAGCCAGTCCATACAGGCAAATAACCGCCAGTATCCAACGTTGTACAGGCAAACGCATTGGCGACAAGTCGCCAGTCGTATGCTACAATTTTCGCATTCCGGGGCAAAAACTGCCCACTATGATCTATCTTGGGAGCTTGAATGACAGTCGAACATGATGTGAAAAGCCTTGACATGGCGACAGGTGGCCGTTACCGCATCGAGTGGGCAGAGCAGGAAATGCCCGTCCTGCGGGCCATTCGGGAGCGCTTTGCCCGCGAGAAGCCGCTGCAGGGGATGCGTGTCGCCGCCTGCCTGCATGTGACAACCGAAACAGCCAACCTGATGCACACGCTCCAGGTGGGGGGCGCGGATGTGGTGCTGTGCGCCTCGAACCCGCTTTCCACACAGGACGATGTGGCGGCCTCGCTGGTGGCCCATTACGAAATCCCGGTGTACGCCATCAAAGGCGAAGACAACGACACCTACTACGAACACCTGAAAGCCGCGCTTGACCACAAGCCGCACATCACCATGGACGATGGGGCTGACCTCGTTGGGACGATTCACAAGAGCCGCCGCGAACTGCTGGAAGACATCATCGGCGGTACGGAAGAAACCACCACAGGGGTGATCCGCCTGCGCGCGATGGCAAATGACGGGGCGCTGGCCTTCCCGGTGATCGCCGTGAACGACAGCAATACCAAGCATATGTTTGATAACCGCTACGGCACAGGCCAGAGTACGCTGGACGGCGTGATCCGCGCTACCAACATCCTGCTGGCCGGGCGTAACATCGTGGTCGCGGGTTACGGCTGGTGCAGCCGGGGCATCGCCAGCCGCGCCGAAGGCATGGGCGCGAATGTCATCGTGACGGAAATAGACCCGTTGAAGGCGCTGGAAGCGGTGATGGACGGCTACCGCGTGATGCCGATGAGCGAAGCCGCCGAGGTTGGCGACATCTTCATCACGGCCACAGGCGATATCAATGTGATAGACACGCATCACTTCGAGCGGATGAAGCACGGCGCGATTGTGTGCAACTCCGGCCACTTCAATGTCGAAATCAACCTCAAGGGGCTGCGCGGGATCAGCAGCGGCGATCCCAAGCTGGTGCGCCCGTTTGTCGAGGAATACAAGGTCAACGGCAGGTCGGTCTATATCCTCGGCGAAGGCCGTCTGATTAACCTCGCGTCTGCCGAAGGCCACCCCGCCAGCGTTATGGACATGAGCTTTGCCAACCAGGCACTCGGCGCGGAGTACATGATCAGGAACGCCAAGGATATGCAGCCCGGCGTATACGTCGTGCCGGAGGATATTGACAAAGAGATCGCCCGGCTGAAGCTGGAAGCGATGGGCGTGAAGATTGACACGCTCACCGCAGAGCAGGAGCGCTATCTGGCACAGTGGGAGGAAGGTACATAGTGCGCTTTGGCGCAAGCCGTACTACAATCCACCCGGCGAAACCAACCTAAGGAGGGAAGGATGCCAGTTTTCAAACGTCTACTGATCACTATTCTGCTGCTTGCGGTCATCGCTGCCGGGGCTGGAGTGCTTGCCCAGCCCGGCGACAGCACAGCCCTGCGCTTCGTCCACACCATCCCGGGGGCATCTCCCATTGATGTTTATGTGGACGATGTGCTGACCGTGAGCGGCTTACCTTTTGGCGAGGCCACGACTTACATCAACGTGCCGCCCGGCACAAAGGCCATTAAAGCCACGCCATCCGGCGCGTCCATCGCGCTGTGGGAGCAAACTCTGGATGCCAGCGCTGGCGCTGCCTACACGCTTATCGCCGCCACACAGAACGACATCCTGTCCTTTGCTGTTTATCCAGACGACCTGACCACCCTGCCGCTCGGCAAGGCGCGCTTTACCGCAGTCCACGCGATACCGGGCGCGGAGGCGGTGGATCTGCTGCTGGAAGATGGCAGCCCGGTACTGCCGGGTATTGAATATGCGAACCCCGACACCTCCGGCACGCTGGATGTGCAGGTGCTGCCCTACAGCATGGTCGCCACCACAGCAGGCGGTGATGCCAGCGATCCGTTAGTGGCGACAGGCACGCTGCCGCTGGTCAGCGGCACGTCCTACATGCTGGTGATCTATGGCACGCCGGAAGAACCGCAGTTTACACTGCTCGGCGCGCCCACAGCCGCGCAGGGCAGCAGCGGCGCGGTTCGGCTGGTGCATGGCGTGCCGGAAGGCACAGATGTGGACGTTTACATCAACGACACGCTGGCGGCGATCCTCGCCCCGACCAGCAGCAGCGAGTTTATCGCCATCCCTGCTGGCAGTTATGATGTCGCCCTTCGTGCCACCGGCACCGAGCAAAATCTGGCAACCGCCACGCTGGATGTCGCCGAGGGCGATTACCTGACCGCTGCCGCGCTGGAAGCCGAGGACGGCCTGCAACTGGTGCTGTTTAACGCCGACCTTTCCACCGCGACAGCCGAACAGGCGCTTGTGCGCTTTATCAACGCCGGGGGCGCAGACAGCACGGTTTCCGCCCGGCTGGATGATGGCACGGTCGTCGCTGAGGAACTGGCAGGCGGGACTGCCGCTGACCTCGTGACCATCGCCCCCGCCAGTCAGGGGATTACGGTGGGCATCAGCACAGAAGGCGGCAGCGCTACCGACAGCGTAGCGACGCAGGTTTTCTACGGCGGAACGCTTTATGAATTTCTGGTTGCTGGCGACGAAGTGATCGCGCTCGCCCCGGTGGGGCTGGCGCAGGGCTTCGGCAGCGCCCCCGGCGCGGTCATCCCGGCGCAGGAGCAGGTCAGTGCCGAAGCCACGCCTGAAGTTGCCGAAATCGCCGAAGCCACCCCAGAAGTACAGCCCACGCTTCCGCCGCCTGTTGCTGAAGCGCCTCCAACCGTCGCCCCGGCTGCTGACCAGATCGTCGGGCGGGTGTTCAACCTGAACCCGGACGCTAATCTGCATCTGCGGCTCTATCCTGACCCGCAGGCCGAGTCACTGGGGCTTGCGCCCTTCGGCACCACGCTGATCGTCAATGGCCGTCAGGGTGAACTGATCGCCAACCAGCCCGCAACCCCTATCCCGCCGGACTATGAATACGTAGACCCGGCGACGCTGCTGGAAGACGAAGATGACGACCTCGCGCGCGAGGAAACATGGCTCAACGTGACCTATAACACGCCTGACGGCGGTTCGATCACGGCATGGGTACGCAGCGACTTCGTGGATGTGCGCGAGGCCGACGGGACTCCGCTGCCGCTGCGCGACCTGCCTACCGTACCGGGCAATTCCCCCGGCGGCAGGTCGAACACCGCTGTCGGCGCGCCCGCCCCGCCAGAGAATCGTGTCACCGTCACCGTGTTTAACCTGAATCAGGGCGCGAACCTCAACATCCGGCGCACGTCCAGCGAAAACGGTGACATACTAGGCACCATGAGCGTTGGCGCGGTGGCCGATTTCCTCGGCATTAACGAAGCCGGGGACTGGATTTACCTGAGCTACGCCGCACCCGATGGCTGCATTGTTGAAGGCTGGACGAATGCCGCCTTCCTCAGCTACAACTTCAGGGATGCGCCTGTCGAAGAGCAGGAACTGCTCGATCGTGGTCTGCTGACCATTATCCCGGCAACAGAGCTTGCGCCAGAGCCGGTCTGCACCGGGGCGGCGGCTGCGCCTGCCAACGTGCAGGCAACGCCCATTCGTGATGCGATTGTGGCGGAAGTCGCGCTTGATCCCGGCGCGAACCTGAACCTGCGTCGCGACCCGAACGCCAGTTCCGCCGTGCTGGTACAGGTTCCCAGCGGCACACGGCTGGTCGTCAACGGGCGTTCCGGCGACGCGAACTGGCTCAACGTGACCTACGACTCGTCGCAGGGCGCGATCACCGGCTGGATCGCCGCGCGCCAGCAGACCAGCGAGGGCATCGCCACCTTCGTTCGTCTGTCGCTCAATGGGCAGACCTACGAACTAGAGCAGGTGCCGCTGGCTGAGGGGCAGTTGGAAACAACCCCCACCGCTACGCTGCAAGCGCCCGCCGCAACCCCCGTGCCAGAGGTTACTGAAGAAGCCACTCCCGCCAGCTAAACGGCGCGGCAGCAAACACGGATGCGTTATTGAAAGGGCGGCCTTCGGGTCGCCCTTTTTGTCACGCACCATACTTTGGTCGGGGTAGCCATTTGCGCCTGTGTCAGTACAATGGACATGATGGCTTTTCACCTGAGGGACATTATGCGTCGGTTGAGCTGGATATTGGTTCTGGGGTTATTTCTTCTGGCTGGCTGCCAGTCACAGGTATTACCAACACTTATCCCGACGGCGACCGAGCCACCGACCGCAACACCCCCGCCCTCTCCCAGCCCGCTCCCCAGCGTAGTCGAACTGACACGCGCCGATGATCCCAGCCAGCTTGCTTATGTGCGCGTCGTCCACGCCGCGCCGGATGTGCCAACCATAGATATTTACGTCGAGCGTCTGGCGATTGGCACCAATCTGGATTTTGGCGCGGCGACCGAACCCGCCAATCTGGTCGCTGGGGATTATTTCCTACGGGTGGTGCCGCGTGGCATCCGCCCGGACGCTGGCGAGAGCCTGCTGGAAGTGCCGCTCTCGCTGGCAGGCAGCGAGCGGGCGATGCTGGTCTTCACAGGCGCGCCTGATGCGCTGGTGATGTCCACCTACCCGGAATCGCTCGCCCCGCTTGACCGCGAGCAAAGCCGCGTCACCCTGATTAACGCCATCGAAGGCGGCATGGACATCGCGGCGCAGCACAACGACACGGAACTGGTGGCAGCGCTGCCCGCTGCCGAGGCTTCCTCACCCTTCACGCTGCCCAGCGGCGAAAGCAGCTTCACCTTCCAGCACAACAGCACCACGCTGATCGAGTACCCTGTTACGTTGCAGGAACGCACCGACTATACGCTGATCGCAGCGGGCAAAGCCGACGCGCCCGCCGTCATCCAAACGCAGGCCAGCGTTCAGGGGCGCGCCAACCTTCGCGCGATCCACGCCGCGCCGACCATCGGCACAGCAGATATTTACCTCGACGAGCAGCCTCTCGCTGCCGGGCTGGAATACAGTCGTGCCAGCGAACGCCAGTTTGTCACGTCCGGCATGTACACGCTCACGGTTTACGCCGCAGGCGCAGACCGCGCGACAGACGACCCCATCGCCACTGTGCAGCTTACCGCCAACAACGATGAAACGCTGTCGTTGATCGTCCTCGGCACAGAGGACGACCTGCGTGTGGTGCGCTATTTAGAAGACCTCTCCCCCACCCGCGCCGACGAAGCGCGTGTGGCCTTCGTCAATACTTTTAGCGACACACCGCGCGTGCGGGTGGATACCCAGAGCGGCTTTCTGACCGATGCAGGCATGGGCGATCTGAATTACGGCCTGGAGCCGCTGGTCATCAACATGCCGCTCAGCCCACATTCGTTTTTCTGGAACGCGGTTGAGAGTGGTGAAACGACCACACAGATCGAATACGCCAGTGATGTGCAGTTCGAGGCCGGGCGCAGCTATCTTTACCTGCTCACCGGGCGCGATGATAACCAGCCGCTCATCCTCAGCGACAGCGTTGGCATTCTATCGTCCGACCCGTCAGATGCTGATGCGGACGAGACCAGCACACAGCAGCCCGGCGCTACAGGCGAGGTCATCCCCACCGCCCGCTTCGTCAACGCCGTTTACGACAGCCCGGCGCTCGATCTCACGCTGGATGGGAACGTGCTTGCGTCGGCCACAGCCTACGCCTCTGGCAGCGGTTTACTGCCCATCACCGCTGGGACTTATACGCTGGATGCGGTGCTAAGCGGCACTTCTGAAGGCATCGCCGCCGAGGATGTCACCTTCGACCCCGGCATCTCTTATACCATCGTCGCCTATGGCAACAGCGTGGACGACGCGCGACTTTTCCTTATGCCGGATACCAACCTGATTCTCGAGGGCGACCCCGCCCACGTGCGCCTGTTCAACGCGACGATGGCTGGCGACGCTCATCTCGCCCTCGCCTACTCGCTGACCGACCGTGCAGGCAGCAATCGTGAGAGCGCCGCGCCGCCCGCCCCCAGCTACCGCCGCTCGATGAGTTTCGGCATCGAGCGGGTGATTGCGATCACCGATGTCGCGCCGCAGCAGGCTTCGCATGTGGGCATCGTGCCTGCTGGCCTGCTCACGCTGCACCTTGTAGACGTGCTGGACGAGCCAGCCAGCCTCGCGGGTTCGATCACTGGCGTGAGCATCGAGCCGGGCGGCCACTACGACATTATCGCCTTCCAGGTTCCCGATTCCCGGCTGATACGGGCGTTCATCCTGCCCTACCCACCGAGTTCAGGGTAGCGCCGGGCGCGGCTTTGACTATAATCCTGAGAGTTTAACGACCGCAGCAGGGAATAACAGTGTGCGTGTGCTTATCACTGGCGTAGGCGGTTTTGTCGGCCAGCATCTCTCGCAGCATCTTCTGGAAAACGTCGCCGGCCTCGAACTGCATGGCACCGTTCTGAATCAGGCAGGACAGGCTGCTTCGCCCCATCTGAACACTCATGCACTAGACTTGCAGGACTCTCCTGCGGTCAGCGCTCTGCTGAAGCGGGTACGCCCTGACTGTATCTACCACCTCGCCGCGCAGTCGTCACCGCGCCTCTCGCGGCAGCATCCATGGCAAACCATCCAGAACAACATCTTAAGCCAGCTCAACATCTTTCAGGCGTGTATTGACCTGCGTATTCAGCCGCACATCCTGATCGTAAGCTCGGCAGAAATCTACCCTCCCGAAGATCGAAAACTGGCAGAGGACGCGCCCTTGCAACCGACAACGCCTTACGGCTTAAGCAAGATCGCGCAGGACCTCATGGGCTTGCAGTATTTCATCTCCAACAACCTGCCTGTCCTGCGCGCGAGGCCGTTTAACCATACCGGCCCCGGCCAGCGCGAGGGCTTCGTCGCGCCAGATTACGCGATGCGGATTGCGCGCATCGAGGCCGGCATAGACCAGCCGCCCATGCCCGTCAGGGGCTTAAACGTCAAGCGCGACTTTACCGATGTGCGCGACGTGGTGCGCGCCTACCAACTGATTATCGAGCATGGCACACCCGGCGAGGTTTACAACATCGCCTCCGGCAAGGTCTACAGCGTTCAAACACTGGTCAACCTGTTATTAAGCCATGCAGCCCACCCTGTAGAAACACAGCCTATAGACGACCCCGATGAAGAAGTATCCGTCCGGTGGGGCGATGCTACCCGCCTCCACGAGGCCACAGGCTGGCAGCCCACCATTCCCTTCGAGCAAACACTGCTCGACTTACTGAACGACTGTCGCCAGCGGGTACGCCGCGCAGCGACGGACTGAATCCCATAGATAAACTTGCGGAGACACCCATGAAAAAACGCGCCCTTATCACCGGCATTACCGGACAGGACGGTTCGTATCTAGCGGAGCTTTTGCTGGCACAGGACTATGAGGTTTTCGGCCTCATTCGCCGCACCAGCACGCTGAACTTTGAGCGCATCCGTCATATTCAGGATCAGATCACGCTGGTTTCCGGGGACATGCACGACCAGACCAGCCTGACCCGCGCGCTGAGCAGCATTCAGCCGCGCGAGGTGTACAACCTTGCCGCGCAGAGTTTCGTCCCCACATCATGGGATCAGCCCGTGTTTACCGGGGACATTACCGCGCTGGGCGTAACACGAATGCTGGAAGCCATCCTCACCGTGAACCCGGAAATTCGCTTCTATCAGGCCTCCAGCAGCGAGATGTTTGGCAAGGTGCAGGAAGTGCCGCAGAAGGAAACCACGCCCTTCTACCCGCGCAGCCCTTACGGCGTGGCGAAAGTCTACGGCCACTGGATTACCGTCAACTACCGCGAAAGCTACGGCCTCCACGCCACCAGCGGCATCCTGTTCAACCATGAATCGCCCCGGCGCGGGCTGGAATTTGTCACCCGCAAAGTGACCAACCACGTCGCCAAGATCAAGCTCGGCCTGACGCACGAACTACGGATGGGCAATTACGAGTCACAGCGCGACTGGGGCTTCGCCGGGGATTACGTGCGCGCGATGTGGTTGATGCTTCAGCAGGACACGCCAGACGATTATGTCATCGCCACTGGCACAACCCACTCTGTCGAGCGGCTGCTTGAGGTGGCCTTTAGCTGCATGGACCTCGACTGGAAGAATTACACCGTGCAGGACGAGAAATACATGCGCCCGGCAGAGGTAGACCTGCTGGTGGGCGACCCCGGCAAGGCCGGCACGGTGCTGGGGTGGGAGCCGCAGGTGACATTTGAGGAACTGGTGCAGATGATGGTCGAGGCCGATTATCAACTGCTTAAGGAACAGAACGGCAAGTAACCTTGATTGATACGCACTGTCACCTGAACTTCGAGGCCTACAACGAAGACCTGCCGCAGGTTATCGAACGCGCGAACGCCGCCGGGGTCACGCGCGTCATTAACCCCGGCACCGACCTCCAGACCAGCCGTGAGGCGCTGACGCTGGCGGCACAGTACGCCGAGGTGTACGCGGCGGTCGGCATTCACCCCAACAGCAGCGCAGGCTTCAGCAGCGAAGCCCTGAACGCGGTTGAGACACTGGCCGCCGCGCCGAAGGTCGTCGCGGTCGGGGAGATCGGCCTCGACTACTACTGGGACAAAAGCCCGAAGGCGCAGCAGTTCGCGGCGTTTGAGGCGCAGTTGGCGCTGGCGAGCCGCCTTGAGCTTCCGGTCATTATCCACAACCGCGAAGCCAGCGAAGACGTGATGACTATTCTGGAGCGCTGGGCGGCTGATCTGCCCGCGCCGCTTAAGGAGCGCCCCGGCGTGCTGCACTCTTTCTCCGCGCCGCCAGAGATTGCAGATCGCGCGCTGGCGGCGGGCTTCTACCTCGGCTTTACCGGCCCGATCACCTATAAAAATGCCGACTCCCTGCGCAGTATTGCCAGTAATATCCCGCTGGAGCGCATACTGGTGGAAACAGACGGCCCATTCCTGACCCCGATGCCCCATCGTGGCAAACGCAACGAACCCGCCTACATCCCCCTCATTGTCGAAAGGCTGGCCGCGCTTAAGGGGCTGTCTGACGAGGCGATGGGCGCAGCGACCACCGAAAACGCCCGACGGCTGTTCAAGCTGGACTGAGCGCCTGCCAGCGGTCTATGAGCGTGATAGACATGATGATAAAACGCGGATTCTTCTGTACAATGGCCGCGCAGCGCCTGAAAGAGGATTTATGCCGGATTTATCCATCATCATCGTAAGCTGGAACGTTGCCGACGTGCTGGCCGCCGCCCTCGACAGCATTCTTGCCAGTCCGGGGCTGCGCTTTGAAGCGCACGATCAGCCACCCGCCGCGCCCGCCTCAGCCCTCAGCGCCGAGATTATTGTGGTGGATTCTGCCAGCGACGATGGCACGCCGGAGATGCTGCGCCAGCGCTACCCACAGGTGAAGCTGCTGGCACAGACGGCCAATCTCGGCTTTTCGCGCTGCAACAACATCGGCCTGCAAGCGGCACGCGGGCGTTTCCTGCTGCTGCTCAACCCGGACACAGAGGTCATCGGGGACGCGCTGGCGGAGATGGCGCGTTACCTGATCGCCAACGCTGCTGTCGGCATCGTCGGCCCGCACACCCTCAACAGCGACGGCACGACCCAATCCACCCGCCGCCGCTTCCCCACCGTGCCGCTGGCGTTTTTTGAAAGCACATGGCTGCAACCATACGCCCCCGCCCGGATGATGCAGCGGTATTATGTGGCCGACGCGCCCGACACCGCCACGCTGGACGTGGACTGGGTGCAGGGATCGGCGCTGATGGCGCGGCGCGAGGTCTACGAGCAGATCGGCGGGCTGGACGAAGGTTACGTGATGTTCTCGGAAGAACTCGACTGGTGCAGGCGCGCGAAGGCCGCCGGGTGGCGCGTGGTCTATCTGGGCGGCGCGCAGATCATCCATCACGGCGGCAAAAGCACCGAGCAGGTCGTCGCCCGCCGCCACATTCATTTCCAGCAAAGCAAGCTGCGCTACTTCCGCAAATATAATGGCTGGCTGGTGGCTTACCTGCTGCGCGGCTTCCTGCTGCTCACCTACGTCTGGCAGCTTGCCCTCGAAGCAGGCAAAACACTTCTGGGCCATAAACGCGCGATGCGGCAGGAACGCATTAAAGCCTACTGGCAGGTACTCCGCTCTGGCTTGAGGGTCACGTAAATGCGGATTGGAATCATCACCGGGGAGTACCCGCCGATGCAGGGCGGCGTAGGCGCGTACACGCACATCCTTGCACACGAGATGACCGCGCAGGGCGAAGATGTCTTTCTGTTCAGCAGCGCCAATGCCCGAAGCGTTGATCTTCCACTGGTCAACACGGTCGAACGCTGGAATTTAAGCAGCCTGCGCGCGGTTGACCAGTGGGCGAAGGCGCAGCGGCTGGACATCCTGAACCTGCAATTCCAGACCGCGGCCTATGGCATGGCTCCATGGATACACTTCCTCCCGAATGTTTCCCGGCGCGTCCCTGTCGTCACCACCTTTCACGACCTGCGCTTCCCCTATCTGTTTCCAAAGGCGGGGCCGCTGCGTGACTGGATTGTGCGTCATCTGGCGGCGGCTTCCAGCGGCGCAATTGTCACCAATCATGAAGATCACCAGCGCCTGAAGCACCTGCCACAGACCGCGCTCATCCCCATCGGCAGCAACATCCGCGCCGTGCTGCCGCCCAGCTTCGACCCGCTGCGCCAGCGTGAAGCCGCCGGGGTGAAAGCGGGCGAGTTCCTACTGGCGTATTTCGGCTTGCAGAACCAGAGCAAAGGCGTGGAAATTTTGCTGGAAAGCCTCGCCACCCTGCGCCAACAGGGTATCGCGGCGCGCCTGCTGATGATCGGCGTGCGGGCAGGCAGCAGCGACCCGACCAACGCCGCTTACGCCAGCGCTGTTGACCAGTTGATCGCGCGACTGCATCTGGAAGAGGCCATTGGCTGGACAGGCTATCTGGACGAGGCCGAAGTCGCCGCCTACCTCAGCGCCAGTGACGCGGTGGTGCTGCCCTATCTCGACGGCGCATCATACCGCCGGGGCAGCCTGATGGCGGCGGTGCAATACGGCTGCCCTATCGTCACCACCCTTCCGCGCGTGCATATCCCCGAATTCATACATGGTGAAAATATGCTGTTCGTGCCTGCAGGTGATCCACCAGCGCTGACCGAAACGTTAAGCCGCCTGCTTGCCGACACCACCATGCAGGCACATCTGCGGCAGGGCGCGGCCAAACTGGCGCGGCATTTCGACTGGTCACACATCACCCGCGACTATCTTAACTTCTTCCGTCACATCATTGGAGCAGCCGCTTGAGCGAGTCTACCGCGCGGCGCTGGTTGTTCATCATCGCCGCTGCCTATCTTATTCTGGCAACGATCTACAGCGTCGCCACGCCCATCTTCGAGGCATCGGATGAATTGTGGCATTACCCGATGGTGAAATATCTGGCCGACAACGGCCTCGCGCTGCCGCCTCAAGACCCGGCCAACCCCGGCCCCTGGCGGCAGGAAGGCAGTCAGCCGCCCCTGTATTACATGCTGGCGGCGCTGCTCACCGCTGGCATAGACACCAGCGACATGGACAGCGTGCGGCGCATCAACCCCCACGCCGACATCGGGATTACCCGGCCTGATGGCAATCTCAACATGATCGTCCACCGCGCCGACGCGGAAGCCTTCCCTTGGCAGGGGACGGTGCTGGCCGTGCATATCGCGCGCTTCTTCTCGATTCTGCTCGGTCTGGGGGCGGTGCTGGTGACGTACCAGTTAGCCCGCGAGGTTTTCCCCGCTGCCCCGGTCGTGCAGGTGGGAGCGGCGGCGCTGGTCGCTTTCCTGCCGATGTTCCTGTTCATCAGCGCCTCGGTGAATAACGATAACCTTTCCAATTTTCTCGGCAGCCTGCTCATCCTGTTGATCGTCCGGCTGCTCAGGATGTCCGCCGCGCCCCGCTGGCGCTACTACGCCCTGCTGGGCGTGGCGACAGGCGCGGGACTGCTGGCGAAGTTCAATATCGGCTTTTTGATTCCGCTGGTTGCGCTGGCGCTGCTGCTGCTCAGCCTGCGCCTGCGGGACTGGCGGCCTGTAGTCATCGGCGGGGCGATCTCTGGCGGGCTAACCATCCTCATCGCTGGCTGGTGGTACGCGCGCAACATCCAGCTTTACGGCGACCCTACCGGGTTAAATATGTTCCTCGATGTCGTCGGGCGGCGCGCTGTCCCCGCGAACGCAGCGCAGCTATGGAGCGAGCGCCACAGTTTCACACAGGCCTACTGGGGCTTCTTCGGCGGGGTGAACCTGCCACTGCCGGAAGCGGCTTACCTGATCTTTAACCTCATCGGCGGGCTGGCGCTGCTGAGCGCGGGCGTGTTCCTCGCCTTCTCGCTGCTGTCACGCGCCCGGCTCGCCCCTGCCTACCAGATTAACGCATGGCTGCCCGCGCTGGTGACGCTGCTGTGGCCATTGGTGACGTTTACCTCTTACCTGCGCTGGACAGCCGAAACGCCCGCCTCACAGGGGCGGCTGATCTTCGGCGCGCTGGCCTGCATCGCGCTGTGGATGGCGGTGGGCGTGACATGGTGGCTGCCGCAGCGGCTGCGCCCGCTGGTGATGGCGGTGGTCGCGGGTTATTTCGCCGTTGTCGCGCTGGCCGTCCCCTTTCTGGTGATCGCGCCCGCCTACGCCGCGCCGCCGCAGGTCGCTGCGGGCGATGAGGAAGCGCTCGCCGTGTTCCATGCCAGCAGCGGCGGCGAGATCGCCCTGCAAGCGGCGCAGGTGCGAACCGAGCGCGTCCGGCCAGAGGATTACGTGCTGCTGGACACGACATGGATCGTGAACCAGCCCTTCAGCCGCAATTGGAGCCTGTTCGTCCATCTGGTCACGCCCGGCGAGGTGATTATCAGCCAGCGCGACGTTTACCCCGGTCAGGGCAGGCTGGCAACCTCTGATCTGACGGCGGGACGCGCATGGAACAACCCCATCGCTATCTGGATTCCGGCCACCGCCTACGCGCCGATGCCGCTAGAGGTGCAGCTTGGCTTTTACGACCACCAGACAGGCGAACGCATGATGCTGGCAGATAACGGGGAGACGTTTACCGTTGGCGCGGTGGAACTGCTGCCGCGTGGCGATAACCCGTTTGACCTGCCGAACCCGATCCGCGTGAACTTCGGCGGGCAGATAGAACTGCTCGGTTATGCGCTGACCGACCTCAGCCCGGCAGCGGGCGATACGGTTGAACTCACGCTTTACTGGCGCGGGCTTGAACAGCTTGAAACCGACTATAAAGTTTTCGCCAATGTGATTGACCCGGCCACGCTGACCAAGCACGCCGCCTCTGACGGAATGCCCGCCCAATGGAACGCCCCCACGTCTACATGGCAACCGGGAAAGGTGATCGAAGACACGCACACCCTCAACATCAACCCCGACGCGCCGCCTGGCATCTACGAACTGGAACTTGGCCTTTACAACGAGGCCGACGGCCAGCGCTTACGCATCTTCACGCCGGACGGCGGGCAGGCGGATAACTACCTCAACCTCAACCGTGTTAGAATTGCCCCGACACAGGGGGTATCTGGCGATTGACTACACGAAGATTTATCCTTTCACGAAATGACTGGCTTGCGCTGATCGCGCTGGTCGCCTTGTGGCTGCTGTTCTTCTGGCGGCTGTTCACACCCATCGCGGGCGATCAGGCATCGCTCAAACAGGGCGACTTTTCCGGCCAGTTTGTCGCCTTCGGCGCATACCAGTACCAGCGCATGAGCGTCGGCGAAGTCCCCTTGTGGAACCCCTACAACAACGGCGGGATGCCCTTTCTGGCGGATACGCAGTCGGCGGTTTTTTACCCGCCGCGCCTGCTGACCATCGCCCTCGCGCGGCTCTCCGGCGGTTGGAGCTACCATGCGCTGGAACTGGAAATGACGTTTCACGTGCTGTTCTACTCGCTGACGATGTACGCGCTGGTGCGCCGCCTCACCCTCGCCAGAGCAGGCAGCATCACGGGCGCGCTGGCAGCGGCGGTGATCGCGTCCTACGGCGGTTATCTTTCCGGCTATCCCCCGCTGCAACTGGCTGTGCTGGAGGCGGGTGTCTGGCTGCCGTTGGCGCTGCTCGGCGTGACCGAAGCCGCCCGCCGTGAACAGTTCCGCTGGTGCTGGCTGCTGCTCACCGGGCTGGCGCTCGGCCTGTCGTGGCTGGCCGGGCATCCACAGACAAGCTGGTTCCTCACCTATCTGCTGGTGGCCTATCTTGGTTATCAGGTCTACGGCAGACGTGACCGCTGGCAGGTGTTTGTGCTAGGGGTGATGCTGTTCGGGGCGCTGGCGTTCGGGCTGGCTGCGGTACAGCTTCTGCCCGGTCTGGAATACCTGCCACAGACCGCCCGCGTGGATTTCACCTACGGCGCGAAGGGCAACGGCTTCCCTTTCCGCGATGTTATCCAACTGCTTTTCCCCGGCGTGATGAGCCTGTTTTCACCGCTGTACGTCGGCATTCCGGCGCTGGCGCTGGCGTTCATCGCGCTGTGGAGCCGGACGAAGGACAGCCTGTTCTGGGGGCTTGTGGCGCTGGTGGCGCTTGGCCTCAGCTTCGGGGCCAACAGCGTCGTCTTTCCGGCGCTCTATAACCTGCTGCCCGGCCTGCGCTTCTTCCGCGGGCAGGAACGCGCGGTTTATCTGGTGGTCAACAGCCTCGCCATCCTCGCCGGGTGGGGGCTGGTGGTGCTGGCCGAATGGGATAAAGCGCGCTGGGCGCAGCGCACAAAACACGTTCGCTGGATGCTGGCCGTACTGTTCGGCGTTACAGCGGTTGCCGGGGCGCTTGTCTTTCACCAGTGGCTGGAACAGCGTGACGCGCTGAACGACACCCTGAACACAGTGCTGTTCAGCACGATCATCAGCGCCGCGCTGCTGCTTGTCGTCTGGCAGATGCTAAACCAGCCGCAGGCAGGCCGTTATCGCCTTCTCCTCGTCGCCCTGCTCACCTTCGAGTTGTTCACCGTGAACATGGACGCGGCCAGCAATTACGACCCGGTGCCGCCCGCCAGCCAGCTTTCGATGACCCCGCCGCCGCTGGTCGCGCGGGTGCTGGAAGATGATGCGGTGCCGTTCCGCGTGGATGGCTTTCGCGGCCTGCACGATAACTACGGCAGCCTGTACCGCGTGCTGGATATGCGCGGCATCAGCCCGTTATTTCTGGACGGCGTGTTCAACCTTGTCGAGCCGGAGAAGATCAACCCGCTCGCGTGGGAGCTTATGGCCGTGCGTTATGTTTACAGTGATTGGGAACAGCTTCCGGCGGAAAGCGCGATTATCGCCAGCGGCGAGGATCGTTACGGCACGGTGAATCTGCACCGTCTGGACGACCCGCGCCCCTTTGCCCACCTGCTCACACAGGCCGAGGTAGTAGACAGCGACGAGTTCGCGCGCGCGCTGCTGGCCGACCCGAACTTCAACCCGCGCGACACCGTGATTATTGACACCGCGCCCACGCTGGAACTGTCAGCAGGCGAACCGGACGAGGCATCGGCCAGCGTGACCGCCTTCGCGCCGGAGATAATCAGCATTGAGGTAGACACCCCGGAAAACGTTATCCTGTCCATCGCCCACCCACATTATCCCGGCTGGCAGGCCAGCCTCGACGGCGAACCTGCCCCGATGTTACGCGCTTACGGAGCGCTCACCGCCCTCGAAGTGCCTGCCGGACAGCACGAAATCCGCCTCGTCTATGACCCGCTCAGTTATCGCGTCGGCGCGGTGTTGAGCCTGTTCACCTGGGCGGCATTGGTTATACTGGCAGTCGTCTGGTTGATCGCAAAGCCGCGTGGAGTGCCTCATGCAGCAAAGTAACGCCTTGCAACACTGGTTCGCCCGGCTTGATCGCCGCGCTTATGCGCTGCTGATCGGCGTGACTGTCGGGCTGCTTGGCGCGGGGGTGGGCATCCTGCTCACGATCGCCGGGCCGGTGATCGCCACCGGCGCGGTGCTGGGCGTGCTGGCCGGGTTGTATGTGCTGACCAATGCTTCGGCGGCGCTGTACGCGGTCGTCGCCGTCATCGGCCTGCTGCCGTTTGGCACGCTGCCCATCAAAATCGCGATCACGCCCACCCTGCTTGATACCGCGCTGGGCGCTTTTGTGCTGGTTTACCTGTCCCTGTGGATGACAGGCAAACGCCAGCAGCTAAGGCTTACGCCTGTTCACGCCCTCATCGCCGTTTATATCCTGTGGCTTATCCTCAGCTTCGCGCTTGGCCTGCGTTACGCGCCGCCAACCTCCGCCAAGCTGCGCCAGTTTGCCGAAACCCTGCTCAGCATCAGCATGGTTTTTATTCTGGTAGACCTGCTGCGCGACCCGGCAGCGCTGCGCCGCCTGCTGCTTGTGTTTATGCTGGTCATGGGCTTACAGGCAGCGGCGACCATTGTGCTTTACGTGCTGCCAGACACGCTGACCGAGAACCTTCTGGTGCGGCTGGCGCGCATCGGTTATCCCGACGGCGGCGTAATCCGCTATATTGAGGACAACCCGGCGCTCGCAGAGCGCGCGATCGGCACATGGGTAGACCCCAACGCGCTGGGCGGCGTGCTGGCGGTCTCCAGCACGTTGATCGCAACGCAGCTTTTCGCGCATAAGCCCGTGCTGCGCCAGCGCTGGCTGACGTTAGGCATCTTCGGCTTAGTCGTGATCGCGCTGTTCCTCACCTTCTCGCGCGCTTCCATGCTGGCCTTCGGGGTTGGCCTGTTCTTCATCGCCTTCATGCGCTACCGTCGCTATATCCCGCTGTTGATTATCGGCGGCCTGCTGTTGCTGCTGCTGCCACAGACACAGGTGTACATCGAGCGCTTTGTGCAGGCGTTCACTGGCGCAGACCTCGCCACCCAGATGCGTATTGGCGAATATACCGACTCGCTCCGCCTCATCAGCCGTTACCCGATCTTCGGCGTGGGCTTTACAGGCACGCCGGAAATTGACCTTTACACCGATGTCGCCAGCACCTATCTGATTATGGCAAACCAGATCGGGCTGGTGGGCTTGTCCATCTTTTTGCTGACGATGCTCGCGGTCTTTATCTACGGCCTCAACGCATGGCGCTTTGCTAAAAACGACGCTGTGCTGGACTCCGTTCACCTCGGTTTTCATGCGGCGCTGCTGGCCGCGCTTGCCAATGCCGTCGCCGACCTTTATTTCTTCCGGCTGGATTTCCAGTCGTCAATCACGCTTTTCTGGCTGGTGGTCGCGCTGGCGCTGGCGAGTTCACGCCTGGTCTATGCCCAAAACGCGCCCCGCGCTGCGCAGGAATCCACCGTTGCCAAACCTTTGCCCGTCCTGTAATATTGCGCCATCAAAATCTGTTAACTTTCCGCTTTACAGGGCGCGCCAGCGCTGTCTGTAGGGCAACCCCGTGGAAGGAGAAAGACGTACCCTTGAGAAAATCATACGAGCTTGGATTTATCGTTCGCCTCGACCCCAACGAAGAGGTGATGAACGAAACCGTGAGTCAGGTACAGGCGTGGGTAGAGGCCGACGAACTCGGCCAGGTCACGAAAATTGACCGCTGGGGCCGCCGCCGTCTGGCTTATGAAATTGATAAGCAGCGTGACGGTTACTATGTCTTCATGTACGCTGACATTGACCCGCGCAACCTGCCGGAACTGGAGCGCAATCTCAAATTGTCGTCGTCAGTCCTGCGCTATCTTATCATTCTTGCAGAGGCGTAGTCTCCCCCTTACGACGAAGAAGATTCACAAGGTCAGGGTTTAAGGAGTCGTGAACATGGGACGCGGATTGAATAAGGTCATGATTATCGGACATCTGGGACGCGACCCTGAAATGCGGTACACCCCCAGCGGGCGACCCGTCACCAGCTTCAGCGTGGCGACCAGCCGCAGTTGGACTTCGGCTGAAGGGGAGCGCCGTGAGGAAACCGAATGGTTTAACGTGGTTGCATGGGGCAACCTGGCCGAAATCTGCAAGGCACACCTGAGCCGCAATCAACAGGTCTATATCGAAGGTCGTCTGCAAACCCGTGGCTGGGAAGACGAAGAAGGCAAGAAACATTTCCGTACAGAACTCGTCGCTAACGAGATGATCCTTCTGGGGGACAGGCGCAGCCAGCACATTGAATACCCCGATGAAGACCCGGATAGCGATTACGCATTTTAAAAGCAGGCAGGAGCAGTATTCGTGAGCAATAGAGATTTCGAAGAAACCGAGGACGTGGAAGAAGAGTCGGAAGAGACTCGGGAACGTCCCCGAAGCACCCGTCGCCAGAGCGACGACAACCGAGGCCCGCGTGGTGGCGGGCGGCGGCGCACAAAAATGACCGAGTATTGCCCAGAGGGCAGATGCTTTGATTATAAGGACGTAGACACGCTGCGCCGCTATATTACCGAGGCAGGCAAGATTCGTCCTCGCCGCCAGACCGGGAACTGCGCGCGCTGCCAGCGCAGCCTCGCGCGTGAGATCAAGCGGGCGCGGCATCTGGCGCTGCTGCCGTTTGTCAACCTGGCTGACTAGCACAATACATTCTACGATGACACCGCGAGGGGCATAGTTGACCAGAAAAACTGTGCCTCTTTTCTTGATGAGGAGCAGAGTTTTATGACCAAACGGAGTCAGACAACGGGCTTGCCCAAAAGCAAACCCACATCCACCGCTGGTCAGAGAGGCGAGCATAAATCCCGCGCCGAACGCGAGGCCGAGATTCAACGCTACGTCATTCTTGGGACAATTATCACCGTCGCCGCTGTCGTGTTGATTCTGGTCGCGGCTGTGATTGTAGAGTTTCTTATTACGCCAAATCAGACTGTAGCCACCGTGAACGGCGAAAATATTACCGTCGCCGATTTTGAAACCCGCGTTCGGCTGGAACGCGCGCTGCTGAACCAGCAGATCAACGGTTATCTGAACCTGATCGAAGCGCAAGGGCTGGACCCGAACCAGTTTGTCGGGCAGGAGCCGCTGCAAAGCTGGCTTTCCCGCGTGCAAATCCCCGACCAGTTAGGCAACAGCGTCATTAACGAGATGGTAGACGACCGCCTGATCCGTCAGGAAGCGGCGGAACGGGGCATCACCGTCAGCCAGGAAGATATTGACCGCCAGATCGAGCGGTTCTTCCAGTATGACTCGGAAACCGCCGGGCAGCCCCCGACAGAGACTCCCACGCCGACGATCACGCCTACGCCATTTGTCTCGCCCACGCCTTCGCCAGAGCCGACGGCGACAGCCACCCCGGACAGCACGGAAGAAGCTACGGAAGCTGTGGAAGCGACACCGACATGGACACCCCTCCCAACCGCAACCGCCACAGCGACCCTCTCCCCAGAGGAATACGCGCAGCAGTTCACAGAAGATCGGGATACCTACTTCGCCAACCTGCGCCGTACCGCGCGTATTGGCGACCCGGAAATCCGTTACTACTTCGAGTCGATGGCTATTCGTGAAGCGCTGCGCGATGCCGTCACGCCAGAGATCACCACCGATGCGCTTCATGCCAACGTGCGTCACATTCTGGTCGCCACCGAAGAAGAAGCACAGGATATTCTGGCGGCGCTTGAGGCTGGCGAGTCGTTTGCGGCGCTGGCACAGGCCAGCTCTACCGATACCGGCTCCGGGGCGCGCGGTGGCGAGCTTGGCTGGGCCCCGGTGACGGATTACGTGCAACCCTTTGCCGTCGCGGTCGAGAACGCCGAGATTGGCGACATTGTGGGGCCTGTGGAATCGGAGTTCGGTTTCCACATCATTCAGGTTCATGCCCGCGAAAACCGCGAGATCACGGAGAGCCAGGTAACGGACGCGAAGGATCGCCGCTTCGTGCTGTACCTCGACGAACTACGTGAAAGCGAAGAGAACGAGTTTGAAATCTTCCCGAACTGGGTAGATCACATCCCGGCGGAGCCTGTCTTTATCCGCAGCGCCTAACGCCCGATCACGCCTATCGCATTTACACAATATCGCAGGCACTATATCATACGTATAGTGCCTGTTTTATTCACGCCCCACATTTTGGATTGCTGGCACTATAGGCGTGGGCTATAATGCGGCGCGATGAACGATCAACGCATCACACGACTGGAAGCCCGGCTGGAACAGCTTATCGAGGGCGTATTTACCTCTATCTTTGGCAAGCGCATTCGCGCGCACGATATTGCGCTGCAACTGGCGCGCGTTATGGAAACCGGGATTAAACCACCTGCCGACGGCGATCCACGCCCTGTCGCGCCCAACTACTACACCATCACGGTGAATACCGATGTTCGCGCCCATATCCTACAGCGCTACCCCACGCTGGACGATATTCTCAGTGGGCAGGTGGTCGAGCTTGCCGCCAGCTTTGGTTATCGCCTCAATCACAAGCCGATCATCATCATCGTGGGTGATGACCATTTCGCGCCGGGCAGGGTCTTTGTCGAGGCCGATCACAGCGTAGACAGGCACGACACCACCGACGTGATGAAGCCCATTACGCTGCCCGCCAGCACGCATGTACCGAGGAATCCGCAGTTAATGATCTCTGGCGAAAAAGTCATCCCCGTAATTCAGGCGCTTATCACGATTGGGCGCAGCCAGGATAACGACATCATCCTTGAAGACCCTTATGTCTCGCGCCATCACGCCCAGCTTCGGCTGCGTTTTGGTCATTACACCCTTTTTGACGCAGACAGCCAGAGCGGAACCTTTGTCAACGACGTACGTATCCGCGAACACCGCTTACAATCCGGGGATGTTATTCGCATCGGGGCGACATCAATGGTGTACATGGAAGACAGCCCGCCTTCAGATCATCAAACCGGCCTGCTGGACGCAGTTTAAACGCATCTGGATCATGGACACCCAACTGACGCTTCTTGTGTTAAGATTTGTGTCTGGTCTGCTGCTGCTGCTGCTGCTGCTGGTTCTGTTTGTCGTCATCTGGCGCGATTACCGCAGTGCAGTGGCCGAAGTCGAGGCCAGAAAACGCACTCACGGGCAGCTTGTCGCCATGCGCGAGGTCAACGGTCAGTACACCCTGACCGGGGCTACTCATGCGCTGATGCCGCTGACAAGCCTGGGGCGCGCGCCGACCAACACCATTCTCGTCGAAGACAGCTTCGCCAGCAGCGAACACTGCATTCTGGCGCAGCGCAACGGCCAATGGTGGCTGGAAGATCGCCAGAGCCGCAACGGCACAACCCTGAACGAACTGCCCGTGAAGCATCCGGTGGTCATCACCGATGGCGATATTATTGGCATTGGTAATATGCGTTACCGCGTCGAACTGGAGAAGTAATTGTGGACTTAGGCTTACGGGGAGCAAAGGTACTGGTCACAGCGGCCAGCAGCGGGCTGGGCGCGGCGACTGCCCGCCGCTTCAGCATGGAAGGCGCGCAGGTGGTCATCAACAGCCGCAGTCTGGATAAGCTGCAAGCCACCGCCAAAGCGATTAACGAAGCCAGCGGCAACCCGGTCTTTACACTGGCGGCGGATGTCACCGACGCAGAGGCCGCCCAGCGTATGGTGCGGAACAGCGCCGAAATGCTGAACGGGCTGGACATCCTCGTGACGAATGCTGGCGGGCCGCCCGCCGGGTCATTCGAGGACTTCGATCTGGAGGCGTGGCGCAAGGCCATTGACCTGAATCTGGTCAGCACCATTAGCCTTATCCAGGCCGCCCTGCCCTTTTTAAAGCAGTCTGCCCGCGCGGCGATTCTGACCGTAACTTCGGTCTCTGCCAAACAGCCCATCGAGAACCTGATCCTTTCCAACACCGTGCGCCCCGCCGTGCTTGGCCTCACTAAAAGCCTCTCGCAGGAACTCGGCGCGCAGGCTGTGCGCGTCAACAGCATCCTGCCCGGCACGACCGATACCGAGCGCATTCAGGAACTGATGCGTTCGCGGTCGAAGGCAAACAGCAGCAGCATCGAAGAAGAAGAGGAAAAAGCCGCCCGCAGCATCCCGCTTCAGCGCATCGGCACGCCGGAAGAATTTGCAAACGCCGCCGTATTCCTGTGTTCGCCTGCGGCCAGCTTCATTACCGGCGTGGCCCTGCCAGTGGACGGCGGCGCAGTCAAGGCTACGGTTTAAGCGCGAACAGGCAGTCCAGAGGAAACTGAAACTGATGACCGAAACAGTGGAGATTGGCGTGATCGGCGGCTCCGGGCTTTACAATATGCCGCAGATCACCGATAAAACCAGCTATGCGCTGGAAACACCTTATGGCAAGCCCAGCGGCGAAATCGTCGTCGGCACCTTAAGCGGCAAGCGGGTGGCCTTTCTGCCGCGTCATGGGGTCGGTCATATCCACACCCCGACGATGGTTCCCTACCGCGCCAATATTTACGCGCTCAAGCAGATGGGCGTAAAATTCATCATCGCGGTCAACGCCTGCGGGTCGCTGCGCGAGGATTACGCGCCCGGCCATCTGGTGATCCCCGACCAGCTTTACGACAATACAAAGGCCGACCGGGGCAAAACATTCTTTGACCAGAATATCGTGGCGCATGTCTCGATGGCCGACCCGTTCTGCCCGCATCTAAGCCAGCTCCTGTACGACTCGGTAAAAGCGGTGGACGGCACGGTGCATAAAGGCGGCACATTCGTCATCATCGAGGGGCCGCGCTTCAGCACGAAAGGCGAAAGCCACATCTTTCGCCAGTGGGAGTGCAGCCTGATCGGCATGACCACCTGCCCGGAGGCGTTTCTGGCGCGCGAGGCAGAGATTGCTTACGCGACAATCGCCCATGTCACCGATTATGACGTGTGGCACACCAGCACCGAACCCGTCACCGCCGAGATGGTGATGACGACCCTGCGCCACAACATCTCAACCGTTGAACAGGCGATTACCCATGCGGTCGGCAAGCTGGACACGGCGCAGCAGGTCGCCGCGCATCAGGCGCTCAACGACGCGGTGATGACCGATTTCGCGCTGGTCCCTACGCAACAGCTTGAGCAGCTTCGCCCCATCCTTGCCCGTTATCTACAAACACGCTCTTGACTACTCATCACGCGATTCTTGACGAACAGCCCGCGCTGCCAAAGCCCAACCGCGCAGAAGCGCTCCTGCTGATAATCGCCGGGGCTTTTCTGCTGGTAAACTTTGTGGCGCTGGCGCTGGTGCGGGCGGAGATACAACTCGCGCACTGGGCGCATTTTATCGTCTGGATCGCGCTGGCGGTGATTGGCCGCTGGTGGCTGGCACGCCGCCTGCCTGCTCACGACCCGCTGCTGTTCCCGCTGGCGATGTTCCTCAGCGGCTGGGGGCTGCTGTTGATTGACCGGCTGGCGCAGCCGTTTGCAGAGCGGCAGACCGTCTGGCTTATCGTCTCCGGCGCTGCCATGCTCATCACGGCCACCTTCCCCCAGCCGCTGCGCTGGCTGCGCAGTTACCGTTACACGCTGCTGGTCAGCGGGCTGGCGCTGCTGTTCGCCACGATCCTGCTGGGGCGCAACCCCTCCGGGCAGGTGGGCGCGCCAGAACTCTGGCTGGGGGTCGGCTCGCTTTTCTTTCAGCCATCAGAGCCTTTAAAAATCATTCTGGTCGCCTTCCTTGCCAGTTATCTGGCAGAGCAGTACCCGGCGCTGCGTGCCGAGCGGCTGAGCGGCCACCTGCGTACCCCCCTGTTAGCGGCGCGGGTGGGCGGGCCGATTCTGCTAATGTGGGGCATCTGCATTGTCATCCTCGTCTGGCAGCGTGACCTGGGGACGGCCAGTTTATTCTTCATCGTCTTTCTTATCCTGCTGTACATCGCCAGCGGCTCTATCCTGACGCTGATAAGCGGCATTATCCTGACGCTGATTGCCGCTTTCGCCGCCTATCACCTGTTCGATGTGGTCGCGCTGCGGGTAGACATCTGGCTGAACCCCTGGCCGGAGGCCAACAACCGCGCGTATCAGATCGTCCAAAGCCTTCAGGCATTTGCCGCCGGGGGCATTCTGGGGCAGGGCATCGGTCAGGGCTGGCCGACATACATCCCCGTCGTGCATTCTGACTTTGTATTCGCCGCGCTGGCCGAGGAATGGGGGCTGGTCGGCGTGGTCGTGGTCATCGCCTGCCTCGCGCTGCTGGTCATGCGCGGGCTGCACAACGCCATCCGGCAAAATGGGCATTCATTCCGGGCGCTGCTCGGCGTTGGGCTAAGTATGCTGCTCGGCATCCAAAGCCTGATGATTATGGGAGGTGTGCTGAAGTTGATTCCGCTCACCGGGGTCACGCTGCCTTTTCTAAGTTATGGCGGCAGTTCGCTGCTGGTCAGTTTTGTGATGATCGGCTTTTTGCTGCGCCTGTCGGCCAGCGAGGAAGCGGGTTATGCAGCTTACTCGTGAGATCAACCGCCTTTTTGCCGCGCTGCTGATAATTTTTCTGGTGGTGGCCGTCGCCGCAGCCTATTGGGCGATTGTTGGCCCGATCACGCTTTTGCAACGGGAAGATAACCCGCGCCTTGTCGAGGCCGAAGCGCGATTGATACGCGGCCACATTTATGACCGCCGGAACAACCTGCTGGTCACTTCCATAACAGGCGCGAACCAGCGCCAGCAGCGCCAGTATCTACACCCCGAAACCAGCAGCATCACCGGTTACGCCAGCCTGCGTTACGGCACAGGCGGCGCGGAAGCCGCTTACAATGCGCTGCTGCGCGGCGACAACCTCCCGCGTGACTTCAACACGGCGCTGGCCGACGATCTGCTGCACCGCCCACAGCGCGGCTCTGATATTCGCCTGTCGCTTGATCTTGGTGTCCAGCAGGCCGCTGCCGAAGCGATGGACGGGCTGAAAGGGGCGGTCGTGGTACTGGCCGTTCCCAGTGGGGATATTCTGGCGCTGGTCAGCGCGCCCGGCTATAACCCGGAAACGCTGGATGTGTCATGGGACGAACTCGCCGCCGACCCGGACACGCCCTTTTTTAATCGGGCGCTTCAGGGCAGTTACCAACCCGGCGGCACACTGCAAACGCCACTGATGGCCGCCGCTTTGCTGCACAAGCAGCCGCTGGACGACCCCATCGAAAACGCGACAGCGCCAGTCACACTGCCAGAACTGGAGGTGAACTGCGCGGTGCGGCTGCCCTATGAAACGCTGTCATTGCAGGAAGCCTACGCCTTTAGCTGCCCCGCGCCGTTTGCGCGTCTCGCCGAAACGCTCGGCCAGAACACGCTGGATGCCCTGCTCAACACCTTCCACTTCAACCAGCAGCCGGTATTGGAAGGCTTCACACCCACAGCCGAAGCCAGCAGCACACCCGCCCCGCTGAGCAGCGCACAGAACGGCGGCAGCGTCATCGAGAACGCGCTTGGTCAGGGGGCGCTCACCACATCGCCGCTGGAAATGGCGCTCATGGCGGCGGCGATTGTGAACGATGGCAACGCGCCGCAGCCCAGCCTGCTGCTGGCGACCCGCGCGCCAGACGCGCCTGAATGGACACGGGTTGCAGCCGTGCGCCCCACCCTGCCCTACAGCACGGACAGCACCGCCCGCCGCCTGCAGGACCTGATGCGTGGCGCGGTTGCCATTGGCGCGGCGGCCAACGCTGGCCGCCCCGGAATGGATATTGGCGGCCACGCGACACTCGCTTATTCTGGTGAGGAATCTCAGGCGTGGTTTGTCGGGTTCGCCACCCTGCCGGGCGAGAGAGGCATCGCGGTCGCGGTGGTACTGGAAGACAGCACCGACCCCGGCCTCGCAGCGGACATCGGCGGCGACGCGCTGGCCGCAGCGCACGAAGCGCTGCAAACCCCCTGACCCTAGCCGCCCTCCCACAGCCGAGGGCGCAGGCCGAGCTTCTTCGCCCATTTCGCGGCCTTGCTGCCCAGATGCACATAGTAACCGCTCAGCCGCTCGACATAACGGGCGGTACGCAGCGCGTCCAGAAAGTCTTCCGGGTCGTTGGCAAACGGGCGCATCTGGGTCAGCGCGCGCCCGTACTCCACGCGCGTGTGCGCGTCCGACCCGGCGGTGCCGAGCAGGTGATGCTCGCGGGCAAAGGCCATCGCCTTCACGTTATCCGCCGGGAACATGCAGCGCGCGTTGAACACCTCAATCGCGTCCACCTTGTCCATAATCCGGCGCAGGTCGGCTTCCTGCCACGCGCCTTTACGCAGCCGGTCGAAAGGATGCGACACGCTGATAACCGCGCCCTGATCGCGCAGGCGACGAATCGTTTCTTCTGGCGTTAGCCCCGCCGGGACGCTTTCGCGCACGAAGTACGCCAGCAGTTCGCCCTCGGTGGTCATGATCTCCTCGCCCGCGATAATCCGCTCCGGGGCAAGCCGCTGCAGCGCCAGCGCCCCCTCTGCCGTGTTGTGGTCGGTAATAGCGATACGGTCAATGTTACGCTGCTCGCACAGGCGTAAAATCGTCTCGAACTCCGTCAGGCAGTCCTTCGACCACAGCGTATGGCTGTGGAGGTCTACATTCCATAACTTGTCACTCACGCCTGCATTCCCTCGGTATTGTACGACGCATATTTCCGGGCTTTCTCGCTCTCCATTTCCGCCAGCGTGGTCTCCAGCTCTGGCGAGAACAGGCGCTTGCGAAAGATGACCGCCACCGCCAGCCCCACCAATACGCGGAACCACTTGTGGAAGAAGCCTTCAATGAGTGCCGCTGTCGCCGCGACGGCGGGGGTCACAGCCGGGTTCTGCGGCGCGACGATGACCAGCAGCATCGCGCTCACCGAAATCTCGGTGATGCCCGCGCCGTTTGGCACGCCGCTCAACGCGCCAATGGCCGACGACAGGCAGATAATCACCACCGCCTGCAGGAACAGCAGCCATGTCGCCTCTACACCGAAGCCCGAAAGGATAATCACAAAGCCCAGCGCATCGCCCAGCGCGGCGACGATGCCGAAAAACGTTGTTGGCAGCATGTTTCTGATTTTGAAAATTTCATAGCTGCTCTCGTAAAAAGTACGCAGGGATTGGTGAACCCGCCTGACCAGCGGCAGCCGTGCCACAAGCTTATCCAGCACCAGATAGGCCAGCGGGCGAATACGCACCGCGACCAGCCCCAACAGCAGCAACCCGGTGGACAGATAAATCAGCCCCAGATAATTGCCGAGGCTCATGCCCTCGGCGGCCAGCAGCAGCGCGCCAAAGGCCAGCAGAATCACGGCCACGCCATCCACCACGCGCTCAGCAATCACCACTGCCGCCCCGCTGGCGATGGGGGTGCCGGTTTTATTCTTCAGGATGACCGCCTTCAACACTTCGGCCACTTTGCCGGGGCTGACAGCCATCGTAAATCCGGCGATAAACAGCACCACACTGTCGAAACGGCTGATCTTATGGCGCGCGTCAACCACACCTAGAAAATAATCCCACTGTAGAAAGCGGAAGAACCACGACACAAACTTGAGCAGAATCACCGGCAGCAGCAGCGCCCAGGGGTAAACCTCAAGGTGTTTTAACAGGTCTTCGACATTGACAAAGAGCAGCAGGCCGACATAAATCACAAACCCGATTCCAAAGCCTGCCAAAATGCGATTGCGATACTTTTGCATAGACTCTCCGCTTATCATCACGCGCCATAATGACACTCTAAAAGCCGTCACTTTGCAAGGGGCTAAACCATCCTGCCATCGCTAAGTGCGGCGCTGGCCGCTATAATGCCCGCATTGCGTGGGGTAATCGTCAGTTTAAGCCCCTGTAAATTGCCGCAATCTGTGGCACACTAGCGCTTATTATTGTAGTCGGGATGGTTGGAGAGTTTACGTTAATGTCGGAACAACCATACATGAGGCCAGACCCCATTAAAGAAGATTTATCAGGTGTCGCGCCGCCCCCGCGTCTGCTGTGGCTGGTCATCGGCCTGTTTGTATTTTTCGCTCTGGTAGGCATCGTAGCGTTTTTCGTTTACCAGACACAACAGCGCCTGCTCGCCCTGATCCCCGTGTTCATCATCGCCGCCGGGCTGCTCGTGGTGGGCAGCGTTATCGGCGCGTTCATCTTTCGTAAATCCCTGCCGCGTCACTTCGCGGTCTGGCTGACAGGCGCGTTAATCGTCGTTGGCGTGCTTGGCGTGGCGGCTGGCCTGTTCGCGTTCAGCAATCTGCTGCTGCCGGAATACCAGTCCGCCGTTGTGGAGGAAGCGCCGTTTATGCGGGTTTTCCTGCCCCCCACGCCGATGGGCGGTGTCCTGCCCACAGCGTTACCGGGTAACAGCGACATCTCGCCAGAAGACCTGCTTGGCGCGCCGCTGCTGAGCGCGACCGAAACGCCGGAGGCCACTGCTGAAGCCACCGATGAGGCCGCCGCGATCATTGAACCAACGGCGACTGAAGAAGTGATCGCTGCCGAAGCCAGCGCCACACCGACGCTCGCCCTTACGGAAACCCCAATACCGTCTGCAACGCCTACCATCGAGGCCACCAGCATCCCGGCGGCAGCCACCGACGCGCCCACACAGGCCGCGCAAACGGTTGAAAACGAGGTGTCCGTCTCCGTGCCGGCACGCCCCTCGACAGAACTGCTCACGGGTTTCACCTACATCCAGCAGGACTGGAACAACTGCGGCCCGGCCAATATCACGATGGCGCTCAGTTACTATGGCTGGCGCGAAAATCAGGCATACGCGGCTTCATTTTTAAGGCCAGCCAGAGAAGACAAAAACGTCTCCCCCGGCGAACTGGTCAACTTTGTCAACGAGCAGTCGCAGGTACGCGCCATCACCCGCATCGGCGGCGACCTTGACCTGCTGAAGGACTTACTGGCCGCGCGTTTCCCGGTCATTGTCGAGACAGGCGGCACCAATTTCGAGGGCTATGACTGGCTCGGCCATTACCAGACGCTGGTGGGCTATGATGATCTTGAAGGCGTGTTTTACGTCTTCGATAGCTGGCTGGGCAACGGCGAAGGCGCGGGGAGGAAAGAGTCCTACAGTTATCTTGACGGGAACTGGAAGCATTTTAACCGCGCCTTCATCGTGGTTTATGAGCAGGAACGCGAGGCACAGGTCGCGCAGATACTCGGTGATCTGGCCGACACCACCAAAGCGGCGGAACACGCGCTGGCCGTTGCACAGACAGAAGCACGCGCCAACCAGCGCGATGTCTATGCCTGGTTCAATATCGGCACCGCCTACACGCGACTGGGGCGGTATGAAGAAGCCGCCGCCGCTTTCGATCAGGCATCACGTATTGGTACGCTGCCCTGGCGCATGTCGTGGTATCAGTTCGGCCAGTTCGAGGCCTACTTCAACACCGGGCGCTATGACGACGTGATGGCGCTGGTCAACGTCAACCTGACCAACGGCGCGCAGTACGTTGAGGAAACGCACTACTGGCACGGGCGCGTGCTGGAGGCACAGGGCGACAGAAACGCCGCGATCAGCGCTTACAACCGCGCCTTACAGCATAACTCGCGCTACACCGCCGCCAGAGACGCGCTGGAAGCCCTTAACGCTTAACCTGCTGTGGGCGGCTTTTCATAACCGCCTACAGCGATCACCGAATACCTGCTTACATAAAGGTCATGCACGTTGGAAACTTTAGAGCAGTCCCCACAGGCGCAGCCTGAATCATCCACCCCTGCCGAGACGGAAAGCCGCAACCGCAAACTGGCGCGTTCCACGCTGGTGGTCATGGTGGCGTTTGGAGTCGCCAAAGCCATCAGCCTCGCCCAGACAGTGATTATCGCGCGGGTGTTTGGCGTAAGCGCCGAGTGGGACGCTTACGTGGCTGCGAACAGCATTCCAGAGCTGATCTTCACGCTCATCGCGGGCGGCGCGCTGGCCCATGCCTTCATTCCGGTCTTTAGCGGCTTTCTGGCGCGGGGCGATCGTCAGGGCGCGTGGCGCACAGCCACCCACGTCATTAACACCGTCTTCAGCGTCACGCTGGCGGTCAGCATCGTGGCGTTTCTGGCCGCGCCATGGCTGGTGGCAACGGTGGTCGCGCCCGGTTTTGGCGCTGCCGCGCAGGCGCAGACCGTCGAACTGATGCGTATCCTGCTGCTCAGCACGCTAATCTTTTCGGTCAGCGGCATTTCGATGGGCATCCTACAAAGTCATAACCATTTCCTGCTGCCTGCCCTCGCGCCCATTATGTTTGATGTAGGCATCCTGTTTGGCGTGCTGTTCCTGCTCGATGAGTTCGGCGTGAACGGTGTAGCGATGGGTGCGGTGCTGGGCGCGGCGCTGCACTTTGGCGTACAGGTGCCGGGGCTTATCCATTTCCGCGCCCGCTGGTGGCCAGAACTCGGCCTGCGCGACCCTACCCTGTGGCGCATCCTGCGGTTGATGCTGCCGCGCATCGCCGGGCTGGGCGTGTTCAGCCTGAACTTTATCGTCATGAACAACATCGCCTCGCGCCTCGGCGAAGGCTCGGTCAGCGCGTTAAGCTGGGGCTGGCGCTTGATGCAGATTCCGCAAACGCTGATCGGCACGGCGATGGGTACGGTCATCTTCCCTACGCTGGCCGCGCTCAGCGAGCTTGGCGATGAGGATGGCAAGCGCGGTGCCATGTCTGGCGCGCTGCGCTTTATCATGATCGCCAGTATCCCTTCGGCGGTCGGGCTGATCTTCGTCGGTCAGCCGCTCATCAGCCTGCTGGAGCGCGGCGCGTTCGATGCGTCGGCCTCGGCGCTGGTCTATAACACGCTGCGGTTCTTCGCGCTTGGCATCATCGCGCACTCCGCGCTGGAAGTGGTCGCGCGCAGCTTCTACGCCGACAAGGACACCCTGACTCCACTGTGGGCAGCGCTTGGCGGCGCGGCCATCAACCTCGTGCTGTCCTTTACCCTCAGCGGCGTGGCCGCTGTCGAGGCCGACCCGACGCAAAATACGGGCAACGTCGGCGGGCTGGCACTGGCGAATACCATTGGCACAGCCTTTGAAGTGGGCGTGCTGCTGTTCATCCTGCGGCGGCGCTGGCACGGCATCCACGAAAACGCTCTCGCCAGCACCACGCTCAAAACGCTGGCCGCCAGTCTGGTGATGGCCGTCGCCATCGTCATCATCAACGCGCTTTGGGTCAGCCTCGGTCTGGCGGAGCGCGGGCTGGAATTTACCATCGTCCAGATTGCGGTCGAAACCATCGTCGGAGTCCTGGTCTTCCTGGGGGTGGCGTTCGCGCTGCGTATGGAAGAGCTGCGAGCGATACTCGCGCTGGTGCTGCGACGCGATAAAGAGAAGGTTGTGGAGACGCTGACCTCATGACGCTCGAAATCAAGATGCTCACGTTAGGCATCGCCGCCACCAACTGTTACCTGCTGGGCGACACCGAAACAAACGAGGCGATCCTGATTGACCCGGTGGATAACGCCCCGCTGCTGCACAAAACCGCGCAGGATGCTGGCTGGCAGATCAAGCTGATTCTGGCAACGCACGGCCATTTCGATCATGTCCTTGCCAGCAAACCGCTGAAAGAACTGACGGGCGCGCCCTTTTACATCCACCACGAAGGCCCTTTCTGGCTGGACAGCCTGCCCGATCAGGGCATCATGTTCACAGGCAGGCCGTTCCCGGAAGCGGCCACACCTGACAGACTGCTGACCAGCGAGCCGGAAACCATCAAACTGGGCGCGATCAGGTTACAAACCCTCTTTACCCCCGGCCACTCACCCGACCATCTCGCCTACTACCTGCCGGATAACGGGCTGGTTTTCAGCGGCGACTGCCTGTTTGCGGGCAGCATTGGCCGCACCGATTTACCGCGCTCAGATCATGACACGCTCATGACCTCGATTTTCGAGACGCTGCTGCCGCTGGGCGATGACATACAGATGCTGCCCGGCCACATGCAGCCTACGACCATCGGCCACGAGCGGCAGACCAACCCCTTCCTACAGGATTACGCCAGCAGGAAGCGGCCTTAACCCGCCGCGCATCCCTTTACGCTGCCCTTATTCCGCGCTATCCTCTGTCGTTATGAACACGTTCTTTAACCAGTATTCTTATATCCTGATAAGCGCCGGGGTGCTTATCCTCAGCGCGCTTGTGCTGCGCCGTATGCTTGCCAGCCGCAAGGCCACGTCTGCCGCGCTGCTCAGCCTGCTTGTGTTGAGCGTGGCCGGGTTTTTCCTGCTGCGCCCCGGCGCGGGCGATGTGGACAGCGCAGCGTCTGCCGAAGCGACACTGCGTAACGGCAAACCCACCTTTCTGGAATTCTTCAGCAATTACTGCATAGGGTGTCTGGCGATCCGCCCGGTGGTGGATGAGTACGCCGCAGCACTCGGCGACGACTTCAACATCATGCGGATAGATATTCACAGCGAAGCCGGGCGCGACCTGCGCGAACGTTACGCTTTCTCTTACACGCCGGAATTCATCCTGTTCGACAGCAGCGGCAGCGAAATCTGGCGCGGCCACAACCCTCCCCCACATGAGCAGGTTAACAGTGTGCTGGCACAACGCACCGGGACGGAAAACCAGTAGCTTATGCACATTTTAATGATCTTCCTCGACGGCGTTGGGTTAGGCGATGATGACCCGGCGGTAAACCCTTTTTGCGTCGCCAGTACGCCGACGTTAAATGCGCTGGCGAACGGCCACCGCTGGCTGCGGCGCACAGGCCGCCAGTCCAGCGAACGCGCCGAGTTTATCCCCACCGACCCGCGCCTCGGTGTGCCGGGCCGCCCCCAGAGCGCATCCGGGCAGGCCGCTATCCTGACCGGGCGCAACATCCCGCAGATCATCGGTGAGCATTACGGCCCCAAGCCGAACGCGCCCATTCGGGAACTGCTGGCGGAAGACAATTTTTTCAAGCAGCTTGTCGCGCATGGCAAAACCGGCGCGCTCATTGAGGCTTACCCCCCGCGCTGGCACAAGGGCGTTAACAGCGGCAAGCACCTGCGTTCCAGCTACCAGCAGGCCGTTCACGAGGCCGGGCTGCCCATCTTCGGCGACGACAAAATCTACAGCGGCGAGGCGCTGGCGGTGGACTGGACAGGCGAAGGCTGGCGTAGCGAACTGGGCTACACCGATACCCCGGTCTATACGCCGCATGAGGCCGGCAGAAAGATGGTCGAGATTTCCCGCCAGTATGATTTCGCCTTTTTCTCGCACTGGATGACCGATATCATCGGCCATCGCGGCAGCATTGACGACGCGGTGCGGGTGCTGGAACTGTTCGACGCGGTGATGGCTGGCGCGCTGGAAGCATGGGACGATGACGAGGGGTTGATGCTCATCACCAGCGATCACGGCAACATCGAGGTCATCGGCGACCGCCGCCATTCTGAGAACGATGTCCCTACGGTCATCATCGGGCGCGAGAAGAAAACTTTTGCCGAAGGCTTCGCCGACCTGAGCGATTTTGTGCCGCGCATGGCGCAGCTTCTGTTCCGGTAGCGCTGCGGGCTGTATCTGCCAGCCACAGGGCACAGCCAACTATCCTAATATCCAATAGCGGATATAGCTGTTTGCAAGTAGTCTGGGCTATATTACTGTCGTGTCTTATTGAAAAGGGCTTTTCTCATGAGCATAGATCAGGCCATGCGCGAAACAATGCGCCTGTGGGTGTGTGGCGTAACTGTTGTCACAACCACCGACGGCACCCAGCGTAGCGGGATGACCGCCAGTTCCTTCACCTCTATCGCGCTAGAACCACCGCTGATTCTCGTCTGCCTGCATAAAGAGGCCGCCACCAGCCAGCTTATCCGCGAGACCGGGATATTCGGCGTGTCGCTGCTGGGCGAAGGGCAGGAGCAGGTTTCCTCCCAGTTTGCGGGCTACTTTGAGCTGCCCGAAGGCGCAGACCGCTTTTACAACGTGGAGACCTTCACCCAGAAAACCGGCGCGCCGCTGTTAAAAGACGCGATTGCGTGGCTGGATTGTAAGGTGTTCGGCATTCAGGACGGCGCGACCCACTGGATTATCGTGGGCGAAGTGCTGGCGACAGATCGCCTGCCCGACCCGGTCTGGCCGCTGATTTATCATAATCGCGCCTATCGCCAGATTATCCGCGAGCCAGAGCAGGCGAACTCCTGAGTTTATTGCACAGGCAGGCTGTTGATGCCTCCGCTGAGCCTGCCGTACTGCGCGGCGACCCATCCGGTCTGCCCGGCATAGCGCACCAGCAGCCAGTTGTTATCAGCAGTACGCCCGATCGCCTCGATGATGGTCGTATAGGGGATACGCGCCAGTGTTTCGCTGTCTGTCGTCGGGGCGGCGCGCAGCCGCAGGGCGTAATCCACCGTAAATTGCAGCGTGACGTTCGACGGTGCGCTTTGCGTCGGGGCTGCCCCCTGCGAGACCGTCACGAAATCGCCGGACACATACCCTGTGCCGCCGTTGAAATCAATCGCGTACCAGCCGTTAGACTCGCTCTGCACGGTATGCGACGTGCCGTTGTTGATGGAGCCAATCTGCTCGAAGTTCGTGCCGGGGCCGCTGCGTACCCGCAGCCGGACGTTAGCCGTCACATAGCGCTGTTCTGGCGCGGGAGCCTGTTCGGCAGCCGTAGGTAGCTGGCCGGGAACGCCATTCAGAAACGCCGCGTCCCAATAAACGCCGTTCGGGTTCGAGGGGCTGTCCTGCGTGGCGAACAGGAACAGCGTGGCCGCGCCGCCCTCCACCCGCGCCCGCACACTAAGCTGTACCCATTGGTAGCGCGTGCTTGACCAGGGCGACCAGACCACTGTCGGGCTGTACGGGTTCGTGTTCCCGGTGGGGTCAACGCCGACCCGCATCAGGCCGCCGCCGTTGTTCTCCATGTATGCCCACGCGCCGCCTTCCACCTCTGTCCCCGGTGCGACCCCTACCTGCTGGTAAAGATAGGCGGTAAAGGTGCCGCCGCCGCGCGACATATGAAACGAGCGCCCACCTTCGAGCTTAAATCCCGCTGTATGGGGGAAACCGTTCGGGTGCGCGTTGCGCCAGGGTTCCGGCCCCGGCGGCTGGGCGACCCCGCCCCACCAGCCCTGCGGCACGTTGTAAGTGGTAAACGGATCGTTGGGGTCGGTACTGACCAGACGATAATCCACGCTCTCGAAGCCGGGGTCGAACAGCAGGTTTTGTGTTTGTGCGCTGGCCGGGAACACCATCAGCACCAGCGCGGCAAGTAAAAGCCAAAGCGCGTATGATTTTACTTTCATAGAAGGTTACACTCCGTCTAACGACAATCCCCTTTAACTATACCGACGCTTCCCAAAGGGTCAATGCCCACGAATCGTGACTTGTAAAAAA
>CAZJSU010000003.1:0-13513 GCA_964548765.1 uncultured Anaerolineaceae bacterium
TTGGCGACGTGGACGACGCGGTGATGGATAACCTGCGCGCGCTTGGGTATATTGAGTGAGCGTCGCCTAGCGATAAAACGCCAGCGCGTTGACGCGATCACCGATGCAGCGCCCCTGTGCTATCCCCTCCTCAATTGCCGCGCGGTAGTGAATGCCGCCGTAAAGTCGTGACATGGCCGCTTCGTCAGCAAAGCCGAGGAACGACTCGAACAGGCGCGGCGCGAACCCGCGCGCTTCATGCGTGTTGTCGTGGAAGGCGTAATACTCGCCAAAGGTCGCTGTCAGCACCTGCGCCACCGCGCCGGACTGCACCGAATGGCCGGAAGGATACTCCGGGAAAGGCGGTGTCGTCAGCGGCGGCATCCAGTCCGGGTCAATCACGGCCTGAATATACGTCACCGGGCGCAGCAGGTTGTGCTTGTACTTGATGTTCCAGCAGCCAATGAAGGCATCCGCCACCGCGATCCCGACTTTGGCGTAGACCTCGCCCGCTTCGGCCAGCATCAGGTCGGGCTGCTGGCGCAGCAGCAGCGTGGTGATCGAGAGCGAATGCCCGCCGGGGGTGGCTGTCTGGCCGGGGTCATCTGACCAGTAACTGGCGATGACGTTCTGCTCCATCGTCAGGTTGTTGACGGTTTCGTAAACTTCCATCGCCTCGGCATAAAACGCTGAGTCCGGGTCTTCGGAATAGGGCGGCGGCGCGGCGGGCGCGCATTCATCGCCTGCCTTCAGCGCGAACGGACGGTTATTGCCCCAGTACGGCAGCAGCGCGGACTGCGGATCACCACCCCGGCGCGGCGTGGGTCGCCACATGCCCGTCCCGGTCAGCGGGACATACACCGCCGGGAAGTTGCGTAAATGCCCTTCGTGGCCGCCGTCGGTCAGCGACCAGATGTAGATGGCATCGGCCACGACGCGCCCCTGTGTGACCGAGCGCGCAAACACGTCCTCGTCCACGTCGCGGGCGTAAGTGTCGGCAAAGCGGTTATAGAGCGCGTCTATCGCCGCCTTGTTTTCAGCGCTGGCGTTGGGGTACATGAAGCGGGTGATGGTCGCCAGCGCGCTGTTGGCGACGGTCGGCCAGTGATAGCGCACACCGGGCGAGGGCTGCGGCAGTTCTGTCAGCCCGTTCAACTGCCCGGCCAGCGTCTGGTACTGCTCCGCGCCCGGCACCAGCGCCTCATAGAGCGTCACGCCCGTATAGGCGAAGGCGCGTGATACCACTGGCGGCGAAAAGCCGGGCGTGGTCTGCGCCAGTTGTAGCTGTAAGTCGAACCACGCGAAGGCGACTTCTGCCTCGGCTTCCGGCTGTGCCTGCGCGGGCGCTAAGCCCACGCCAACGAACACCATCATGCTGACCAGAAGCAGGGCTTTGCTCCAAAAATGTCTATGTCTGGACATCATCATCCCCTATAAACTCTCTATGCATCGCATTGTACGCGCCTCTGCTGAACATCACCTTAAATTTCACAAGCGTATACTAAGTTATACCATTTTTACGAAACTCACACGTACCGGACAGCGCGACAGTCCGCCATACACACCGCCACCTCTATTGACATGCCCGCCCGATTTCTGCTAACGTGTGAAGAGCGTTTCAATGATGTAGGATATGCTGATGACTGATGCCCTGCCTGCGTACCGCACCTCCGACGACGAGATGCTGTCACTGGACAGCGCACGCGCCATTGCCCGCTTCTTTCAGGTGCTGGCCGACCCCACGCGCGTCCGTATGGTCAAGGCGCTGGCCGAGGGGGAGTGGTGCGTGAGCGATCTCACGCAGGCGCTCGGCATGGATCAGCCGGCGGTGTCGCATCAGTTGAAGTATCTGCGGGAGATGGGGCTGGTGCGCTGGAAGAAGAACGGCAGGCACGTCTACTACACACTGGCCGATGCCCACCTGCGCGAGATTCTCATGAGCAGCATGGCGCATCTGGAATGTGGCACCCCGGCGGGCTGTGCCTGATTAACGCTCTGGCGTAAGGCGGCTGGCGATGCGGCGGTGAATGGGCAGCGGCGGCGGCTCGTGATGGTTATTGTCCGCGCCCACCAGCAGCGGCAGTTCAATGATGAAGGTCGCCCCCTGTTCAACTTCGCTCTCGACGCGAATCCCCCCCTCATGTGCCTCGACAATCCAGCGGGCAATCGAAAGCCCCAGGCCGGAACTCATCTCGTCATCGCGGCGGCGCGAGGGGTCTACCTGATAGAAGCGGTCAAAGATGTGTTTCTGGTCTTGCGGGGCGATGCCGATTCCGGTATCAGTCACCTGCACCAGCGCTTTATCGCCCTGTGTTTGCAGGCCGAGCGTGATACTGCCGCCGTCGGGCGTGAACTTGATGGCGTTGCCCAACAGGTTGAGCAGCACCTGCTTCAGACGGTCAGAGTTGCCACAAACGCGCGCGGGTTCAAGGCCGCGCAGCGTCAGCCGCAGGTCGCGGTCTTTCGCCAGCACCTGCCCCTGACGGAAGGCTTCCATCACGATCGTGTCCAGATCAACGGCTTCCATCTCCAGCGTCAGCCCGCCATAATCCGCCCGCGCCAGCAGCAGCAGGTCGTCCACCATGCGCGACATGCGCTCGGCCTCGCTTTCGATGGCCTCCAGCGACATTTTATCCGCGCCGTAACGTTTAATCAGGTCGAGGTTGCCACGAATGGCCGTCAGCGGGGTACGCAGTTCGTGCGAGACATCGGCCACGAAACGCCGCTGCAAGCCGAAAAGATGCTCCAGCCGTTCCATCATCTGGTCGAAAACCGAGGTCAGCCGCCCTAGTTCGTCCATCGGCCCTTCCCAGTCCAGCCGGGTACTCAGGTCGTCCGTGTGGGCAATGGTCGAAGCGGCTTCGGTGATCTGCTCAATCGGCTTTAGCGCCTTGCCAGAGAGCCACCAGCCCAGCACCGCCGACCCGACCACGCCGACCGCGCCCGCTGCCAGCATGACCAGCAGCATCCGCTCACGCGCCTTGTTCACCATGTCCAGCGGCGAAACCACCTGCACATTGGCGTACAATTGGCCGACCGACAGCACCGGGCGCGTCAGCACGCGAAACTGATTGCCGCCGATCGTCACAACGCTCTGGTTTGGCTCCACACTGCCGAGCGCTGCCGGGTCGAGCGGGCTGGTATAGCTTTCGATGTTATTGGAGGACTCGGCCAGAAAAGGCTGCGGCTGGCTGCTTAAATCCCACACCTGCACACCCACGCCCGACGCGCGAAACAGGTCGAGCGGCGGCAGGAGGATTTCGCGCTGGTTGGGCGGGCCAAACCCGCCCGACTGCCTGATGCGGCTGTTTTTAATCACCAGTTCTGCGGTTTGGTCGAGGGTGCTGTCTACCGAGGCCATCAGCGTGTAAATCATCAGGTGATACACCAGCGCCCCGAAAATCACAATAATGATCGCCAGCAGGCCAGCGTACCACAGGATCAGTTTGGTGCGGATACGCATGATTATTCCTCACGCAGTACGTAGCCCACCCCCCTGACCGTATGGATAAGGCGGCTTTCGTCGTCCTGCTCGGTCTTCTGGCGCAAGTAACGCACGTACACTTCGATGATATTGCTTTCGCCGCCAAAATCGTAATCCCAGACACGATCAAAGATCACATCGCGCGTGAGAACCTGGCGCGGGTTACGCATGAACAATTCCAGCAGTTCGTATTCTTTCGCGGTCAGGTCAATGGCGCGTTCGCCCCGATAGGCGCGGTGGGTGCCGGTATCCAGCGTGAGGTCGGCAAAGCGCAGGATGTCCGGGCGCGAGGCAGGCGTGGAACGGCGGAACAGCGCCCGAATACGCGCCAGCAGTTCATCTACCGAAAACGGCTTCACCAGATAATCATCCGCCCCGGCATCCAGCCCGGTCACCCGGTCGTTCACATCGTCTTTAGCAGTTAGCATCAGAATGGGAACTTCGCTGGCGGCGCGCAGCCGCTTACAGACTTCCAGCCCATCCAGCACCGGCAGCATCCAATCCAGAATCACCAGATCAGGCGGGTTATCCCGCGCAATGGTCAGGCCGGTTTTGCCATCGCGCGCGACCGTGACCCGGTAGCCTTCATAGATCAGCCCGCGCTCGATGAACTGCGCGATACGCGCTTCATCTTCAATCACCAGGACACGTTCACCAGACATGCTGTGTGTTTCCTCGTTTGTACAACCCTGTGAAAACTTACGTCTGTATTATACAGAATTTTATGAGAGCCGTATTAAACATCGCTGTGCTGTAGTGAAATACCTCACGAATTGCCGGCTTCAACGGGCGGCACGCCCCAGTCATAGGCGACGGCGTTCTCAATCGGCAGCGTGAAGGCGTTGCCCGTCACCGGGTCCAGCAGGATGAGCGTGCTGTTACGCAGCGCGATCATCAGGTGGCCGCGCGGGGCCCATTGCAGGCCAGCCAGCTCTACCGCGACCTCGCTCAGGTTCTGCACGGCGGGCGTGCCAGCCGCCAGCCCCAGCAAGCGCCCGAAGCCCTCGGTAATCACCGGGTCGGCCTTCTGCCGCCCGAAGAACTTCAGCAGGTCGTCGTCGGCCAGCGTGGGCAGGGCGTAGTTCCATGTGTCGTCCAGCAGCGTGGTCTGCGCGTTGGCGTTGTCAAGGTTCATCAGGTACAGCCCGCCTTCCAGCGGCGCGAAGGCGATCTCGAAACCACTTGTCCACGCCACGCCGACCGATGACGTAATCGCGCTGGTCAGCGACAGGGTGTTCCCATCGCGGCGGTAAATCCACCAGACGTTATCGGCCACCTCGCCCGCCAGATAACGGCCATCCGGCGACCAGATGAACTGGTAAAACGCGCCTTCGGCCAGGTCAAGCGCGACCACGTTGGCGGCGTTGGTGAACGGGTTCGGCGCGCTGCCCAGATAGACACGCCCGCCTTCCAGCGTGGTTACGGCGATGGCATCCCCACCGGGCGACCAGGCGATCGTATCCCCCTGCCCGCGCACGGAAGGCACACTCGCGCCGCCCTCGTCCAGCGTGACCCCCTCGCCATTAGACACGCGCCGCAGCGCCAGCATCGTCTCGGTGCGGTAGGCCAGCCAGTCGCCATCCGGCGCGACCCCGAAGTCCAGCACAAAGGCGCTCTGCGGCGTGACCGCGCGAATGCCCTCGCTGCCCAGCCCGTAACGATCCACGCGCCCCTCGTTGGTCAGCACGAACAGCGCGGCGGGCAGGTCGAGCGCGTCGCCTTCCTGTGCCTGTACCGGGGAAAACGCCACAGCCAGCAGCCAAAATGCTAAAAGTAATCCCTGTCTCATGCGTATTCCTTCAACCAGTGGCAAAAAACACTCTTAGACATTCAAGAGTATAATCCATTCCCAGTGAGGGCGGTAGCAGCGCGCGTTCATGCGCGGCTCATGTGTGGTTTACACAAAATCCACGACTCCGCCTTAAACTAGGGTGTGCCAACATTTGACCTTTTGCCAGGCGGGACGCACGAGCGCGCGTCCGGCACACGTTTCGCGGCGGCGCGAGGCATCGCGCCCGTGACATTTCAGATGGTTTCTATTGAAGGAGTAATGCGTGAATATTGTACAATCCCTCAAACGCGGCACGACCGCGCTGGCGCTGCTGGCGCTGCTGGCAGCCGTGCCTGCGTGGGCGCAGGAAGAAGCGCCGCCCGCGCCTGTGGTGAATGATGAAGGCGGGCCAGTGGTGATTAGCGGATCGGTCACTTATACCAACCCACTGTTTACCTCCGGCGTGGCGCAGCCGCTGGTCATTCTGGAAGATCAGGCCGGGTTCGTAGACCGCAACGAACATTTCCTGATGCCTGTCGAATCGCAGACGCTGGGGCAGATCACGTCTGACTTTTACGACTCGCCCTTCACCTACAGCCTGACGCTGCCCATCACCCCGCGCGGCACTTACCGCGATGTGGACAACGACACCGAAGAAGAAACCGGTGTCCAGATTTTCGCCATCGCTTACTGGAACAACACCTTTGGCGATCCTTATTTAGAGGAGCGCGATCTGTACGGCGGCGGCTGGTCTACAGCGTATGCGTCCACGCGCGTCAGCAGTGATGCCGACACCGCGCGTGAGATCGTCGGCGGCAAGTTCCTGATTTACGCGCCAGACGATGAACAGGCGTTTCCGTCGGGCTTTGGCGAGGACGGCTTTCTGTTCACGGGTGATGAGCCAGTGGTGAGGCTGCCACAGGGCTACACCATCGTGGATATGGACACCGACCCGTTCACCTTTGACCGTTCGGCCTTCCCGGTGGTTGACCTGATCGAGCCGGACGTGGCGGCGGTGGACGACTTCTCCGGCATGGATTACGTCGAAGCCTTCGACGCGATGCTGGCGAAGATGCGTACTGAATACGCCTTCACCGAGTACAAGAACATTGACTGGGACGCGCTGGCAGCCGAATACCGACCGCGCTTTGAAGCGGCAGAGGACGACAGCAACACGCTGGAATATTCGCGCGCGCTGCGCGACTTCCTGTTCTCCATCCCCGATGGGCATGTCTCTGCGCCGCCCGTGTTTGAGGATGTCCGCGCGCAGTACGTTGAGGGCATCGGCCTCGCGCTGCGCCAGCTTGATGATGACCGGGTGATCGCCCATTATGTGCTGGAAGACGGCCCGGCAGACCGCGCGGGCATCGAGCGCGGCGCGGAGATCGTGGCGATCAATGGCCAGCCGATTGAGGCGCATCTGGACGCGATCACACCGCCGCTTGCGCCTGTCAGCACCGAGCATAACCTGCGTCTGGAGCAGCTCCGCTGGGGCGTGCGCTTCCCAGAGCGCAGCAGTGTTGAGGTGACATTCCGCAACCCGGACAGCAAGCAGGACACCACCGAAACCCTGCGCAGCACCTTCGAGTGGGAAAGCTACGATGCCTCGATGCTGGCCCCGCTGCCATCCGGCTTCGAGCCGCCTGTCGAGTACGAACTGCTGGACGATGGCTATGCCTATGTCAAGATTTACAGCTTCAACGACAACTCCATGCTGACGATCCAGTTATGGGAACGGCTGATCCAGACGCTGAACGCGGCGGGCGTGCCGGGGTTGATTATTGACATGCGCCAGAACGGCGGCGGCAGCGGCTTCCTCGCCGACCAGATGGCGGCCTACTTCTTCCACGAGCCGCTGGTGCTGGGCAATACCGGCATCTATGACGAACAGCGCGACGAGTTCTACTTCGACCCGCGCTACGAGAACCGCTTTTACCTGCCCCCCGAAGAACTGCGTTATGATGGCCGGGTCGCGGTGCTGATTAGCCCGGACTGCCTGAGCGCCTGCGAGTTCTTCGCCTATGACATGACGCTTCAGGATCGGGCGGCCATCGTCGGCCATTACCCGACAGGCGGGCTGGGGGGCAGTATTCAGGACTTCTTCATGCCGGAAGGCGCGCGCATTCGCTTTACGATCGGGCGCGCGGTGGATAACGAAGGCAACATTCACATCGAAGGCCGGGGTGTCGAGCCGACGATTGATGTGCCGCTGACGGAGGAAACGCTGTTCGGCGAAGGCGACCCGCTGTTAGACGCGGCCATCGCCTATCTGGATGGGCAGGTTAAGTAAGCGGTTCAGCCCTGTAGGGGAGGGTCTGTGACCCTCCCGCACGCCTGAATGCGGCTGGCAGGCAGACGCGCCGTTGCGCGCCCCTACACAGGTTTCATATATGCCGTCCGCCCGACGGTGGCAACCGGGATTACCCGCTGATGCTGGCGACGGCTTTCTTCACGCTGTCCGTCGGGCTAACGCCCAACTGCTCATCAATCACCACGCCGTTCTCGTCAATCACCCAATGCGAGCGGATGACCCCCATGTACGTTTTGCCGTACATCGAGCGCTCGCCCCACGCGCCCCACGCCTCCAGCACCTGATGATCCTCGTCAGAAAGCAGATCGTAGGGCAGGTTTTCCGCCTGCTTCCATTTCAGGTTGTCTTTCGGCGCGTCCGGGCTGAGGCCGAGGATGACCGCGTTGCCGGCCTCGACCTTCGGGAACTCGTCGCGGAAGCCGCAGGCCTGCGTGGTGCAGCCACTTGTCCCGGCTTTGGGGTAGGCGAAGATCACGACCTTTTTACCGCGATAGTCGCTCAGTCTGGTGGGCTTCCCATCCTGATTAGGCAGTTCAAAATCCGGCGCTTGTTCGCCAACTTTCGGCATATCAGTTTCTCCTTGTGATAAACGCTAAAAACTTAACGCAAAGAGCGCAAAGATGCGAAGAACGCAAAGTCTTAAAAACCTTTGCGCCGTCGTCTCTGTTTGGCTTTGTGTCGGGGCTTTGATCTATACCGTTGTCTCGGCCTGCTGCACCGCCTTCAGCGCGCGCTCCACACTCTGGCGCGGCCCCACGCCGATCTGCATGTCTATAATCCTGCCGTTCTCATCCAGCACCCAGTAAGAACGGGTGGTTCTGGTCACTTGCACAAGGCCGAGCAGGTTCATGCCCTCCGCGCCCCAACTGTTAATGACTTCCTGATCGGGGTCGGAAAGCAGGTCATAGGGCAGCTTCTGGCTGATCTTCCAGCGCTTGAGTTCGTCGGGCGAGTCGGCGCTGATGCCCAGAATGACCGCGTTTTCCGACGAAATCTGTGGGAACTGGTCACGAAAGGCGCAGGCCTGCGCGGTACAGCCCGCCGTGTTGGCCTTTGGAAAAGCGAAGATAATCACCTTCTGGCCGCGTAAACTGCTGAGGGTGACGGGCTGGCCGTCCTGATTGGGTAATGTGAAATCTGGCGCTTGTTCCCCTACACTGACCATATCAACCTTCTCCTGACTGACGGACTTGTGCTGAGATCCGCCAGAGACTAACACAGGGACATTAGACAGGCATGAGCCAGCGGCAGCCAAAGGCAGCAATTGCCCGGCGGGGCATTTCTGCTACAATCGCGCCCGCGAACGGATTCAACGTAAGGCGACCAGGATCGCGAAACGCAAAGGATTTATTGAATGACTTTTTCCACAACCTCCGCGCTCACGGCTTCGAGTGATACCCAATCAACCAGTCAGAGACGCGGGTGGGTGGATGTGGCGCTGGTGCTGGCGTTGTGCCTGCTGACGACATGGCCGCTGCTGCAAAAGCCGGGGCTGCCCAACGGCAGCGATACGCTTTACCACATTTACCGCGCGGCGGAAATGGCGCGAAGCTGGTCACACGGCGTACTGATGCCTAGCTGGGCAGAGACGCTTTACTTCGGTTATGGGTCGCCGCTGTTTCACTATTATGCCAGCCTGACTTATTACCTCACCAGTATTTTCGGCATCTTCGGCCTCGACGCGGTGGACAGCCTGCGCCTGCTGATCGTGCTGTGCAATCTGCTGGCGGGGGTGGGCATGTACCTGTTCCTGCGCCTGCGGGTGAGCGCGCTGGCGGGGGTTATCGGCGCGCTGGTCTATGTCTACAGCCCATATCTGCTCTATAAAGAGCCTTACGCGCGTGGCGACTTCCCGGAACTGCTGGCGCTGGCGCTGTTCCCGGCGATGATGTGGCTGTTCGAGCGTTTGCTGCGGCGCGGCGGTGGCGTGAATTTCACGCTGGCGGCGTTGAGCGTGCTGCTGCTGATTAACGCGCATAACCTGATGGCGGTCGTGCTGACCGGGCTGCTGGGCGTATGGCTTGTGTGGAACAGCCTGCTGGTCGGCGCGCGCAGGGCGGCGCTGGCACTGGGCGCGTTGGTGTGCGGCGTGGGGCTGGCGGCGTACTTCTGGCTGCCTGTACTCATCGAACACAACGAAGTGCAGCTAAACAACCTGATCGTGCTTTCTGAGTTAGACTACCGCAATTTTTTCGTGCCGCTGCGCGATCTGCTGGCCTTTCCACAGCGGCTTGATGGCGGCGCGATCAACGGCCTGATGCCGCTGTCGCACCTCGGCCCGGCGCAGTGGGGGCTGGCGCTGGTGGGGGTGGTAGGGGTTATCTTATGGCGGTGGCAGAAAAGAGCAACCTCACCGCTAAATCCCCTCTCCATGCATAGAGAGGGGACGATACACACGCTTGTCTTCTTCGCGGTGATGGGCGCGCTGACGGTGTTCCTCATCACCACACGTTCAGAGGCGATCTGGTCAGCAGTCCCGCAGCTATCGTTTTTACAGTTTCCATGGCGCTTTCTGGGGCCGGCGGTGTTCTGTCTGGCGGTACTGGCCGGGATGAACGCGGTCTGGGTGGAGCGCCTGCCCGCGCGCTTCGCGCTGCCGCTGACTGCCGCGCTGGTCGTCGCGCCAATCGCGCTGGCGCTGCCGCTGCTGTATGTGCCGGAGTGGATCAACACCGATGTGGATGCGTCCGTCACCGGCTATCACGCGGCGGAGGTCGGCGACTTGCAGCTTGGCACGACGTATTCAAGCGAGTTCCTGCCGGTCACGGTCAAAGTCCGGCCAGAGGGGACGCAGCGCCTGCTGGACGATTACGCCGACGGCTACCCGGTAGACCACGCCAACCGGGAAGCGCTGCCGGAGGGCGTAACGCTGGAACTGCTCGGCAACAGCCCGCAGGCTTCCGAGTGGCGGGTACAGGCCGACCATGCCTTTACGCTGGAAGTGCTGCGCTTTCACTTCGCGGGCTGGCAGGCGGCAGTGGACGGCGCGCCTGTGCCGATTTACCCGTCCGACCCGCACGGCTTTATCACGCTGGATGTGCCAGCAGGGGCGCATACGGTGCGCGTGTTTATGGGGAGAACCCCGGCGAATAATCTGGGCCTGGCGGTGACGCTGGCGGCGGCGGGACTACTGATTGCCGGGGCTGTGCGCCAGAGGCTAAAGCCTCTGGCTAACGCATCCAGGCCGCCTGAAGGCGACTATAGAGAGCAAGCGGTGTCAGGCGCAGCCCTCTTTAGGGAGCCTGCCGCGCTGAAGCCCGCGTACCGCTACGCGATCCTCGCGGGCGGCGTTGTAGCGGTGGCGCTGATGGCGCTGCTGCTGCAGGAAGGGCGGGCGTGGGTGGAATCGCCACCGGGGACGGCGCTGGCCGCGCAGCAGCCCGTTCGCTATGATCTGGGCGAGCGTGTGCGCGTGATCGGTTACGACCTCAACGGCCAGCGGTTCAGCGCTGGCGACCGTCTGGAGATGGCGGTGTACTGGTACAGCGACCAACCGACGGAACACGGCTATCGGAGCTTTGTGCATATTTCCACAGGCGGGCCGCCGCTGGCGCAGGCCGACAAGCTCAACCCCGCCGGGCGACCCACGAAAAACTGGAACAGCAGCGGCTATATTTATGACCCTTACGTGATTACCCTGCCTGCCGACATGCCGCCGGGCGAGTATCAGATTTACATCGGGCTGTACACCTGTGACACGCTGCCGCCGGGGGCGTGTGGCAACGGGGAGCGCCTGCCCGTTACCGATGAGGAAGGGCGTTCGCTGGGGGACGCGGTGCCGCTGGCGACGATTACCGTGCGATGAAAGCCTTTACCCGTTATACGATGGCGTGGACGCGCCGTCGCGCGTCCCTACACCACAGCGCCTTTTTCGTCATCCTCCTGCTGGCGCTGGTTTACCTCTCCACGCTGCAAACCATCCCCAACGGCGCGGATCATTACCTGATGGCCGACGTGGGCGAGACACAGGTGGTGCTGAACGTGTGGGGGACGCTGCACGCGACAGGCTACCCGCTTTACGTGATGACCGGAAGCCTGCTGACCGATGTGCTGACCGCGCTCGGTGTGCCGCCCGTGATCGCCCCGGCGCTGGTGTCGCTGCTGTGGGGGCTGGTGGCGCTGGCGCTGGTTTACGTGCTGATGCTGCACCTGAGCAGGCGGGCGCTGCTCTCGGCGGGCGTGATGGGCGTTTATGGGCTGTCCAGCATGGTCTGGATTCATCACAGCATCGCCGAGATTTACACCTTCGGGCTGCTGCTGCTGGTTTTGCTGCTGCTGCTGGCGCTGTGGCGTGGGCAGGTGCGCGGGCGCATCTACTGGCTGGCGCTGGTGGGCGGGCTGGCGCTGGGGCATCACCGCGCGACCATCACGCTCATTCCCGCGCTGGTCTATGCTGTCTGGCCGGAGTTAACGCGCCACCCGCGCCGACTGCCGCGCGTCCTCGCCGTCAGCCTGTTTTTAGGCTTGCTCGGCCTGCTGCCTTATGTGTACCTGCCGCTGCGGGCGAATGCCGGGGCGCTGTGGGTTTATGGTGAACCGGGGACGCTGGCGGGCTTGTGGGAGCAGTTTATCGGCGTGGAGGCTTCGCGCTACATCGGCCTGCCCGCGTCGCTGCTCGGCAATTTCCTGAAGGTCAGCGGCACGCTGATCGCCGACCTGACCTTTCCCGGTCTGGCTTTCGGGGTCGGCGGGCTGCTGCTGGGCATCAGTACGCCGCGCCACCGCCGCGCCGCGCTCACGCTGCTGCTGAACGCGCTGGCCGCTTACCTGTTTCACGTGTTCTTCTACAGTGATATTCTGGTCGCGTTGATTTTACCCGTCACGCTCAGCCTGGCGTTTGGCTGGCTGTTTCTGGGCGACTGGCTGCTGGTTCATGCGGTGCGGCGGGGCGAGCGCATCGCGCAGGGCTGGCGTTATGGCGCGGCTACGGTGGTCAGCATCGCGCTGCTGCTGGCCTTGCTGGCGGGCGCGCTCTATACACAGCACAGGCCGCTGATCGAGCAGCTTACCCGCGACACGACCGGGTTGCAGAGCATCGCGCAGGCGCGGCAGGTCGCGCCCGGCTCCACGTTAATGATCGCGTGGGGCAGCCATCATTTCGCGGTCGGCTTCGCCCGTGATGTTCTGGGCGAACTGCCGGATGTGACGCTGGTAGACCACAAGGCCGACTTCGCCGCGCTGGTTACAACCGGGCGGCTGGTCACGCCTGCATACACGTTCTACGAGCGCCCGCCGGACTGGTGGGCGGCGCAGCTTGGGTCGCCCGTGCATCTGCGCGCCGCCGCGCCGGGGCTGGTACAGATCAGCACCGCGCCGCAGCAGTCGGTCGCGCCGCACACGTTGTGCGCTGAACAGGGCTGGGCAGCGGCGGACTGCACCGGAGTCGCCGCAGCGGGGGCGTTCGTGTCGTGTGAGGCAGAGACTATCATGCTGGCGGTGGATTGGGTGGCGCTGAACCAGCCGGAGCGCGACCTGAGCGTGTTCGTGCATCTGCGTGATGCCGGCGGCGCGGTGATCGCTCAGGCTGACCAGTCCGCCCCGGTTTACGGCTGGTATCCGCTGACCCGCTGGCGCGCGGGCGAAGTCGTCGGCGATCTTTACCCGCTGCCGCGCCTGCCCGAAGCGGATAGCATCCGCTATGGCCTGTATCATCAACTGCCGTCTGGCGCGTTTGAAAACGTTTATGAAGCCGAGCGCGTGGTGGATTGCACGGTGTGGTGAAACAGGGGCATAATGAAGCCTTGAATGAACAGGATGCTTTGATAAAGATGTCAGTTTCTACGCACCGCAGGTTAAAACCTGCGGCTAGATGGAAAAAGCCCTCTAAAGAGGGCTGTATAAAAGCCTCGCATGACAAACCAGCCTCCTTTAGGGGGCTTTTTTTAGTCATCCAGAGGCTTTTCGGTTTGCTTGTGCTGCTCCTCGCGGCCTGCCAGCAGCAGACAGCGCCGACCCCCACACCGCCGCA
>CAZJSU010000003.1:13613-20946 GCA_964548765.1 uncultured Anaerolineaceae bacterium
TGCTGCTCCTCGCGGCCTGCCAGCAGCAGACAGCGCCGACCCCCACACCGCCGCAGGTGCAGGCCAAGCTGCTGGCGACGGTGTACATTTCGCCCACGCCGGACGCTGCCCAGCAGCAGGCCACGCGCGTGGCCGTCGTCCCCAGCCCCGGCGTGCCGACCGCGACGCTGGAGCCATCAGCGACGGTGTACGTCGGCGTGTTTCTGGAAGGCGCGATTGACCCCGAGGGCGATGTGCCGCTGATAGACCCCACCCGCGCCGTGTTCCAGCCACAGCAGACCCCGCTGCCCTCACGCTGTCGCTTTGAGGTGGCCGACGTGTTCGGCAGCAGTTGGCGCACCAACGTTGGCGCGGTGCGGGCGCTGGGCTGCGCGGTGGAGCCGCTGCTGGAATTCAGCGGCGGGGTGCAGGTGTTCGAGCGCGGGGTGATGTATTACCAGAGCGGCGGCGGCCTGTGGGCGATCACGACCGAGGGCGGCGTGCGCGGAGATCGTTACTGGGCGCTGCCTGCGGTGCCAGAGGTGGGCGCAGAGGTGCCAGTCGCCCCGCCGCCCGGCCTGCTGCCACCGGACGAGCAGTTCAGCGCGATGTGGCGCGCGGTGGATGAACTACGCGAAAGCCTCGGTTACGCCCGGCTCGGCGGGCAGGCGGCCAACCTGTCGCTGCAACGTTTCGAGGGCGGCGCGCTGCTGGCCGACCGCACCAGCGGCCTGACCTATCTTCTGGTCGGGATGAACACCGCCTACGGGCCGTATAGTTAGCTGCTATTTATTGACCGGGTGTTTCTGCCCGTAGGGACGCGCAACGGCGCGTCCACCCCTACACCGACAACACAGTGATCCGGCGGACGGCATGAAATGCCGTCCCTACAAGCGCATATCTTTGTAGGGGCGGGTTTGCAACCCGCCCGTCGGAAGCCGCCCCTACAACGCCTGCTTCTTCCCGTACAGGTCAGCCAGCGCGTTCTCGACGCGGGTGAACTTGAATTCGTAGCCCAGTTCCAGCAGCCGTGCCGGGACGATCCACTGCCCATCCAGCACCACCTGCGACACCTCGCCAAACACGGTGCTGAGCGCGAAGCCCGGCACCGGAAACAGCGACGGCCTGCCCATGATCTCGCCCAGTTTACGGCTGAATTCGGCGTTGGTGACCGGGTTGGGCGCGGCGAGGTTAAACGGGCCGGTCGCGGTCGGGTGGCGCAGCAGAAAGCGGATCACGCCGACCACATCGTCAAGGTGAACCCAGGGCAGCGGCTGCTTACCGCTGCCCATCGGCCCGCCGACAAACATCTTGAACGGCAGTTCCAGGCGCGGCAGCGCGCCCCCCTCCCGGCTGAGGACGACCCCCATACGAATGACCGGGCGGCGCACCCCCATGCCCTCGGCGGCCTCGGTCGAGGCTTCCCACTGCTGGCAGACATTGGCGAGGAAGTCGTCCCCGGCGGGGGCTTCTTCGGTCAGTTCACCTTTGGGGCGAATGCCGTAATACCCCGATGCCGAGGGCTGAATGACGACTTTGGGTTTTACGCTGGCCTGCTCAATCGCTTCGATAACCGCCCTGCCAGAGTTCAGGCGGCTTTCCAGCATCGTCTGCTTGCGTTCGTCTGTCCAGCGCGCCGGGAAGAAGCTCTCGCCGCCGATATTGGACGCAGCGAGGTTGACAATCGCATCTGCGCCGTTCGCCAGCCCGCCCCAGCCGCGCGCGCTTTTCGCGTCCCATCCCTCGACCCTGACCTTGCTATGCAGCCCTTCCGCCAGCCGGGGGCTGCGGCTGAGGACGATCACATCATGCTCGTCCTGCGCCATGCTGTTCGCCAGCGCCCGCCCGATTAAGCCCGTGCCTCCGGTAATAATTACCCGCATGATACAAACTCCCCAAAAGAAAAATGCAGCACAAAGCGTTTGACGCGGACGGCATATATGCCGTCCCTACGGTGTGCCTGACTAACCGCTATTCGCGGACGGTGATCTCACGCAGCAGCAGATAATCGCCGCTGCCCACCGCCAGCCGCTCCTGCGAATGATCGAGATTATACAGGCCGACAATGAGCGAATAATTAGCAGGTGGTAAATTATCAGGGATAAGCAGCGCGTGCTGGTCGGCCAACACTTCGCCAGGAGTCCATGTCGTCGTCAGCGCCAGCCCGCCGCCGGGTTCGCTGTCGCGCTGTGCGGCCAGCGTACCATCGGGGTTGAGAAGCTGCACAAAGACCTTGTAGCGCGTTTCCAGCGGCACGTCGGTGCGCCAGTCCAGCCGCACCTGAAGCACATCGCCGGGGCGCGCCGTCTCGCTGCTGAGCGCGTAGCGTTCCAGCGTGATATGGTCGCCAAAGCGCGCGCCGGAGTCTGCCACCACAGCAGGCTCGACCGGGGTGGCGTAACGCACCAGCCGCACGTCGCCGTACCATCGGCTGTCCGCCTGATAAGCATCGGTGGTCAGCGTACCTTCGACGACGCGGTTGGGGTCGCGCTCGGCCTCGCCCCAGTACACGACGAACAGGCGCTCATGCTCGCGGATAAGACGCTCAACCTGCGCGCGCGTGGCCGCGTCATCGCCGCCGAGTCCGGCGGGCAGCGGGTAAACTGGCGCTGCGCCGTCATAGTAATAACGAAAGACTTCTTCCTGATTGGGCGCGTCGAGGATGATCGCGTCACCGGGGCGCAGCCTCGTCGTGATGTCGCGCACGATGGCGCGGTAATCGTCGCGCTGGTAGAGCGGTTCATGATAGAGAAAGCGCAGCCCGCCCGCCATATTGAGCGTGATCCCGACCACCGCCGCAACCGCCGCCATACGCGGCACAACGGCGAACCCGGTACGCGGCGGCATCTCCAGCCGCCAGACCACCCACACCCCGCGCCCCATCCACAGCGCGAAAGCGATCTGCGCGGGCAGCAGCAGCTTGAGGTCGGCCTCGTTAAACAGGCCAAGCACCAGAAACAGCGCGACAGGCAGCACCGTCCATACCACCACCACGACGACATTGAACCACTCGCCCGCGCCGCGCCGCGCCCGCAGGCCGAACGCCAGCAGCAGCAGGACAATCGCCATCCAGCTTGGGTCGTTCTCGTGATAGGTGATGCCGAAGCCCAGCCAGCCGACCAGCATCCCCAACGCTTCGGGAAAGCTGACCGTTGTGCCGGTGTTCGGCCATGTCGTGATCTGCGCCCACGCGCTCGGCAGCCAGGGCAGAAACAGCGCGATGCTGAACAGGTTGGCGGCGATGTAATACAGTAGAGCGCGTGTAGGGGCGGGTTTAAAACCCGCCCGCGCCAGCCATACGACAAAAATCACGCCCTGTGCCAGCATGAAGAAGGGGTAAGCGTACTGTGTCCACAAGCCCGCCGCGTTGACCAGCGCCAACGCCAGCGCCCAACGCGCTCTCCGGTCAGCGATAATCCCCTCCCCCAACCCCTCTCCATAGCGTGGGGAGGGGCGAAGGGGTGGGGACAGAAAATTCACCAGACACCACATGCCCAGCGCGCCCCACAGCGCCAGCAGCGCGTACATGCGGGCTTCCTGCCCGTAAGTGATGTGAAACGTGTTGAGCGTCACGAACAGCGCGGCGGCCAGCCCGGCCAGCGGGCTGAACAGCCGCTTGCCGAGCGCGTAAGTCACGGCGATGCTGAGAACGCTGGCGAAGGTCGAAAGCGCGCGCAGGGCGAACTCGCTCTTGCCTGTGAGCGCCATCCAGATTTTGAGCAGCCAGTAATAGCCGGGCGGGTGAATATCGCGGGCGGCGTGGGCGGCGATGTCGGCAAAGCCGCGCGTGGCCTGCACGTAGCTGTTGCCCTCGTCGTTCCAGAGCGACTGTGCGCCGAGCAGATGCACCCGCAGCGCGAAGGCCAGCAGCAAGGTAATTAACGCGAGGACGCAAGGACGCGAGGACGCAAGAAGAAAATTAAAAGAAATCTTTGCGTCTTTGTGCCTTTGCGTCTTTGCGTTGGATATTTTATTCATTGCCGCCGCGCCCGCCACGCGCTGAAAATCACCCACAGCAGCACCCCGGCGAGGACGGCAGCGCCCGCCACCAGCGGAAACAGCCGCGCATAGGTGCGGTCAGCCACCGTCAGCGAATCGACCAGAAACGGCGGCGTGCTGTCGTCGCCCAACTGCGTGCTGGGCAGATGCCCCGCCGGGAAAAATTCCTGCGCGGGCATATGGGTGATGTGCCAGCCATCCGCGTCTGTATAGGTGTTGAGCAACCCCGTTCCGGCGAGGTTGGCCTCGCCGCGCCAGCGAATATACAGGTCATGGTGGCTGTAATGCGTGAACGTCAGCGAATGAGTCCGCGCCGCTGTGCCAAACTGCGCGCCCTCGGCCTCGACCACTTCGGCATCCCCCGGCAGCGCTATCGCCCAATGCTCGGCCTGATGCACGCCGGGGTACAGCACGGGCTGCTGTGTGGTGATGTAGTCGCGCATCGTGTCGTACACGGGCAGCGGCGTAAAGTCTGGCTCGGCCATGCGGAAGTAATACCAGCTTTGGTTGATTTCGCTGTCTGACGGGCGCTTGAAAAACCAGTAGAAGATCGGCCCGACCCACGGCCATTCTTCCTGCGCCCGCTGGTAGGCCAGCGGCATGTAACGCGCGGCCTGTGCTTCGGTCACGATGCCGAAATTGCCATAGAGCGAGGTCACGATATTCGGGTCTTCCGGTTGTGGATTCCATGCCGCCTCGGTCAGCCAGACCGCCTTATGCGCGTCGGCGTTGGCGACCATCGTATCGCGCAGGTACAGGTGGCGGCCATAATTCACGGTGGTGGCGCGCAGGCGGCGGTCGGTCGGCCCGCTGTTGAGGCCGTAGCCCTGCGCGGCCAGCACATCGAAGCAGCCCGCCGCGCCCGCGTCATACATGCGCTGGAGGAACACCATGTCCATCATGTTCATGCCATCCAGCCCAATCGTGGGCGCGATCGCCCCGGTCACGACCACGATTTCCGGGTCAACCGCTTTGAGCGCGTGGTACGTGCGGCACAGCAGTTCGGTATAGGCTTCCGGGTCTACAAACTGCTCGCCCCATTCCGGGTAGATGTTCGGCTCGTTCCAGATTTGGTAGTAACGCAGGCGACCCTGATAACGCTCCGCCACCGCAACCGCGTAATTCACGAAATCCTGAAGGTCATCGGGCGGCGCGAGGCTGCCCATGTCGGGGTCGGCGCGTGACCACGACGGCGGGTTATCCAGCCGCACCAGCATGTTCAGGCCGTACTGCGCGGCCAGATCAACAATCTGGTCGTACTTGTCCCATGCCGAGATCACGCCGACCGCCTCCACGTTGCGGCGGTCTTCAAAATCGCCACGCCCGTGAATCTCGATGTCTTCCCACGGGAACTGCTGCCGCAGCCACGTAAACCCGGCCTCGCGGGCCATCTGTACGATGCGCTCGCGCTTCTCCGGCTCCACTTCAAGCTGCAAAAAGACGTTGATGCCATACGGGTTTTCATGCGCGTGGTTCACCGGGGCAAGCGGCGCGGTATCCAGCGGCGCGCGGGTGAAATTACCCGCCCACTCCACCATGCCGCGCGCCTGTGCCAGCGGGGTTTCCTCGCCCGTCTGCGACCAGAAGAAGCGCCATGCCAGCCCATGATTCGCCAGGTCAAGCGCCAGCAGCACCGCGAAGATCAGCGCGACCGCCAGCCCCATACCGACAGCGCGCCAGCGAATATGTCGAGGTTGATTAGTCATGGCGCAGGATTATAGCCGGAAGTTGAGCCGACTGGACAGGCAGAATCGTGACAGATGGCACGCTGACATTTTACGTTTTCCCGTTATACTAGAAGTAACGATGTGACCACCGGGACACAGAGATCAACCAGTTTCGTGCCTTTGTGGTTAAAAATGAGGAGGGAAAGTCATGCCAACACGGAATGGTGCGGACCGCGCAGAGGAGTTCGTCGAAGATGTCCGGCAGGAGGTGATTGACTTCCGGCGCGAGGCCTACCAGAAAGCCGAGGACGTGCGTAAAGAGGCTGTCAAGCAGTTAAACAACGTGGCGAAGACCATTCGCCGCGAGGTGCGCGACGCGAAGGCCGACGAGGAATCCATCAAGCGCGCAGATGACATCGCCAAGCGGCTGGAAAAAACCGCGCACTACATGAACAGCCACTCGGTAGATGAAATGGGCGACGACGCGACCCGCATCGTCACCCGCAATCCCTGGCGGGCGATGGTCATCGCGCTCGTTGTCGGGCTGCTGCTGGGGTTGATCCTGCGCGGCGACGACCGCTAAGCGCTTCAGCCAACAGATACCTAGAGAACCAACGTTTAGCCGGGCTGTGTTTCGCCCGGCTTTTGGTTTAGGATTACCGGGTAGGATAAACTCTGCAGGCGAGGGTTTGTCCCTCTACGACACACAATCAGCAAACAAGCGAAAGGACACCGGAGCGCACACTCGCCCACAGCAACTATGTTCAAATTTATGATGATTTTCCAGCAGCCGGCGAACATCGCCGAATTTGAGAGCGCCTATAACGACCTGCTGGCGCTGGTGGAGCGGATGCCGGGCATTCGACGGCGGCAGGTTATCAGTATACTGGGCAGCCCGCTGGGTGCGTCCAGCCTCTACCGCATCCTCGAAGTTTACTACGACAGCCAGACCGCGCTGGAAGACTCGCTTAAGTCCCCCGCCGGGCAGGAAGCCGGCGGCGAACTGCGGCGTTTCCCGTCCGGCTCGTTTGAACTGGTCTTCGCAGAAGTTTATGAAGAAGAAGGCGGCCAAACCGCCCCCCCTGCGACGGAGAATGAGTAAATGCAGGCGTTGAAAGAACGTATTCAGGCCGAAGGCCAGAACCTGGGAAATGGTATCCTCAAAATTGACAGCCTGCTCAACCACCAGCTTTACCCGGAGCTGATGGTCGAGATGGGCAAGGAGATGGCGCAGCGCTTTGAAGGGGTCGCTGTAGATCGCATCCTCACCGCCGAGATTTCAGGCATCGCCCCGGCGCTGATGACCGGCATCGTCATGAATGTGCCTGTGGTCTATGCCCGCAAGAAGAAGCCGATCACGATGGCCGGGCCGGTCTTTCTGGAAACCGCGCCCAGCCACACCAAAGGTGGCGAGGTGCCGCTGCTGGTCTCGGCGGAGTTTCTGCACGCGGGCGAGCGCGTGCTGGTCATTGACGACTTTCTGGCGACAGGCAAGACGCTGCTGGCGCTGGCGCGGATGGTCGCCAGCGCTAAGGCCGAACTGGTCGGCGTGGGGACGGTGGTGGAGAAGTCGTTCGAGGGCGGGCGCAATATGATGCTGAAGGCTGGCTACAGCGGCATTCCCATCGAGGCGCTGGTGAAGATTGTCAACATGGATAACGGCCAGATCATATTTGGCGAGTAAGTAG
>CAZJSU010000003.1:21046-95964 GCA_964548765.1 uncultured Anaerolineaceae bacterium
CGTGGAAAGCCCGCTATCGCGCGCCGGGCATTCGCTGGTCACAGCTTGCCCCGCTAAGCCCGACACGCGGGTTGGTCTGTACCAACCGTGACGGGATTTATCAGCTTTACACATGGGATGTGTCGAACGGGCAGCTTGCCCGGCTGACGGACAAGCCCGCCGGGGTCGTCAGCGGCAGCATCGCGCCCGATGGCCGTTACGTTTACTATCATGACGATGAAGGCGGCAACGAGATCGGCCATTACGTGCGGGTGCCATTTGAGGGCGGCCAGTCGGAAGACATCACGCCAGACCTGCCCGCTTACGCCTCCTTCTCGCTGCATCACAGCCGCTCGGCCAACGCGCTTGGCTTCACCGCCGCCAGCAAGGCCGGCTTTCAGGTGTATGTCAAACGCGGTGATACGCCGCCGAAGCTGATTCACACCGCCGACAGGCTGACCTTCGGCCCGTACCTGTCCTACGATGGCGAGATCGCTGTTGTCGAAAGCACCGAGCGCAGCGGCACGGTGGATACCGCGCTGGTCGCGTTTGACACAGCCACAGGCGAAAAGACCGCCGAACTGTATTACCCGGATGCCAGCGCGCACAGCACTGGCCGCTTTTCACCGCTGCCGGGCGACATGCGCCTGCTGGCGAGCAGTAACGCGCCGGGTTATGAGCGCCCGCTGATCTGGAACGCGCGGACGGGCGAAACTCATGACCTGCCGCTGGACGACATCCCCGGCGACCTGATCCCGTGGGACTGGTCGCCAGACGCGGAAAGCATCCTGCTGTGCCAGCTTCATCAGGCCGAGTACCAGCTTTATCTCTATCACATCGGCAACCGCACGGTGATGAAGCTCAACCCGCCGCCGGGGGTACTCAGCGGCGACCCGCCCGGTTACTTCACCCCGGAAGGCGAGATTTTCACCACGTGGCAGGATGCCGCGCATCCGCCAGAACTGATCGCGCTGGATGGCAGAACGGGCGAAAAATTACGCACCCTGTTAAAAGCAGGCGAAGCCCCCGCCGGGCGTGCGTGGCGGTCGGTCAGCTTCGCCGGGGCGAAGGGCGAGACGATTCAGGCATGGCTGGCTGTGCCAGAGGGCGAAGGCCCGTTCCCGACCATTCTGCACACGCATGGCGGCCCCACTGGTGTCACGACCGAAGCCTTTTCGCCAGCCAGTCAGGCGTGGCTCGATCATGGCTTTGCGTGGCTCAGCATCAATTATCACGGCTCGATCACCTTTGGCCGCGAGTTTGAAAAATCCATCTGGGGCAATCTGGGCGACCTCGAAGTGCAGGATATGGCGGCGGCCTATCACTGGCTGGTGGATAACGACATCGCACAGCCAGACGGGGTGCTGGTCACGGGCGGCTCTTACGGCGGCTACCTGACGCTGCAGGCGCTGGGCAAGGAACCGTCGCTGTGGGCAGGGGGCATGGCCTCAATCGCGATTGCCGACTGGAAGCTGATGTACGAAGATCAGGCGGACACGCTGCGCGGCTATCAGCGGGCGCTGTTCGGCGGCACGCCGGACGAAGTGCCAGAGGCCACGCGCAAAAGTTCACCCATCACCTACGCCGAAAACATCAACGCGCCGATTCTGGTCATTCAGGGCAGCAACGACACGCGCTGCCCGGCGCGGCAGATGCGCGCTTACGAAGACAGGCTGAAGGCGCTGAACAAGCACATTCACGTTTACTGGTTCGATGCCGGGCATGGCTCGCGGGCGATGGCGCAGCAGATCGAGCATCAGGAACTCATGCTGCGTTTCGCCTATCGAGTATTGGGCTAAACAGAGGGATTTATGACCGACCCACGCGAAGGCGGTATCGTCATCATTGATTTTGGCTCGCAGTACACGCAGTTGATCGCCCGGCGGGTGCGCGAACAGGGCGTGTATGCCGAGGTCTTTCCGCCACAGGCCGCCCCCGCCGCGATGAACCAGCACAGGCCGCGCGGTTACATCCTGTCTGGCGGGCCAAACAGCATTTACGAGCCGGGCGCGCCACAACTTCCCTGGCACGTTCTGGAGGCGGAGAAGCCGGTATTGGGCATCTGCTACGGGATGCAGGCGCTCACGCACGCACTGCGCGGGCAGGTGGCGGCGGCGCAGGCGCGCGAGTACGGCGCGGCGCGCATCACGCAGACGGCGGATAACCCGCTGCTGGCCGGACTGCTGCCCACGCTTCAGGTGTGGATGTCGCACGGGGATCGCATCGAAGCGCCGCCGCCCGGTTTTGTCTCGCTTGCCAGCAGCCAGAACTCACCGTATGCTGCGATGGGCGACCCTGAGCGCGGGCTGTACGGCATCCAGTTTCACCCCGAAGTCACCCATACACCACAGGGAACCGAGATTCTGCGTAATTTCCTGTTCAATGTGTGCTGCTGCGAGCCGAACTGGTCGCCACAGTCGTTCATTGATGACGCGGTTGCCACCATTCGCGCCCGTGTCGGCAGGGAGCGCGTCCTGCTCGGCCTCAGCGGCGGGGTGGACTCGGCGGTGGTGGGCGCGCTGCTGAACAGAGCCATCGGGCCGCAGTTGACCTCGATTTTCGTCAATACCGGGATGCTCCGCAAAGACGAGCCGCAGGATGTGGTGGACACCTTCCGGCACGGGCAGGGCATGATCCTCGTTACCATTGACGCGACCGAGCAGTTCCTCAGCGCTCTGCAAGGCGTGACCGACCCCGAACAGAAGCGCAAGACCATCGGGCGGCTGTTCATTGATGTGTTCGCCGAGGAAGCGCGGGCGCTGGAAGGCGTGAAGTATCTGGCGCAGGGGACGATCTACCCGGACGTGATCGAAAGCGCGGCCAGCAGCCAGAACTCGCACGTCATCAAGAGCCATCACAACGTCGGCGGCCTGCCGGACGACTTGCAGTTCGAACTGGTCGAGCCGATCCGCGACCTGTTCAAGGACGAGGTGCGGCGCGTCGGCACGGCGCTCGGCCTGCCCGATCATATCGTCTGGCGGCAGCCGTTCCCCGGCCCCGGTCTGGCGGTGCGCTGTCTGGGCGAGGTGACATGGGAGCGGCTGGAAACGCTGCGCGAGGCCGACGCGATCTTCCGCGAGGAACTGGAACAGGCCGGGCTGCTCCGCAGCGGCACGGCGCAGTCGTTCGCGGTGCTGCTGCCTGTCCGCAGCGTCGGCGTGATGGGTGATGCGCGCACCTATGAGGAAGCTATCGCGCTGCGTTCGGTCACGACAGACGATTTCATGACGGCGGACTGGGCGCGGCTGGATTATGACCTGCTGGCGCGGGTGAGCAGCCGCATCGTCAACGAGGTGCGCGGCGTAAACCGCGTGGCCTACGACATCACCAGCAAGCCGCCCGGCACGATTGAGTGGGAGTGAATTAACGGGTGGGGCGCGTGTCATGTTACGCACGCGCTATATCGCGTATGTCTGCCATCGGTATTCAGGCATAGGGGCGGGTTTGAAACCCGCCCGAAAAGCCTCTCTCCAAGTGGAGAGGGGTTTGGGGTGAGCAGGGGCGCAGCACGCTACGCCCTACAAGGTGTATTTGTAGGGACGGCATTTCATGCCGTCCGCTGTCAGTTTGCTCACACCCCCTCAGCCAACGCATTGGAGAGGGGGAAGTAGAGCAGTGCTTCTGCACGGGTTTGTTTTTGCCGGGATTGATGTTACACTCGCCCCGTAAAGTTATCTGCAAGCGCAAGCAGGGGTGAGTTCGATGACGGAAGACCGCGCGGCGGCGATGGCCGCCATTGCCGAACAGGTGAAAGTCTGTACACGCTGCGACCTGTATAAAGGCACGAACAACCCTGTCCCCGGCGCGGGCGATATTCACGCCCAGATCATGTTCATCGGCGAAGGCCCCGGTTATTATGAAGACCAGCAGGGGCTGCCTTTTGTCGGGCGCTCTGGCGATTACCTCAATTACCTGCTGAATCTGATCGGCATCAAGCGCGAGGATGTGTTCATCACCAACGTGGTCAAGCATCGCCCGCCAGAAAACCGCGACCCCACGCCGGATGAGATTATCGCCTGTAGACCTTATCTCGATGAGCAGATTAAGCTGATTGACCCACTGGTGATCGCCACGCTGGGGCGCTACAGCATGGCGCGTTACTTCCCCAACGGCAAGATCACGCAGATTCACGGCCAGCCGAAATACGAAGATGGACGGGCCTATTACCCGCTGTTCCACCCGGCAGCGGTGCTGCGAAACCCGGCGCTGCGGCGCGAGATGGAAGCCGATATTAAACGCTTGCTGGAAGTGGTCGAGAAGGTGAAGGCCATGCGGGCGGCCAGTGACAGCGGCGGCGGATCATCCTCGTCCAGCCCACCCCCGGACGATGGCCCGATACAGCAGCTTTCGCTGTTTTAAGCTGGTCGCCAGGGCTAACCCTTAGCCCAATACCAAGCCCGCTGAAGGGGTCAAATACAGCTTTTAGAAGCGCCTTTAGTGCGCTTGAAGCAGCTCAGCGGTATGGCTCATCGTCCCCGCAGGGGATTAGCCTGCCCGCAGCGCCCTATAACCCGGCGATCTGCTCGATAATGCGCTGAATCTCGGCAGTGTGTATCTGGTTTCTGCCGCGCAGCCGCGCATAAGGCCGCATCATCCTGAACAGATCGGCCACGAAAGGCTGTGTCTGGTACAGGCGCACCTGCAAATGTAGTTGGTAGCCTTCCCGAAGTTCAACACTGACGAGGTTATTGCTGTTCAGCACCACGCGGCGCACATACGCGCCGGGGATGCTGGCAGGCGGACGCGGGCGCACCGTCTGCGGCTTGAGCAGCAGGCGATGCGTGGTGATGACCGCTTGCAGTGTCGGCATGGTGCTGACCCAACCATTGGAGGATGGCTGGACAAGCTGCACATAGTAATGGCTGATCGGATGTTCGTAAACCGAAAGCTCGACCTCTTTAAATGCCCCCAACATGGCAAATCACCCTTTAATAGCCTGACTAAGCATAATCCCAAAATTATCCCCATTCTATGGGAAATTTGTCTGTTGTGGTCAAGTTCATCCCAGTTTCAACGTAGTTGATCAGCCTAACAAAAAAATAACAGGTGTAACAAATTGTTACTAGGCCGCGCCGTTATCCGGGTAGCAGTCAGTTCAGGTAGTTCTTGCTCGGCAGGCGCGGCACGATACGCGGCTGTGCGGCGGGCGTGAGCATCTCGCGGACATCCTTGACCAGCCGTGCGCCTTGTCCCCAATCAATGAACAGGTAAATCAACTGGCCGTTCTTCAGGCCGATAATCACCCCGTCGCGCTTGCCCAGGCTGACATTCCAGGCGCGGTTGACGCTGCCGCCTTCAATGACGCAGGGTTCGATGTGGCTCTGCGCTTCTTCGGGGATCAGGATGAAGCGGCGGTTGGTGATGAGCGCCCGCATCCATGGGCCGCGCGCATCCCAGCCCAGCGTCGTGAAATAAGCATAGCGTACCGTATAGCGCCCAAGTGGGTACTCGCCCTGCTGCAAAAGTGTGGTCATAAGCGAACATTATCCCGGAGAGTGTGTGAGAGCATCTTTACGCTTTTCATTATACTAAGGGTTGCTGCTTTCATTACCCTAAATATCGGGGGGTTGTTTAAGCGCTGGCGTGACGCTTCGCACAGTTCTGTATTAATAGAAACATTGCGGGGCATGGCGATGCAGGGGCGACCCTTCCAGTGTTTCACTTTGGCTCATCTGGTGGATCGCCCCCTACGAGGCGTTACGCTGTCGGCCCGATGACCTCGCCGCCGAGGCGGATGATGGGCTGGTCAAACGGGGACAGCCACGACTTCCAGTTGCCGGTTTCCACAAACTCGGTCGGCTTGGGCGGGAACTTGCCGATGAACTGCTCCACCAGCGACGGCGGCATCAGCAGCAGCGGGTTGATGATGTAGGTATCTTTGTAGCGCACTTCAAAATGCAGGTGTATCTGGCTGAACTCAACCGTTCCCATCACGGTATCCGGCACGATGGGCGCGCGGCGCGGCAGGTTGACCGGCTTGCCGATGTGTCCGTAAATCAGGCGGTAATCGCCCACCAGCACATCCACACGGTTGGGGCCGTACTTCGCGCCCCGCCCATCGAACAGGCCGTGTACCCCAGCGAACACGGGCGGATCATCGCGCCTGCTGGTGAACTTGCCGAAATCCAGCCCGCTGTGCAGCCCCTGCGCGAACTGGTGATAACTGTTGGCGCGCCCGTTGCGGTAAGCAAAGCTGGTGTTGCCGTAATACTGCACCCAGTCGGTATCCTCGATGCGAACAGGCAGCCGCGTCAGCAGCGTGCCGAGCATCGGCAGCGCGCCGATATTCAGCATAAAGACGCTTCGCCCGTCAAGGCTGCGCTCGGCGCTCCAGCCCTGCCCATGCCGCCACCAGACAAAACCATCGGCCTCTGCGCGCACGCCGCCCTGCGTCGTGTCAATTTCCAGCCACGCGCCCTGTTGCAGCGTCCCCACCTGCTGAGCATTGGAGCGCGGCTCTGCGCGCACCTTCAGCCCAAGCGCGACCACCTGAAAGCGCGCGAAGCCCGGCGGAATCGGCTCGAACTGCTCGACAGGCGTGGGAGTCGGCGCGGGGGTGGGGGTTGGCGTGGACGGCGCGTCCGGGTCTACGCGCGGAATATCCGGCGTGAGGTCGCGCAGGTAAACCGTGCGCCCGTCCAGCGTGCGCTCGGCGCTCCAACCACGCTCATGCTGCCACCAGACATGACCGTCCGCCTCGCGCCAGCCGTCGGCCCGCGCCACCAGTTCCGCGCCGCCCGACAGCGCCGTTACATAGGTGCCGGAGAGCGACGGGGTTTTACGGACATTGAGGGTGCTGCCCACCACGCGAAAGCGCTTGTTGGGGATCGTCTGCGGGGGCGGCTCTGGCGCGGGCTGGGCATCCGGGTCCACGCGCGGAATATCAGGCGTGAGGTCCTGCAGATAGACCGTGCGCCCATCCAGCGTGCGCTCGGCGCTCCAGCCCTGCCCGTGCTGCCACCAGACATAACCGTCCTTCTCGCGCCAGTCGTCGGCCTGCACCAGCAGCTCCGCGCCGCGCCGCAGCGAGGTGACAAAACTGCCGGAAAGCGCCGGAGCGCTGCGGACATTGAGGGGGTCGGCCACCACGCGGAACAGCTTGTTGGGGATGGTGGGCGGCTCTGGCGTTGGCCCCGGCGTGGGCGGCGGGTCGCCGTCCGGGTTTTCGGTAGGCAGGGGGATTTTACGCGGGATTTCCGGCGTAAGGTCTTCCATCAGGCGCAGGCCGCTGGCTGTGGCGTACTCCGCGCTCCAGCCCGCCCCATGATTCCACCAGACATAGCCGTTCTTCTCGACCCATGCATCAGCATCTACCGTGATCTCGTCGCCGCGCGTCAGGCCGACAGGCAGCACGTACTGGCTTGCCAGTTCCGGCTCGCTGCGTACCAGCAGCGAACTGGTCACCACGCGGAAGCGCTTCTGCGACACGTCCGGGCCATCGGGCAGCGTGGGTTCTTCCTGCTCGGCCAACGTCACCAGCCCGTAAGGCGGCACGCCGGGCGTGACTTCTACCATCAGCGTTTGCTTGTTGTCCGCGCGTCCCTGCGCCGCCCAGCCCTGTTCTATCTTCCACCAGACGTAACTGTCGGCCTCGGTGCGCGACTGCGCGTCAGCCTCTACGCGCGTTCCGGCGGGGAGCAGGGTCACGGTGGCGGTGTTCTGTGTTCCCGGCTGGCTGCGTACCCGCAGGCTTTGCGCGGTCACACGGAAGACGCGCGTGGTGGGCTGGGGCGCGGGGCGCTGGCGCAGCGGGTCAATACGGGCGACCCCGGCGCGAATCTGCGCGGCGGAGCTTTCGCCGCCGTAACGAAACAGCGTGATGCCGACCGCGCCTTTGGTGAAGCTGTATTCGCCCGCGATGTAAACTTCTTCTTCCGGCACCGGGCGCGGCGGGTCGGTCGGGTTGGGGTAGGTTTGCAGCATCGGCACAATGGGCAGGCCGTAATGCGCCAGCACGCCAAAAGCATCATCCAGATACCCCTCTGGCCCGTTGCGCCCGCCGCCAAACTCCCAATGGTAGACCATCGGGTGCAGGCTTTGCACGTGCGGCAGCCATTCCTGAATGTGGATGCTGGCCGGGTGGCTGCCGCGCGCGTCAAAATTCAGCGCCAGATGAAAGTCCGGCGCGATGCCCGCGCGGATGCGGGTAATCAGGTTGCGCGCGTCGGCTGCGGTCTTGCCGCCGAAGTAGGCCGCGCCGCCTTCCACATCCAGCAGCATGGACTTCACCCCCGGCACACGACACGCCTCGATCACAAGCTGCGCCTCACGCGGGATGTCGCCACCACGCACCACGCACCACAAGTGCGTTTCCAGCCCGTGCGCGCCCAGTTCGTCCACCCAGCGCCTGATCGCGTCCGCGCCTGTCACGGCCATGGTGGGCTTGTCGCCCAGATCACCCTGCCACGCCGCACCGTTGCTGCTTTTGACGGCGACCCCGGCTACGTTGGGTGTGTCGCGCCTGATGGCCTGCGCCATCTCGCCAATGGTACGTTCGCTGACGACATTCCCCTGCCAGTGTACCCATAAAATCCGACGGTCAAATGGCGTGGTCATGCAACATCCCCTTTGCCCTGCGTTCGATTCAGTTACGGTTATATTTTCGTTGAATTTGCGCTGGAGGGCAAACTCGCAGCCACTTGTTTTGCGCCTTTATTCCGCACGGCGACGATTTCGGCCATGATGCTCAGGGCGATCTCTTCCGGCGTTCGCGCCTGAATACTCAGCCCGATCGGGGTGTAAATGCGGGCGATCAGTTCCGGCGAAACCCCGGCTTCCTGCAAGCGGGCGACCCGCGCCTCGTGCGTCCGGCGGCTGCTGAGGACACCGACGTATGGCACCGGGGAAGGCAGCGCGGTCAGCAGCGCCTTGTCGTCAATCTTGGGGTCGTGCGTCAGCATCGCCACATAGGTATCCGCGTCCAGCCCTAGCTGCGGCAGCGCTTTGTCCGGGTAGCTGTGGAGGATGGTTTCCACTTCGGGGAAGCGCTCGGCACTGGCGAAGACCCCACGCGGGTCTACCAGCGAAACGCGAAAGCCCAACTGGCGGGCAAAGCTCTGTAACACCTGCGCGATGTGTACGCCGCCGATGATAATCAGGTGTGGGCGCGGGCGGTGCTGGTCTATCATGACCGGGAGGCCATCCAGCTCAGCCTGCTGTGGGGTCGCGTACTGGCTGGCCGCGCTGGCGAACACTTCGGCGGCGCTGTCGAGCGTGCTGTAGCGAACATCCCCCGCGCCATCCAGAAGCAGCTTGCGCCCGGCCTCCTCGCCTTCCAGCACGGTGATGGTCGTCGCCGCGCGGTCATGGCGCACATCGTCGCTGGCAAGCCGCCACCATGCCACATCCAGCGGTTCGACAAAAATCGTGATCCTGCCGCCGCAGGACAGCCCGACATCCCACGCCAGATCGTCGCTGATGCCGAATTTCAACAGACGCGGCCTGCTGTCGGCCAGCGCTTCGACCGCCTGCTCAATCACCGCCGCCTCTACACAGCCGCCGCTGACCGAACCGGTTACGGCCATGTCGCCGGTAATCGCCATCTTCGATCCCACGCCGCGCGGCGCAGACCCCCATGTTTCGACCACTGTGGCAAGGGCGATGCTGCGCCCGTCTGCCAGCCATTCGTCCACCGTTTGCAGAATGTCGAGCATGATCTTTATTTCCGTATAAACTTCATGTGTGTGCCGCGTCCGGTACGCTTCCAGTTTACCATACGCAGTTCGCGGACGATCATTTCAAGGTTTGCCAGGTTACGCACGGGCAAAAAGTCGTCCACGTAAGGCAGCATCGCCTGTGCGCCGCGCGTCAGCGGTTCGTACTCTGGCGCGCCCAGCAGCGGATTGAGCCAGATCAGGCGGTGACAGCTTCGCTGCAAGCGCGCCATCTCTGCCCGCAGGATGTCCGGGTCGCCACGATCCCAGCCGTCGGTAATCAGCAGCACAACCGCGCCGCGCCCCAGCACCCGCCGCGACCATTGATAATTGAAGGTCTTCAGCGCCTCGCCGGTTTTGGTGCCGCCGCCCCAGTCGCGCACCCGGTGGCCGACATCACGCAGCGCCAGATCAACCGATTTGTGGCGAATGGGGTAGGTGATATGCGTGAGCGACGTGCTGTATACAAACGACTCCACCTGATAGATGCCGTTCGCCAGCGTGTGCAGGAAGTGCAGCAGCACGCGCGTGTAGCGTTCCATGCTGCCGCTGATGTCGCAGATCATCACCAGCGGGCGCGGCTTCAGGCGGCGCGCGCGCGTGGGCTGCTCAATCGGCTCGCCCGCGTAACGCATGTTGCGGCGAAAAGCGCGGCGGGCATCGAGCATCGCGCCCTTGCCGGGCTGGTAACGGCGGGTGCGCCGCAGCCCCAGCGAACGCGGAAGCTGGGCGACCACCGACTTTGCCGCGTCCAGTTCCTCGCCTGTCATCTGGGCAAAGTCCTTATAGCGCAGGGTGGATTGCAGGCTGTAGGTCGGCACAATCGTCAGCAGCGACGGGTCAACGGCGGGCTTGTCCGGGTCATCGCCGCTGTCGGGGTCGCTGTCCAGCGGGGGCAGGAAGCGGGCTTTGCGCCGGGGTTCCTCGCCCATCGAGCGCACATTGAGGGTGGGGAAATTGTCGGTCGGCGCGCGCCAGAATTCCTGAAAGGCTTCGTCAAACAGCGCCAGATCACGCTGCCGCGTCACCATCAGCGCGCGCAGGACGTGATAAACATCACTCCGGCGCTCCAGCCCGACATAATCCAGCGCACGGGCTGCCTCCATCGTGCGCTGCGGCGTGACATCCATGCCCAGCGCCTTGCACAGCCGCCCGAACAGCAGCAGATTATGCAGCAGTTGGCCGCCGACGTAGGGGTGTGGGTCGTCCTCCGGGCCCAGGTAAAGCCCTTTGATGGGGCCGCTGTCGTTCACAGGCCGTTATCCATGCGCGATCTCGGCCTGAAGCCGGGCGCGGTCATAGACAGCGCCGAGTACCTCTGGCCGGAAGGTCTTGATGTCGTCCTCGTACTTGAGGATCACGCCGAGGGTGTCGGCGATCACCTCTGGCGAGAGCGCGCGCTGATCGAGCGCGATCACCGCCGAAGTCCAGTCCAGCGTTTCGGCGATGCCCGGCGCTTTGAACAATTCCATCCGGCGCAGTTCCTGCACAAAGGCGGTAATCTGTTTCGCCAGCATCGGCTCGACATCCGGCGCTTTGGCGCGCACGATGTCGAGTTCCTTCTGGAAATCGGGGTACTCGATCCAGTAATACAGGCAGCGACGCTTCAGCGCGTCGTGGACTTCGCGGGTGCGGTTGCTGGTGACGATGACGACAGGCGGCTGCGCGGCGCGGATCGTCCCCAGTTCGGGGATCGTGACCTGAAAATCGGAAAGCAGTTCCAGCAGGAACGCCTCGAATTCCTCGTCGGCGCGGTCAATCTCGTCAATCAGCAGCACGGGCGGCGGCTGGTCTGCGCTGGCTTCTACCGCGCGCAGCAGCGGACGCGCCATTAAAAACTGGCGCGAGAACAACTGGTTCTGCATCTCATCCCGCGCCGCGCCAGAGGCTTCCAGCAGGCGCAGGTGCAGCATTTGCGCCGCGTAATTCCATTCGTAAAGCGCGGTGCTGGCATCCAGCCCTTCGTAACATTGCAGGCGGATCAGTTCCGCGTTGAGCAGACGCGAGAGGACTTTGGCGATCTCGGTCTTGCCCACCCCGGCCTCGCCCTCCAGAAAAAGCGGCTTGTTCAGCTTCAGGGCGAGGTAGATGGCGGTCGCCAGTCCACGTTCTGCGATGTACTGCTGCGCTGATAGTGCCTGTCCCAGCGCGTCGAGGGAGTCAAAAAACATGCAATCCACTTTCAACGGTAAAGGCCGATAGTGGGGCGCGTACCGCGCCCCTGCGCTGAACCTCACCCCCTTCCCCCCTCTCCAAGTGTGGAGAGGGGGCGGAATTTCAAGACCCTCTCCCCTTGTGGCTGCGAAGCGTCCTGAAAGGGGAGAGGGATTTAGGGTGAGGGGAAACCTATAACTACCCAACCGCCTGCGCGATGGCGCGTTTGAGGTAAACCCCGGTCATCGCCTGCCGGTAATCCTCCGGGAAGGTGATGTCGCCGATGAGGTACTCAGCGATGTCCTCCATTACCGCGTTGGCCGCCGCGTTGAGCGCGTTCGCGTCCAGCGACGACCCCGCCAGCGCGGCCTCCGCGCCGGGGGAACGCACCGCCTTGACGGTCGCGCCGCCTACCGCCACCCGCGCGCTCTGGCAGGTGCCGCCGTCCATTTGCAGCGCCACACATATCCCGACCACCGCGTAGCGCGAGGCCGGGTGTGGCAGCTTGACATAAGCCGATTGTACCCCCGCCTGCGACGGGATTTCTACGGCGGTCACGATTTCGTCCGGCTGAAGGTCGGTGGTGAACAGGTCTATAAAGAACTCGCTGGCGTTGACCGCGCGCGCGCCGTTTGGCCCTTGCAGGTGGATAGTCGCATCATAGGCCGCCAGCACGGTTGGCGGGTCTGAGGCCGGGTCGGCATGGGCGATGTTGCCGCCGATGGTGCCAAAATTCCGCACCGACTGGTCGCCCACCTGCCCGGCGGCGGCGGCCAGCGCCGCTGCCTGCCCGTGTACCTGTGGCGACGCGGCGATCTCGGCATGAGTCGCCAGCGCGCCGATACGCAGCACGCCGTTGGCGCTGATGCTTTTAAGCGCCTCCACCCGCCCGATGTCTATCAGCAGCGGCGCTTCGTTCAGCCGCAGCTTCAGCGCGGGAATCAGGCTGTGTCCACCCGCGAGGATTTTGGCATCTTCGTTCTGTGACAGCAGCGTCACCGCTTCTTCTGCTGAAGAAGCGCGCATGTATTCAAAGTTTTTCGGCCACATAATCTATGCAGTTCTCCCATTCTGCGTGTCCTGAATCGCCTGCCATACACGATAAGGGGTCATGGGCATCTCTAGCTGCGTGATGCCAAAGGGACGCAGCGCGTCAATCACTGCGTTATAGACCGTCGGCGTACTGGCAATGGTGCCGGTTTCGCCAACGCCCTTCACCCCGACCGGATGATGCGGCGAGGGCGTGACGGTGTGGTCAAGCTCAAACTGTGGGAACATATCCGCGCGGGGCAGGCAGTAGTCCATCATCGAGCCGGTCAATAGCTGGCCGTTGTCGTCGTAGACCACGCCTTCATACAGCGCCTGCCCCACCCCCTGAACAATGCCGCCGTGAATCTGGCCTCTGACAATCATAGGGTTGATCTGTGGGCCGCAGTCGTCCACCGCGATATAACGCCGCAGATAGACCTGCCCGGTCTCGGCTTCCACCTCCACCACCGCGATATGCGTACCGAAGGGGTAGACAAAATTCGGCGGGTCGTAAAACTGCGATTCCTCGAAGCCGGGGTCCATCCCCTCTGGCAGGTTCCATGCCAGCGTCGCCATCAACCCCACTTCCTGAATGGTCTTGGCGTTCTCTGCCGAGCCGCGCACGAAGAACTTGCCGTCCGCGTATTCAATATCCTCGACCGCCGCTTCCAGCATGTGGGCGGCCATCGCCCGCGCCTTCTCCTTCAGCTTGCGCGCGGCCTTGACCAGCGCCGCGCCCGCGACCGGGGTTGTGCGGCTGCCATAAGACCCCCAGCCCAGCGGCGTGTTATGCGTGTCGCCGTACTTGACCTGAATGTCCTCTACCGGATAGCCCAGTTCATCAGAGATCAACTGCGCGAAGGTGGTTTCCTCGCCCTGCCCGTGTGGCATCGCGCCGATCATCGCCTGCACCTTGCCAACCGGGGTCACGCGGATGATGGCGCTGTCCCACAGCCCGGCCTGAAAGCCGACCGCGCCCGCAACCTGGCTGGGGCCAAGCCCGCAGATTTCGGCATAGGTGGTTACGCCGATGCCCAGATAGCGCCCGTTCTGGCGTGCGGCGGCCTGCTCCTGCCGGAAGTTCTCATAACCGAGGATCGAGAGCGCTTTATCGAGCGCGGCTTCATAATCGCCGCTGTCGTAGGTCAGGCCGAGCGGCACAGTGTAGCCATCTTCAAAGCGCGGAATCAGGTTCTTGCGGCGCAGGTCTACCGGGTCCATGTTGAGCGCGTCGGCCATTTTGTCCATCAGCCGTTCCACAAGGAACGTCGCTTCCGGGCGGCCAGCCCCGCGATAAGCGTCTACAGGCGTTGTGTTGGTGAACACGCCGTAAACGTCGGCGCGGGCGTGGGGGATGGTGTACGCGCCGCAGTACATCAGGCCGTGCAGAATGGTCGGGATGCCCGGCCCGGCGGTGGAGTGGTACGCGCCCAGCCCGGCGTAGACCGTGCCGCGAATGGCTGTGACCTGGCCGTCGCGCGTGGCGGCCATCTCGACATATTCCACGTGGTCGCGCCCGTGAATGGTCGTGATGTAATTCTCGCTGCGGCTTTCCGTCCAGCGCACCGGGCGGTCGAGCTTCATCGCCGCCCAGCAGGCCAGCGCTTCATCGGCATAGACCGGAATCTTGCTGCCGAAGCCGCCGCCGACATCCGGCGCGATCACCCGTACTTTATGCTCCGGGATGCCCGTCATGCCGCTGAGGATAAAGCGGTGAATGTGCGGGTTCTGCGAGGTACACCAGACCGTCAGTTCCTCAAGCCCGCTGTTCCACTGTGCCAGCGCCGAGCGCGGCTCCATCGCTGTCGGCAGCAGGCGCTGCTGGACGATGCGCTCGCTGACCACGACTTCGGCCTCGACAAAGGCTTTGTCCACGCCTTCGTCGCCGCTGCTGGCGACCCAGTGAAAGCCGACATTGTTCGGCACATCGTCGAACAACTGCGCCGCGCCGTCCTGCGTGGCTTCCTCCGGGTTAACCACCACCGGCAGCGGTTCATACTCCACGCGGATCATGTCGGCGGCATCCTGCGCGATGTAACGATCTTCGGCGATGACGATCGCCACGCCGTCGCCCGCATAACGCACCTTGTCCTTCGCCAGCACCGGGTGTGCCGGGGTTTTAAGGTCGCTGTTGGGGACAAGCCACGCGCACGGCACGTTCATGTCCACATCCTGCCCGGTGAACACGGCGATCACCCCCGGCGTATCGCGCGCCGCTGTCGTGTCCACACTCAGCACGCGCGCGTGGGCGTAAGGGCTGCGTACCACCGCCATGTGCGTCATACCGGGGAGCTGCATGTCGCCCGTGTATTTCGCCTTGCCGGTCATCAGGCGCGGGTCTTCGCGCCGTTTGATGGCCGACCCGAAAATCCGGTTCGAGCGCGTCACCATCAGTCACCCCCTCCCAGCTTCCCGGCGGCATCCATGACAGCGGCGACGATGTTCTGGTAGCCGGTGCAGCGGCACAGGTTGCCCTCAAGCGCGTGGGCGCGGACATCGGCTTCGGTCGGGTTGGGGTAGTCCTTCAGAAAGGCGGTGGTCGCCATAATCATGCCGGGCGTGCAGTAACCACACTGAAGGCCGTGCTTCTCCCAGAAGCTCTCCTGCATGGGGTGCAGTTGGCCGTTGCTCACGCCTTCGATGGTGGTGATTTCGGCCCCGTCGGCCTGCACCGCCAGCAGCGTACACGACTTGAGCGCCTTGCCGTTCAGGTGGACGGTACACGCGCCGCACTGGCTGGTGTCGCAGCCGATCTTGGTGCCAGTCAGCCCCAGTTGGTCGCGCAGGAAATGCACCAGCAGCATACGCGGCTCAACATCGGCGGTATAAGTTTGTCCGTTTACAACGACTGAGATGTTCAAAATTTTATCCTCCTATGAACCCGATTAATTTCCCAAAAGACCTGTATCCGTTTTAAATGCGCGTCACTTTGGCGTAATTTTTAAGGAAATACTCCTTTCTGTTCAGAACAGCGGCGATGAGGGTTGCCTCTGGTAAGGTGTTCGTTTTACTTAACCGCTGCTTCTGGGTGATGTGCTGGCCTGAATGTACCATGATGTGGGCGGCTGTTCAACAATTGCAGGCGCAGGGGAGGGTATGGCTTGCGGGGATAGTGGCTGGTGCTTATACCGACTGTTAAGGTGTTGCCACCTGATGCCAGTATTTGCGGTCGTGGGCGCGATAAAATACACCTTGTAGGGGCGCAGCGTGCTGCGCCCCCATGCCGTCTGCGCGGATAGAACGACTTGCATTGTGTAGGGAATGGCCGCAGGCCAGGCGGGGTGAGGTGTCACGGGCGGGTTTCAAACCCGCCCCTAAGCATGAATGGTCGTTGTGGGTGCGGACGCGATGTATCGCGTCCCTACAGGGTCATGGACATGGTGATGCCCACCGTAACACGCCGGGTTAATCGCCTGCTTCGGCCAGCGCGTTATCGAGCGGCTGAAGCTGGTCTTCACGATCCTGAAGCCACTTGATGGTGGTCAGCGCGGCCTTACAGCCATCGCCCGCCGCCGTGATCGCCTGCCGGAAGATGCTGTCGTGAATCTCGCCCGCCGCGAACACGCCCTCAACATTGGTGCGGTGAAGCTGGTCTACCAGCACATAGCCCGCCGCGTCCATCGCTAACTGGCCTGTGAACACGCTGCTGTTGGGGTCATAGCCGATGAAGATAAACACGCCATCCACTGGCTTGTTATAAGTTTCGCCTGTCTTGAGGTTGTGCAGCGTTACGCCGTTGACCACGCCGCTTTCGGCAGCCTGCACGTCCTTCAGCACCGTGTCCCAGATAAAGCTGATCTTCGGGTCGTTGAAGGCGCGTGTCTGGAGCGAGACATCGGCGCGCAGTTCGTCGCGGCGGTGAACGACGGTGACTGTCCTGCCGAACTTGGTCAGGAACAGCGCTTCCTGAAGCGCGCTGTCGCCGCCGCCGACCACGATAATATCCTTTTCCCGGAAGAAGAAGCCGTCGCAGGTGGCGCAGTAGCTCACGCCGCGCCCGACGTACTCGCGCTCGCCGGGGATGCCCAGTTCGCGCGGGTTCGCGCCGATGGTGACGATCACCGCGTCCGCCAGCCACTCCTCGCCGCCGTCGGTCTTGATGGTGAACGGTGTCCCCTTGCTGAAGTCCACCTCGGTCACGAGGTCATAAACATATTGGGTGCCGAACTTCTCGGCCTGCGCGCGCATCGCCTCGACCAGTTCCGGCCCGGTGGTGCCGTCCGGGAAGCCGGGGTAATTCTCGACCTCGTGCGTGGTGGCGATCTGCCCGCCCAACTGCTTGCCGACGAACACAACCGTTTCTAACTGGGCGCGCGCGGTATACAGCGCGGCGGTCAACCCCGCCGGGCCAGAGCCGATCACGGCCACCCGTGTCTTATTCACTGCCATAATAACACCTCGATGATGCCTGTTAGCTGTTGGATGTGGTAGTAAAGCCGTTATCTTCGGCGCGGATGATGCTCACCAGCGCCTCAAACTCCTCGCGGCAGTCGGGACAGCAGGAGAGGTGTTTTTCTACCGCTGGCAGCAGTACGTGCATGTCTGCCCCCATGGCGACCTGTTCTGCCAGACAGTCGAACTGATCGGCACAGGCCGCACAGCTCATCTCCTCGTCTTCGTGCGCCGCGAGGATGCACTGCAAAAGTTTATTGAAGTGATCCTGTGACATAAAGCCTGTATTTCCTATCCTCTACCCCTGTATTCTGGACGATGAGTCGCCCCGGTTTCTTACCCAGTCTTAGTCCTGAAACAGATCAAGCATATACTCCATCGAAAGCCCTTGCGCTTCCAGATGCCCGCGCAGCTTGCGCCGCGCGTCATGCACCAGTTTGTAAAGCGCGTTGCGGTTCGTCCCCATCTTCTTAGCCACCACTTCCAGCGGCACCCCGCGCAGCGCCACCGCCTCTAACGCCTGATACTGGCGTTCGGTCAGCGCCTCGCGCAGCGCCCGGTCAATCCGCATCAGTACGTCCTCGCGCTCGGTCGCGTTTTCCGGGGTGTGGCTGTTGCTGGTCAGCAGGGCGCGGGCGGTCACGGGCAGCAGTTCGTCGTCAGCCGTCAGGTCATCCAGCCGGAAGTCCTTATAACGCGCCCGGCGCAGGTCGCTGATGGCAACCCGCACCGCGATCTTGGTCGCCCATGTGGTAAAACGGCTGTCACCGCGAAAGGTGTCCAGATTCTCCAGCACGCGCAGCGTCGCATCCTGCGCGAGGTCTTCGGCCATCTGCGTCAGTTCCTGATTGGAAAGCTGGGCGAGGTCGCTGCGCTCGCGGCTGAGGTAAAAGAAGATACCCCGCTGCAAGCGCTGCCGCAGGTCTTCGAGCGCCTGAGTCTGTGTCGCAGGTGATCCGGTGAGGTCGGCCAACCACTGCTCGTTAGTACGTTCTGTTTGCATTGTTTTCGTTATCACGATCAAATGCGGATTAGTATAGCACGGGGCAGTGGGAAATGTGTCAAGAAGCAGCGCCGACACGCCAGAAGGTTTACCCACTGTCCGGCTTTTGGAGTACAATCTGAAAGCACTTGATTTCTACAGGAAGAAGGTTTTCCTTGACGTACATTCTGGTCACGAATGATGATGGCGTACACGCGCCGGGTATTCTGGCGCTGGTACAGGCCATGCGTGAGCTAAGCAGCAACATACAGGTGATCGCCCCGGCCACCAACCAGAGCGCCGGCGGCCACAAAAAGACACTGGTACAGGACCTGCCTGTGAGCAAGACCACGCTGGAAGACGGCACCCCCGCGCTGGCGGTGTCTGGCTCTCCGGCAGACTGCATCGCCCTGGCCGGGCTGGGGCTGATCGAGTGGCCGCCGCGTATCGTCGTTTCGGGCATCAACCGGGGCGGCAACATGGGGCAGGACATCACCTACAGCGGCACCGTGACCGCCGCGCTGGAAGCCACCATTCACGGCGTACCGGGGATCGCCGTTTCGCTCGACCAGCGCGACGCGAACCATGTAGACGATTACCTTGTCGCGGCGCGGGCGGCTGTCCCGGTCGTGGCGATGGCGCTGCAAAAAGGGCTGCCGCCCTTCACCATCCTCAACCTGAACGTCCCGGCGGGGCCAACGGTGAAAGCCATCCGCCTCACACGGCAGGGGCTGCGTATTTACAACGACGAACTGGAAGTCGCGGGCGATATTTACCGCATTGTCGGGCCAGAGCCGACAGGCGTGCTGGACGAGGAAGGGACGGACTTATGGGCGGTGCATAACGGCTACGCCAGCCTCACCCCGATCCATCTCGACCTGACCGCGCATCGCTTTCTGGCCGATCTCGCCGCGTGGGACATCACGCTGTAACAGGCGGCTCGGCGTGGACGCGGCCTGCTGCGCCTACGCCAAAAAACTGCCCGCTTCAAACACCGTTACGCGGTTTCAGATTTTGACCGGGTGATGTCTGCCAGCACTTCCCCGGCGAAGCGGCACAACAGGCTGAGCAGAATCAGGTCGGTTTCTGAGAACGGCTCGTCCACCGGCTGGTTGAGCGCTTCCAGCACGCCCAGCACGCGCGAGTCGCCCATGATCGGCGCGGCGGCGATGGACTGTGTGCGGAACTTGAAGGCTTCGTCAATGCTCTCAGAGAAGCGCGAGTCGCGGCGCACGTCGCGCACCAGCGCGGCCTGCGCGTTCTGCACGACCCACCCGGCGATGCCCTCATCGGCGGGGATACGATAACCGACCAACTGCTCGCCCAGCGTCCCCTGTACCAGCACAAATTGCAATTCGTTCGTCTGGTCGTCCAGCAGCAGCAGCGAGCCTTCCGGCGCGTGGAGCAGGTCAAGCGCGTGGGTGAAAATCTCGTGCAGCAGGGGCATCAGCGCCGCGTCGTTGGCGCTGCGGGCGCGCTCTACCAGCGTGTGCAGAGTCTGGACGAATTCGCGCAGCGTCCCCAGTTCACGCTGAAGCGCCTGATTTTCCGCCTGCAGGCGCGCGTTTTCGCGCTGCATCACTGCAATTGTATTCGTGACCATCCCCGCCCCTTCCGGCTTTCTCGCACGTTACATTCTGTTACCTCAAGTGTACGATGTTTGAGGCCGGGCGGGTGTTAGAAAATTTAAACATGCCCAGGTCAGCCTTACATTTTCCTTGCATTCAGGTAGGGTTTATTACAGGTTAGACAGCCGTGTTTTCGAAGCTTTTCTTAAGGAGGGAACGCCTATTTACACTTTGATGACAGGTAGGCGAAAATAGTTGCGTATATAATGGAAAGCATTCTTTCCGCAGTCTGGAGCAAGAACCATGCTCGATACCCCCAGTAACTTACTCGACGATGTACGCGGTATTCGGGCGCTGGTGAAAGAAGTCGAAACCGCCCTCCGCAGCCAGCATCAGATTTTGCAGATGCGCGGCATGAGCCTGCCTGCTGGCACGTTCAACACCCTAAGCGAGCTGGAGAGCGACCTGACGACGATTGAAACGGCGCTGGTCAACGAAGCGACGGAACTGAGCCAGCTCAGGGCGCTGGCTGGCACGTCGGAGCAGATCAACTCCTCGCTTGATCTGGACGAAGTGCTGCGCGAAGCCATTCAGAACGTCGTAGACCTTTCTGGCGCGGAGCGCGGCTACATCGTCCTCGCCAACCCGTTTTCTGACGAATGGGAGTTCCGCATCGCCCACGACCCGGAACAGCAGGACAAGCAGGGCGTGGTCACGTTTCAGGGCAGCCGCAGCATCCTGCGAAAAGTGCTGGAAAGCGGCGAGGGCCTGCTGACGGACAACGCCTTCGATGATGAGCGCTTCAGCGATAACAACGCCACCATCGCGCGGCTGGCGCTGCGGTCGGTGGTCTGCGTGCCGCTCAAACTGAAGGACCGGGTGATCGGCGCGGTCTATGTGGACAACCGCCTGCGTACCGGCGTGTTCCACGAGCGGGAGCGCAATCTGCTGGAGGCGTTTGCCAACCAGGCTTCCATCACCATCGAGAACGCGCGCCTTTTTACCCGTGTGCAGACCAACCTCAACGCCATCACCGAACTCAAGGAGTTCATGAACAACATCTTCGAGAGTATCGGCAGCGGCGTAATTACCACCGACAGCCAGCACAATATCACCATTTACAACCGCGCCGCCGCGCAAATTCTGGACACTGACCATGAAAGCGCGGTCGGCCAGCCGCTGGCAAACATGCTGCCCGGCTTCGAGCAGCAGTTCGCCAATGAACTGCTGACGGTCTACGAGAAGCACGAAAGCTGCGCCGTCAGTATGGAACTGGACGACGCGGAGCGCGGGCGCAGGGCGTTAAGCGTGAAGATCAGCCCACTCAAAGACGCGGGCGCGCAGGCCCCGCACGGGCTGGCGCTGGTCATAGACGACCTGACCGAACAGCGCGAGAGCGAGGCCATCCTCAGCACGCTGCGGCGCTACCTGCCGCCGGAAATGGTGGACAACATCACCACCATCGCCAATCTGGAACTGGGCGGAGAACGGCGCGAAGTGACCTGTATCTTCGTGGAAGTGCGCCCGCTGTCATCCTTCCCTACCGGGCTGCGCGCGCAGCAGATCATGGAACTGCTCAACATGCACCTGACCGTCGCCTCGGACTGCATCCACGACGCGCAGGGCGTGATTGACAAGTACATGGGGCATGAGGTGATGGGCCTGTTTAACTCGCAGCTTTCCCCCTGTGCCGACCACGCCGCCCGCGCCGTGCAGGCCGCGTTGGCGATGCGCGAAGCCTTCCTGCGCCTGTATAAGCAGTTGGGCATCCAGCCCGACCCGCATCATTACCGCATCGGCATTCATACGGGCGTGGCGACGCTGGGCAACGTGGGCAGCCTCAACCGCCGCGACTTCACCGCCATCGGCGACACGATCAACCTCGCCAAGCGGCTGGAAGAAAACGCGGCCAGCGGGCAGATCATCATCAGCGAAGACACACTGGCACACATGCGCCAGCACAACGCGCCGGGCTTCCTGCAAGGTGTGCGCTGTGAAGAACGGGAAGCCATTCAGGTCAAGGGTCGCCAGCAAAAGACCCGCATTTATGAGGTATTTACATCATGACGTTTGAAGATACCGCCCGCATTAACACCGTTTCCGACGACCATTCTTCACAGCAGCAGGCGCGCCAGCTTGTCAAGCGCGTGGATGAACTGTCAGAACTGCTCAGGACGCAGCAGGACATCCTGCGCCAGCGCGGCATGAACCTGCCACCCAACGCGCTGCAAAGCCTGAAGGCGCTGAACGAAGGGCTGGATAAGCTGTCGCAGCAGACCACCACCTCGCAGACCGAACTGCGCCGTCTGCGCGCGCTGGCAGAAACCACAGCGCTCGTCAACTCGTCGCTGGACACTTCCGAAGTGCTGGAGCGTGTGATGGATCGCGTGATCCAGCTTACCGGGGCAGAGCGCGGCTTTATCATGCTGAAGAACCGCCAGACCGACGCGCTGGAAGCCACCGTCTCGCGCGGGATTGATCAGGGGCAGCTCAGCGAGAGCCGCTTTACCGTCAGCCGCACGATTGTGAATCAGGTGGCGGCCAGCGGCCAGCCAGAACTCACCAGCAACGCCAGCAGCGACCCGCGCTATCAGGGCAACGAGAGCATCGTCGCCAACGCGCTGCGCAGCATTATCGCGGTGCCGCTGAAAACGCGCGGCGAGATCATCGGCGTGGTGTACTGCGACAACCGCTTTATGGCGGGCGTGTTCAACCAGAATGATCTGGACGTGGTGACGGACTTTGCTAATCAGGCGGCGGTCGCCATCGAAAACGCGCAGCTTTACGAATCCGCGCGGGTGCGGCTGGCCGAGGTGAAGGACACCAGCGAGATGATCTCCAATATTCTGGAGTCCATCGCCAGCGGGGTGATCGTGGTGGATATGCAGGGGCAGATCAACACCTGCAACCCGGTGGCCGAGGTGATCCTGAACCAGCCGCCAGACGAAATGATCGGTCAGGCGCTCTACGACGTGCTGCCCGCGTCCATCAACGGCGGCTTCAGGAGCATCGTGGAACGGGTGCAGCAAGCGGGCGCGCCGGAACTGGTCAAGCTGGAGCCGGTGCTTGATAACGGCAGCCAGCGCTTCTGGAACGTGATTATCAGCCCGCTGCGCGACTACACCGGCCAGATACAGGGCATGACGCTGGTGCTGGACGACATGACCGAGAGCAGGCAGCGACAGGAGCAGGTGCAGGAAGCCAGCCGCTACCTGCCGCCCGCGCTGGTGAAGAACCTGCGCGCGCTGGATATGACCGAGATCGGCGACGAGGAACGGCTGATTACGGCTTTCTCCGCCGATGTGCGCGGCTTCAGCACCTACAGCGAAATGCTGGAACCGGAAGTGCTGATGCGTATCATCAACCAGTACCTCTCGCTTGCCAGCGATGCCATCAACCTGTATGAGGGCGTGGTGGATAAGTTCATGGGCGACGCGGTGACAGGGCTGTTTAACACCCAGCTTCACCCCCAGCCCGACCACGCGGTGCGCGCTGTCCGCGCGGCGATGAGCCTGATGTACGACCTGCACGCGCTGCACGAATTCCTGCCAGACGAGCAGCGCCTGTCTTACGGCGTGGGCATTCACACGGGCATGGCGATGCTGGGCAACGTGGGCAGCCCGGAGCGCAAGGAATTCGCGGCCATCGGCGAGGCGACGGAGTTGAGCAAAATTCTGGAAAGCAACGCCAGCGGCGGCGAGATCATCATCAGCGCGGCGACTTATCAACTGGTGGAAGACCAGTTCGAGTGCGCGGCCTTTACCCCCACTAGGACCAAAGGCCGCGATGACCTGAGCGTCGCTTACCGGGTGGTGAAGCGCAAGCGCAGTTCAGCCAGCCTGACGCTGGATGACTTTTAACGATGGATTTAGAGCATCTGGAACAACTGGAGGAGCGCCCCCCGCCGCGAGAGCGTACAAAGTCGCGGCTGCGGATGGCGTGGGACTGGATACGCAAGCGCCCGCTGCCCATCGTCGGGCTGCGCGTGTACGACCAGCTCACGCGGCGGCTGACAGGCATCCCGGTCTGGCGTTACAGCCAGATCACACCGCAGCTTTATGTCGGCGGGCAGCACTGGCCGCCCGCGCTGGACGGGATGGACGAGCGCGGCATCCACAGCGTCGTCAACCTGCGCCGCGAATTTGACGATGCCGAGGCTGGCATCGCCCGCGAGCATTACCTGCACCTGCCCACCGAAGACAACACCGCCCTCTCGCAGCACGACCTGAAGGCAGGCGCGCGCTTTATTGCCGAGCGCATCGGCGCGGGCGACGCGGTCTATGTTCACTGCGCGGTCGGGGTCGGGCGCGCGCCCACGATGGCCGCCGCTTATCTGGTCAGCACCGGGGAAACGCCGGAGCAGGCATGGGAGACCATCCGCAGGCAGCGGCCTTTCATCTGGCCGAACCGCCGCCAGCGCGCCGCCCTGCGCCAGTTCGCCGACGATCTGAAAAATGCTGACCGCCCAACTCGTTAAGCTCATCATCCTGCTGGCCGCGCTGTTCACGCTGGCGATTGGCCTTGTCCGCGCGCAGCCTTACGAGAACGAAGCGGCGCGGGCGCTGCTGCTCCCGCCTGCGAACTGTCCCGCGCCGTGCTGGCAGGGCATCCGCCCCGATGACACTTCTATCGAAGAAGCGTTTGCCCTGCTGCGGGCGCATCCCTGGGTGGCCGCGATAGACCAGCGCCTTTACGACATCTACACCGCGAACTGGCGATGGTCGGCGCAGCGCCCGCCGCTGATTCAGGAAACGAATTCCAACACGCTGTGGTTCAGCAGTCATGGGCGGGTTGCCAGCGTGGAAATCATGACGCACATACGGCTGGGCGATGCGCGGCTGCTGCTGGGGCGGCCTGCGTGGACAAGCCGGGCTTCTTTGGGCAGCCAGATGCTACAGGTGGCGGACTTCTACCCACAGTATCACATGATCGTTTTCTACAGCCTGCCGTGTCCGGCCAGCGTGGATGCACTGTGGCGGGTCGAGGTCGGGCTGTTGTGGCAGGACATCAGCGGCATTAGCGGGCGGACCGGGGCCAACCTGACAGGGGCGCTTCTGCGGTGTTAGACCTCACCCCCTAATTCACCCGTTTCGCCAGCACCAGAATGTAACTGCCGAAGGTGTTCGGGTCGCCCGGCGGCTCGCCGCTGTAGCGCCCGGCGCGGATGTAATACGTGCCAGTGGCGGGCAGGCGATAACCCGCGATCCGCGCGTTGCGGTCGCCGCCGCCATCGTCATCGCTGGCGACCACCTGTAAACCGCTGTTCAGGATGCTCACCAGCGGGTCGAGGTTGCCATCGGCCCGGTTCATCGAAACCGTCACGACATCCCCCTCTACCCCCCAGAAGGCATACAGCGCCTCTGGCTTGAGGCCGTCAATGTAGCCTGTGGTAGTGCTGCCATAAGCCATACGCAGTACGCCCTCTGGCACATCGTCGAAGGCGTTGCCGAGGCTTTGCAGTTGCAGGCGGTACGTGCCGCTGGTGGTTCCCTGTTCGCGGTCGAAGCGGGTGGCGAGGATGTAATAGGTGCCGTCCGCCGGGATGAGGTACTGCGCGATCAGCGCGTTCTGGCCGCCGCCGCTGTCGTCATCGCTGGCAAGCTGGTTGAGCGCCTCGTCGGCCAGCACCACAAACGAATCCAGCCCACCGCCCAGCCGCTCCATCCGCACACTGATGAGGTCGTTGGCGCGCGCCTCGAAGCGGTAATAGCGCGTGTGCTGCCCGCCTGTCAGTTCGCCGTCCACGCTGTCGCCGATTTGCAGCGGGTAGGGGGCCTGTACCGAATTGCCCAGCCCGCTGTCCTCCGCCTCCTCCAGCGACAGGACAAAGCTGCCGCTGCTCCGGCCAGAAGCCTGCCCATAACGCGAGGCGACGATAACATAGGTATCACTCTCTTCGATCACCAGCCCTTCGATGCCCGCGTCAAACGGCACCGCCGCGCCCAGCAGGTCGTCGTTATCGGCCACGACGTAAGCGTTGCCATCGCGCACCTGCACCACCTGAAGGTAGGCATCCAGATCACCGGACACGCGGCGCATTCGGATATTCACGATGTCGCCCTGCTGCGCGCGGAAGCTGTAGTATAACTGTGGCTCCATGTCGTCAATGCGGTTGATGATGCTGTCGCCATAACGAAGCTGGCTGCCGCTGGCGGAACTGACGCTGACGCGGTTAATGTTGAGTTCAAAGCCGCCCGCCGTGCTGCCCAGCGCATAACCGAAGCGCCCGACGACGACATAGTAACGGTCGGTCTGCGGCAGGGTCAGTGCCGGGATGCTGGGGATGCGGCTGCCCTTATGATCGTCCAGCGTGGCGACCAAACGCCCGCGATTGTCCAGCACGGTCAGCACCGGGTCGAGGTCGCCATCGGTCACGCGCAGGCCGATCGAAACCACCTCGCCGCGCAGCCCCTCGAAGTAATAGACCGCGCGCGGGTTGGCGTTGGTCAGCCGTCCGGTCAGCGTCGCGCCGTAGGCCACCCCTGTATCTTCCTGCTGCTGTGCGGAGAGCGGCGGCGCGAAGCACAGCGCGACGAGCAGGCACCACAGGCTAAAACCCGCAGCGCGGCGGGCGATGCTGAAGGTCATCTCAACCCGCGTGATGCCCATTACTCTCGGCGTTGGTCTGGATAGGCAGGCGCACGATAAAGGTCGTGCCTGTGCCGACCTCGCTGGTCACTTCGATGCTGCCCTTGTGGACATCCACCACCTGCTTGGTGATCGCCAGCCCCAGCCCTGTCCCCTGAAACGTCTCGACATTCGCCGCCCGCTGGAACGGTTCGAACAGGCGCGGCAGGTCATCCGCCGGGATGCCGATGCCCTCATCGGAAACGCGCACCACCGCCTCGCCGCCTTCAAGCGAGAGCGTTAGCTGCACCTGCCCGCCCGCCGGAGAGTATTTGATGGCGTTGGTCAGCAGGTTGTTAAAGGCATGGCGCAGCAGGCGGCGGTCAATGCAGGCTTCCACGCGCCGCCCCATGCCGCTAAACACCAGTTGATGGGTGGCGCTGTAAGTCCATTCCAGTTCTTCAACGATGTCGCGCAGATAAGTCTCAAGGTCGTAAGTTTCCAGCTTCAGGTCCTGCGCCATGAACTCGGTCTTGCTGATCGTCAGCACATCGCTGATGAGTTCGGAGAGATAGCGCACCTGCGCCTCGATATTTTCAATCGACTCGCGCTTCTCTTCTTCGGTGGCGCGGTCGCCATATTTTTTTAGCATGTCACTCGCCAGCCGGATAGAGGCCAGCGGGGTACGCAGTTCATGCGACATCATGGACATGAAGCGATCCTTCAGCTTGCGTACTTCGCGCTCTTTATCCAGCGCTACCACCAGCCGTTCGCGCTCGATAATCTCCGCCTCAAGGCGTTTGCGTTCGGTGATGTCCTGTACGATGCCGGTGAACATCGGACGGTGATTGATCTCGGTGCGGCTGAGGGCGATATACATAGGAAACAGGGTGCTGTCGCGCCGCCTGCCCAGAATCTCATGCCCTACCCGGTTGAACGAGGCCATGAATTCGGACGTGTAGCCGTGATCGGCCAGATGATACTCCGGGGCGATGAGGTCTTCGATATTCCTGCCCGCCATCTCGCCGGGGCCGTACTGGAAAATCTGCTCGGCCATCGGGTTTGCTGTCTGGATAATGCCGTTGTTGTCCAGCGTGACGATGCCATCCACCACGTTGTCGAGAATGGCCTGTATGCGTGTTCGGCTTTCTTCCAGTTCGATCTGCACGCGCTTCAGTTCGGTCACGTTCTGGTGCGCCACAATCAGGCGGATGGTGTCGTACCAGTCGAAGCGCGTCACGCGCACCACGTACCAGCGGCGTTCTGTCGGGCTGTGGCAGGGGTATTCCAGATAGAACTCGTTAAGCTGCCGCCCCATCACCTCGCGGATACCGCGCGCGACGGCGGTGGCATCGTGCGAGTTGTTCAGCGCGGCTCTTTCGCACACGTCGAGGTAATTCAACCCTACGCCATAGCTGGTATCGGGATAATCGTTATCACGGGCGTAGTCGCGCCAGGCGTTGTTGACCTGTAAGATCGCGCCGCTTTCATCAAGGATGGCGACATGCGCGGAAAGCGCGTTCAGCGCGGAGAGGACAAAACTCTCGGCCTCGCTGTAGACTTCTTCAGTACAGTTCTCAAGAGCCGGGGTAATCAGGCGTGGCTTCACAGCAACTACCTTTATAAAGGTGAGCGTTTGCTTAATTTATAACACACATCCTACCTTTCCTCCAATCCCCCAAAGCAACACTTTTTGCAATACTTTTGGGTACTTCTGTGAGGCTGGCGCGCCAGCAGGGGACATACTATACTGGTCATCAGCAGACATCGTACCCACGTAGCTGGAACAGGCGCAGGGCGTGCGGCGTGAATATCAATAACCTGAGTGGACAAAAACTGGGACAGTACGAAATCCGTGACCTGCTCGGTACAGGGGGTATGGCCGCTGTTTATCGCGCCTACCAGCCAACCCTCAACCGCGAGATCGCCATTAAAGTGCTGGCCCCTAACCTCGTCGGTCAGCAGGAATACCGCAGCCGCTTCTACCGCGAGGCGCGCACCGCCGCCGCGCTGGAACACGCGCATATCGTCCCCATCCACGACTTCGGCAGCGAGGGCGACATCAGTTACGTGGTGATGCGCCTGCTGACAGGCGGCTCGCTGGAACAGCGCATCAACCAGCGCCGGGCCGCCAGCCAGCCGCTGCCCGCGCTGAAGGAAATTTCGCGCCTGCTGAGCCAGGTGGCAAGCGCGCTGGATTACGCCCATAGTCAGGGGGTCATCCACCGCGACATCAAAGCCAGCAATATCATGTTCGACCAGCACGGCAGCGCTTTTATCGTGGACTTCGGCATCGCGCGCCTGCTGGAAGTCACCTCGCAGATGACCAACACGGGCGTGACGATGGGGACACCCTCGTATATGCCGCCGGAACAGTGGCGCAGCGAGGAAATCACCCCGGCGGTAGACCAGTACGCGCTCGGCGTGCTGATCTACATCCTGCTCACGGGCGACCTGCCCTTTAAGGCCGCCACGCCTTACGGGCTGATGCACAAGCACCTGCACGAAACGCCCACCCCGCCGCAGGTGCTGCGCGCCGAAGTCCCGGCGGCGGTGACGGATGTGCTTCAGCGGGCGATGTCTAAACAGCCGGAAGACCGTTACATGACCATCCGGCACTTCGCCGAGGATTTTGCCGCAGCCATCAGCGGGACGGACGAAAAATCCACCCAGTTCTTTACCTATCAGATGCCTGTGCGCGAGGTGACCCCCGCCCGCGCCATGTCCACCCTGCCCGACGACGCGCCCACAGTTACCCCGGTGCAGTTCACGCCCGCCCCCGTGCTGACCCCCGCGCCGACAGGCAGCACCCCGCGCGCATGGTGGGGCAATCCGCTGCTGTGGGTGGGCGGGCTGGCCGCAGCGCTGCTGGTGATCGTATTCGCCCTGCTCCTCAGCAACCAGCGCCCGCCCGATGACCTGGAGCGCCAGCTTACTCAGGTGGTGCTGAACATCACCCAGACCGCGCTGGCACGCGGCGCGGAGGTGGTGCTGGCACCGCCGAGCGCCACGCCTACGCCGACAGACGAGATCACCGAGGCCGCGCTGACCGCGCCCACCTCGGAGAATCCGCCAACCGCTACTGAGGTGCTGTCTGCGCCGGAAGCGCGACCGCTGCGCGCGGTCACGGTGCGCGAAGGGCCGGGGACGGCTTATACCGAAATGACCACGCTGGCCGCCGGGGATAACGTACAGGTCATCGGCGTAAGCGCCAACGGCAACTGGTTTCAGATACTGCTGCCAGACGGACGAGAAGGCTGGGTCGCGCCTTCGCCGCTGCTGCTCGAATTCGCGGGCGACCTGAACGGGCTGCCTGTGGTCGCCGCGCCGGAGGACACGCCGACCGATACGCCTTTCCCGACGCGCACCCCTGCGCCGACGGTCACGCCGAGCCCCAGCGCGACCGCGACAGAGCGCGTCGTGGCGCAGGCGGCGACTGTGACCCGAACGCCATCGCCAAGCAGTACGCCGACCGCCACTGCTACACCATCGCCAAGCAGCACACCAACGGCGACGGATACCGCCACCGACACGCCATCGCCCACAGCCAGCCACACGCCGACCTTTACGGCGACGGTGACAGCCACCCGAACGGACACGCCCGCGCCGACGGCCACGCCCACCCAGACCGCCAGCGCGACCCCGACGGACACACCCACCACAACGCCGACGCTGACCGCCACGCCTTCGGACACGCCGACACCGACGGACAGGCCCGCGCCAACCATCACGCCCCTGCCGCTGGCGGGCAACGGCCAGATCGTCTATATGTCGCGTCCGGGGAATCAGTTTGACCTGTACGTGATGGAGGCTAACGGCAGCAAGCCGCGCCCGCTCGTGACCGGGGCGGGGAACAAATTCATCCCCTCATGGTTTGATTACGGGCGACAGGTGATTTTTAACGTTGTGCGCTCAGCCTATGGCGATCAGGAACTGGTGATTGTGGACGCGAACGGCGAAAACGTATGCCGCATCACCGATAACGACATTCAGGAACGCGGCGCAGAGGTTTCGCCGGATAACACGCTGATCGCCTTTGGCTCGGATGAAGACGGCACGGTTGAAATCTGGGTGATGGACTTCAACGACACCACTCGCCGCCGACGGCTGACCGATCTGGGCGCGCCGCTGACGATCCAGCCTAACTGGTCGCCAGATGGGTCACAGATCGCCTTTGCCTCCAATCTGGGCGGGAACTGGGGCGTTTATGTCATGGGCAGTGATGGCACCGACGTGCGCCGCCTGACCGCAGAGGACGTGAACGCATGGCACCCGGCATGGTCGCCAGATGGCACACAGATCGCCTTCACGGGCGACCTGCAGGAGAACGCCGCTGTTTACATCATGGACGCGGACGGCGGTAACATCCAGCATATCGCCGACATCAGCGTCACCTTCAGCCAGCTTACGGCGGGCGACGCGGCATGGTCGCCGGACGGCACAAAAATCGCCTTTACGTCGCTGCTGACTGGTGACGAGGAAATTATGCTGGTGGACTTGCAGAGCGGCACACTGACCGCGCTGACAGAGAACACCTACGATGATCGCGCCCCATACTGGCAGCCGCTTTATGCAGACCCCGCGCCACCAGCGCCGCGCGCGCCGACCGTGTTTGTCCTCGGCTTCGAGCGGGTGAACATCCGCAGCGCGCCGACGACCAGTTCGCTGGCTGTCACCACTGCTGGCGCGGCGACCTGTATGCAGGCGCTTGGCCGCAGCGCCGATAACACGTGGTGGAAGGTGCATACCGTGAACGGAGAAATCGGCTGGATCAGCGCCTCGCTGGTGGAGGCACGCGGCGATGTGGCTGACCTGCCCGTGCTAGAGGAATAGCCCGGTGGCACACAATACTGCCCGCCTGATAGAGAAAAAAGGCGCAATTAAGCTAATCTGCACAAATTCCCGGTCAATTCCTGCGAATGCCTTGACAAATTTTTTGGGACTCTCTATACTGAGAGCAAGATTAAATTTTGGTAAAAATACTCCAGCTTTTGCTAAAACATTTTTAACAAAACCCGCCACACGGCGGGTTTTGGCTTGATTAAACCCCTGTCTCCATGTAAGATAAAACCTCGTATAAAGCTGTTGCTGGTCTACTCAGACCGGGTCCTATGCGGCAGGACCACCGAATCGCGTCAGGTCCGAGAGGAAGCAGCGCTAAGGTGTTTCTCCTGGGTGTCATGGGCAAGCCCGGCCTGAGTACACTGGCAGCAGCTTTCTTATCAGTCCACTGAGGAAAAACATTCTGTGGCACTGAACCCACCCCCCTTTGAAGACGATACGCAACCTGTACTCATCATCCGCGACAACCGCCCACACCGGGCGCTGGTGCTGCTGGGGCTGGCGCTGGTCGTCGGGGTGGCCGCGCTGACGTGCGGCGTGGTCGCGTTCAACTGGCTGGCGGAGCAGTCGAAAGCCCATCCGGTGACAGTCACGGCAGACGGCAGCACCCGCATCGCCATGACCTACGCGCGCACGGTCAGCGCCCTGCTCAGCGATATGAGCATCGCGCTTCTTGAAGGTGATATGGTGACACCGGCGCTCAACACGCCGATCACCGATGACCTGCACATTGAAGTGGTCAGGTCGCGCAGCGTGACGCTGACGGTGGACGGCCAGTCACGCATTTACCGCACCCATCTCACCAACCCGACAGACATCATGCACAGCGCCGGGCTAAGCCTTGCCGGCAAGGATCGCGTCTTTGTGGACGGCACGGAAGCCACGCAGGCAAGCCTGACAGACTGGCCTGTGCCAGCCAGCCAGATCACCATCCGGCGGGCGCTGACGGTGACGATTGACGACGCTGGCCGCCAGCTTAGCGTCGAGACCACCAGCGACACGGTTGGCGAAGCGCTGTTCGACGCGGGCATCACCCTTTACGCGGCGGATACCGTCACGCCGGAGTCGCATACGCCCCTCAGCGCGGACATGACGATTATGATTGAACGTTCGCGCCCGGTGACAATCATCGCCGACGGCGTGACGCTGGAAACGCGCGTGGCAGGCGTAACAGTGGGCGACGCGCTGGCAAGCGCCGGGCTGGCGCTGGTGGGGCTGGATTACAGCGTGCCGGACACCGATGTGCGGGTGCGCGGCGGGATGCGTATCCGCGTGATCCGCGCGCGGGAGGAGGTGATCGTGGAGGAAACGGTACAGCCCTATGAAACCGTCTATCAGGCGGACGCTGGCCTCGAGCTTGACCAGATACAACTGGCGCAGGCGGGGCAGAACGGCGTGATCCAGACCAGTATTCGTGTGCGTTATGAAAACGGCATCGAGATCAGCCGGACGGTTGAAGACACGCGCGTGGCGCAGGAAGCCATGAACGAGGTGATCGCTTACGGCACCAACGTCGTGCTGCGCAGCATAGACACGCCCGAAGGCCCGCGCCAGTATTGGCGGCGCATCCGCATGTACGCCACCAGCTACCACCCGGCGGCGCTGGGCGGCGACAACATCACCGCGACAGGCGACACCCTTCGAAAAGGCATTGTCGGCTCTAACCCGGACGTGCTGCCTTACGGCACCGAGGTCTATGTGCCGGGGTACGGCATCGGCAAAATGGCGGATACGGGCGCGCTCACCCGGCGGCTGCGGATTGATCTGGGCTACTCCGATGAGGACTGGGTATCGTGGTCGCGCTGGGTGGATGTGTACCTGCTCGCGCCTGTCCCGGCACAGATTGATTACATCCTGCCGAGTGAGTGAGTTTGAACCGCCAGCACACGAAGGCACAGAGCGATTGTTAGCTTTTCTTTGTGATCTCTGTGCTTTAAATATTTCGTCCAATAAGTCCCGGAGGTCAGCGAAAATGAACCCTAAAGCCCTGCTCGACGAATACGAGATTGCCCCGAAGAAAAGCCTGGGGCAAAATTTTTTGCATGACCCCGGCGCGCTGGAAAAAATCGCCGCCAGCGCGGAACTGACCCCTAACGACACCGTGCTTGAGATCGGCCCCGGCACGGGCGCGTTGACAGAGCATCTGGCGGCGGTGGCGAAGCGCGTGATCTGCATAGAGGTGGACGAGCGGCTGAAGCCTGTGCTGGACGATCAGCTTGCGCCGTACCCTAACGTGTGGGTGATCTATCAGGACATCCTTACCGTGAACGTACCAGCGCTCATCTGGCCGGATGAATACGTGGTGGTCGCCAACCTGCCCTATTACATCACCACGCCGATCCTCAGCCAGCTTTTAGAGGCCGACCACAAGCCGCGCCGTCTGGTGCTGACGGTGCAGTGGGAAGTGGCGGAGCGCATGGTCGCCACGCCGGACGACATGAACCAACTGGCGGTGGGCATTCAGTATTTTGGCAGGACGCGCATCATCAACCGCCTGAAGCCCGCGACCTTCTGGCCGCGCCCGAATGTGGACAGCGCGGTGGTGCGCGTGGACGTGTACGACGAGCCGCCTGTCAGCGTCCCGGACGAGAAAACGTTCTTCAGGGTGGTCAAAGCCGGCTTCAGCCAGAAGCGCAAGCAGTTGAAGAACTCGCTCGGCGGCGGGCTGGGCATCAAGACCGAGGAAGCCACCATGCTGCTGGAACAATCGGACATTGACCCACGCCGCCGCGCCGAGACGCTGACGCTGGAAGAATGGGCGGCGCTGGCGCACACCCTCGCCGCGCAAAGAAGCTAAAACGTGCAACCGTGTCTGTACTTTTGACGTATATTTAATGATAGACTAGGGGTTGTTGGTTGACGTTTTGTGTTTGGGGCCATGGACGCGCCGTTGCGCGTCCCTACGGATGATGTAAATTCAGCAGGGCGGCTTTTCGCCCCGCCGATTAACTGACAGGCTTATTGAGATGCGAATTCGACGACGAAATCTGGCGTGGTTAAGTGTGCTGGCGGTGCTGATCGGGGTAGTGTTCCTCTCCGGGGCGGCCTCGCTGCCGGTGATGGCGACGCTGGCCGCGCTGTGGCTGGTAGCGCTGGCGGCCTCGGTGCTGGAGGTGCAGCCGACGGCTGTGCTGGAAAATGTCCGTAGTTCCCCGCTGAAGCGAATGCGGATGAGCGCCGAAGCGCGCGAGGCCACCGAACGCGCCCAACGGCGCAGCGGCTCGTACTTCTACAGCGACACAACGCTGATTGACATCGGGCTTATCAGCGCGCACTCCAGCCCGGAAGGCATGGTCATGCGAAAGAGCCGCACCATCAGCGGCGACGACGATGGCGTGCGCCCGTTTGTCACGCTGCATGTAGACCCCAGCGCTGCCGAGCGTCATGCCACCATCCGCTTCGAGATCACCGATCACAACGGACGGCAGCAGTATGTGCATGAGATGAAAACCTACCTGCGCGACGGCGAGATGAACATTCTGGCCGACCATCATCTGCCGCTGGTGACGAATGAGATGATCGGACAGGGGGGCGAGTGGGACCTGCGCGTGGTGGTGGATGGCGCGCTGGCGGGGCTGCTGTCCTTTCATGTCACCCCGTCGCTGTACCAGCGTGAGCGCAGCCTTGCCCGGCGCGCGCGTCTGGAAGAAGTCGAGCCGGAAGATGAAGCGCCGTTAAGTCTGGAAGACCTCATGCGTAACCAGCGCCGCGACCAGCGCGGCAGCAGTTCTCGTCAGGAGTCACGCTGATGAACCGCCGTTTTTCAGAAATTGCTCTGGGATTAATCCTGCTGCTTATCGGCGCGGCAGCGCTGGGGGCTGACGGCGGAATCTTCATGACGCTGTTGGTGCTGGGCGGCATCTACATGCTGGTGCGCCAGTTTGACGGGCGGCGGATGCCCTGGGACAGCGGCTTTGACTCCGCCAGCACCTCGCGCCCCATCCCGCGCGGGCAGGTGCGTTTCGAGGATGATGAAGACCACGCCGGGCGTGACCGCATTTATACCCATGCGCTGCGCGCGGTAGAAGAAGCCGGGCTGGACCCGGAGAGCGTCAAGGTGCTGGCGACGGACATCGGCGTGATGGCCTTCAAGAGCGATGATGACCCGATGATCTACCGCACGCGCCCGGTGCTGGATGACATTGACTACCTGCAACCCTTCGTGCAACTGCGCCTGCCGCAGAAAGCCGTAGGCCGCATCCGCTTTGAGGTGCTGGATAGTGACGGGCAGGTGATCTTCATTCACGAAGACCGTCACCAACTGGAACGCGGGCGCAACCTTATCACCCCGGCGGCGCGGCTGCCCGTGCATGACGCACAGGCCATGCACGACGACTGGGAACTGCGCGTGAGCGCCGACGGCGTGCTGCTGGCGACCCATTACTTTGAATGGGAAGAAAGCACGACAAAGGTGGTGCGCCGCCACCTGAGCGAGGACGGCGAGATCAGCAGTGAGCTGCGCGCGACGATGGCCGAAAGCCGCCTGCAAAAGCTCAGTCTGGACGACCTGCTGGCCGAGCAGGAAGACGAAGAGCCACAGCCGCGCCAGCAGCGGCGTTAACCAGAATCAGCATCGCCTTGTGGGTTAATCTTAGAAACGCCTAAAAGTTTCGGCTCGCCTTACGCGGTCACGCGCGTTTGATTTGTGGGGGGTTTGTTTCTTTGTTACCATAGCCATTAAGGATGGTATTGGCGAATTCATTTTCGTAAGGGGCGAAGCGGTGTTTCGCCCCTACGGTACGGATATGATCGTTTTATGAGTGAGCCAACGGCATCATTAAGGCATGTCGTTACCAGACAGGGCGAAAGATACGGAGTAACAGGCAATGACTTCAGAGCATGTGGTAAGAACCGAAAGCGGGCGGCGCATCGAAGACCCGCCGTTGGCGAAGTTCCTCTTTAGCGATACGCGCATGGCCCCGGTATGGCTGGTCGTGCGGGTGCTGGTCGGGCTTAGCTGGCTCACCTCTGGCTGGGGCAAGCTGCAAAACCCGGCATGGATGGAGACCGGCGCGGCGCTGCGGGGCTTCTGGGAGAGCGCTGTCGCCGTCCCTGAAGGGGGCAGGCCAGCCATTGCTTTCGACTGGTATCGCGGCTTTATTCAAGGCCTGCTGGACACCGAGGCTTATGTCTGGTTCGCCAAGCTGATCTCGGTTGGCGAGACGCTGATCGGTATTGCTCTGATTTTGGGCGCGTTTGTCGGCATCGCGGCGTTCTTCGGCGCGTTCATGAACTGGAACTTCATCATGGCTGGCACGGCCAGCACCAACGCCCTGCTGGGACTGGGGGCGCTGCTGCTCATTCTGGCGTGGAAGGTGGCGGGCTGGTGGGGGCTGGATCGCTGGCTGCTGCCCCGGTTGGGGACACCCTGGACATGGCGGGAGGAAGACCAACCCGAACAGGTCGCCAGAACGACATAGCTGCTGGAATCAAAAAAGCGCCCCGCTTATGGGGCGCTTTTGGGTTAAAGCTGTTCGCTCACCTCGTCCACGATGCCGTTGAGCGCGTCCTTGACCAGATCGGGCATTTCCTGCGGCGGCTGCGCGGCGCGTTCCCGCGCGGCTCTGGCCGCGTCCTCCACCGAATAACCGCCAATCAACGCCAGCGCCAGCGTAATGATGAGGGTGAGAATCTCGCCCTGTACAGGCTGCAACGACGGCACGGCCAGCGTCAGCACGCCGACGACCAGCGCGCACAACGCCACCATCACCCGGCGCGACTTGAGCGCCAGCAGCAGCGGATCCAGCACCGGGCGACGCAGTGATTTATCGTTGTCCATGTGTTCCTCCTTTGTTCCAGCAATGAGTGTTTGTTTGCGGCGTTTATGCCTCGCCGCGCAGGTCGGCAATTTCCTGCTCCAGCCACGCGACCTTACGCGCCAGCAGCGCGATCTCTGGCGCAAGCTGGTCAAAAACCGCCGGGTCGAGGTCGCTGCCGCGATACTGCTCGCGCGCCCGCTGCAAGCGCGCCCGGCGCTGCTGTTCGGCCTGCTGGCGTGTGCTGAACTGCGTCGGGTCATGGCGGCTCACCATGCCGCGCGCCTGACCGATGACCTCTGGCGGCGTGTTTTCGGCCACGTGCAGCACCACCCGGCCACTGCCTGTCGTGAGGCCGGCGAAGCCTTCGCCGAGCGCGGTTCGCAGCGTCTCGTCCAGCGCCTCCACGTTCACGCGACCGTGAAACTCGATGACAATATCCAGCATGATTTACACCTCCCTCGCCCAGAACATGGGATGCACATCAAAGGATGAAGTCCCCGCGCCTGCATAGAGCGTGGCCGTGCCGCCGCTCACCTTCCACATCAGGCGGAAGGTCTGGCTGCCCGCCGGGACACCGGTAATCAGGTAGGTGAACGAACAGGGGTACAGGCTGCCGCTCGTCTGGCGGCGACAGACCACAATGCCATCGTCACCCCCCACGCGGCCAGCCCCCGCCCGCACAACATCAAGGTAAACAAGATTTGTCCCAGTCACCTCCACTGTGCCAGAGAAGCCCACCAACACATTCCCGCCGACAACATCCAGCGTTGCCCCAACGAGGATGTCCGCAATGACAAAGCTGGTGCTGGTCGTGCTGTAATCCGCGCCCTCGTCCAGCTTCCTAAAGCCCATCGGCGGGTTTTTAAGCCACTCCATATTGTCGCGCACCTGTTCGTTCAGGTCCCCGGCAGTAACCAGTTGGTTGACCGTCCATGTTGCGGGCGGTGTCCATATTGCTGGCATAAAATCGTTCCTCCTTATTAACGGTTGTCTGTCTCATGGACGCGCTGTTGCGCGTCCCTACGAAATGCGCGTTATGAACTTCGTGCAGATCATGAGGCTGTTTCTCCCCTCAACCCCGACCCTTCTCTCCCACAGGGACGCTACGGGGTGCGGGGGAAAATGCCTCTAATACGCCAGCACGGTTTCCATATCCAGACGGTGCTGGCCGAGCAGCCAGAAGGTATTGGCGCTGGCGCTTTCCAGCGTCCATGTGACGTGATGGCGCGCGCCGCCATGATCCACGCGGTGCGCTTCGGCCACGATGAAGTAAGCGGCGCTGTGGGCGGTCTGCGTTTCGGTGAGGGTGATACGGTCGAACAGGGTCAGCGCCAGCGCCGCCTGTGGGTGGAGGTGCGCGTCCAGCGTGAGCGCCCGCGCCACGCCGCGCGGCTTCTCGCGCCGCGCCAGCTCGAACCGCGCGATCTGGTCGGCCTGTTCGATGGAATCCAGCGCGGGCAGGTCAAGGCTGACGGTGCTGGAGCCGTAAAACGCCTGCGCGTACAGGCTGGTCTGCTCCACCGTGACCGGGTCGCCGTGAAGCACGGGTGTACCACGCAGTTCCAGACCGGGCAGCACGAAAACATCACGACGGCTGGCGTTGCGGATCTCCAGCACCGCCGCGCTGAAACTCGCCTCAATCACGCTGATCGTCACCCGCGCGGTCAGGTCGTTCCCCGCCCCATCCGCCTGTGTGTTGACCTGATAATCCACCCCCGGCATGATCTGCGTCAGGCTGAGCGCGCCGACAGGGCGCTTGTCCTCATCCCGAAAGCGGGCGATAAGCCGCTGTGTGGATGCCGCAGACACCGCCTGCGCGTTTTCCAGCCGCCACAGCACCGACCCCTGAGCGCCAATGCTGCGCGGAATCAGGTTGACCTGTACGCGGCTGACGACTTCTTCGCCGTAAGCGTAATGCAGGCCGCGCATATCATCGCTGAAGGCCGCCTGCGCGTGGGTATCCAGCAGCAGGTGATGGCGGTTATAAAACACCGCTTCGCCCGCGCGGTTGATGAGGAAGCGCCCGCGCTCGGCCTCGGCCATTTCGCCAATCGCCGCGCTGGCCGCGATGCCTGTGTGCCACGTGTCGCCGACATAAGCGAAGGTGGAACGGCCTGCTTCCAGCGACCGGGGGATGGTGATGTCTGGCAGGCGGGTACTGGTGCCAAGTTCGCTGTACCCGGCCAGCCCCAAAACCCAGCGGCCAGCCAGTACCCGACGGCGCAGCGGGGCCGCGTCCAGCACGGCGTTGATGACCTGATCGGCGCGCTGGCCGACCTGCGGCGGCAGGCGGACGCGGTGCTGGCTCAACTGTGCTTCCGCGCCCTGCGCGTGGATCACGGCGCTGCGCTGCCCCTGATCGCCCGCCAGCGGCTCGACCCGCTGGATCATGCCGGTAAAGTGGACGCGCTCTGTCACGCCATCGTGACTCCTGATCTGTAACGTCCTGCCGGGCTGCAAGGGGGAGACACTTGCCTCTGGCGAAAAGCGGCGGCTCTGGTTACGCAGGGTGACGGTCGCTGTCGAAAGCGCGGCCATGCTGTCGTAAGGCTGTGCCAGCCCCAGCCGCCATTCCAGCGCGATAACCACCTGCGTGAAGTCGTCGCCGTCAAAGTCGCCCCAGCCGATCACGCCGTCATCATCGCCATCCACGCCGACCGAATAGGTGATCGCCATGCGCCTAGACCTCCATCACCCATGTATGGCGGAAAGCGCAGCCGTGATAGACCACCGCGCCATGCGTGAACGTCCCCGGCTCCACGCTCACCCGCGCGGGTTCGAGCAGTTCGCCGCCCAGCATCACATCGTCCCCCAGCGCGGCGAAGTATTCGTCTATCAGGTCAATCATCCCCGGCAGATGCGAGCGCATCCCCGCGCCGCCGCTCACCGGGGCGACCAGCAGCAGATGCGTGAGCGTGTAGGTGACGGTGCGCGCGCCCTGACTGAAGGCGATGGCCTGAAAGCCGTGGCCGCGCTCGCGGAACAGCGCGTCCTCCTGTGTCTCGCCGGGCAGCACCAGCAGCGCCGGAAGCTGCGCCCGGCTCAGTTCGTCCGGCACAGCGTCGAGGTCGTAGTTGTGGCTGACCCCCGGCACGACAAGCGCGGCCAGGTTCGCCAGTGCGGTACGGAATAGGGGCATAAGAAACTCCTTTCGCTGACTCTCTTGACAAACACGACCAAGACTAATATAGTTAGTCTACACATGAATTGTATCAGTCTTCGAGGTAAAAAAATGGCAGCAACACCCTCTCAAACCATGACACAGGCACACGGAACCAGCCTGCCACGTCTACTGCTCAGCCTTGAAGGGCTGGCGGTGCTGGTAGGCGCGGTGGCACTTTACAGCCAGCAAAGCGGCGCATGGGTCGCCTTTCTGCTGCTGCTGTTCACGCCCGATCTCGGGATGCTCGGCTATCTGGCGAACCCGCGCACGGGCGCGGCGGTGTACAACATCGTCCACACCTACGCACTGCCGATCACGCTGGCGCTGGTCGCGCTGGCGGCGGGCTGGCATACCGGGGTGTCGCTGGCGCTCGTCTGGGCCGCGCATATCGGCATGGATCGCACGCTCGGTTACGGGCTGAAGTACGCCAGCGGCTTTAAAGACACGCATTTTCAACGGGTGTAATCATGAGTCCCTTTCCGGCGAAAATTAACCGTGAGGCTGTGGTACAGGCCGCTGTTGACCTGATCGAAGCCGAGGGCGTAGAGCAGCTTTCGGTGAACACTCTGGCGAAGTGTTTAGGGGTCAAAACGCCGTCCCTCTATCGCTACGTCGCCAACAAGACCGACCTGCTGCGCGCGGTCAACGAGGCGACCTTTACCGCCCTGTTCGCAGCGCTGGCTCCAGCGCTGCAAGCGCCCGGCGACGCGCACACGCGCGCGATGGCCGTCGCCCGTGCCTACCGCGCCTACGCCCACGCGCACCCGGTGGCTTACGGGCTGGCCTATACCAACACCATCCCCGAAATACGCCCCAACAGCAGCGCGCTGGAACAGGCCGTGCTGCCTTATCAGGCACTCATGGCTGAACTGAGCGGTGAGGAAGCGGCGTTAACCGCGCTGCGTGGGCTGCTGGCGCTGATTCACGGCTTCATCATGCTGGAACTGGCCGGGCAGCTTCGCCGGGGTGGCGACCTGGGCGCGGCGTTCACCGCCTCGGTGGAGGCGTACCTGAGAGGCTGGGAAACCCCCTAACTGCTGACTCCTTCCCGTCGCAGCCCGGCCAGCGCCCCGGTCAGCGACGACGGCGCGGCGCTGAAGGCACGGTTATCCGGCTCTTTATAAAGCCACTGCGCCCAGCGCAGGCAGAGCATCTCCACATCCAGCGGCGGCTGGTAAATTTCGACCGCTGCCCCTTGCTCATGGGCGGCGGCGGTTGTGCCATTCACCCCGCGCAGCACCGTGAGGCTGTTACTGTCCGTGTTGACCGCCAGCACGTGCAGGTATTCATCCTCGATCCGCAGCAGATGGCCGACCTGAAAGCGCGGCGCTTCGCCCTGCGCGTCGCTGCCGCCCGCGTCATTCACGGTCAGCGTGGCGCTGCTGCTGCCAAGCGGGGTGTTCTGCACCGTGTCGCCGCTGGCGTACCATGCCTGCGACCAGCGCTCGTGCCAGCCCCACACCCCCGCCACACTGACCGCGCTCATCGGCGTATCGCCCCACACAAAAGCCGCCCCGCCCGTAAGCTGAAGCAGGCTGATGATGCCGTCCGGCGTGCCTTCCGGCAGCGTCAGCACCGCGCTCAGGTCAAGGCTGCTGCCGTCGCCGTTGGTCAGCGCGACCAGTTCCAGCAGGTCGTCGTCCAGCAGCAGTTCTGTCGGGTAGCGCGGGTTCACGCTGTGGCGAATCGTCGCGCGGCGCGGCTGGAAGCGCCGGTTTGCGGCGGCCTCAATCTGCGCGCTGGCGGCTTCCAGCGCGGCCAGCAGGCGCACGTCCTCGGCAGTGTCGCCATCCCCCAGCCCAAGCCGCTGGCGTAAATGATGTAACGTGGCAATGGTGTACATGATCTTTCCTCCCTGGCAATGAACTGTTAGCGTTTAGCGATTAACATCAGAGACTCAAACTTCGAACCGTCAAGTGCGGAGTGCCCAGAGAAATTTTTGATAAAACCTTTGCGTCCTTTGTCCCTTTGCGTCTTTGCGTTGAGTTTTTCGCTTCCCAGTTTTGAACACTCCCCGCCGCTGTCCCGTAGTAAGGGGTGTATGAGGGAGATAAAGCCGTAATGATCGCCATTCAGGAAGCGCCTATGACCGAAGACAGCCCCGCAGCGCTGATGCACCTCAGTGAAGCCGTGCTGCTGGAACGGGCGCAGGCGGGTGACGACGAGGCCTATGGCGCGCTGGCGCTGAAGCTGGATATGCCTGTCCGCCGCTTCATCCGCCGTTTGATCGGCACCAGTGACGCAGAGGACGACATCGTGCAGGACGTGTTCATCAAACTGCACCGCAAACTCCAGCGCATTCAGCCAGAGCAGGGTGTACGGCCTTATCTCTACCGGATGGTGCGTAACCGCACCTACGACGAGCTGCGAAAGATCGGGCGTTACGAGGTGGTGTCGCTGGACGAAGAGCCAGTCGAAGCCTATGCCTCCTTCCGTGAACTGCCCGACGACGGCGAGCCACCCGACGAAACCGCGCACTGGCTGCTCATTCAGCTAGAGGTGCGCGAGGCGATGGAACGGCTGCCAGAATTGCAGCGGCAGGCGCTCATCCTCTACTCTGAGGAAGGGCTGACCTACAACGAAATCGCGGAAGTGATGGAAACCAGTATCGGCACCATCAAGTCACGGTTGTTCCACGCCAAGCAGAACCTGCGGCGCTTGCTGCGGCCAGAGACGTTACAGGCACTGGATGCCGAGTTTGCCTAAAGAGAGGGCATGATGTTCAAACAATACGAGAACCTCAGTTATGAATTAGCCGAACACCGCCGCGAGGCGTTGGAAGAAGCCGCCAAACAGCGCTTTCTGGCTGCCAGCGGCTTCTACACACAGCATTTATACCAGCGCCTGCTGGCGGGCATGGGCGCGGCGCTGGTCAGGGTCGGCACACGCTTACAGCAGCCGCCCCGCCGCGCTCAGGCAGTGCCGTTCTACCGCCCGGAAATGGGCAGGATGGGCTAGGTTGTGTTGATGTCGTAGGGACGCGCAGCAGCGCGTCCGCGACCGGAAACACCATCCAGACACAGAACGCCAACAGCACCTGACCGCAATCATGACATCGTGAATCAACATAAACATCACAAGGAACCGACAAGATGGACGAAAACACACACGACAAAATCAGGCAGTTACTCGCAGCGCTGCAGGCGCTGGAAAAATCGGTCAGAAGCGCGCTGAAGGAAGGCACCTTTCACGGCACAGGCGACATGGCTGTGCGCGGTTATCAGGGGCTTCATGCGCGGGCTGCCGAAATCCTGCCCGACGACTTTTACGTGACCGAATCACTGCGGCTTGATGCGCCCGCCGAGGCCGACGACCAGAAGCTGGCGCAGGTGCAGTTAGCCGTCAGCCAGCTCATCAGCTATCTGGAAACGCAGGCGCGCCCGGCGAGGGGCGGTGTCCGCGTGGAGAGCGGCGACTTTGGCCGCGACCTGGAAGACCTGAAAGACCTCAGCCGTTCGCTGCGCGATCGCATCCTGGCGCAGACCAAGGACACCATCCGCCGCGCGATGGCCGATATTGAGATCAACGTCGAGTCCGACTGGGGCGGCAAGCACAAGCGCAAGCGCAAAATCCACCTCAGTTCCGACGATGACGATTACATCGGCGCAGACCTGAGCGGCCAGGACCTACGCGAACGCGACTTTTCCGATCAGGACATGACCGATGCCAACCTCAGCGGCGCGGTGCTGCAAGGGGCGAACTTCGGCAACGCGGTGCTGATCCATGCCAACCTGAGCGGCACGAACCTGCGCGAGACAAACTTTGAGGATGCTGATCTGACGCAGGCCAACCTGAGCGGCGCAAATATGTTTGGCGCAAATCTGGAGGATGCCGTGCTGGTACAGGCCAACCTCAGCGGCGCGGGGTTGCAGGAGGTCAATCTGGAAGATGCCGACCTGACCGGGGCCAACATGAGCGGCACGAACCTGCAAAGCGCCAACCTCAGCGACGCGGTGCTGACGCACACCAACCTGACCGGCGCGAACCTGCACGATGCCAACCTGCGCGATGCTGACCTGAGCGAGACCGACCTGCGCGCCGTCAACCTGCACAGCGCCAACCTGCGCGATGCCAACCTGACCGGCGCGAACCTGCGCGATGCCAACCTGCACGATGCCAACTTCCGGGATACCAATCTGGAAGGCGCGATCCTGCCGGATGGCTCGCCCTACCGTCACGGCGACGACCTCAGCCGCTTTCATGTCAGCCGGGGGCCGGGGGCCAAAGGCAAGCGCGGCTTCCACTTTGGCGTGCCGCCTGTCCCACCCGCGCCGCCAGAACCGCCCGTCCCGCCCACGCCGCGCCATCACCCCGACCATCCGTGGGAAGAGGGCGAAGGCTAACCGGAAAGAGAGCGCCCTTAAAACCCCTCCTTGCACAGCGGGGAGGGGCTTGGGGTGGGGTTTCGACTGCCTCACGCACCGTCCACGCGCGGTATCCCTGTTCTGGCGCAGACGCGGGCAGTCATGTAGGCAACTGGCCTCGGCTGCCGTTCGCCCGTGAGCGCGGCGGCCTACTACCTCGTCACCATTGTCATGTCAGGCGGTTTACAAACCCACCCTTACAGCTAACGCTGGTGTTGGCGAATACATTTTCGTAGGGGCGAAGCACCGCTTCGCCCAGGGCTTGCCCCTACGGATATGATCGTTTTATGCGTTCACCAACAGCATCCCTGACAGCCTCTACGCGAAGTCCACCAGCACCCCACTCTGCTGTACCCCATGCCACGCTAAGGCACAGGCGATCACGCAGTCATCATGCATCCCCGGCGGCGCACCGTAGCGATAACCCCCGCCCGCCAGCCGTTCCATCTCATACGCCGCCATCTCGCCCAGCAGCGTGTCGTCCGGCAGCAGCGCGATCTCGCCGCGCTCCACCGCCAGCGCCAGCGCTTCGATCAACGGCGCTTTGCTTTTGGCGGTGGTCTGGAAGGCGCGCACGGGCAGCCCCTCGGCCTGCAGCGCTTCGATGTTCGGCCCGCCGATGCTGTTCGACTCCGCCCAGATAACGGCGGGTTGCCACTGATCGCACAGCGCTTTGATGCGCCCGCGCTGTAACGACCAGTTCACCTGTGTAAACCTGTCCAGCGCGACCATCTGGCCGTTCTCCGCGTCCATGATGACCAGCACCGTCGAGTCAAATTCACGCCCCCAGTCCAGCCCGCCCACATAACGCCGCCCGGCGACAGGCCGCGCGTCTGGCGGCGCGGTGGCCGCCGCGTGGATGCCCCGGAAAACCTGCCCGGCATCGTCCATAAATTCCGCCAGATACTCCTCGCGGAACACGCGCTCCGGCGTTACCCGGCGAATCTCGTCCAGTTCTTCCGCCGCGATGAGCGGGTTGTCGTAGGACATGAAGTGAAACGAGCGCCATTCCCGGTGGCGGCGATCCAGCCCCATCTGGTACATCTCCCAGAACCAGTTGCGCCCGTAAGGCGTACTGAGGAACAGCGCCCTGCCACGTCGTTCCAGCAGCATCGGGCGCACCACCTGCGGCCACACGCTTTCGTCCATAAAGGCCGCTTCGTCCAGCACGGCCATGTCCAGCCCAGCGCCGCGCAGGTAGTCAACAGCATGGGTGCTGCGAATCGCCAGCATCCCGCCCTCCGGCCAGTCCATCCGCCGTTCGGCTTCACTGATCTTCAGCCCTTCGACGTTACGGCACATCGCCTTCAGGTCGCGCCATACCTGGCTCGCCATCTGGTAGGTGGGCGACAGCCACCAGCACAACCCGCCCCTCGAAGCGGCCAGCACCAGCGCGGTCTTGCCCAGTTCGGTCTTGCCGAAGCGCCGCCCACAGGCCACCACGCGGAAACGCGCCCTGCTACTCAGTATCGTCTTCTGCCCAGGGTGGAGTGCTGTGTATTGAACCGTCTGGATAGCGGAATTCGTGGCGGATGATCGTTTCTTCACTGGTCTCCTCTGGCAGCAAATCGCCCAGTTTGATGATCTTGTCGAGTAACTGGTTGAGCGCGTTGGCACGCTGGCTCAGCGGCGCGTCGTTCACCACGTCCCGCAAGGACTCCACCAGCACCAGCGCGTTCTCCATCAACTGCTCCCGCAGCCGCAGCAGCGGGTCTTTTGCCGCCTGCTCATGCTGGCCGTTGGTGCGTTCGCGCAGCGTATCCACCCGCTGTTCCAGCCGCAGCAGCGCCTCCTCACCGGCTTTACGCGCCTGCGCCCAGCGCCGCAGCGTATCCGCCGGGATACCTGTTTCCGCGCTGGCGGCCTGTGCGTTCCCGCTGTGGTTATCCAGACAGGCCAGCGCCTTCTCTTTTTGTGTCTCGCTGTAGCGCTTCGCCATCGTTCCCTCCGTCCTGCATAGGCGCGTTGGGGCAGGCTCATCACCCGCCCCAACAAGTTGTGTACGCCGTACATCTCACCAGAAACACCCTACAGACTCACCCTCCGGCTAGGACGGTGCGCGTCCCCGTTTACATCCGGCCTCGCGCCCGTGCTGTGCGGTGTTTCCCAGTGATGAAATCATTTTAGCACAGAAGTTCTATAAAAAGGTGGACATATGTCCCTATTTTGGCGATCAGGGTGATTCGGGGCGCGGTTGTCGAATAGCGGAATATACGGTCCTGGTAGGGGCGCAGCGTGCTGCGCCCTATATACGCTGCAATCCATTTACCAGATTTGAAGCCGTTACCTTGAGGCGAACGTGTGGGGCGCTTATGCGTCTTCCTCGTCCTCCACCTCGTCCAGAATGGTGATGCCGCGCGGGATGTTCGGCTCGCGGCGGATGAGTTCCTGTTTTTCCAGCTTGTCCAGATAGCGGATCACGTTGGTGCGGCTGATGAGGCAGTGATCCGCGATATTGCGGATGCTGGGCGGGAAGCCGTGTGCCTTCTTGTAGGCACGTATAAATTGATAGACCTCTTCGGCAACCTGCTCAGTCCAACGGCTCATTCTGCCTCACTTGTAACAAAATCCAAACACGGGTTCTCATCATAGCACAGAACAGAACACAATTTCTATTCCCATGCGGTACGGGTTCGGTTGGAATGGGGTTGTTTCTGACGTGGTATATTGGCCCGATCCATTAAGGCCATCCCCCAAAGTTTAGGTCATTTACACATCTGACTTGCTTTATACTATAAGCAATCTGTACGTTTAACACGCTGACGAGGCGGGGATGGAACTGATATTTCTGGCGATTATGCTGTTCGGGGTGCTTTACCTGCTGCTGATGATTTTCAGCGGCTTGGGGCATGTGCTGGACTTCGGGCTGGATGGCGTGCTGGAAGGCACCGGCGTTGATGCCCTTTTCGGCCTCGACACGGCGGATGCCGATGAGATCAGCGGGGTAGGATGCAGCATCATCGCGGCGTTTCTGGCCGGGTTTGGCGCGGTCGGGCTGACCGGGTCGCTGCTGAACTGGAGCCTGCCGCTGATTATCATCATGGCGCTGCTTTTCGGCGTGTTGGTCGGGCGGTTGGGGCTGCGCGCCCTGCGCTTTGTCTATGCCCAGCAGTCCACCGCCGTCTACTCCGCGCAGACTCTCGTCGGCCTCAGCGCGCGCATCACCATTGACAGCCCTGCCGGGAAAACCGGCGAAGCGCTCGTCGAAAGCGGGCAAATCCTCAAGTACCCGGTCAAGGAAGTCAGCGGCGCGGCGCTCAAGCGTGGCGACACGGTAGAAGTGGTAGATGTGCAGGGGCGCTTCCTGCATGTAAAGAAGAAGCGCGTTTAAGGTTATCGCATAAGGGGAGAAACTTTATGGAAGGAATTCTGGCGGCTGTAGGGATACCAGTAGTGTTACTGATTATCGCCATCGCGCTGGTCGCGTTCGTTGCCAGCCACTACCACCGCGTACCGCCTAACGAGGTCATGGTGGTTTACGGGCGCAAGGAGCAGCGCCTTATCACCAGCGGCGGCGTGTTCGTCGTGCCGATTCTGGAAACCTACAAAACACTGGATGTCACCATCATGACGATCAAGACCGAAAAGGACGAGGTCTACACCGTCAACGGGGTTCCCATCCAGCTAGACTGGGTGGCGCAGGTGCAGATTGACAGCGAGACAGACGCGCTCAAGACCGCTGCCCGCGCTTTTCTGGATAAAACGCGCGACGAAATCCGGCAGGTCATCATGGAAACCCTGAGCGCGAACTTTCGCGCCATCGTCGGCCAGATGAGCGTCGAGGCCATCCACCGCGACCGCGACGACTTCATCCAGCGCGTGCAGGACCTCGCGGCGGACGACGTGGCCGCGATGGGTGTACGCATCATTTCGATGGGTATCGAGGAGATCAGCGATAACGAGGGCTACCTTCAGGCGATGGCCGCCCCACAGATCGCGGCGGTCAAGCGGGATGCCACCATCGCGCAGGCCGAGGCCGAGCGTGCCGCGCGTATCAAGGCCGCCGAGGCCAAGCGCGAGGCCGAGCAGGCCGAGCTAAACGCCCAGCGCGAAATCCTGCAGCAGCGCGAAGCGCTTTCCCTGCGCGAAGTCGAGGTCAACAAGCGCGTAGACATCGAGAAGGCCGCTTCTGATCAGGAAGTGCAGCAGCGGCGCGCGCTGGCTGTGGAGCAGCAGCAGGAGGCCGAAATACTTGTTCCGGCGCGCGCTGCCCGTCAGGCCGCCGAAATCCGCGCCGAGGCCGAGCGTCGGCGGATCGAGATCGAAGCCGAAGCGCAGGCGAAGGCGGTGCGCGAACAGGCGCAGGCCGATGCCGAAGCCACCGAGCGCAAAGGCCGGGCCGAGGCCGCCGCTTTGCAGGCTGCCAGAATGGCCGAGGCCGAAGGTGTGAAGGCCAACCTGCTGGCCGAAGCCGAAGGCCGCCGCGAACTGGCCGCTGCCACCGCCGCCGAAGACTCGATCAACCTGCGCCAGTTCATCGTCGAGCAGGTGACGCAGGCCGATGTCGCTAAGGCCGAAGCCATCGCGCAGGCGCTGGCCGGGCTGGGCGGGAATGTGCGCGTGGTGCAGTTCGGCAACGGGGGCGGTAGTAACGGTCACAACGGCAATGCGTTTGTTGACCTGCTGATGAACATCCCCGAACTAGCCGAGATGTTCCGTACCAAAGTCGAAGCCCTCAACGGCGAGGACTTTGCCGAAACCATGACCCGCATGGCGCAGTTGTTCAAGAGCCTGCAGGAAGCCGACACCCACACCGTCACCGCCACGCCGACCACCAACGGCACGACCAACCACCTCGACGCGCCCGCAGCAGCGGCAGCGGACAGCGAATAACACGGTCACTTCAGGGGCGCTGCACAGCGCCCCTTTGTTTGGCAATCCCCACTGTCAAAAGGAATTTTGTTATATACTGAGAACGCATAAAGCAAATTATGATGACGGACTATGCAAAGCCGCCGCGAACAGACACGCATCAACCAGCTTACCTCCACCTACAGCCCGGACGACCCGCCGCGCCTGCCGCTTGATTTTGGCGATTACCTGTCGCTGGTGTGGCGCATTGACCAGCACGCCCAGCAGCCCGCTAAGGTGAAGTACTACCGCCGCTGCGCGCTGGCACTGGCGCAGGGGATGGGCATCAAAGGCCGCAGCATCCTGCGTCTGGTCGAGGTCACGCCCCCCGGCGCGCTGTACCAGCAGCTTCCCAACGCGCCCTATCGCGGCACCGCCCGGCTGGTAGACGCGCACGACCGCAAGGCCGCCATCCGCCAGTTGGTTGATCTGCGTGCCGACGTGCTGCGAATCGGCACTTATCAGGAGCAGTGGCCGGTTAGTTGGCCGGGCAGCGGCATTCTCGATACCGAACTGCGCGAGCGCGTCTTTGCGGTCTTATTCACCGCTTTGCAGGGCCAGTTCAGCAGCTTTGGCCGCCTGCTGCTGGTGGTGGATATTGTGCTTTCAGACCTGCTGCTCGGCTTCCAGCCGCCACAGGAGCTGCCGCTGGCACAGTTAATTGCCGACTATGGCTACCCAGACCCAACCGACGACAGAGTGCGGCAGGACTACCTGAGCGACGTTTAGCGCGGCTTCAAAAAGCTCGTTCGCACCGCGCGGACACCCGGCAGCGCCTCAACCTGGCTCACCAGCGCGCGCTCGTTCGTCCCGTCTGGCAAGCGCCCGGTGAGGATGACCACGCCGTATTCCACCGTCACCAGCACCCCGACTGGGATCACCTGCCCCACGTCCAGCCGCAGCGTCCCGTCATCGTAAAGCTGGCTGTAATCCAGCGATTTCACACCCGGCAGCCCCTGAACGGTTTCGGTGATGTAGCGCTTGGTAATCCCCGTTCTGACATGACCAGCAAGCGTGACCGCGCCATCATCAACCGTGTAATGCAGGTAATCCCGGTCATTCACCATCGGCGGGTACATACTGAGCAGATTATCAATATCCGCCGCGATGTCCACATCAGCGCGCGGCACCACACTGACAGACGTTACTTCTTCAGCCATAATTGCGCTCCCTACTCGACCCTAAAACTGCGTTATATTGTGGCTTAAGCGCGGTCAAATTGCTACGTCCGCTTAAGGACGCTGCTGGCAACTCATGAAATGGTAATCTCTGTAGGGGCAGGTCGGGACTTGCCAGGGCGAAGCGGCGCTTCGCCCCTACAGGATGTCTACCCGTGTCCGGTTCGCCAGCACCGTCCTTAATTTTTTCAATCCACGCAACGTTGGTTATACTAGCGCCCGGTTCAAACATTGTGATCTGTGTAGGGGAGGGTTTAAAACCCTCCCTTGCTGTAAGTATACTATGGATATGTTATATGTATTGTAATTATGCGGGTTTTGTAAGGGCGCGTCCATGAACGAAACGCCAGCATCAGAAGTACCTGTACTGGAAGTGCGCGGCCTGACCAAACGCTTCCCCGGTGTCCTCGCCAATGACCATATTGACCTCAAGCTCTATAAGGGTCAGGTGCTTGGGCTGCTGGGCGAAAACGGCGCGGGCAAATCCACCCTGATGAATATGATCTACGGCCTGTACACGCCCGACGAAGGCGAGATTCTGGTCAACGGGCAGCCTGTGCAGATTAAAGACCCCAATGATGCTATCGCGCTCGGCATCGGCATGGTGCATCAGCACTTCCAGCTTGTCCCGGTGCTGACAGTGACCGAAAACATCATGCTTGGCAACGAGTCGGTGCGCGGCATCTTTCTGGATCGCCGTGCCGCCCGCCAGCGCATCCTCGACATCGCCGAGCAGTACGGCCTGCGCGTCAACCCGGACGCGCTGGTAGAAGACCTGCCTGTCGGCGTGCAGCAGCGCGTCGAGATCATCAAGGCGCTCTATCGCAGCGCAGACATCCTCATTCTGGACGAGCCGACCGCCGTGCTGACTCCGCAGGAGGCCGAGGGGCTGTTTCACATCATGCGTACCCTCATCGAGCGCGGCGTAAGCATCATTTTCATCTCGCACAAGCTCAAGGAAATCCTCGAAATCTGCGATCATGTCACGGTGCTGCGCGGCGGCAGGGTCGTCGGCCATGCCGACCCTCAACAGTCCACTCAGGCATCACTGGCCTCGCTGATGGTCGGGCGCGACGTAATCTTGCAGGTGGACAAGGACGAGGCCACGCCCGGCGATCCTGTGCTGAACATCAGCGGCCTGTACGTCCGCGATGACCGCGACCTGCCCATAGTGAAGGACCTGTCGCTGGAGGTGCGCGCCGGGGAAATTCTGGGCATCGCCGGGGTGCAGGGCAACGGCCAGACCGAACTGGTGGAGGCGATCACCGGGCTGCGCCCGCCAGAAAGCGGGCATATCTCCATTGAAGGCAAGGACGTGACGCATTACACCCCGCGCCAGATCACCGAAAGCGGCGTGGCGCACGTGCCGGAAGACCGCCGCAAGGATGGCATGGTCGCCAGCTTTCCGATCAAGGATAACCTCGTCCTGCAAACCTACTACATCAAACCGTTCTCTCGCGGCATCCTTGCCAACGAAGAAGCGAAGGACGAAAACGCCCGCCGTCTTGTCGAGCAGTACGATGTACGCACGCCGAGCATCTACGTCAACATAGACAACCTCAGCGGCGGCAACCAGCAAAAGACCATCATCGCCCGCGAGTTCTCGCGCCCCAGCCGCCTGCTGGTCGTCGCCCAGCCCACGCGCGGCCTCGATGTCGGCTCGATCGAGTTCATCCACAAGCAGATTGTCGCCATGCGCGACGCGGGGACGGCGGTGCTGCTCGTCTCGGCAGAACTGGACGAAATCCTCTCGCTGGCAGACCGCGTGGCGGTGATGTACGACGGGCAGATTATTGACACGCTGCCCATTGAGGAAGCCGACCGCGAACGGGTCGGCCTGCTGATGGCGGGGGTCAAACAGCAGCAGGAGGTAAGCATCGAACATGACTGAAAGCAGCTTGCGCCGTCCGGGCGTTCTTGAGTCAATCGGGCAAAGCTGGCGCTGGGTGTCGCCGCGCCTTGTGCCGCTGCTGGCGATCATCACCGCTTTTCTGATCGGCATCCCCTTCATGATTGTGACAGGCGGGCGCGGGGATATTGGTCGCGGCCTGACGATTGCCGGGCAGGCTTACAGCGCCCTCATCGAAGGCTCTACCGGGCTGGTCATTAACGATCAGGTATCGCCCGACGACCTTCAGCTTGCGGCACAGTTAGCCGCCACCAGGCCGCTTACCACCAGCGACCTGACAGGCCTTTCGCGCGCCATCACAGGCGTTGCCGAAAACGGCATCGAAAATGTGCGGCGTTACGGCGCGGTCATCGCTGCGGTCGGCGAGGACGTGCTGGCTGGCACGGGCGAGGTCAACCCCGATGTCGAGCGCATCGGCGCGGAAACCTTACAGGCCATGCGCCCGCTGGTGGAAGACCTCCTCCAGCAGCCGCGCGGCGATGTACGCCGCCTCGCTGACCCCTATCTGACGCGCACCACGCTTACGCCCGAAGACCGCGCCGCCATCGAAGCGGTTGCGCCCTCTGCCGCTGGCTACAGCGACGACGACCTGCTGGCCTATATGCGCGTGGTCAATGCCGAGGGCATCGCCAGCCTGGGCGAATTGGTGCAGCAGGCCGCGCCTGCGGAAACGGTCGAACTGGACGAGGAAACGGCGGCCATCGTCGAACAGATCAACCAGATCGGGCTGGACACCGTGCGCGAACTGGTCGCCACACAGCAGCTTTTAGACGAAGCAGGCGTGACCAGCTTGATCGCCGCCTCGGAGCAGGTGCTGCTGGCACGCCGCCTGTACGACGCGGGCTTGTTTAGCGAGCCGGACGTGTACACCGCGCTCACCACCGAACTGGACACAGTGACGACGGCTAATCTGGTCGTGCGCCGCCCCGGCAACCGTGTGCTTGCCATCAACAGCAGCGACAGCGCGGGCATTCAATACACCAGCAGCGACAGGCCATCCACCCTTTACCTGCGCCTCGGCGGTAACGCCCTGCTGTTCTTCCCGGCCAACCTTGAGGCGACCATCGTGCGCGCCATCCCCTATATCATCGCCGGGCTGGCGGTGGCGCTGGCTTTTAAGGCCGGCCTGTTTAACATCGGCGCGGAGGGGCAGCTTTACATCGGCGCGACCTTCGCGGTCTGGATCGGCTATTCGGCCATCTTCGAGAACCTCCCGACAGTCGTACATCTGCTGCTGATCGTCATCGCCGGGCTGCTCGGCGGGCTGCTCTGGGGCGCGATCCCCGGCGCGCTGAAAGCCTTCAGCGGCGCGCACGAGGTCATCACCACCATCATGCTCAACTTTATCGCCATTCTGCTGGTGGACTGGCTGATTAAATCCGTTGACCCGATCATCATGCAGGACCCCACCGCCAGCATCCCACGCACCCCGTTTATCAACGAGAGCGCGCGCCTGCCCGTCTTCAGCCAGATTGACCCGCTGTGGTTTATGCTGGCGGGCGTTGTGGTGGCAGCGGTGGGGCTGTTCTTGCGGCGCGGGCTGCTGGCGCAGGACATCCGCGCGGCGCTGCGCCCGGTGGTGCTGGGGCTGCTGGTCGCGCTGGGGGGGCTGCTGCTGTCGTGGCTTGCCGTGCGCGATAACCTCCATTTGGGGCTGGTCATTACCGTGATTGCCGTCTGGTTTACCGACTGGTTTCTGGAGCGCACGACCTTCGGCTTCGAGCTGCGGACTGTCGGCGCGAACCCGGATGCCGCCCATTACGCTGGTATGAGCGTCCCCCGCAACCTTATTCTGGCGATGGCGCTCAGCGGGGCGCTGGCTGGGCTAGCCGGGACGGTGCAGGTCAGCGGTGTACAGTTCAACATGCAGCCGTCCTTCTTCGCCGGGCTGGGCTTCGACGCGATCGCGGTCGCGCTGCTGGCACGCACCAACCCGCGCAACATGATTCCGGCAGGGCTGCTGTGGGGCGCGCTGCTCACGGGCGCTGGCCTCATGCAGATCAACGCCAATATCTCGGTAGACCTTGTGCGGATTATTCAGGCATTGATTATCATGTTCATCGCCGCCGATGCGATCATCCGCTATCTGTGGCGTGTCCCCGAAACAGGCGAGGATGACAACTTGACAACGGTATTCTCCAAAGGGTGGGGAGGCTGATACGTGGCAACAGTGGAAACCCCCTTGCAAAGCGGCGTGGAAGAAACCCCCGGCTGGCGCGAACGCCTGCGGGTGACACGCACAGGCGTTTTTGCCATCATTTTTCTGCTGGTCGGGCTGCTGTTCCTGCAATCCGCCGCTAATTTTGCCGAAGAAACCACCCGCCTCACCTTTGGCGCTGCGCCCGGCGGCGGGCAGATCATACTCGCTATCCCGGTGGCCGCTTACCTCAGCGTGGTGGCGATCATTTACCTGTTAAGCGGGGTCGTCGGGCTTGTCCCGCTGCCCGCGCTGGATCGTCTCAAGTTCTGGCTGCTGCTGCTTTGCGGTATTCTGATCTTCCCCACCGTCCTCATCGCCGCCGCTGCCGGGCAAACCACCAACGCGGTCAGCATGATCGAGCAGAGTTTACGGCTGGCGACCCCTATCGTCATCGGCGCGCTGGCGGGCATCTGGTGCGAGCGTTCCGGCGTGGTCAATATCGCCATCGAGGGCATGATGCTCACCGGGGCCTGCCTCGGCTTCATCGGCTATACGCTGCTGCTGCCCTATATGGACAGCCAGGCCGGGCTGTTCCTCGGTGTCATCATCGCCATGCTGGCGGGCGGCCTCATGGCGATGCTCCATGCGTGGCTTTCGATCACCTTCAAGACCAACCAGATCGTCAGCGGCACGGTCATTAACATTCTGGCGCTCGGCCTGACCAGCTTCCTACGCCGCGAGGTGCTGCTCAGCGCCGCCGATGCCGGGCGCGAAACGCTGCCCATCCTGCCCATCCCCGTGCTGTCAGACATCCCCATCGTCGGCCCCGTCCTCTTTAACGGCAAGCCCATCTTTTACCTGATGTTCGTGCTGCTGGTTGTCACCCATGTCATGCTGTTCTATACGCGCTGGGGGCTGCGTACCCGCGCGGTGGGCGAAAACCCGCACGCAGCCGACACGCTGGGCATCAACGTCCTGCGTATCCGCTGGATTAACGTCATCATCGGCGGCATGATCGCCGGGCTGGCCGGGGCGTGGCTCTCGCTGGAAACCACAGGCACCTTTGACGACAACATGACCGCCGGGCGTGGCTTTATCGGGCTGGCGGCGATGATCTTCGGCAAGTGGCTGCCGTTTGGCGCGTTTGGCGGGGGGCTGCTCTTCGGCTTTTCCAGCGCGCTGGAAACCCGCTTCCAGATTCTCGGCGTAGACCTGCCGCCGCAGTTTTTACAGATGATCCCCTATATCGTCACGATTGTCGTGCTGGCCGGGCTGGTGGGCAGGGCGACCCCACCCAAGGCCGATGGTGTGCCATTTGAGAAGGAGTGACCCATGACTCTCTACCCTCTGCTGCTAGACCCGGCGCTGCATGTCAAAGTCTGGGGCGGGCGCAAGCTGGAAACTCTGTTGAACAAGACGCTGCCCACCGATGAGCCTTACGGCGAATCGTGGGAGATGCACGACAGCGCGAAGGTCGCCAACGGCGAACTGGTCGGCAAGCGCTTGAGCGAGGTACTGGCCGAGTACGGTCGTGACCTCATCGGCGCGGCCAACGACCCCGCCGACGGCCTGCCGCTGCTGGCGAAGGTGCTGGATGCTGAGCAGTGGCTTTCGGTGCAGGTGCATCCTAACGACGAGCAGGCCAAAGCGCTGGAAGACGAACCGCGCGGCAAAACCGAGGCGTGGTATGTGCTGGCAGCGGAGCCGGGCGCGAAGCTGGTCATCGGCCTTGCGCCCGGCACCACCCCGCAGCAGATGGAACAGGCCATCCGCGATAACACGCTGGAAAAACTGCTGGTCTATGCTGACGTAGTGCCGGGAGATGTGCTGTTCGTGCGCGCCGGGACGGTTCACGCGCTTGGCGAAGGCATACTGGTGTACGAGATTCAGCAGTCCAGCGACCGGACATACCGCCTGTATGATTGGGGGCGTATGGGGCTGGATGGCAAACCGCGCCCGCTGCACATCGAAAAGAGCATCCAGGTCGCCAACCTCGACACCCTGCCAGAGATCATCCACACCGGCAGCGACCCGGCGCAGATCGTGGACATCGTTAGCAGCGATTACTTCACCACGCACCTTTACCAGCTCAACGAGGAAAACGGCACGCGCATCAACCTCGATACACAGGGCGAGCGCTTCCACTGCCTGACCTGCATCGAAGGCGCGGCCACCATCACCACGCCAGAGATGACCGTCGCGCTGGAGATGGGGCGCACCGCGCTCATCCCGGCCAATCTGGGCGCGTACTATCTCGACGGCCCGGCGCGCGTGCTGTGTTCGTTTCAGTAAGGAAAACGACAGGGATAGAGGTGTTATACGACCACAGAGCAGACGCACTCTATATTCGGCTCACTGAGTAGATGATTATCCACTCAAAACGTGTTTCGGAAAGTGTCGCGCTTGATCTGGACGAAGCAGATCAGGTGGTCAGTATTGAAGTGCTGCATGTACGCGAATCAGGCATTGACCCGTTGGCAATGCAAATCCTGCATGTGACCGCCGATCTGGAAGTGACTTGCCCTGACCCTGAAGCAATTCTTGCCGGGCAGCAAGCCCGCGCCGAAGCCCTGAAGCATAAACGTGAGCAGGCAAAAGCAGCGCAGGATGTGTCATAAAACCGGCATCACGCCCCGCCTGTCTCGATTGTCGCTTCGGGGGTGCTTTCCGCTTCCTGTGTGCTTTCGATCAGCGGATCAATGAACAACTGGCAGCTTCGCATCTGGTCAACGTAACTGTCCACGATGATCTGGTCGCTGCTGTCCTTCGCCAGTTCCCACCCGGCGCGCAGATACTCCACCGCCGCCGGGCAACCGTTCTCCACCACCTGCGAACGCCCCGCCCACCAGTAGTGATAAGGGTCGGTCGTCCCCAGTTCAATCACCCGTTTGAAGGTATCTGCCGCCAGCGCGTACTGCTGCAGGCGATCCTGCGAACGCCCCAGCAGATACAGACAGCGGATGTTCTCCGGCGTGACCTCAACGCAGCGCGTCAGATAATCGGCGGCCTGCGAGGGGTCGCCAATCGCGTTCAGATACACCGTCCCCATCCAGCGCAGCGCGGTGCTGTTACGCGGGTTTAGCTCCAGCAGTTCGCTTAAAACGCCAATGGCCGCGTCAGTATTGCCCTCGCGGATGTTCAGCACCGCCAGTTCGACGGCCAGATAGGGCAGGTTCGGCGCGAGGTCATACGCCTGGCTGGAATGTTCCTTGGCGGTTTCAAAGTCGAACAGGTAATACTGCGCGATGCGCGAGCGCACATGCAGCGCTTCAAAGCTTTCCGGGTCGGTTTGCAGCGCGCGGTCAACGGTGGAAAGCGCCCGCTCGTACTGCTCAATGCCCAGATACGCTTCGGCCAGAAAAGCCTGCGCCCGCGCCCGCGTTTTGGCGAATTCTTCCCCCTCGCCAACCAGTTCCAGCGCGTGCAAGGCGCTTGCGATGGCCTCTTGCGGGCGGTCAAGCTGGTTCAGCGTCATCGCCCGTATCGCCCAGCCATCCGCCGAGTATGGGTCGGCGGTAATGGTGCGCTCGGCGGCTTGCAGTGCCTCCTCAAGCTGGCCGTTCATCACCAGCCCCAGCGTCCAGTAGTAATGCGTCCCCACATCATTCGGCAGCGCCGGCACGATTTCCCCATACAGATCAACCGCCTCGGCGATCGCGCCCCGCCCCCACGCCGCCGAAGCCGACGCGAGGCGAATCTGCGGGTTCTCGGTGGGCATCGGCGTGGGAGCCATCGCTGTCGCCACGCTGTTCTGCGCGTTGTCAATCAACCCGCTAATGGCTTCCTGCACCTGTGGGCTGAGGTTGGCGCGGTTGTTGTAAAGCTGGATGCCCACGAAAACCACCACCGGGGTCAGCAGCCACAACCACAACCAGCGCATCGAAATAATGCTGCGGCGCTGGCCGCGCGTGTAACGTTTCGGTGTTTTTAAGTACATCGTGTGCCTCTAAAACCCGATCGGCGTTGGCGGAATCGGCGTGGGTGGAATCTCGGTCGGCAGCGCGCGCCCGGCATAACCGGCGCAGGATACCGTCGTCAGGCGCAGCCCCTCGCGGATCGAGCCGACCACGTTCTCGCCATCCGGCAGCGCCTCAGCCATCGGCAGCGACTGGGTAAGCACGTTCCACGCCTGCTCACACTGCCCCAGGTAGTAATGCGCCAGCCCACGCAGGTAATAGCACTCCACGTTGGCCGAGGGCGCTGCATCTTCTGGAACATTGTTCACGCAGGTGTTAAAGGCTTCGATCGCGCCTTCATAATTACGGCGTGTATAACGTGCCATGCCCACCCGCTTCCACGCGGCGGCGTAATTCGGGTCAATATCCAGCGCGTCCTCACAGTAGCCCTGCGCCCTGTCCTGCTGGCCGACCTTCGAGTACGCCTCGCACAGCCGCAGGTAGGCTTTGGCGTTACGCGGCTCTAACGACAGGATGCGCTCATAAGTGGCGATCGCCAGCACGTCCTGATTGGTCGCCAGATACTGCCCGGCCAGTTCAAAATATGGCGCTGTCCAGTTCGGATTCAGCGCGATCACTTCCTCAAGCTGCTCAATCGCGCGTGTGGTTTCGCCCACGTACATCAGCGTAAAGGCGTAGCTGCGGCGCGCGTCGGCATCCATCGGGTTCAGCTCAACCGCCTGCGCGCCATATTCCAGCCCCTGCTGGTAACGCCCGATGTTGCTATACGCCCGCGCCAGCACCGAGAGCAGCGGCGCGAAGTTCGGGTCTACCTCTCGCCCGGCCACGCCCACCGGAATCGCCTCGGCGTAAAAGCCTTCCCAGACCAGCGCTTTCGCCTTCAGCGCATAACCGCGCGGGTCGCTGGGGGCGATGTCAATAAGATAGTCGGCAATCGCCTTATCCAGCAGTCCCGGTTCGAGCAGTTCGTCTCCACGACCCAGTTCGATCAGCAGCTTGCCGTATTCATAAAGGTAGTCCACGTTTTCCGGCTGCTGCGACACCGCCTGCCCGAACAGCGACGCGGCCAGCTCAACATCGCCTTCCATAAATGCCTGCGCGCCCTGTGTCGCCAGCGTGCTGGCAAAGGGGGTGGCTGTCGGCGCGAGGCCGATCACATCCAGCGCGGCCAGTTGCAGGCGGTCGAACTGCCACGTCGTAAACATGAGAATCGCGCCGATAAACAGGCCGTAAAGGAACAGAAAGCGCCCGCTGGTGCGTCTGCGGCGGCGGGTGCTGAAGAACGGCTGCGAATAATCGCGCTTGATTTGCATTCCTGTAAACCTCTTGTTTCTGCGTAAAAAGGGTAGCTTAGCGCTGGTTTGCTGTCAAGAGAGGGTGAAACGTCTGTATATCCCGTCGTTTCGTGTAGGGGCGCAGCGGTGCTGCGCCCTCATTTCGCCACAGGCTGCCTAAACTGTCTGCTCACGGCGCGAACAGCGTCCACAGGCTGTTAACCAGCTTGCGGTCGCGCATCGCCCAGCTAAACAGCACCATTGTCAGGCAGAACAGGCTGACGATCAGCAAAATCGTCCATTCTTCCGCGCGGGTGGGGATGAACACGGGCGGCGGCGGTACGAACTCGAACAGTTCTGGCAGCACATAAAAGCCGAGCAGCGTCATCAGCATCAGGAACAGCCCCATCACGAAGATAACGCGCTGCTCCACAAAGGTGCGCGGCTTGAAAATATCAATGCCGGAGACGTTCCAGAACACCAGAATGCCGAACAGCGTCACGAAGATGGAAAGCGCGCTGCGGGCAGCGTCGGTACTCTGGCCGCTGGCGAAATAAACCACCGCGTACAGCAGCGCGATCATGATCGAGCCAATGACCGCCCCGGTAATGACGTAATCCAGCACGTCACGCCGGAACTGAACCATACGCGCCGGACGCAGGATTTTAAAGGCGATCAGCGTGGCGGCGATATTCACCGTGCCAAAGGTGATCCAGTTGATCTGGATCGGCGTGATGGGGAACGGCAGCGACATAAAGCCGACAAACGTAAACAGCATCACGTTATAAAACGCCTTTATCAGAAACAGCTTGATCGTGCCGAAGATCGTCTGCGTGATCTCGCGCCCTTCGGCAAAGGCCAGCGGCAGCGTGGACATGGCGTTATCCAGCAGCAGAATATCGCCGATCTCTTTGGTGATGGCCGCGCCGTCGTTCATGACAATCGCCAGATTGGCCTCCTTCAGCGCTGGCACGTCGTTCACGCCGTCGCCCACCATCGCTACATATTCGCCCGCGCCGCGCAGCACCCGCACGATGTCGCGCTTGGTGTCCGGCTCGATGCGCGCGAAAACGGTGCCTTCCAGCGCCGCCGCCGCGAATTCGGCCTCGCTCATCGCCTTCAGTTCATCGCCTGTAAACGCTTTTTCGACAGGCATCCCGGCCTCGCCCGCGATAGAGCGCACGGTTTGCAGGTTATCGCCAGAGATCACCTTCAGGCCGACCTCCTGTTCACGGAAGGCTTGCAGCGTGTCCTGAATATCGGCGCGTATCTGGTCGCTGAGGACGATCAGCGCCAGCGGCTCAACATCGCCGTTCAGTTGGCCGTCCTCTGGCGGCTGGCTGGCGTGGGCAAAGGTGATGACGCGCAGCCCATGTTCGGCCAGCGCCTCGGCTTCCGCCCGTGTCGCATCATCCGCAGACGACAGCACACGCTCTGGCGCGCCCAGAATATACGTGTCGTCGGCCATCACCAGCGCGCCCCACTTGCGGGCAGAACTGAACGGGATTTCGCCCACTTTGGCCGTGTTGGCCGCCAGCGGCACGTCCTCGACATCGCGCGCGATAGCGGCGGCGGTGCCGTTCAGGTGCGAGATGCCCGCCGTGTACAGCCGCAGCAGCCGCCTGATCTCGTCTGGCGGGGTGCTGTTCAGCGGCCTGATGTCGGTCACGGCCAGCTTGTTCTGCGTAATCGTGCCGGTCTTGTCGAAGCATAGCACGGTGACATTCGCCAGCGACTCGACCGCGTTCACACGGCGGATCAGCGTCCGGTGGCGTGTAATGCTGATCGCCCCCAGGCTGAGCGAGATAATGACGACCAGCACCAGCCCGTAAGGCACGATGCTGGTGATGAAGACCACCTCGTTTTTGATTTTTTCCAGCAGCGGCAGCCCGCTCAGCGTGTCGGCCATAAACAGCATCGGCGCGAAAACCACCATCAGCAGGATGGACACGCGAACAATGCTGTCAATGCGCCGCTGCGTGGGGGTGAGGTTGGTGGTGTAGGCTTTGGCGGTGGCCGAGAGGCGGTTGATGGTGCTTTCGCGCCCCACCTGCGTGGCGACCATCACGCCCGTCCCGGCGATGCAGTACGAGCCGGAATGCACTTCCTGCCCGGCTTCCTTCAGCACCGAGTCCGACTCGCCCGTCAGGTGCGACTCGTCCATCTCCAGCGCTTCGCTTTCCAGCAGGCGGCCATCCACCACCAGACGGTCGCCCGGCTCGATGGGGATCACATCATCCTTGACCACCGCCTCGATGGGAACACCCACCAGTTGCCCATCGCGCCAGACCAGAATATCGCTCTGTTCCAGCGCGGCCAGCCGTTCCAGCCTGCGCTTGGCAATGATCTCCTGCACCGTCCCCAGCAGCGCGTTGGTCACGACGCTGAAGCCAGAGAAGAACGCGACCGCGTACTGCTGGAAGGCGATAATCACCCCCAGCAGCGGAAACAGCACGATATTAAACACGTTGAGGATGTTATCGCGGACAATATCCCAGTACGTGCGCCCGACGTTGGCTTTGTAGGCGTTGCTCTCGCCACGCGCCACCCGCGCCGCGACTTCAGCGGCGGTCAGGCCGGTATGAAATGTGCGTTTGCTGGTCGCTGGCTGTGTCTGGCGTTCCTGTGTCTGCAAAGTCTGCATCCTGTAAGTCTATAGCGCAGGCTTGTACACCGTCTGCGCCGGGAATATTCTAAACGGTGCTGTTGGCTAACGCATAAAACGATCATACCGTAGGGGCGAGGCGGTGCTTCGCCCCTACGAAAATGAATTCACCAACACCATTCTAACCAGTGTCTCTATGATAACGGAAATCACCGGAAAACAGCAGCAAGAATTGGTAGAATAGAACATTACTATTCAATATCGGAGAATGCCAACCCTTGAAAATCAACCGCTTGCTGCTGATCGTCGGGCTAATGACTGTTGTGGTGATCGCGCTGCTGCTGGCGACGGCGGTGTTCGCGCCACAAAACGACCCCGCCCACAACGCGGCCATCACTTTTGTCAATGGCGCAGCCGGAGGCGACGACACCAGCGCCCTCAGCCATCTCATCACGCCAGAGCTACAGGCCTACGTCGCCGAGAACTGCCCCGACGGGCAGGTGTCGCGCTGCATCGAAAGTTATACGCCGGATGATTGGGGCGCGTTGCAGACGGCAGTTTTCCGCCGGGCTGCGCCAGATGGCGCGCAGGCGCGGGATGTCGAACTGATCGCTACCTATGCCAGCGGCACAGGCGCAAGCGGCGTGTGCATCTATAACCGTGTCGAGCAGGGGACGGACGGCCAGTGGCGCGTGGCAGGTTGGGCGGGCTTCATCCACTGTGGCGACCCGGCCTCGCGCAACATGGCGACCAATCCCGACACGCCCAACCGCGCTCCATAATGAAATACACAACGCAAAGACGCAAAGACGCAGAGACGCGAAGAAATAATTTTTTATTTTTTCTTTGTGAACTTTGCGTCCTTTGCGGTTTAATTTTTTCCGCGTGTGTCCCGGCGACGGTGCCGCCGCAGTTGGCCTATACGCCGGGGCCGCCTGTGGTCATCGCCGGGCAGGTTTATCACAGCCCCGCCTTCACCGTGCGCTATCCCCCCGGCTGGGAAGCCATCACCAGCCCGGCGACCAGCCCGCCCGCCGTGATCTTCCTTGCGCCAGAGGGGGACGCGCTGATTATGGTTGGGGTGGAAGTGGAAAACGTGCCGCCGCTGGAAGGCGCGGAAGTCACCGAAAAGCGCGAGGTCATGCTGCCAGATGTGAGGGTCACGGCGGTGCTGCAAACGCCCGCCGCCTCACTCGATCACCTGCTGCCCATATTTGAAGCAGTGGTAAATTCCGTCAGGCAGGCACAATAAAATACCCCTCTCCATTGCGTTGGGCTGCGAAGCGTCCCGGTGGGAGAGGGGTGGCATGGCCGCAGGCCAGGCGGAGTGAGGTTTCACAGGCGGGTTTCAAACCAGCCCCTACACATTGGCGGGCGCGATGTACCGCGTCCCTACACAAATTTTGTAGGGACAGCATACATGCTGTCCGTCGTCTGTTGGCAAAAACCCCGCCAGAAAGTTAGATGTCAACGCACCTAGCAGCTTGTCGTCAGCCCGAAGGCGCGGATGACGTTGCTGATAATCGGCAGGCTGTCCCACAGGCACGCCTGATCCACGATCACCAGCCCGGCCACCGTCGCGCAGCAGCAGAACAGCCCTAGCCCGATACAGCCGATCAACACCCAGCGCATGGTGCTGCGTGGTTCATCCTCACGCGCGGCGTAGGGGTCGTAGTCGTAACTGGGTGGCGTTTGTGGCAGGTCGCTGTATCCCGGCTGCTGCTCATAACCGCTGTACGAAGGCGCGGCGGGCTGCTGGCCGTAATACGGCTCCTGCGGCTGTGGCGATGAAGGCAGCGATTCTGCCTCTGCCGGGCGCGGCGCGTAAGGGCTGGCGGGGGCAGCGGGTGCCGCGCCGGGTTGTGCCGCCGCGCCTGCCATCTCATAGGCGAGCGTCACCGTCTCGCCCAGCCCGATCATGTCCCCATTGTTGAGTGGCTTCGCGCCAGTGAGTCGCTGTCCATTAATGAACGTGCCGTTGGTCGAACCCAGGTCCTCCAGCGTAAAGCCGCCCGCGCCGCGCGTGAAGCGCATGTGATGGCGGCTGACCTCTGGATCGTTAATTACAATATCGTTGGTAATGTCCCGACCAACGCTGATAATGTCTTTGTTCAGTTCGTAAACCTGGTTGGGCTGTGGCCCCCGGCGGACGACCAGCCGAAAGCTGTCGTTCCCCTGCATAGCGCGTCCTCCTCAAGCAGCGGATAAGACCCCGTTTATAATACCACGCGGAAGTATATTTTGATAATTTGCCGCTGTCAACTTGAAGCGTACACCGATCTTGCTGGCAGCACAAGCGGGCGTTGCCACAGCGGTGGGCAAACGCCCTGTCAGCGTTTATCAAACCCAAGCTGGCGGCGCAGCGCTTCCGGCTGCAGGCCGTAATATTGCAACAGCGCGATTCCCCCCAGATCGAGCGTCAGCGTCAGCAGCAGGTGTTCGGTGCCGCTGTAATGGTCGCCCACTTTCTCGGCTTCTTCCGACACCCGATTGAGAATCGGCTCGATGCTGATAAGCAGCAGCGGATCATTCTTCTTCAACCCGCGACGCAGGCGTTCCTCGTTTAGCCCGTTCGCCCGCAGCAGCACGGCGGTCGGGCTGCGCGTCTCCTGGCACAGCACCAGCAGCAGATGGCCGATGCCGACTGTCGGATGATCCAGCGTGAGCGCCATCTGTTCAGCGGCGTTAATCACCCGGCGCGAAAGCTCGCTCAGGCGGGCGCTGCGCCGCGCCTGGTTCAGGTCAAACTCCTGCTCGCCCGCCTTCAGCACCTGCCGCACCCGCCGCCGAAGCTGCTCTGGCGTGGCGTTCAGCCGATGCAGCAGGTCGCTGGCATTCCCGGCGTTGGTGCGCGTGATGCCCAGCAGCAGATGCTCCGTACCAATATAATGATGCCCCAGCCATGCCGACTCGTCCGCCGCCAGCGACAGCGCGTTCTCCAGCGATTCCGCCCGGCCAGCACCGCCTTCCGGCGCTTTCGCCTTGCCATACAGCGCCCGCAGGTGCGGCTCGGCCTCGCGGGCGTTCAGTGCCAGCCCGTGCAGCACCTTACTGCCGATGCTCCCCTCGGCCAGCATCACCCCCACCAATAGATGCGCGGTGTCCATCACCGGGTGCCGGTAGCGCGCGACCAGCGTTCCCGCGTGGGCAAGGGCGCGGCGGGCATGGTGGCTGTAGCGGCTGTGACTGGTCATAAGGGGGTTCACAACGCATAAAAGCAGGGCTACTGGCTAATTATAGTCCGGTTTCTGATAAGGCCGCAAACGCTTGACAACAAAATTCAATCTGGCATATGCTGTTTGCGACGGTTACAGCCGTTTAAGAGCGTGGTTTGTACCAGCGTTGCGGCAAAAGCGCAATCACGGCATAATCATCCGCGTTTTTGCTTCGGCGCTTTCGGTAAGCGCTTCATTAGTAAGAAAAGTGAGAAAATCATGGGAATTCCCGATCTGCAAATCCCCAGACGCATCTGGTTAGAGATGCTTGACCCGGCAGAACGTGATGCCTGCGATGTCATCATCGAGATGGAAAACGGGATGATGTACACCGCCGTGTTCGTGACGCTCGACTATCTGCGCCGCCAGATGGACCTCAGCTACGAAGTCAGCAAGCAGTTCCCCGATACCACCCCCGTGCGCTACGTCGCGCTGGATGCCCCGCATGTGCTGGTGGGCAATCTGGAACGCGACACCATCGAAGACACCATTGATAACCTGCTGGCGTTGGAAGTTTTCGAGGGCTTCTTTACACAGGTGACAGAGGACGAAACCGAAAGCACCGTCGCTGTGGAAAAGGGCAAACGCGCCACCACCGAGGTCGCCGCTGTCTTTATATCCGATGTTCTCAGCGTGGAAAGCGACTGATATAATTAAATTATAATTATCAGTCGTCAGTTACCAGTCGCAAGACTGCGCTCAACCCACGTGGAGCAACCTTATAATGCCAGAGCAACGTTACGAAGACAGCAAGCTGTATCGTATTCGCCATTCTGCCGCCCATGTCATGGCCGAGGCCGTTCTGGAACGTTTTCCCGACGCGAAAATCGCCATCGGCCCGCCCATCGAGGACGGCTTTTATTATGACTTCGACCTGCCGCGCCCGCTGACCGAAGAAGACCTGCAATGGATCGAGGGGCGCATGAAGGCCATCGTGCGCGAGTCGCACCCCTTCACCGTGCGCGAGGTCAGCGCCGAGGAAGCGCGCGCGCTTTTCAAGGATCAACCCTACAAGCTGGAGCTGATTGATGATCTGGTCAATGGCCGGGTAGACGAAAACGGCAACCAGATCGCCGAGCCTGCCAGCAAGCTCACGGTCTACACCCAGAACACCTTTACCGACCTGTGCCGGGGGCCGCACGTCCCCAACACGCAGGACATCGAAGCCGACGCGATCAGCGTGACGCACAAGCCGCCCGCCGGGGCTTACTGGCGCGGCGACGAAAAGCGCCAGCAGCTCACGCGCATCTACGGCACCGCATGGGAAACCACCAAGCAGCTTGAGGAATACCTGCACCTGCTGGAAGAGGCCAAAAAGCGCGACCACCGGGTGATCGGTGAACGGCTTGGCCTGTTCACCATCAGCCCGCTGGTGGGCAAGGGGCTGCCCCTGTGGAAGCCCAAAGGCGCGGTGCTGCGCGATAATCTGGAACGCTGGCTGCGCGAAACGCAGATCGAAAACGGCTACCAGCCTGTGGTTACGCCGCACATCGGCAATCTGGAACTGTACAAAACATCCGGCCACTATCCTTATTATAAGGACAGCCAGTACGCGCCGATTGATGTGGATGGCGACCAGTTCCTCCTGAAGCCGATGAACTGCCCGCACCACATCATGATCTACAAGAGCGACATGCACTCCTACCGTGACCTGCCCGTGCGCCTGGCTGAGTTCGGCACGGTCTACCGTTACGAGCAGTCGGGCGAACTCAACGGCCTGACTCGTGTACGCGGCTTCACGGTGGACGACGCGCACCTGTTCGTCACACCGGAGCAGCTTCTCGATGAATTCAAGGAAGTCGTGCGGCTGATTCAGTCCATCTTCAACACGCTCGGCCTGACAGACTTCCGCGCCCGTGTCGGCACGCGCGACCCGGAGAGCGACAAGTACGTTGGCGATGATACGCTGTGGGAAAACGCCGCGCAGGCCATCATTCAGGCGTGCGAGGAACTCGGCCTGCCGTACATCGTGGAAGAAGGCGAGGCCGCCTTCTATGGCCCGAAGCTGGACTTTCTGGTGCGCGATGTGCTGCGCCGCGAATGGCAGTTGGGGACGGTACAGGTGGACTACAATCTGCCGGAGCGCTTTGATCTGGAATACGTCGCCAGCGATGGCAGCCGCCAGCGCCCGATCATGATTCACCGCGCCCCCTTCGGCAGTATGGAGCGCTTCATCGGCATCCTGATCGAGCATTTTGGCGGGGTGTTCCCGCTGTGGCTTGCGCCCGTGCAGGCGTTAATCATCCCCGTGACCGACCGCCACAACGACCACGCCCACCAGATCGCCGCGACGCTCAACGCGGTTGGGCTGCGCGCCGAGGTGGACGACAGCAAGGCACGTATGGGCGGCAAGATTCGCGCCGGGCGCGAACAGCACATCCCTTACATGCTGATCGTCGGTGATCGGGACATCGAGGCCGGAACGGTCAGCGTGCGCCTGCGCAGCGACGAGGACTTAGGCGCGATCCCGCTTGACCAGTTTGTCGAGATGGCGCAGCGCCTGATCGAGACGAAGGCGCTCGAACTGCAATGACAGTAACAGCGCAGGAGTAAACGATGGAGACGATACAAAGCATCAACCTGATTGCAATAAACCCTAAAATCCGCAGTGGTCGCCCGTTTATCGTCGGAACGACCATCACGGTAGCGGACATCGTTATTGCCAAAATTTATCATGGTCTGGATGCCGATGGTATCGCCGACTGGTACAGCCTGTCGCTGTCTCAGGTTTACGCCGCGCTCGCCTATTACTACGAGCATCGTACCGCTATGGATGAGCAGGTTCGCGCTTTGATCAGACGGGCGGAAACATTAGCGGAGCAGCGCCCCGGTGGCGAACATTCGCTTCTACCTTGACGAGAATGTGCCAGTAGCGATCGCCGTGCAGTTAAAGCGTCGAGGTATTGAAGCGCTTCCTGTACGCGATCTGGACTTGCTGGGCGATACGGATGAGCATCATTTACAGAGGGCCACTGCAATGGCGTGTGTCCTCTGTACGCATGATGCCGATTATATAGACCTTGCCACCAGCGGCTACGAACACGCTGGTATTGTTTTTGGTCAACAGCACAGGCACGGCATAGGCGACTGGGTAAAATTTCTGGAGCTTGTCTACGAAGTTTACACACAGGAAGAAATGGCAGGACGGATAGAGTACGTGAAGTAACCGCCCGTCCCGCCACCGCCCTATGCCTAAACCGCTACGTGCAGCGCGTCAATGACTTCGGCGGCCAGATCATAGCGCCCGAACGCCGGGATGATGTACGCCCCCTGCACCATGCCGCGCATCTGAATGAGCAGTTCGCTGGCGATGCGTACCCCTTCCTGCGCCGCCCCTTCGCCCGCGTCCTCGATGCGCTTAAAGATGGTGTCGGGAATGATGATCCCCGGTACTTCGTTGTGCAGGAAGGTCGCGTGTCTCAGGCTGTACAGCGGCATCACGCCCATCAGCACGGGCATATCAAACGGCTTGCCTTCGATTTCTTCATAGCGCTTCAGAAAACGCTCGACGCGCGCCGGCTCGAACACGGCCTGACTCAGCAGGAAGTCCGCGCCGCCAGCGCGCTTTTTACGCAGCACCTTGATCTCGTGGTCGAGGTCGTTGGCGCACATATTGAGCGCCGCCCCCACCGTGAACGATGTCGGCTGGCCGATGGAGTTGCCCGCCTGATCAATGCCGGTGTTCATGCGCTGCTTGATGAGTTCGATCAGGCCGGACGGCACCACGTCGTAATTGTTCATCGCTTCGGGGTAATCGCCGATGTGCGTCGGATCACCCATCACCACGAACAGATTCCGCAGGCCGAGCGCGTGTGCCGCCAGCAGGTCGCCCTGTACGCGCAGCAGGTTGCGCCCGCGTGTCGGGAAATGCAGGATGCTCTCAATGCCCAACTGTGTTTGCAGCAGATGGCAGATCGCCCAGGGACTCATCCGCATCCGGGCGGTGGGGCTGTCGGCCACGTTGATGACGTTCGCGCCCGCGTCCTGCAATAACTGCGCGGCGGTCAGCAGGCGCTGCGGCGAGTAGCTGCGCGGCGGGTCCATCTCCACGCTGATGGTGAAGTCATGATGACGCAGGCGGTTCGCCAGCTCGGTCGGGCGCTCGGCGGCCTCTTCGCTTTCTTCGCCGTTGGCTTCAATCACCTGAATATGGGGCAGCGGGCGCGCCGGGTCATCCAGCGCCTTCCGCATGGCCGCGATGTGGTTGGGCGTGGTGCCACAACAGCCGCCGATGATGCTCGCGCCGATGGCTTTAAAGGTCAGCGCGTAGTCGGCAAAATAATCCTCGGTCGCCGGGTACATCACACGGCCATTGAGCGTTTCCGGGAAGCCCGCGTTAGGCATGGCCGAGAAGTACAGGTCGGGCGCGGACTGCCGCATGGCCTGCAGCACGCGCGAAATCTGCGTCGGGCCGCCGCTGCAATTCACGCCGATGATGCGCGCGCCCGCCGCCCGCAGGTCGCGCGCCACTTTGCCGGGCAGGTGGCCGAGCAGGGTACGGTCATCCGGCGCGAAGGTCATCTGGCAGATCACCGGCAGGTCGGGGTTCACTTCCTGCGCGGCGGCCAGCGCCTCCAGAATTTCGGCTAAATCGGTGAACGTCTCCAGCACGATCACGTCCGCGCCCGCCTCGGCCAGCGCGCCGATCTGCTCGTGGAAGGCCGCGCGCGCGTCGGCCTTATGCACCCGGCCATAAGGCCGCAGCCGCACCCCCAGCGGCCCCACCGCGCCCGCCACGTAAAGATCATCACGACCCGCCTCGGCAGTCACCGCCCGCGCCAGCCTGACCGCCGCGCCGTTGATCTCGGCCACGCGAGCCTCAAGGCCGTGTTCCGCCAGCTTGTAGCGGTTGGCGCTGAAGGTGTTGGTTTCGATCATTTCCGAGCCAGCCGCGATAAACGCGCGGTGGACTGCTGCGACCTGCGCCGGGTCTTCCAAATTCAGCGCGTCGAAGCAGGCATGGATGGCTGCGCCGTGCTGGTGCAGCATCGTCCCCATCGCGCCATCCGCCAGCAGCGGCTTCCCTGTCTGCAACCGTTCCCAGAATGCCTGCTTTGCCATGTCCTTTTGTCCTGTTTCTCCCACAATTCCGATTAATTTCACCCCTCCCGGCCTGCGGCCATGCCTCCCCTCTCCACGTGTGGAGAGGGGTTACGGGAGTGAGTTGCGGCGGACGGTATGTATGCTGTCCCTACAGCGCGTGTTTTATAGGGCGCGGTGTATCGCGCCGTACAGAAAACACCGTCCAGATACACCCCGTCCACGCAACCTAACTTGCACACTCGCTGCTCAGGTGAATCCGTGTGCCGCCGCGTTCATGGTCAATTTGCAGGCGATGGTTGGTGGTGGCGATGCCGCGATCAGGGTGCTGGTCGCTGGCCGCGCGAAGCTGCTCCACATACCACGTGTTGACCTCCACAAACGGCGCATCCGTCCACAGCACGGCGCTGGTGCGCCCCATCGCCCATGGGCGGAAGCTGTTATACGCCAGCGACAGCACCTCGGCATCGGGATACATCGGCAGCCAGTCGGTGATGTCACGGTGGCAGGCGAAATCCAGTGCTACGGTGGTCGCTGTCGCACAGGCGAAGATGCCCACGATAATCAGCACCGTCGTCACCAGATAGCGCCTACACCCTGTCAGCGTGTCTTCCACGACAATCGTTCCTCAACCAGCCTCAACCTTCGAGTATCTGCGCCACGCGGTCAAGCTGGCCGACGGAGTAATACTTCGCGTCGGGATGATGCACGACAATCGCCGCTGTGCTTTGCTCTGGCACAAGCTGGTACGACTCGGTCAGCGATACGCCGATCTCGGTCGCCGCCTGCGGCAGCAGCCCCCACACAAGCTGATGATCGTCCAGATCGGGGCAGGCCGGGTAGCCCCAGCTATAACGCTTGCCCTCTTCCGCGCCGATGCCCAATTCACGCCGGACATGCTGATGCACGTAGGTCGCGGTGGCCTCCGCTGCCTGCACCCCCAGCCCGTGCAGGAAGTAGGCTTCGCTGTAATTATCCGCGCTTTGCAGGCGCTCAAACTCGGCGCTGGCCTCACCGCCCACCGTCACCACTTGCAGCGCGACCGTATCCACCTGCCCGCTGTCCAGCGGCGCGAAGTAGTCGCTGAGGCACAGGTATTCGCCCTGCGTCTGGCGCGGGAAGCTGAAACGCGCGACCTCCACCAGTTCCGGCGTTTTGCCATTCATATTGGCGAACGGCTGGTAATCCCACACCACCAGATCATCGCCATCGCTGTTGACCGGGAAGTAACCGTAAACCGCCTGCGGGCGCAGCGTCTTACGGCGCAGCGCGTCCTTGCTCATGCGCTCCAGCCGCGCCTCGAACTCGGCTTCCAGCTTCGTCCATTCCTCGCCCTGTGTGTTCTTCGCGCCCCACGACAGGCGGAACAGTTCCGGCTTGTGGATGTGCTGCAAGACGATTTCCAGCGGCATGTAGTCAATCACGCGCGGCCCCCAGAACGGCGGCGCAGGGATGCGCGGCGCGGGCTGGACAGTGCGTACCGCGCGCGCGTCGGCCACGCGCTCCCGGCGGGCGGGCTTGCCCATCTCGGCGTTGGCCTCGTCCACCACCTGCGTGACGAAGTTCGCGCGCTGTGCCGGGTCTATCAGCTTATCCATCACGTACAGCCCCTCGAAGGCATCCTTGCAGTAGAACACCCCCGGCGCGTAAGGCTGGCCGTTATCATCGCGGAACAGGATACGCCGCCCGAACTTGCGGTTGATGGCCGCCCCGCCGATCAGCACCGGAAAATCCAGATCGCGCCGCGCCAGTTCGTTCACGATCAGCGGCATCTGCTTGCTGGTGCTGACCAGCAGCGCGCTCAGGCCAATCGCGTCCGCGTTGTATTCCTGCGCCTTCTCGATAATCGTGTTGGCTGGCACCTGCTTGCCCAGATCATGCACCGTGTAGCCGTTGTTGCTCAGGATGGTCTTGACCAGATTCTTGCCGATGTCATGCACGTCGCCGTAGACCGTCGCCAGCACGACCACGCCCTTGCTGCTGCCTTCCACCTTGTCCATGAACTGCTCAAGATAGGCCACCGACTTCTTCATGACCTCGGCGCTTTGCAGCACAAAGGGCAGGATCAACTCGCCCGCGCCGAACTTGTCGCCGACTTCCTTCATGGCGGGCAGCAGCACGTTGTTCAGCACGCCCACCGCGTCCTGCCGCGTCAGGCAGTCGTCAATCAGCGCTTCCACGCCCTCCTTCTTGCGGTGGACGATCTGCCAGTGCAGCGCCTGCTCGGCGGCCATGTCCTTCGTCGGGTCTTCCACTTCCTTCGCGCCCAGCGCCACCTGATTCTGCTCGAAATACTGGATGAAGCGCGGCAGCGCGTCCTGGTCGCTGTTGAAGATCAGGTCTTCGGCGATCTTGCGCTGGTCATCGGGGATTTCTGAGTAGGGGGTGATGTGCGCCGGGTTAACAATCGCCATATCCAGCCCGGCCTTGACCGCGTGATACAGGAACACGCTGTTCAGCACGCCACGCGCCGCCGGAGACACGCCGAAGCTGACGTTGCTCACGCCGAGCGCGGTCATCACGCCCGGCAGGCGCTCTTTAATCAGGCGGATGCCCTCAATCGTCTCCACCGCGTCGTTACGCAGTTCCTCCTGCCCGGTTGTCAGCGGGAAGGTCAGCGTGTCGAAGATCAGGTCTTCCGGCGACATGCCGTAATCCTGCGCGGCGATCTCGGTGATCCGCCGGGCGATTTCGTATTTCCGCTCGCGCGTGTGCGCCATGCCTTCTTCGTCAATAGTCATCGAAAGCACCGCCGCGCCGTGCTTGACCGCAATCGGCAGAATCTGGTCAATGCGTTCGCGTCCGTTTTCAAGGTTGTTGCCGTTGATGATGCCGCGCCCTGGGTAGAGCGCCAGCGCCGCCTCGGCCACGTCGGCCTCGGTCGTGTCAATAATCAGCGGCACCGTGACCGCCATCGAAAGCTTCTTGACCAGCGCTTCCATCTGCGCTTTTTCGTCGGCACGCTCGGTCAGCGCCACGCATACATCCAGCATGTGCGCGCCACTTTCCACCTGCCCGACCGCGATCTGCACGATGCTGTCGTAATCCTCCGCCAGCAGAAGCTGCTTGACCTTGCGGCTGCCCTGGCTGTTGACGCGCTCGCCGATCAACGTGGGCGCGGGATTCTGCATCATCGGCGAGGCGGTCATGCCGCTGCTGGCCTTCGCCTCGTGGCGGGGCTGGCGGTTCTTCGGGCGGCGGCGCACGAAATGCGTTTCCTGCGCGGCATCATCGTGGCTGGTGTGCAGCAGCGCGTTAAACGGATGCCCATGCACCTTGCGATAGAGCTTATCCAGATGCTCCGGCGTGGTGCCACAGCAGCCGCCGACCACGTTCACGCCCCACTTGGCGAACTCCGCCACCATCTCGCTGAACGGCTCCGGCTCCATCGGGTAGACGGCCTCGCCGTCCACGTTGATGGGCAGCCCGGCGTTGGGCAGTACGCTGATGGGCAGGGTGCTGTGTTCGACAAGGTACTGGATGGGCGCGCGCATGTATTCCGGCCCGGTGGAGCAGTTCATGCCCACCACGTCAATCGGCAGCGCTTCCAGCGTCGCCAGCGCCCCGCCGATGTCTGTGCCGAAAAGCATCTTGCCGCTGGTATCCAGCGTGATCTGTGCCTGAAGCGGGATGCGCTGGCCGCTGTCCTCGAAGTAGCGGTTGATGCCCACAATCGCCGCCTTGACTTCGAGGATGTCCTGGCTGGTTTCCACCAGCAGCAAATCTGCGCCGCCCAGCACTAACCCCTGCGCCTGCTCGTAGAAAATATCCGCGAGTTCCTCAAAGGTGATGTTGCTCAGGTCGGGGTCGGTGCCGCTGGGGAGCTTGCCCGACGGGCCGATGCTGCCCGCGACAAAACGCGGGATGCCGGTTGCGCGCTCGGCCTCGTCGCAGGCGCGGCGGGCGACCTGTGCCGCCGCCCGGTTGATCTCGATGGTGCGATCACCGAGGCCGTACTCACCCAGCGTGAGGCGGTTGCCGCGAAAGGTGTTGGTTTCCACCACTTCGCTGCCCACGTCCAGAAACGACTTGTGTATCGCCTGGACAATATCCGGGCGGGTAATGACCAGATAGTCCACACAGCCGTTATACTGCGCGCCGCCGAAGTCCTCATCCGTCAGCGGGTATTTCTGCAAGCTGGTGCCCATCGCGCCATCGAAAAGCACGACATGATCTTCAATCGCATCTAAATAGCGTCGGTTGGTAAAGGTGCGTTCGCTGCGTTGGGTCATAGGTATGGGTTCTCCGTTAGTTGTTTTCTTACCAGCTCTCGAGGCTGATTCCATCTATGTAGCTAAAATGTACGTCCTGAGTAAGTACGGTTAAATTGTGCTGTC
>CAZJSU010000003.1:96064-124957 GCA_964548765.1 uncultured Anaerolineaceae bacterium
CTCTTCCTCAATCGCCTGCTTCATGAGCGCTAACTCCGCCGGGTCAAAGTTGACTTCGCTGGCAATGCGAATAGCTTCTTTGCCCGATATACCTTTGGGTCGTGTCCCCAGCGCCCGCGTGTAGGACAACACTCGACGCTGCTGCTCCGGGTCAAGCTTCCGCACTTGTTCGAGAATTTCCTGTTCATAGATAATGTCGGCCATATCACTTACCTCGCTTTCGTCGCCGGGGGCTAACCCCCTGCGGGGACAATGAGCCATCCGGCTAAAGTTTTCTCAAAGCCCACTGAAGTGGGCTGGTTGATTCGCTTCTAATATCTCCTCATCACTATAGATATTTCACCATTCCCTGCATATCTTCGGCGGTTGTATTTGCGTGTAAGTCAACCAGTGATCGAACAACATAACCAATAGATGCCTGATAATGATGCAGGTAGGCAATCCCTGCATGATCTAAAAATTCGTTGGCTAACCTTAAAAAATCGGTGTCATGTGTACAAACCACCCGTCCAAGTTCCGTTGCCCGCTGCAGGTGATTGAGATCACTGTCACCTAATTCATCGAGATCACGCACCGTAACTGCATCAATACCCTTTTGAACTAGCTGTTCGGCAATTGCCGGGTTCATGTTTTCATCCAGATAAAAGCGTATCTCACTCAAGCAGCCGACCCTGTTTTTTCAAGTCCTCTCGCATACGCGCTGCTTCCTGAGCATCCGCTTGCATCTGTTCGTCAATTTCGTCCTGATGCGAATAGTAATAAGACAGGGCTGCGTAAACCTGTGCTAGACTGAGCTGAAAATCTTCTGCAATCTGCTCTGCGGAGAGCTTATCTCCATACAGATGATAGGCCACGATGTCCATTACGCGAATGCCTGTTCCCGCAATGACAGGTCTGCCAGCACGAACATTCGGGTCAGAAATAATTTCGTTGATGCTGAGGATATTGACGGCCATATCACTTACCTCGCTTTCGTCGCCGGGGGCTAACCCCCTGCGGGGACAATGAGCCATCCGGCTAAAGTTTTCTCAAAGCCCACTGAAGTGGGCTGGTTGATTCGCTGAAAGGCATGGTTTGCCAGCGGACGGCATGTATGCCGTCCCTACAGTACGGTTTGTAGGGACGCGATATATCGCGTCCGTTATGTAACACACAACACCTCAACAGAACCTCCTAGCCGGACAGCTTCAGCCGTTCCTCCAGCACATCGGCTACCGCCAGCCATGTCGCCGTATCGCGCTGCGCCACGTCTGCATCCAGCCAGAAGCGCATGTACAGTACCTGCCGCAAGGGCAGCCCGGTTGCCTCGTCCACCGCGTCGCCCTGATCGGTCAGCAGCGCCCATTCTTCCGGGTGCTGGCGGTAGTAGAAGTTTATCAGGTCGGCCAGTATCGCGTTGGCCGTCGCGTTGGTGATGAAGCTGTAACGCTCGAACACCGTGTGCTTCGCCTGCACCGCCCGCGCCAGATCAAGCACCGCGCTGACGAAGTTGCCACACCCTGGCTGCGGGAACTGGCTCACGGCGTAGTCGGGCAGTTCGTTGGGCGCGGAAGCATAAGCCGCGACGCTCATGAACAACTCGCGTACCCACTTCGCTTCTGGGTAATAGGCTTCGAAGCGTGGCAGGTACGCATCAATCCGCGCCGCCGGAATTTCCAGCGCCGGAATCGGCTCCAGCCGTGCCAGCAGCCGCTTGAGCGTGTCCTGAAGCGTCGTCCATTCACGCCCGCGCGCCGCCTGCCGCAGGCTGGCGAGGTCTGCCTCGTAGCCGTCCATCACACTGCCATCGCCTCCAGTACAGGCTGTTCGATAAGCTCGGCGGCGGGTTCTTCACAGAAGCGCATGTCCTTGCTAAAGACGTAACCCAGCCGTTCATAGTGCATCCGGTCTTCGTAAAAGTGATGAGCATCGGTGCGGAACGTCCCCGACCACAGCGTGACGTTACTGCACCCCTCATCCTGCGCGAACTGCTCGACAAATGTCATCAGGCGGCTGCCATAGCCTTTGTGCCGTACCGACGGCAGGGCGATCAGGTTATAAACCCACAGGTGCCTGCCCTGATGAAAATTGACCGCAATCTCCACACCCACAATCGCCACAATCTGCCCATCCTCACGCGCCGCGAACATGCGATAGCCACGCTCGCGCATCGCGCCTAACAGTTCAAAATACTGCGCCTCGTCCAGATGTGGCCGTAATTCCTTCAGGACCGGGAAAGCCTCCCGAAATTCCGCCTCAGTGTGCAGTTCATGGATGTCGCTCATCTACAGTTGTAAAGCCGCCTCCGCCGCTAACCAGAATAGTTTTTCACGAATGGATGCCTGCCGATGCCAGTCGCGCCCGTCCCACTCCTCCGCGCTCAGGTCATCGCCGCTGTATAAAATCTGCCCGAACTGTACGCCGCGAAACTGAGCCACAGCGAAAAACGCCGCCGCTTCCATCTCCACCGTGATACAGCCCTCCTCACGCCGCCGCTGCACCTTTGCCGGGGTTTCCCGGTAAATCGCGTCCGTCGTCCATGTCTTGCCCACCACATACGGGATGCCGTGCTGCTGTGCCACGCGCTCAATGGCCGTCACCGCTGCCGGGTCGGCGCTTACCTCGCGCGATGGGGGCAGGTAGTGGTAGGATGTCCCCTCGTCGCGTACCGCGCTGGCCGGAATCACCAGATGCCCCAGCGCCAGTTCCTTCACCAGCACGCCCGCGCCGCCGCAGGCGATAAACCGGCGACAGCCCAGCGCGATCATCTCTTCCAGCAGCCCCGCCGCCAGCGGCGCGCCTACGCCGGGATGCGTGACGGTCAGCCGCTGGCCGTTGACCTCCAGCACATAGACCGGAACACGGCCTATCTCGCTGCCCAGATGGTGGACAACCTCGCCCTGGCCTTCGCCGCAGGCGCTGCTGATCGCCTCCTGAAAAAAGCACAGCACGCAGGCTTCCGGGATGCCCGCCAGCGGTTGAATGTAACGCGCTGGCTCGATCATGGCGTGCGCCGTAGAGTCAAATTCCAGTATCGGGTACTCGTGCTGCACCGTGGACCATCCTTTTTGTCCAATACAAAACGCCCCTTCCGGCGTAGAAAGGAGCGCTCTTTTCGATGCGTGGGTCTCCTCATCTACCAGGCTTTTGCCTGCCGAATTTGGCACCTTCCCGACGCTTCGGGGGTTGCCGCGAGTTCACAGGGTCGTTCCCTCCCTCGCTCTTGATGAGAGTATGCAGTTATGAAAATGATGGTATCACGATAGAACAGGTGAGTCAAGCAGGCCGCCGTAAAATCTCCGTAAGTGACAGCAGAGGCGCGGTACACCGCGCCCCTGCAATTCATCTCATCGCTATCACTGAAGCGTTGACAGCGCTTAAATATCCACGTACAGGCGGAACTCGTAAGGATGCGGGCGCATATCCACCGCTTCGGCCTCGTTCTGGCGCTTGTAGTTAATGAAGGTGTGGATGATGTCCTGTGTGAACACACCGCCCTTGAGCAGGAACTCGTGATCGCATTCCAGCGCATCCAGCACAGCGCCCAGGCTGCCGGGGACGGTCGGCGTTTCGCCGGGATGCTCGTACAGGTCATAATCTGCCGGATCACCGGGTTCAATCTGGTTCTCGATGCCGTCCAGACCAGCCATCAGCAGCGCGGGCAGCGCGTAGTAGCCGTTGGCCGCCGGGTCTGGGAAGCGGGTTTCAATGCGCTTGGACTTCGGATTCTTGTTGTACACCGGAATACGGATGGCCGCCGAGCGGTTGCGGTTGGAGTACACCAGATTCACCGGGGCTTCGTAACCCGGCACCAGACGGCGGTAGCTGTTGGTGGTGGGCGCGCAGAAGGCCAGCAGCGCGGGCGCGTGCTTGAGGATGCCGCCGATGTACCACAGCGCTTCCTGGCTCAGGTTGGCGTAGCCATCGCCAAAGAACAGGTTCTTGCCGTCTTTCCACAGGCTCTGATGCACGTGCATCCCGGAGCCGTTCTCTTCAAACAGCGGCTTGGGCATGAATGTCGCAATCAGTTCATTCCGCATCGCCACGTTCTTGACGATGTACTTGTACAGCTTCATGGTGTCGGCCATCTTCAGCAGCGGCTGGTACTTCAGGTCAATCTCGGCCTGACCACCACCGCCGACCTCATGGTGATGCACCTCGACCTCGATCCCCACCGACAGCAGGGCTTCCACCATCTGCGCGCGCACATCGTGCGTCTTGTCCAGCGGCGGCAGCGGGAAGTAGCCTTCCTTAATACGGTTCAGGTAGGACAGCTTCGGCTCGGCACTGGCGGTATTCCAGAAGCCTTCATGCGAGTCAACTTCGTAATAGCTCTTGTACTCGGTGACTTCGTAGCGCACGTTGCTAAAAATGAAGAATTCCAGTTCCGGGCCGAAGTACGCCACGTCAGCGATCCCTGTATCCTGCAGGTACTGCTCGGCGCGCTTCGCTACGCCGCGCGGGTCACGCGCGTAGGGCTGGCGCTCCACCGGGTCATACACGTCGCACACAAACGCCAGCGTCTTCTTGGCGAAGAATGGGTCAATCACGGCGGTGCTTAAATCGGCAATCAGAATCAGGTCGGACTGGTCAATGCTCTGGAAGCCGCGCACACTTGAGCCATCAAAACCAAAGCCGTCCTCGAACAGCCCCTCGTCCACACTGCTCACCGGAAGGCTGTAGTGCTGCACCATGCCGCGAATATCAGTGAAACGGATATCCAGTTCCTCAACACCGTTATCACGCGCCCATTTCAGAATGGCAGACGGCGTTTCTTTAGCCTCTGCAGGTGGAACCAAGATGCTCATAGTGCAACTCCCATTTGTGAATATTGGCTAACTTCTGATGAATAAGCGATATTATAAGAGAGCCATTGTGAAAAACATCTCGCAAAATCCACCAAAAAACTTTTGGCTAAGTTAGCTACTTTTCACAAAAAATTTCACCTATCTGGCAAAGCGCACGAGTTTTATTGTCAAATTGTACAAAGAGTGAGCAGGTTATAGTCGGGTTCAACCGTGAGCCGGGCGCTCGTCGGGAAACTGGACAAAAAACGTTGTCCCCTTGTCGGGCTGGCTGACGACCTCAATCGTGGCGACGTGCATCTCGACGATCTTCCTGACGATGGACAGACCCAGACCTGTGCCGCCATGATGCGACGCTCTGGCCTTTGACGAGCGAAAAAAGCGTTCAAAGATGCGCGGGATCGCTTCCGGCTCAATGCCGATGCCGCTGTCCATCACCTCCAACGCGGCACAGCCGTTCACCGCCCGTGTTTTCACAGTCACCTGCCCGCCGGGGGGCGTGTAATTCACCGCGTTTTCCAGCAGGTTGACCAGCATCCGGTGAATCTGTTCATGATCGCCCCAGATGGCGGGCAGGTCTGGCTGCGCGTGAACGTGGCATTGAAGCTGTTTGTTCTCCATGCGCGGGCGCAGCAGATGAACCACCCCTTCGATTACCACGTTGAGGTTCAGCCGTTGAAAGTCATACAGAGGCAGATGCTCCAGCCGGGCGATGGTCAGCATATCCTGAATATACCTGTCCATCAGCGCGATCTGTTCGGTGATGTTGGCGATTTTCTCCCGCCGCTGTTCTTCCGTTCGCGCCCGTTCCAGCAGGTAGAGGCTGGTCGTCATCACCGCTAACGGGGTCTTGAGATCGTGCGACACCATGCCGAAGAATTCGGTAAGAAACCGGTTGCGTTCGCGCGCGTTGGCAAGCTCGTGTTCACGCTGCTGGGCGCGCTGCTTCTCGGTCAGGTCTGTGGTGAGGACAAGTACCTGAGAGGCGCTGTCACCGTCGAGTTCGGGCAGCGGCATGACGTGACGCAGATAATACATCTCATATTCGTGAGGCAGTTTCACATTCCCTTCGCTGATGTGACTCTTGCCCTCCGCCATCACCTGCGCCTGAATCCTGATCGCGTGTTCGGCATCCTCCGGCGCAAGCAGTTCGCGTATGTTCCGCCCCTTCAGCGACTCCGGCGTGCCGCCCAGCGCTTTTGCCGACGCTTTGTTCACCAGCACAACCTCGCCATCCTGTCCGTAGATCGAGGCCATCACCGAGATGTTCTCAAACAGCAGGCGATAACGCGCCTCGCTCACGCGCAGGACGGCCTCCGCGTGCTGCCGTTCAGCGATCTCGGCCTCCAGCGCACGGTTACGCTCCAGAAGCAGTTCTTCGTGTTCGCGCACCCGCAGGAAATTGGTGCGGATGACGCGCGAAGCGGCGAATAACAGGATGCCCGCCGCGCCAAACAGCGCGACCTGCTGGAACAGGCGATCCACCAGATAAAGCGGTGTCGTTTGCAGCGGCAGCACGCCCCACGTTTCGCCAATAGCCAGAACCACCACCGACAGAATGCTTAAGGCGGTAAAGGCCATGACCGCGCGGTTGGTGAACAGCACCGCCGAAAAAATAATCACGATGGCATAACTGCTGATCGCGGCGTTACGAATACCGTTGATGCTGAACGCCGCAACGGTAATCACCAGCCACAGCCCGCCCAGGAAGATGAGGCTGGCAAACGACAGCCGCCCGATATGCAGCAGGCAGTAACAGACAAAAATCACCCCCATCATGACCGGGATAAAGGGGAGTTGTGCCGGAGAAGTCGCAAAGAAAACGAAGATCACCGCTACAGAGAGCAGGAGCAGCAGCGTGTAGTGCAGGGCGCGTGCCGCGAACGTCTCGTACTGGTTTTCTGTTTGTGGCGCTGCCAACCATCGGCGCATGAGCGGCTCATTCCCTAATTTGCCACAATGCTAACTAATTATAACGAAAATTCGCAAGGCATAGTATCAGTCGCTGCAAGCGCATTTGTTATTCTCGTGTTACACTACACTGTCAGAAGCACCACTGGAACATTTTGGCAGCACACAAAACTGAATAAACTGGCCGATGATGGTTTACCGATGCCCCGCTCATGACGGCGACATTTGCGCATTCTGGCAGGGTCGCATTTAATTAAGGTATCGGTTTGGGCATTCACCAGCCCGGGTTTCTTACGGAAAAGGAGTCTCTATGCGTCGTATCATTCATCTCGCGCTTGTATTGGCGCTGCTGCTGCCGTATGGGCTGGTGGCGCTGGCACAGGAGCAACCGAGCAGCACTGAGGAGGCGGTGGCCCCTGTCGCCACGCCTACCGCCGTCATTTTTGATGAGGCACAGCTTACCCCCGCGCCCGAAGGCACAGAGGGGCAGGGCGGCGGCCTGAACGCGCCTAACCTGGCACAGCCGGAGGGCGGCAACTTCCTGACACCCATGCCCGCGCCCTTTGGTGGCACAGGCGCGCCACCGCCTGCAGGGGGCGGCGTGTATCAGGAAGGCTTCGGCTTCGGCGGTTATTACCCGCCCGGCGGCTATAACCCCAACCTGCAATACCCCGGTTACACCCAGCACTATGTGCGCTATGGCGATAACCTGTTCCGCATTTCGCTGCGCTACGGCGTGCCGATCTCGGCGATTGTGGCGGCCAACCCGTTCATCACCAACATTAACCTGATCTACGCCGGAACGGTTCTGCTCATCCCCACAGGCGGGACACAGCCGCCGACCGTCGTACCGCCCACGCCCGGCCCCGGTCCCGGCTACACGGTTCATGTGGTGCGCCCCGGCGAGTGGATTTACCTGATCGCACGGCTTTACGGCGTGCCGCCGCTGGCGATCATCCGGGCGAACTACCTCATTCACCCCAACCTGATCTACCCCGGCCAGCGGTTGATTATCCCGCTGGATGGCGGCACCTACCCGCCGCCCACCGTCGTACCGCCTGTCACAGTTACACCCGGCACACCACCGCCCGATGGCGCGTTTGAACTGGGCGGCCACGTGTTCGCGGGCTATGAAGTCAACACGGCGGACATGCTCAACGCGGGCATGACATGGGCTAAGGTGCAGGTGCGCTGGACACAGGGGCAGGATGTCTCGATTGTACAGGGTGATCTGGCCGGTGTCCGCGCGCAGGGCTTTAAGGTGCTGGTCAGCGTGATCGGCAACCCGGAGCAGATTCGCGCCAACCCGGCACAGTATTATCAGGACTTCGCCGCCTTCCTCGGCGGTGTGGCCGCGCTCAACCCGGACGCGATCGAAGTCTGGAACGAGCAGAACATTGACCGCGAGTGGCCCAACGGCCTCATCAGCCCTGCATCCTACACACAGATGCTCAGCGCGGCCTATCAGGCCATCAAAGCGGCCAACCCGAATGTGCTGGTCATCAGCGGCGCGCCCGCGCCCACCGGCTTCTTCGGCGGGGCCTGCACCGGGACGGGGTGCGACGATCAGCCGTTTATTCAGGGCATGGCAGCCAACGGCGCGGCCAATTTCCTTGATTGCGTCGGCATTCACTATAACGAAGGCATCCTGCCGCCGACCGCCACCAGCGGCGACCCGCGCGGTAACGGGACACACTACACCCGCTACTATCCGTCTATGGTGAACGTCTACAGCAGCGTCTTCCCCAACAAGCCGCTGTGCTTTACCGAACTTGGCTACCTGTCGCCGGAAGGCTATCCGCCGCTGCCGACCGCCTTTGACTGGGCGCAGAACACGTCCGTCGCGGAACATGCCGAATGGCTGGCAGGCGCGGCGCAGCTTTCGCGCAGCAGCGGGCGCGTTCGCCTGATGATCGTGTGGAACGTGAACGCGACCGAGTACGGCGCAGACCCGCAGGCCGGTTACGCCATCATCCGCCCCGGCAACCAATGCCCGGCGTGTGTAGCGCTCAACGCGGTAATGCAGTAAAGCATCGTGCGGGAGGGTCACAGACCCTCCCCTACAAAACGACCGGACGGCATTTATGCCGTCCCTACGGTAACGGCGCGTCCGTGACAGGCAAAACGCCAACACAACAATTACCCGCAATCAAAAAGGCGGGCTTAACACCCGCCTGCTAACATCTATTTGCGAACCCCGCAACCCTACTTGTTATTTGTCGATCGCAGCCGCCGCGCGCCGAAGATCACGCCGACTAAGCCGACAATCGCCAGCAGCAGCGCCCCCATGCTGCCACTGCTGCCCGCCGCCAGATCATCAAACAACCCGGTATCCGGCAGCGCGGTGGGGATGGGTGGGCCGAAGCCGCCTTCCTGCGTCGGCGTGGCCGCGCCACCGCCGCCCTGACCATTGGCCGCTACTGTGGGCAGCAGCACTTCGGCCAGCGCTGTCGCTGTCTGCGCGACCGCGTTGAGGCCGTTCGAGGGCGCGGTTGTCACCTGTGGCGTGACCTCTCCCGCTTCCGCAGTCTGCGTCAGCCCGAAGGATGCGGCATCGGCAGTCGCGGTCTGATCCAGAATAAACTGCTGCGCGATGGCGGTCGCTGCCTGATCGGTCAGGTCGGGCGGCGGCGTTTCCGTGGGCGAAGGCGTGAGCGTGCTGGTCGGCGTGGCGGTAGGCGCGAGCGCGGTCTGCGTCAGATCGAGCGCCACCTGCGTCTCCGTCAGCCGCACGAATGCCTGCTGCGTCTCGGTCTCCAGCCCCTGCGCCAGCACCGTCGCGTTAATCTGGGCAATCGCCGTACTGGTGCTTTCAAACGGCGTGGGGCCGCGCCCGATGCCGGAAAACAGAAACAGGGCGACCAGCGCGACAATAAACAGGAGGATGAGCGCGGCGGCGATGGCGACAAAGGTACGGCTGGGGCCACGACTGTCGGCTTCGTCCTCGTCAAAGGTCAGGTCATCGTCGCCAAAGTCATCGCCCAGCCCGCTTTCAAAATCCACATCATCGTCGTCGTCAAAGCGAAAGTTATTATCGTTATCGTCGTCGAAATTGAATTCGTCGTCATCGAAATCAAAATCTGACCGATTGCTCATATGTGATTCCTCCTACAGTATGGGCGATGGCCTGCCCCCATGTATTAGCGGCCAAACACTTCCAGATTTGCCAGCGGGATGAGCGGGGTCTCGCCTGTCGCAAGGCTGACCTGCGCGCAAAGCGCTCGCAGTCCATTGTCTAACAACTGGGGCGTTTTTGGCAAATCCATGATTTGCCCCACCGACCCCGTATACGGCGCGCGTGTAATGCGTACCGTCACACCTTCCCGCAAGACCTGTCCGAGGCGTGGTTCTGGCGGGCGCTCCCCGGCTTTCGGCGGTAGATTAATGAAGATTTCAGGCCGCCGTGTCTCCCACCTGTCGGGCAGCACCGCGTCCAGCGTGGTCTGCCGCCCCACCAGCCCCTCCAGAATGCTGGTTAAATGCCCGCTCATGCGGAGATCGCCGAAGCCCTGCGTCAGGATAATCGCCGCCGGGTGTTCCAGCGCCTGCTGGTAAAGGGTCGCGTCCATGCTGGGCGCGATCACGCCGCCGATGCTCTGGCTTTCGATACTGAGCAGGCTGGTTTCCTTGAGCGCGCGCCGTGTCACCACGACAGCCCCACTATACTGCCTGTCAATTAAATCGTCAAAAATCCCTTCGAGGCCGTCGTCCGGCTCCATCCGCAGCGGGCCGATCATGCGGCGGCCATTGCCCCACGCGCCCTGAATCAACGCGCCAAAGGCCTCGATCACCACGCCGCGCTGTGGGCGCACCTCGACCACCTGCCCAACCAGCCCGGCCTCGACATCCACGCGCTCCGGCGTGGCCTGCACGATGATGCGCCCATCACCGATGTGCGTCACCACGCCCTCTACAGGCGACAGCACCCGCCTGCCGCGCTCTGGGTTTTTGCCCGCCAGCACCTGCCCGGCCTGCACCAGATCACCCACCTCCACCAGCAGCAGGCTTTCAAGGTCTTCTGCCCGGCGCAGGCGCAGTTGGCGCGCCGCTTCCAGAAAAACATAACGCGCCGGGATGCTCCCCCGCGCGACGATCTCGCGCAGGTTGACATGCTGCCCCATGCGCGCGTTCACGTCGCCGATGGAGTTATCCGGCAGCAGCCGTTCGCGGCGAACAGTGGTCCAGGCAAGCGTGTGGCGTTGGTCAGCGTAGCGCATTTTGTAATTCATCCACTTCGTCTAAATCGTCCTGCTCATCAGGCGCAAGCTGCTTCAGGGCGGGTTCCGGGGCTTCTGCCTGCTGCCGCCCACGCCGCCAGCCGCGCGCGCGCCGTCCATTTTGAGGCTGCGGCCTGCTCCCGCGCGGCGTACTCTCCGCCACAGGCTCCAGCCAGCGCTCGTCAATTTCCATCGGCGCGTTATCACTGGCCTCGGCCAGCCATGCGGGCATCTGCGCGGCACGCCCACGCGCGTCCTTTGCCAGCGGCAGCACCCTGCCGCGCGCGTCAAAGATCACGCCCGCGCTGCCGCCCGTCACCGTCAGCCGTACCCGACCTCTGCCGCCGATGCTCACGCCGCGCCCCAGCGCCCGCACATCCACCTCAACCTGTTCGCTGGGCGGCAGCGGGTAAATCCACAGATGCCCGCCGTTGAGGGTATGCGTCGTGACCTGACCATTGGCCGCCTTGATGCGAATCCGCATGGCCGGGCGGTCGGCACGCGGCTGTCCGTCGAGGCTGAAGCTCGTCCCCAGTTCTTCTAACCCGCCGTATTCAAGCACCTGCACCACCGCCTCTGGCTTGAGATAGGCCAGCGCGCCCAGCGCGGACAGCAGCGCGTGCGGGTCGGTCCTGAGCGCGGCCACGCCGCGCGGTTGCAGCGCGTCCAACAGCAGCATGGCGCTGTAACCGGGGCTGCCTGTATCGGCCAGCCCCGCGCCCGCGCCGATGATCGGGTCGAAGGCGGGCAGTTCGGCGGCCAGCGTGGGAGTCGCCCTGTTCCACGCCGGGCGCACCACCTGCGCCAGCGTCTGAATGCTCACCCGCAGCAGCGCGTGTTCCAGATACAGGTCGCGCAGCGTTTGCGGGATGGTGGCCGGGCGCAGCGCCTTGTTGCGCGCGTAAGCGGCCACTTCCTCGTAAGAGACGTTAAAGGGCAGCCAGCGCCGCACCGCTTCCACCCCGGCGGTTTCCAGCAGGGTATAGGCGCTGTGGCCGAGGCCGATATCGGTACGGATCACCGTGTCCACCTGACGGTTGAGGCTGGACGAAAGCGTGCTGACCGCGCTGCCGACATCCACCACCAGCGCGTTCACGCCCTGCCCCTTGCCCAGATACTCGACCACCAGATTATAGCTCTGCGCGGTGGGCAGCACGCCGACAGCGCTCATCTCGCTTACGGTGTCGAAGCCCATGCCGCGATTCTCTTTGAACTTGTCGAACGCGCGGCCAAGCTGGAGCTGTGCGCTTTCCAGCGTTTCCCTGTCCAGTTCCGGGCGCACGTTGTTCGCCACAAACACCGGCGCAAGCCCCCGGAACAGCGCCTGAATCTGCGCCGCAGACTGGCTGTTCCCGGCGTAGAGGATGACCGGACGGCGCGAGGGGTCGAGCAGTTGCAGCGCAGTCTGCACCCGCCCGGCCAGCGCCAGCAGCGGCTCGCGCGCGCCGCCTTCCGTCCCGCCCGTTATCAGCACGAGGTCGGGCAGGCTCTGGATAATGGCGTTGACCTGATCTTCCTCGCCGCGCGTGTCGTCAAGGCTGAGCGTCTCGCTGATCTCGACATACGAGCCAGCCGCCGCGCGAATGCCGCTGGCGAGGCTGATCTCTGGCACAAGGCCGACCACCACCGCGCGTAAAGGCCGCCCGGCGCTGGCCGTTGCCACAAAATAATCCACCCCGGCGCGGTCTGCCCGTTCCGGCGTGATGATGCGCTGCCCCGCGTCTAATAACGTACGCCCGGTGATCTGGCTCATGTCCTCGATGGCGCGTACCAGCCCAACGCTGATGTCCTCAAACGGGAACTCCGCCGTGCTGCGCCCGACAGCCCGCGCCACCAGCCGATAGCCGCCATCCACCGTGTCCAGCAGTACCAGCCGTGTATGCACACTGCCAAAGTCCGCCGCTAAAATCGCGCCGCTGCGGTTCTCCGCCATCGCTAAATGCCCCCAATCTGCGCCAGCAGGTAACTCACACGCTCGCTGAAGACCGTCAGGCTGGTGAGGATGGCGGCGGCGTAAAGCGCGCCCAGTGTGATGACGATCACGCCCTGTCCCACCAGCGCCAGCGCCTGCACAGGCAGGCCGCGACGCACCGTACCGTCCGGCATCTGCCGCCCTAAATACTGGAAGTAAACCAGTGTGCAGACCACCCCGATCACCACCAGCCAGCTATTGACCGGGTTGAGTGTCACGCCGCCCGCCGTCGCCAGCGCCAGCGGCAGCAGCGTCCCGCTGATCGCCCCCACCAGCGCTACGGCTGTCCCCACGCCGATAATGAAGGCCAGCACCAACTGCCCCGGCCTGCCCAGACGCGGCGAAGCCTTCAGCAGCAGCAGCGCGCCCAGCCCGAACGGCAGCACGCCGATGGCGATCTCGCCCACGCCCGCGCCGGGCGCGAGGGCGCTGCTGTTCAGCCAGGGCATCAGCACGCTGTCCCAGACCACGATGGCGACGTAACCCGCCGCCAGCCCCACCAGCAAATACACCGCCAGCCGGTACAGGACGTTATCGCCCAGCAGGTAGCTAAAGACCATTAATGTGAGGATGAAGCCCGCCCACAGGCCGATCTGCTCCACGCTAGTTTCTCCTTCGCAGGGCGCGGATGACGTTCACCAGCGCGCCCATGACAATCACCACGATGATGACCACCAGCCCCAGCGTCATGCTGTACCAGCGCTCCTCGGCATAGGGCAGGCTGCGCGCCGCGTCCACCTGCGCCGGGATCGTGGTCACGGCTGTGTCCGCCGCTTCCGGGGTGGCTTCGTCCGTCGCCTGCGCCAGCGCGCGATACGGCGCAAACGGGATGCCCGCGCGCCCCGCCCGCACCAGACGCAGGCCACCCGCCGCGCTCGTCTCCGGCACCTGTTCGGCGCTGATGTCGAGCAGGAAGGCCGCGATCCACGCTTCTTCCGCGCCGGGGAAATCGACCTGAATCCAGTCCCCCGCGCCGTTGCGCCCGATCACGGTAAACTCGTCGCCTGGCCCGGCGGTGCCTACCGGGGCGAAGGTCGTCGCTGGCCCGGAGCGCACGTTGATCGTCTCGGTCGCCGTCACCCGCGCGGTAATCACCGTCGGGATCGGCGTGGGACTCTGGGTGGGCGTGGCTGTCGGCGCGGGCGTATCGGTCACGCGCGGGGTGGCGCTGGCCGCTGTTGTCGGCCTGTCCGTCGGGCGCGCGGTACTGGTCGGCGCGGTGGTCGCTGTCGCCGCTGTGTCCGGCGTAGCGCTGGCCTGCGGCTCGTCCGTTGTCCCCGCCGGGCGGCGCACCACAATCAGGTTCGACGATACCCAGCCCTCGACAGCGCCCTGCGGCAGGCGCACATTGACCCACGCGCCTGTCTCGTCCTCGCCCAGCACCACGACCTCATCCCCCGGCGACAGCGACCCGACGACGGCAAAGGTCGCCCCCGGCCCTTCACGCAGGTTGATGGTGGACGTAGCGGTGATAATGCCGGACACCGCAGGCGTGGCCGTCGCTGTCGGCGGCGGTGGCGTGGGGGTGGTGGTCGCGGTTGGCGTGATCGCTGCGTCCGCTTCTTCGGTCGCCTCGCCAGCAGGCGGCAGCGGCTCAACCTCGCCCGGCGGCAGTGCTTCCGCCCCACCGAGCAGCAGCGCGTCATAGGTCAGCGCGTCGGCATAGCCCACCAGCAGACCATCCAGCGCCGCGCCCAGATACGGCTCGGCCAGCGGCGAGGCGGCGAAGGTCGTCGCCGCCACCAGCGGCCTGTTCGTCAGCGGGGCGATCTGCTCCGCCCAGTTGCGTAAATCCTCCGGGCGCTCGGCGATGACCACCACCGCCGCGAAGCGATCCAGGCTGTTGATGCTGTCCAGCCCGGTTTGCTGCCCGGCGGCATCGGTGGACAGCAGGCTGCCCAACTGCGCGGTGCCGAGCGCGCGCAGGCCAACCCCCGCGCCTGGCAGGTAACGCACAACGTAATAATCGTTGTTCGCGGCCAGCGGCGTACCGCGCCCCAGCCGCGCCAGGAAGGTCTGGTCATCACCGAGCCGCTCCAGCAGATTGCCCGTCCGCAGCAGGCCGACAGGATTGCCGCTGACGACAACAGGCAGCGCCTGCTGGGTAAGGATGTGCTGCAGGATCACCTGTGTCAGGCTGTCCAGTTCACCCGCCGCTGTCGGGCCATATTCCGCGCCCACCAGCACCAGATCGCCCGGCTGGAGCGCGCCGAGGGTGTTAAAGGCGGCCTGCTGGCGGCTGTCCGCCGCGAAGCTGGCCGGGGGCGGGCTGCCGATGCGTAACTGGCGCAGGAAGAACGGCGCGATGATGGCCGCGCCCAGAACCAGCGTAATCAGCAGGCGGTCGAGCTTCACGCGGCGGCGACGACGCACCAATGGCACCGGGGCGGCCTCGGCCTGTGGCGCGGCTTCGTCGTCGCGCAGGTCGGAGAACGCCTCGTCATCCATGAAGCCGGTGTCGTAGGTCAGGTCAATGGCCGAGGGCAGCGGGCGCGGCGTGGATTCTTCGCTGGCGGTCAGCGCGCGCAGCAGTTCAACCCGCTTCTGCTGGTCTGGCGTGATGGTCAGGCCGCTTGCCATCCGGCTGCTGTCCATCTCCAGCACGCCCGCCGCCAGCCCATCCGTCACGCCGGGCAGCACATCGGTCAGCGCGCGGCTTTCCGGCTGTGCCGCCGTGCCGATCTGGTCGGCCTCGTCGCGCAGGCGCTTGAGGCGATCGGGCAGTTCCTCCAACGGGCGGTCGCGCTGCTGGCGCAGGTACGCCGCCGCCGAAGCGGTGCCAACCGTCGCGCCCAGTTCCGTCAGCAGGTCGGCGCGGTCGAAGTCCGGCTCGGCGGGCTGGTCAATATCGGCGAACGCCGGGTCAGAAAACAGCGTGTCGAAATTCACGTCTTCGCTGGCCGTCAGCAGCCCGGAATCAGGCAGGTCGCTCTCGATGTCCACATCATCCAGCGAGGCAAGCAGGCTATCGAGGTCGTCAAGCTCGGCTTCGGTGGCGTGGACTGGCTCCGCCGGGGTGAGGTCGGCGAAGAAATCCTCATCCGGCATTTCCGCCTCGGCGCTCTGGGGCAGGTCTTCCAGATCGCCCAGTTCGCCCAGCCAGTCGGCGCTTTCAACATCTTCAGCAATGCCCTGTTCGGCATCGGCGAACCAGTCAAAGGCGGGTTCGGCATCCGCGTCCTCCTCGATGCCCAACGCGCCCAGAAATTCGCCATCCGGCAGGGCGGGGTCAAATTCGACTGGCTCAGACGTTTCGGCTTCCGCCGCGAAAAGGCTGTCCAGGTCAAAGTCATCGGCGGGCGTTTCGGCCTGCGTCTCCAGCCCCAGCGACTCGAAGAAGTTGCCGGGCAGCGGCTCGACATCCGGTTCGGGTTCGGCCTCTGGCTCGGCGGGCGCGGCCTCGTCCTCCATGCCAAGCGTGCTGAGGAAATCCTCGCCAAAGTCGGCCAGCGCGGGTTCCGGCAGATCATCCGTCTGGCTGCTCTCCGGGCTGAACGAACTGAAGAAGTCATCACCGAAGTCTTCTTCGGGCTGGGCGGCATCTTCTTCAAATTCAAAGGCTGGCTCGTCGTCCTGCGGCGTATCGTCCACGCCTATCGAGGCGAAGAAGTCGTCGCCAAAGGCATCGGTTGGCGCGGGCGGCGTGGCCGCTGGCGCTGCCTGCTGAGATGCTTCGTCTTCATCATCCAGCAGTTCGGCCTCCGGCAGTTGGTCTATCTCCACCGTGCTGAAGAAGTCATCGAGCGACAGGGTAGGGGCGGGGTCATTGTAGATGTCGTCGGAAACAGGCTCTGTCGGGGCGTTGGGCGCGGTCGGGTCGGCTTCGCCTTCGGTAAACCAGTCTGGCGCTTCGCTGGTATCCAGTTCCTCCATGCCGAGGAACCAGTCCGGCAGCGCGCCAGTGTCCATCTCTTCGGGCGACACCGGGCCTTCATCGTCCAGTTCTGCAAATTCCTCTGGCAAGAATTCGTCCAGTTCCGGGATGCGCGAGGCGGCCTCCTGCTGTGCCTGCCACTCGTCATAAGTCAGGTCGCTTTCGCTGGTTTCGGGCAGCGCATCCCCCTGCGCCAGCCAGTCGGCAGAAAGTTCGCCGCCGACGGTGTACGGCTGCTGGTCGGCCTGTTCTTCATCCAGCCCCAGCAGCCAGTCCGGGACTTCTTCCTGCGAGGCTTCGGGCGTGGTCAGTTCATCGCTGTCGCGCAGCCACGCCGGCACATCGTCGGGCGGCGGCGCAAACTCGCCAGCAGAATCATCAGGTGGGGGGGATGGATCGCCAGACGGGGGTTGATCTTCGGCGGCTGGCTCGCTGGCACGCAGCCAGTCGGGAAGGTCACGGTCGGCACTGTCCGGGCGGGCATCCTCCAGCCATGCGCTTTCGGCAGGCTCGTCCGCACCGCTCTCGCCCTGCTCGTCCAGCCAGCGAAACGCCTCATCAGCAGCGCCCGCGCCGGGGTCGTCGGCATCCGCGCCCTGCATCCAGGGCAGTTCCCCGGTCATGCCCAGGCGGTCAGGCTCACGCACGTCGGGGTCGTCGCCTTCACCGCGCATCCACGACAGTTCGCCCGTAAACCCCAAACGATCAGCATCGCTTTGCTGGCCGGGCGTATCGGCCTGCTGCCAGTCAAACGTCTCGTCGTCTTCCGGCGGCTCTTCGCCGGGGTCATCGTCTCGCAACCACGAGAGATCGTCGTTGTCGAAATCGTCACTCATGGGCTTTCCCTATTCCCGGTAAGACCTGTCTTGGCCGACGAGTACCCGCACCCCGGCCACCACTGTCGCCAGCGCAATCCCCAGTAAAATGCCACGCGCCCCGGCGCTGACAGGCACACTCAGCCACAGGTCGCGCGCGTCGGTCAGCAGCGGGATATTCAGCGGCAGCGCCCCCACCAGCACGATCACCAGCGACAGCACGAACAGCAGCCCCCATACCGACACGCGATGGCGCAGCGCCCGGTATGCGCCGTAGACCAGCGCGAACAGCAGCAAACCAGACAGCGCCGATTCAATCGAAACCTGCACCTGTTCCAGCAAAATAGCGGTCAGCGGCGGCTGTTGTGTCAGCACATTGGCGCGTTCTAAAACAGTCAGCACGATCACCGCCAGCGTACTCAGCACCAGCACGATGCTGTACCCCCAGCCCGCGCGGCGGTAGCGGATGCGCGTCAGATGCACCCACAGCAGATTTAACACGCCTGCCAGCACCATCACCGCGACGGTGATGACCACCAGTTGCAGCAGGTAGTCGGTGCGCTGGCGCACCTGCCCGGCCTGCGCGATGGCGCTCAACAGGCCGAGGTTCTCGCCAATGAGCAGCCCGGCCAGCGTGAACAGGCCAACGCCAACCGCGATGACCGTCGCCGGGATGCGGGTTAAACGTCCGTACATGGCTTATCTCCCCCCCAACGCCGTGAACAGCGCCGCGCCGACAATGGCGATAATCAGCAGCCAGCGCAGGGCATCCTGCGCCGCCGCGCCTGCCCGCTGCCCGGCTTCCGTGCCGAGGTACGCCCCGGCCACGAAAATCTCCTCGCCGATCAGCGGCTGGTCGGCCAGCGCGTAGGCCACCGCCTGCCCCTCAAGCTGGTCGCTGGCGGCGATCAGCGTCTGGTTGTGGCGATAAGCCGCGTCGGCCATCAGCGCGATCTCTGGCCCAAAGCTGCCCACCAGCACATTCGCGCCGACATCATCAACGCCCATCGTCGCCGTCAGCGCGGCGGCGAATGTCAGCGAACGCACCCCTGCCGGATACCAGCGTACCCCGCTGGCGCGGTACTGGCCGAGGCGCGCGCGCGCGGCATACGCCCGCCGCAGGGTATCGTACCCCAGCGGAATCGCGGTGGGGTCGCTCATGGTCATAATCGTCGGGCTGTCGTTGATCGCGGCACGCTGCCCCACGCGGTAAAACAGTTCCGCGCTCGCCAGTGTGAGCGGGGTGTTACCGCTGCCCAGCCCGGCGCTGCCCAGCGACATATGCACCGGGCGATTGGCCTCTATCGCCGCGCCCACCATCAGCGGCATCGCGTCGTAGGCCGGCATGGCACGCATGGGGAAGGCATCGCGCCGCCGCCGCCGCACCGCCGCGCTGACCAGATACAGCGCCAGCGCCAGCAGGATAATGATAAGACTCAGAAGCTGCGTGGTGCTGTCCACAACGAACCCCTTACGACGTTTCCTGATCGAGTAACTGCCGCAGCCGTTCCACGCCATCCGGCGCTTCCAGCGCTTCGGCCATCTTGCCCAGCGCCTCGCCCGCGCCAAACAGGCCGGAGACAGGCTGCGCGACCCATAACAACTGCGCGCCCAGCGGGCCTAACGGCGCTAACGCATCCAGCGCGACGCGCAGCGCGTCGTCCCATCCACGCGCTTTGATACGGGCAATCCACTCTTGTTCGTTCATACCAGCCAGTATAGCACACGCGGAAAATGCACGAAACTCAAGTGCCTCAAGATTCGTGGGTTCTCGTCGCTAACTATGGTACTATCAGTGTTTAGCTATTAGCTGTCAGCCATCAGGTTTCAGTTATTTCTGATAGCTGACACCTGATACCTGATTGCTAAAATCGGAGGACATAATGCGTCTAGCCGTACTGTCAGACATTCATGGCAACCTTGCCGCGCTGGAGGCCGCGCTGGCCGACCTTGAGTCTCAGGGCGGCGCGGAACAGGTGTGGATTTTGGGCGATCTGGCCGCCTTTGGCCCGCGCCCGGCGGAGTGCATCCGCCGTGTTTTTGCGCTGCAGGAGCAGCTTGGCAAGGAGAACTGTCACATCATCGGCGGCAACACCGACCGTTATCTGGTGCATGGGACGCGCCCGCGTGAACAGGCCGCCGAGGACGCAGAAGGCTTCGCGCAGTTGGCGCAGAAGTGGCAGCAGCGCGATACCAGTTTTAACTGGACGCTGGGCAGGCTGGCGTTCGAGGACTATGAGAACCTCAAAAAGATTTTAGGGCGCGAAACCGGGCTGAACGCCCCCGGTTACGGCTACATCATCGGCTATCATGGCATCCCCGGCGACGACGAAGGCAGCCTGCTCTCGCCAGACACGCCCGAAGAACAGGCACTCGACGCGCTGCTCGACCGTGAGGGACGGCTCGGCATCGGCGGGCATATCCACGTGCAGATGGATCGTGATCTGGGGCGCTGGCGCGCGGTCAATGTCGGCAGCGTGGGGATGCCGTTCGATATGCCCGGCGTGGCGCAGTGGGGGCTGTTCAGCTTTGAGGATGGCAGCGTACAAGTCAATCTGCGCCGGGTGACTTACGATACAAACGCCGTGATGACAGACCTGCAAGCGCTTGACCACCCCGCGCCGGGCTTCATCGGGCGCTTTCTGAAGTAAAACTGAAGCACTGCTCAACCTCAGCACTAAGGAACTGTTATGGCAGAACGCGAAAAACTGCTGGCCGACCTGAAGACCGAACACGATGTCGGGGTGCTGCTGCTGGCACAGCTTGGCGGTGTCCCCAATGAACTGCAACTGTTCATCCAGACCGCGCAGTACGACGAAGCGACAGGCGGCCTGCGTGAGCGCCCCGGCGGCTACGTCATCCGCTGCGTCAGCGCGCGCGAGCATCGCCTCAGCCTCGGCCTGTTCGGGACGCTGTTCTTCGCCGACGAGCATCCGATTTTACTGCACCACAATCAGCCCAAGCTGGCCGTCCATTTTGAGGGGACACCCGGCAGTATCAGCGAGCTGGTGCTGGACATTCAGCAGGCGTACCTCAGCACCTTTGGCCCCTGGCGCGAACTCGCCGCCGACCTCAACCGCGAACAGCCGCTTTACCGCCTGCTGCAGGCCGGGGGCGGCCTGCTGGGGACGATGCCGCGCGCCGCCGCCGAGCGTATGATCCGCGTGCTGGAGCATCATGGCATGACCGGGCGGCTGGAAGGCGACCTCAACGCGAAGCCCGACCCACAGTACCAACTGCTCGGCGTGGGCGATTCGTACTTTGTCGCGCTCGATTTCGCGGTGGATCGAATGGGCGTAAAAGACTCAACGCAAAGACGTTAAGAAACAAAGGTCGCAAAGTATTTTTTGTGAAAGGTTGACTAATGCAACTCCAAAACAAAACCGCGCTGGTGACAGGCGGCGCGTCCGGCCTGGGCGAGGGCTGCGCGCGGCGCTTCGCGGCGCAGGGCATGAACGTGGTGATCGTAGACCTCAACGCCGAGCGCGGGGAAGCGCTGGCGGCGGAACTGGGCAGCGCGCGCTTCGCGCAGGCAGACGTGAGCAGCGAGGCCGAGGTGCAGGCGGCGGTGCAGGCCGCGCTCGACGGCTTCGGCGGGCTGCATGTCGCGATCAACTGCGCCGGAATCGTGATCGGTGAGCGCACCCTCGGCAAAAACGGCCCGCACTCGCTGGCCGCCTTCGAGAAGGTCATCCGCGTGAACCTGATCGGCACGTTTAACGTCATCCGCCTCGCCGCCGCCGCCATGAGCGCCAATGAGCCGAATGCCGATGGCGAGCGCGGCGTGATTATCAGCACCGCATCGGTGGCGGCCTTCGATGGGCAGATCGGGCAGGCGGCGTATTCCGCGTCCAAAGGCGGCGTGGTCGGCATGACGCTGCCCATCGCCCGCGACCTCTCGCGCAGCGGCATTCGCGTGGTGACGATCGCGCCCGGCATCATGGAAACGCCGATGATGGCGGGCATGAGCGAGGAACTGCGCGCCTCGCTCGGCAGTCAGGTGCCTTTCCCACAGCGCCTCGGCCAGCCGGACGAATACGCCCATCTAGCGCAGCACATCATCGAGAACGCCTACATTAACGGCGAGATTATAAGATTAGACGGCGCAATCAGGATGGGGCCGCGTTAGCACCACGCATTGGACTTAACCCGCTGGTGGTGCTGGCAAACCGGATTCGCTATCATCCGGCATAGAAAAATAGGTGGGCGTTCTCGCCCGCACGCGCAAAGAAATTAAGTTCTTTTGTATTTATAACGGCCTTGCCCTGTTTGAGAGGTAACATGCCCAAAAAATCCCGCAAGAAGATGCCGAATGTCGTCCTGCTCGGTATTGATTCGCTGCGTGCCGACCACATGAGCGCTTACGGCTACCCGCGCCTGACGACCCCGCATATTGACCGCTTCGCACAGGGCGGCACACTGTTCGAGAACACCTTCAGCCCGCACATCCCCACCACCAGCGCCTACGCCTCCATGCTCACCGGCATGGACTGCTTCGGTACGCAGGTGGTCGCGCTGCGCCACAAAGGCGGCCTGCGCCCAGAGGTGAAAACACTGGCTGAAATCCTGAGCGACGTCGGCTATCACACGTCCTGCGTCGGCTTCAGCGGCAACCCCAGTTCGCGCGGGTTCGATAAATATCTGGATTACGCCGGGTGGGGAAGCTGGAACGAAGGCCGCAGCCCGAAGGCGCAGAACCTGAACGATGTCACCATCCCGGAACTGGACAGGCTGGCAAAAAAGAAGAGGCCGTTCTTCCTGTTCCTGCGCCATATGGACCCGCACGCCCCCTATCTACCGCCCGCGCCCTACGAGCGCATGTTTTATCATGGCAACGAGAGCGACCCGAAGAACAAGTCCATGGAACCGGTGATGAACTTCAAGCCGTTCCGCGATTTCTTCGCCAGTTGGATGCCGCCGGGCATCAGCGACAAGGATTACGTCATCGCCCAGTACGACGGCGCGATTGCTTACATGGATGCCTGCATCCAGACCATCTTTAACGCGCTGGAAACGCGCGGCATCCTCGATGACACCATCGTCATTATTAACGGCGATCACGGCGAAACGCTGTACGAGCATGAATGCTGGTTCGACCATCACGGCATGTACGACAACGTGCTGCACGTGCCGCTGATTATCCGCTACCCCGCCAAAGTCCCGGCAGGCAGGCGCGTGGCGGGCTTCAACCAGCACAAAGACCTCGTGCCAACGATTATGGACCTGCTCGACATCGGCGAAGGCGACATCGAGTGGTCGTCCGACAAGCGCTTCGATGGCCGCAGCCTGCTGCCCATGATGCGGGGAGAGGTCGCCTCGCACGAGAGCGAATTCTACATCACCGAATGCACATGGATGCGGAAGCACGGCTGGCGCACGCCGGAATGGAAGCTGATGATCGCGCTGGAGCCGGACTTTCACTTTAAGCCAGAGGTCGAACTCTACAACCTGATTCAGGACCCGGAGGAAAACAACAACCTCGCGGAGCAGGAGCCGGGCATGGTGGCGCTGCTGCGAGAGCGCATGGAGGCGTGGATCGCCCGGCGCGAGCAGGAAACCGGCCTGCCGAACCCGATCCATCATCAGGGCGACTGGCACGGTCACGAAGGGGTCGGCCCGTTCAAGTCGTCGCAGCAGGCTTACGACACCCTGCACATTGGCGACCCGACACAGGCGGCCAAATTGCAGGCCGAGGCACGAGAGTAAAACCTGCGACAGGGCGTAAAATAAATTAAGAGAGGACGAACAATGCCTTTAAAAGTTGCCATCGTTGGCATGGGGAACATCGGCAACGTCCACGCCGGGGTTTACCAGCAGCACCCCGACGTGGAAATTGTCGCAGTCTGCGACATTATTAAGGAGAAGTCTGACCGGGCGGCGGAGAAATACGGCTGTCAGGGCTTTTACAGCGTAAAGGACATGCTCGCCAGCGGCCTCCAGATTGACGCGGCCAGCATGGCAACTGCTGGAGTGGAAAACGGCGGCGATCATTACGAACCGACCATCGAACTGCTGGAAGCCGGCATCCCGGTGCTGGGCGAAAAGCCGATCTCCAACGATGTCGAGAAGGCCAGAGAAATGGTCGCGCTGGCGAAGCAGAAGAACCTGCGCTACGGCGTAAACCTCAATCACCGCTTCACGCCCGCCGCGCTGCGCGCTAAGGAATGGGTGCAGGCCGGGCGTTTGGGCGACCTCAACATGATTGACATGACGATGTGGATTAACAACCCCAACGAGACATCGCCCCACTTTCACATGCGCGCGCTGCACCCGCACTCGATTGACGTGATGCGCTATTACGGCGGCGATGTGGTGAAGGTTCACGCCTTCTTCAAGAAGGGCAAAGGCCGCACCATCTGGTCAAACGTGCAGGTCAATATGCTGTTCGCCAACGGCATCATCGGCCACCTGCGCGGCAGTTATGACGGTGATTTTGGGCGGGGCAGCTTCGGGCTGGAAACGCTGGAAGTCGTCGGTTCTGATGGCCGCTTCATCCTGCGCGAAGCCTGCGAGGCGCTGGAATATTACCCGCGCTTCTCGCATGAGGTGGAAACTTACGCCCACCTTGGCGGCATGATGAGCTTTCACGAGACTTTCAGCAGCCGCATCGGGCGCTGGGTCGAGCAGAACATCGCGGGCGTGAACCCGGAAGACATTGACGGCAGCGGCGAGGAAGCGCTCAAGGCGCAGTTGGTCATCGAAGCCGCCATCCAGTCATGGGAAACGGACAGCGTGGTTACGCTGGGGTAGTTGAGTCACGAGTAATGAGTGCGTGTTTGTAAATTCAAAAATGAAGTGCTGCTTTACCTCACCCCTCCTGGCCTGCGGCCATTCCTCCCCTCTCCACCAGTGGAGAGGGGGGCGGGGGTGAGGTTCGGCGGGAAATTGATGTAACAGGAACCTGAACTTATGTCACTCATCACCGTCATCGGGCGCGGGCATTCTGGCACACGGGCGATCTCGCACACCCTCTACACCAGCGGCGTGTACATGGGGCAAACCATCAACCCCTCTGGCGATCTGGTGCCGCCGCAGGCCATGTACGAGGCCTGCCGGGTGATCGCGCGGTACGTCACGTGGAAAGAGGGGACGCTGGAATGGGACTTCAGCGCCCTGCACGACATGGACATCCCGCCGGAGTATGACGGGCTGATCGAGCAGTATCTCGCGTCCGTCCTCGGCAGCGACTCGCAGCGGCGCGGCTGGAAAATCCCCGAAACCACGCTGGTTTATCCCTGGATCGTGCGCCGCTTCCCGCAGATCAAGTATATCTTCTGGATACGCAACCCGCGCGACTGTATCCTGGGGCGGCATCTCACCGATGACCTGCGCGACTTCGGCATCCCTTACCCCCCCACAGACGACGAACGCCTGCGCCGGGCGCTGAGCTGGAAGTACCAGTACGATCTGGTGAAGGCCACGCCCCGGCCAGAACACTGGCTGGAAGTGCGTTTTGAGGACTTCGTGATAAAGCAGGAAGAGACGTTGCAGCGGCTTGAGGATTTTCTGGGCTTCCGGCTGGCGCGTATCATCGTCCGGCCAGACTCCATTGACCGCTGGAAAGCCGACAGCGGCGTAAATTACTTCGACTTCTTCGCCCCCGCCATGCGCGAGTACGGCTACGACATCCCGGAGCAAGCATCATGACTCTGCGCGTATGTGTGATCGGCATGGGGCCGATCGGCAATCGTCACGCCCAGATATACAGCGAAGACCCGCTGGCCGAACTGGTCGGCGTGTGCGACGTGCAGCGTGACCGGGCAGACGCTGCCGCCGCGAGATTTGGCGTTCCGGCCTTTTACGACGCGCAGGCCATGCTGGCCGCCCTCGCGCCAGACCTGTGCAGCGTGACCACAGGCGGCTATGAATACGGCAGCGACCACTACGCGCCAACCATGCTGGCGCTGGAAGCGGGCTGTCACGTGCTGGGCGAGAAGCCGATCTCCAACGAGGTCGAAGAAGCCGAGGAGATGGTCGCCACCGCGAAAAAGCACGGCGTATGCTACGGCGTAAACCTCAACCACCGCTTCACCCCGGCGGCGCGGCTGGCAAAGCAGTGGGTGGATGAAGGCCGTTTGGGGCATCTGCTGTTCGTCAACATGGCGATGTGGATTATGAACCCGGCGGAAAGCTCGCCCTATTATCACCTGAAGGCGCTGCACCCGCACACCATTGACGTGATGCGCTTCTTCTGTGGCGACATCGAGGCGGTGCAGTGTTTCGCCACCAAAGCGCCGGGGCGCAGCATCTGGTCTACCGCGCAGTTTAACATGCGCTTTAAAAACGGCGTGGTCGGTTCGCTCACGGGCAGTTATGACATCATGCGCGGGCATCCGATGGAGCGCTGCGAAGTCGCCGGGACGGGCGGGCGCTTCGTGCTGGAGGATATGTGGCGCGAGCTAACGCTGTACCCGGCGGGCAACCTCGAAAAGACCGTCTATACCGACCCGGTTTTCGGCGGCTTTCACAATTTCGAGAACACCTTCAGGACGCGCATCCACACCTTCCTCGAAGAAGTCAGCAGCGGCAAAGCCCCTGACCAGATAGACGGCAAGGCCGAGGACGCGCTGGCCGCGCAGAAGGTCATCGCGGCGGCCATCGAGTCGCTGGACAACGAGACAGTGGTTTACGTGCGCTAAGTTACAGTTGCCCAACCATCAATTTTCTCTGACAAAATCCCTTAAGATTCATGTTAAACTGATGAAGGTGCAGTTTAGACAGGAACTATCTGCCTGTGCGCTATCACCTGCAATCAAAACCCGCCCAAGAGAATACTCATGCGTTAGTGTTGGGGACTGGCCTGGCCGGGCTGCTGGCCGCGCGCGTGCTGGCCGACCACTTTCACCGTGTCACGCTCGTTGAATCGCCCTCGGCAGACTGCTATGCCGACTGGCCGCCCTCGCTGCAGGCACAGCGGCTGATCGAGCGCTGGTTTCCCGGCTTCGGCGCGGAACTGATGACCGCCAGCGCGCCGTCTGTCGAGTGGACGGCGGAATGCCCGACTCTGCTGCCAGCGGGCTGGGCATCGCGCTTACAGTCCGGGCTGATCTCGCGGCTTTCTTCGCCCGCGCTGCTGGAAAAAATCACCCGTCAGCGCTTGCTGGATTACAGCACCGGGCGCGTAACCTTCAGCACCGAGCAGGTGACGGGCTTACAGCGCAGCGCGGAGCAGATCAGCGGGGTTGTGTGCGCGTCTGGCGCGGTGCTTACGGCGGATGTGCTGGTGAACACCAGCAAAGACGACCTGCGGGCGCTGCCCAACAGCCGCCCTCCAGATGCCATCCAGATTGAAACCAGCCTCTACACCACGACAGCGGTTTTTCAGCAGCCAGAGGGCTTCGAGCGGGACTGGCGGGCGCTGCTGGTGCTGCCAGACTCCGGCGCAAAGGCGCGCGGCGGCTTTCTCTACCCCATTGAGGGGCGGCGCTGGGTGGTGACTCTGTTCGGGCTGGACACCCCGGCGGACGACATCGCCACCTTCCTCAATCATGCCGAGGCGCTGCGTAGCCCGGTCATTGCCGAGGCGCTGCGCGCGGCCACGCCGCTGACGACATCCCTGGAGACGACAGACCGCCTCATCCTGCGCCAGCAGCGTTACGAGCGGCTGCTTGGCTGGCCGCCGGGCTTGCTCATGTTCGCCGACGCGGCCTGCGATTACGGCCCGTTCTACCGCCAGACCAACGCGGCGCTTTCCGCGCTGGCGCTGGCCGAAGCGCTGGACGAGCAGCGCAGGCAGCAGCCGGACGGCGCGCTGAACGGGCTGGCGGCACGCTTCCACGCCCGGCAGGCACGCCTTAACGACCTGCCCTGGCGGCTGGCCGAAACCTGTGTGGATTACTGGCTGAAGGCGCACCCACCGGGGCATGTGCTGGGGCTGCCTGCGTGGTATATCGAGCAGGCGATGATCGCCGCGACACGCCATCCCGCCATTTACCAGACGCTGCTGGAAATCGCCCAGCGGGCGACCTCGCCCATGCAGTTGTTCACCCCTTCGGTCTTCTTCCAGATCGTGCGCCAGCAGTTTGCCCCACGACAGCGAGGCCCCATCGCGCTTATGCCGCCGTCCTTTCGCCCCCCAACAGCACGTAAGTCGGTCACGCAGGAGGTGACCGCCATCGCCAAAGCGGGCAAGTAAAACGGCGCTACGGCCTACGGTTAGAATTTCACATATTTGCTGAGGATTCTATAGATTTTCCGGTTTTTGTGTTAAAATTCACAGGCGAATTTAACCGCCGTGCTGTTCAGAATTACAGGCCGTAAAGTCGAAAGGTCACCTACGTGCAAAATGCGAAAATCGGTGTGCTTGTGGCACAGTTGGGAACGCCGGACGCGCCCACCGCAAAGGCGCTGCATCCTTACCTGAAGCAGTTCCTCTCTGACAGGCGCGTGATTGATTATCCGCCGCTGCTGTGGCAGCCGATTTTGCGCGGCATCATCCTCAACACCCGCCCGCGCCGTTCTGCCCGTCTGTACCAGCGCATCTGGATGGATGAAGGATCGCCGCTGATGATCCACACGCAGGCAGCGGCGGCGGGACTGCAGGCGCGCCTCGGCGAGCAGTATCAGGTGGTGATCGGCATGACGTATGGCAGCCCCAGCATCGCCAGCGCCCTGCACACGCTGGAAGCAGCAGGCATTGACCGCATCCTCGTGCTGTCCATGTTCCCGCAGTATTCCTCCACCACGACCGCGCCCATCTACGACGCGGTTTACCGCGCGGCAGCCGGGCGGCACGCCTTCTGGGCGCACGACCACAAGCGCTATATCCCGACGCTGCGCTTCGTGCCACCCTATTACGACGAACCTGGTTACATCGCCGCGCTGAAGGCGGTGCTTGAGGAGGATATGGCGCGGTTGGATTTCATGCCAGAACAGCACGTGTTTTCGTTTCATGGCATCCCCCGCCGCTATATCGAAACGGGCGACCCGTACCGCCAGCAGTGCGAGACGACCGCGCGCCTTCTGGCCGAGGCGCTGGCGCTGCCAGACAGCCAGTGGCGCGTCAGCTTCCAGTCGCGCTTTGGCCCGGAGGAATGGCTTACCCCGTACACCGAGGACGTGCTGGAAAACATGGGCAGGGAAGGGGTGCGGCGGGTCGTGGTCAACCCGCTCAGCTTCACGGCGGACTGTCTGGAGACGCTCGACGAACTGGGCAACGAAGGCGAGGAACTGTTTCACGCGGGCGGCGGCGAGTTGTTCCATCTTGTCCCGTGCCTCAACGCGCATCCTCTGTGGCTGGAAACGCTGACAGGCATCGTGCAGCGCGAAACGCAGGGCTGGGCAGCGCCACGCACCGAACCAGCGTGATTCTAAGAAGCGC
>CAZJSU010000003.1:125057-133241 GCA_964548765.1 uncultured Anaerolineaceae bacterium
TTCTAAGAAGCGCATTACAACTTCGATAGATTAAAAATATTTTCCAGTGGGTTAGGACGCGCTTTCTTGACTTTCTATCAAGTCTTCCGTAAGATTACTGCTTGACGCATCAGCGCACCCACACACTCGCTTAACCGTGCCATACCGTTCTGTCGAAGTCACACGGCGTGTGCCATGCTGCCTGCGTTTTCTGATAGACTATTCGACGAGGTGTTCCCATGTCTGGCGAACTGATCGTAGCGGTATTTCCCTCCCGTGTCATTCTCACCAAAGCCCTTGACCACATTATGGAGATGAAAGACCTCGAAGTGCAGCACGCGGCCATCGTCGCCAAAGCGCGTGATGGCGAAATCGTGATCCTCGATGACGACATCAGCCCCAACGAAGGCGCGATCACCGGGGGGACACTGGGTGCGGCCATGACCGCTTTCGGGCTGGTGCAGTTGGGGGCGCTGGCGCTGCCGGGGATCGGCGCGCTGGTTGCGCTCGGCACAGGGTTGATCGCTGGCGGGCTGGTCGGCGGGCTGACCGGGCGCTTCGCCGCGCAGTTGATAGACTTCGAGTATAAGGATTACCCGGTGCAGATGCTGGCGCAGCAGCTTCAGGCCGGGCATCCGGCGCTGGTGCTGCAGGTCGAGGATGCGGACGCGGTGCTGCCGCTGCTGCATAAGGAACTCCAGCCCTACCGCGTCGAGGTGCTGGAACGGCTGCATGAGGCGCAGTACGCGGTCGCCAAAGCCCTTAAAAGCTGAGAACACTTTTTCATCCATGAATGTCTCCACACCATCGGCTGCGCCGGCGCACAGCCCGGCCCTCTCTGGCCGTTTGCTGGCGTTGGATGCCGCGCGGCGCTGGTGGGCAGCGCTGATGCTCGTGCTGCTGCTGGCCGGGGCGCTGCGGCTGGTGGGTTACAATTTCGGCCTGCCCTATGTCGAACATCTTGACGAACCCAATTATTATCTGGCCGGGCTGGAATGGCGCGGCCTGTACGACAACTTTGGCTATTACGACAGCGTGCCGCCGGGGTACATCTTCGTCCATGCCGCGCTACAGCCCGTGCTGGAAGCGGTTGGCATCGCGGACATGGCCGGCATCGTCGGCGTGCTGCGGCTGGTTTCCATCGCCGCCAATCTGCTGACGCTTATCATCATCGCGCGCACCGCGCGGCTGGCGGCGGGTGATCTGGCGGGCATCCTCGCCGGGGCAGCGTGGGGCTTCGCGCCGCTGGTGATCGAAAACGGGCGTTACGCCCTGCCCGACCCGCTGCTGTATCTGCTGGTGGCACTGGCGCTGTGGCTGGCCGCTGTCGCGCTGACGCAGCCCAAACGCGCTTCGTGGTGTGTGTGGAGCGTGGTCGCGGCGCTGGCGGCGATTGTTCTCAAGTACCCGGTAGTCCCGGCGCTGCTGCCGGGCGTGCTGGTCGCGCTGTGGATTTTCCGGCGGGAACGGCGCGCAGGGCTGCGCTATCTGCTCATGCAGGCGGCGCTGATCGCGCTCACCGCCTTCTTGCTCATTTTCGGCTACGGCGTGAACTTTAACACCCTCCAGCGCGAGGGCGCGGTCATCCGCGAGCAGGGCTTTAACAACCTGCTCAACGCCGGGCGGGTGCTGAATAACCTTTATCACGTCTTTGTGCCGCTGAACGCGCCGTTCTTCGTTATCACCTGTGTGCTGGGGGTCATCGCCTACTGGTGGGCAGGTCGCCACAACTTGCGGCAGGTGCGCCCCGGTGTCACCCTGCTGTGCCTGTCGCTGATCGTCACCCTCTCGTGGCTGGCCGCCTCTTTCAGCGAAGTCTCAGAAGTTTTCCGCCTGCGCGATGTGCTGCCCGCGACCACTGCCGCCTGTGTGCTGCTGGGCGCGGCGCTGGCGCAGATCGTGTGGGCGCTGCCTGTACCACGCCGTGAAGCATGGCGCGCGGCGGTGGTCAGCCTGCCGCTGGTCGCGCTGGTATTTATCCCGCAGGTCGAGCAGGACTGGCAGATGGCGCAGGCGCGCACCCTACCGGAGCGCCGGGTCGAGCTGCGTCAGTGGTTCGACACCAACCTGCCGCCGGGGACGGTGCTGGTGGACGAAAGCAACGAGAAAACTTTTAACCCCTTCTGGGGCGGCATCCCTTACCAGCACTGGTTTGACTGGTGGCGTACCGACGACTTCACCCAGTACACGCCAGCAGAATGGCGCGAGAAGCACGGCATCAGCTACGCGGTGATTCCAGCGGCCACCGTGCGCGACCTGCGCGACACCCCGCGCGGACGCGCCTTCCTGCGCGGCCTGCTGCCCCTGCGTGAATTTAACGCGCCGGAGATGCGCGGGCCAGCGATGAATGCCTATCGTCTGGGGCGTATGTCGCACGAAGCCGAAGCGCATTTTGGCGAGGCCATCACCCTGCGCGGTTATGACCTGAGCGCCGAAAATGCGCAGCCCGGCGACATGCTGGAACTCACGCTGTACTGGCAGGCGCAGGCTGTGCCGGGGGATAACTACTCGGCCTTTGTCCATCTTGTCCCGCAGGCGGCTTACGAGGTCGTCGCGCAGGCCGACGGCGCGCCCGCCACGCCACAGCGCCCCACCCTGACATGGCACACGCCCGGCGAAATCCTCATCAGCCCACCGTTTCACCTGCCGCTGCCCGCTGACCTTGCACCGGGCGTTTACCGCCTGTTCATCGGACTCTATAATTATCAGACAGGCGCGCGTTTGCCCCTCAGCGCAGGGGATGCGGGTTCGCTGCCGGACGCGCTGCTGCTCACGACCATTCATATTGAGTGAGGAGTTTCTATGATAAACGCCGACCGACACATGCCGATGCCGCTGCCACAGCCCTCGACGGGCTGGCACAGGACAGCCCGTGTCCTGATCGCCGCGCTGCTGCTGGTGATGGGGCTCTACCTCTTACTGGTGGTCGCGCCGTTTTTTGCTTACGGCCTGCATCTACAGGACGCGGCACAGGTCGCTGGTGGGGCGTTCGACCCCAAAGGCTATCCCCTGTTTCAGGGCAGCGGCGCGTCGGGCAACTGGCTCAACGTGCTGGCGATACTGTCCTTCATCGCCCTGCCCGTCGTCACCATTGGCGCGGGCGGCCTGTTGATCGTGTCCCTGCACCGCGCGTGGCCGCGCCTCGGCAGACAGGCACGCATCGTCATCAGTATGGTGCTGGCGCTGGCGGCCATCCTGATGCTGGTGTATTTCTCTCCGTTGGGTCGGCTTATCGGCGCGTGGCTTGTGGATTAGAGGCTTTGTGTTTGGGGCGCGTCTTAGGTTACGGACGCGCGGTTGCGCGTCCCTACGAATACACCTTGTAGGGGCGCAGCGTGCTGCGCCCACATGCCGTCCGTAGTCAGCAGAACAGCGATATATAGGGGCGGGTAGACCCGCCCCTACACCTGTATGCGGATGGCAGAGGGACGCGACACATCGAAGGCTTGCCCCCTTAAAAACCCTAAGGGCAACGACGGACAAGTCTTACAGGCCGTCCGCCGCCCCCGATGTGTACAGATTGCTACCCCTCCGGCGCGGCGGGGTCCTCCGGCGGGTCGGTTGGCGTGGGTGGGGTGGGCGTATCGCCCTCCAACTGCTGGCGACGCAGGGCGCGTTCTGCGGCTTCCTTCGCTTCAAGCTGCGCCACATAAGCATCAAACTCCGCCGAGAGCGCGCGAATGTCCACATCAGCGGCGGCGGCTTCCGCGTCCGTCTTGTCCAGCCGGGTGTCCTTGTCGCTGACCGCCTGTGCCTTCGCGATTTCCTCGACGATGTAGCGCTCAAGCGCGGGCGGCGTGCGGATAGACTGCCCCCACTGCGCCGTTTCGTCACTCATCACCAGCAGCGTCCCCTCGACAAACGCCCGCAGGCTGGAACGATAGGTGATGTCGTCCATCTGTGGGTCGGGGGAGCGCGCGTCCGCCACTTCGATATTTTCCAGCGCCGCGTCGTAAATCTCGATCAGGCGATCCCACTGGTACAGGTCGCCAATCGTGCCGAAAAACGCGCCGAGCGCGGGCATCGCTACCGAAGACACCAGAAAGATGCCCAGCAGCACCTGCTGCACCTGACAGTCTGCGCCAAGTGGCGGCGTGGCACAGGCCGCCCCATCCACGAAAGACCGCGAGACGATGTAGCCCGCGATGGCCGAGGACAGCCCGGTCAGAAATGCCGCGATCGCCCGCAGACGGTTGACCTGCCGTGTCGCGGTGCGGTAGCGGTTGATGGTGGACTGGTAATAATTTCGCTGGTCATCCAGCGCGAACTCGTTAAAAATCTCGTAGCGGGCTTCCATGTCCTTGCGGTCATGTTCGAGGTTAAATTTAGCCATGCTGCTGCTCCTAATCCTGCTGCTTGTCGGGGTAGACCCCGCGATTGATATTGGCGGCGCGGGATGACAGCAGTTGGCGGCGCTCATACCCCTGCACGACATCATAAGGCGGCATGTTCATCAGATAACGGAAATACTCCCGGCGCATGTACTCGGCACGGCGGCGGCCAGTGAGCCAGCGCGGGAGCGGGGTTTCGCGCCCGCTGATGGTTGCCAGGTAGGTTGCCAGCAGCGCGATGATCGTCTCCAATAACGCCAGCAGCGGCACAATATCGGCGCGGCCATTCATCGCTACCGCCTGTAACGAGCCGATGATCGTCGCTATAGCGGCCAGCGTCATGAAGCCAAGCTGGTACAGACGGTAGCGGTTCTGCTGTAATTTGGCTTCGTGGTCGCGCTCGCGGAACAGGCGCATCAACTCATGGTCGAGAAAGTCCATGTCCTCTTCCAGCTTTTCAATCGCTTCAGGGGCAATCTGTTTCTCCTGTAGCAGGCGGCGAATCGCCTCCCGGTCAATAAGCTGGAAATTCGGGTTAGACTCTGCGGGGAAGTTGGAGCGCGGAAGCTGGCGCATCCATTCCGGCCAGTTCTCCCTGAAATCGGCTTTCTCCTGTGTCTTGGGCTGTTTTTGCTGTTCGGTTTTTGCGTCGGGCGCAGGCGCAGCACCTGTCTGACTCATCAATCCCTCCTTGTTGGCGGTTCGCGCGTGGCTTTTAGCCCTCCAGCGCTGTTGACGGTGGCACTAAAAGCTAAATTAATGCTAGGCGGGAGGCGCGGCGGAGTCAAGCAGGCGGCGCGTGGCAGTCGCCACCGGGGTGTTTACCTGTGTTTTTAAACTGTGTTAGAATTACAATATAGTAACATACTTTACAAAATTCATTACAAACTCAACCTCAATGTGACACTTTTGTTATCCCTTTTTAAGGTGATTTCACATAATGTTACGGTAGGGGCGAAGACAGGAAGATGTATCAGGAAATAGAGGGGCGTGTCCCCAGTTAAGGTTGTTCTTTATGCGAGGCTATTCTTGTGTACGTTTGGGGCTGGCAACGCTGCTGGCACTGGTATGGCTGGCCCCTCCCGGCCAGTTTATGAGCGTGCTGGCACAGGGAACATGCAGCCTCTCAGGGACGGTTTACCGCGATTACAATAACACCGGAGACCGCACCACGCAGGAACTCGGCGCGCAGGGCGTACAGGTCAGCGCTTACAACCGCGCTGGCCGCCGTGTCGCCACCACCACCAGCGCCGCAGACGGCCAGTACACGCTGAACGGGCTGGACGAAAATACCGAGTACCGCATCGAATTTACCGACATCGCCGCGCCGCTGGAGTCTGGCCCGTTTGGCAGCCAGTCCAGAACCACCGTCACCTTTGAGACGTGCGGCGCTGCCGCCAACCCGGTAGACCTCGGCGTAAGCAGCCCCGGCCAATACTGTCAGGACAACCCCGACCTCGCCACAAGCTGTTATGTCACCGCGCACCAGCTTGTCAGTACGATGGAAACGGTCATCAGCTTCCCCTATAACGCGGGCGGTGCCACTGGCAATTATGACACGCCGCTCCATACCAATCTGGCGCGTGCTAACCAGGTCGGCACCACATGGGGGCTGGCCTATCACCGCACCACGCAAACCCTGTTCGCGGGCGCTTTCCAGAAGCGGCACACCGGCTACGGCCCGGAAGGCCCCGGCGCGATTTACGCCATCCGCCCCGGCGAAGTCGTCTCGACCTTTACCAACCTTCCGGCAGGCACCAACCCGCACCCCGACAACAACGGCACCCCCGGCACGAACGCGGAATGGCTGCGCGATACGGACTCGTGGGCGGCAGTCGGCAAACTCGCGCTCGGTGATCTGGATATGTCGGAAGACGACAGCACACTCTACGCGGTCAACCTGTTCGACCGCCAGCTTTACGAGATCACGCTGGAAACAGTGGCCTTCGACCAGCCGCCAGAGGTCGCCAGCCAGACCACCTACGACCTGACGCGCCTGCCCAACAACTGCCCGGCGGACGATGTGCGCCCCTTTGCCACCGCCTTCCATGACGGGCGCGTTTACGTGGGTATGGTCTGCTCGGCACAGAGTACGCAGGATGCCGATGACCTGTGGGCGTATGTCTTTTCAATGCCGCCGGGGTCGGGCAATTTCCGCGAGGAAATCCGCTTTCCGCTGAATTACACCCGGCGCTGCGTCAACAGTTCCGGCGCGCTCGGCTGTGTCAACAACTACCCGGCGGAATGGAATCCCTGGACAGACGACTTCCTTACCTATGGCCCACCGCCGCCGCCGCTGCAAAATTACCAGACGGTGGTTTACCCGCAGCCGATGTTCACCGACATCGAAATCGAAAACGGCAACCTCATCATGGGCTTTCGGGATCGCTTCGGCGATCAGGCGGCCAACCTGACCGAAGAGCCGTTCGACATGAGCAACGACCTGCTTTATCTGGGCATCCCCGGCGGCGACATCCTGCGCGCCTGCCCGGATGGCGCGGGCAATCTGGTGCTGGAAAATAACGGCGGCTGTGGGGGCAGCACCTCCGGCGGCGTGGGCAACGACGAAGGGCCGGGCGGCGGCGAATTTTACTTCGCGGACAACCTTGAGGACTTCCACGACGAACTGTTCATGGGCGGGCTGGGGTATCTCCCCGGTCAGGACGAGGTCGCGGGCGTTTACTTCGACCCCATCCCCGATAATACCCAGCTTCATGATGCCGGGGTGCGCTGGTTAAGCAACACCGATGGCAGCTACCAGCGCGCCTATCGCGTGTATAACGGGCGGATCGCGCCCATTGATACGCTGCCGCTGTTCGGCAAATCCAACGGGCTGGGCGATCTTGAGGTCATGTGCGCGCCCGCGCCCATCGAAATCGGCAACCGTGTGTGGTTCGACCCCGACGTAAACGGCGTACAGGACCCCGCCGCAGCGGGCGACCGGGAAGCGCCTGTACCCGGGGTGACGGTCAACCTGTATCTGGCGGGCGATCTCGATAACCCGATTGCGACCACCATCACCAGCGCCGAAGGGGAGTATTACTTCAACGATAGCAACGTCCCCGACGGCCTCACGCCTTTTACCGACTACATCATCCGCCTCGACAACCCGGCAGATCATAACGGCGGGCCGCTGACTGGCTGGTTCCTCACGCGCACCAACGCCGACTCCGGCGCGAACAGCAACATCCGCGATAACGACGCGCGGCAGGAGAACATCGGCGCAGGCCGCTATCCCACCATCCGCATGACGACAGGCGGCTGGGGGCAGAACGACCACACCCACGACTTCGGCTTTAGCGACCGCGAACCGCCGGAAGAAACACCCCAGCCCGGCCCCAGCCCCACACCGCCAGAGGACACCGCCGCCTGCGACCCGGTGCTGAGCAAGACCGCCAGCACCCCCTTCGCCCAGGTCGGCGATACCGTGACATGGACGATCACCGTCTCTAACCCGTGCAACATCCCGATCACGGATATACAGGTGATAGACACGCTGCCGCCGGGCTTACAGATTGTCTCGGTCACGACTTCGGCAGGCACCGCTTCGCACAGCGGCTCGACGATTACCGTCAATATCGGGACGCTCGGCCCCGGCCAGTCCGTGACCATCACGATCGTCACCCTGATCGAGGATGGCACCAACGTGCCGTTTATCTTCGACAACCGGGCGGAGACGGACTGCTGCACCTCCACCGCCCGCGTCATCCGCGCCAGCCTACAGCCCGCCACAGGCCTCACGCCGCCGATGGCGCTCATCATCGGCGCAGTGGGCGGCCTCATCGCTGGCATCCTGTTGATGGTCTGGCGTGGGCGGCGCGCCCGTCAACGCTGATTTATCTTCCGTAGGGGCGACCCGGCGGGTCGCCCCTAC
>CAZJSU010000004.1:0-58914 GCA_964548765.1 uncultured Anaerolineaceae bacterium
GTAAAATCCTTCTCCGGGTACGAGCCGACCACCGGACAGGCGCGGGCAACCGCGTCTAACGGGCGTGGGTTCATCGCGTAAAACGGTGCGACTACCTTCAACCGCTCATCCACACACGCCCAGCAGATGGCGAAGTTGCCGCCCATGCAGAAGCCGACCGCGCCCAGCCGCGCCGTATCTACGGTGGGCAGGTTCTCCACGTAGGTGAGCGCCACCCGTAGATCGTGAATCGCGCTGTGGTCGAGCGCGTTGATGAACGACGCGCTGAAGAAGCGCAGCAGGCACATCATGCGGCTGCGTCCCGCGAATAAATCCACCGCCAGCGCGACATAACCTTCACGCGCAAAGCGCTCTGCAATCGCTTTAATGTTGTCGTTCAGCCCGTAGGCTTCGTGAATGATGACCAGCGCGGGGCAGGGGGCAGCGCCGGCGGGCTGCGCTAAGTAACCGCTTAAACCGGGCGTGCCGCCGGGGATCGTCACGTTTACAGTGTGGATTTCCATACAGTGCTTCTCGATATACAGGATTTCGGCCAGAGTATAGCGCTTTCTTACAGGGCGGGCGACTTCACTCAACTGTCCTTCAAAAACATAAATTTTGACATACTGTCCTATTTCCACATGAGCTACTTTGTGACCAAAAGTCGTAAATTTTTTGATACAAGGTATATTTGACAGGGGTATGAAGATATGATAATCTTTGGTTAAATCTAATTGCTCCAAATGGCACAATCACCCGGAGAACGTGCATGGCACTCCAACAATTTGCGCCTGTCGCAGCGCTTCTGGTCATTTCTATACTGGTCGGGCTGCTGATCCTGTTCATCTCGAATATCTTTGGGCCACACCGCCCCACCTTCCGCAAAACTGCGCCTTATGAAAGTGGTATGAAGCCAATCGGCCCTGCTGTCCGGCGGATGCCGATCAAGTTTTATCTGGTGGCTGTGCTGTTCATCCTGTTCGATATCGAAGTGATCTTTTTCCTGCCCTGGGCAGTGGTCTTTCGTGAGCTGGCCGTTTATGGCCTCATCACGATGGGCGTGTTCGTCTTTATCCTTACGGTAGGTCTCATTTACGAGTGGAAGTTAGGAGCGCTGGAATGGGAGTAACCTCAAAACTTGGTAATCTCGGCGTTGTCACCACAACGCTTGATCAGGCGGTCAACTGGGCGCGCACAGGCGCGATGTGGCCGCTGCTGTTCGGGTTGGCCTGCTGCGCTATTGAGTACATGGCGACGCAGTGTTCTAATTATGACCTGTCGCGCTTTGGTATGGAACTGAACCGTGCTACCCCGCGCCAGGCCGATCTGCTGATTGTTTCTGGCCGCGTCAGCCGGAAGATGGCCCCGGTTGTGCGCCAGCTTTATGACCAGATGTCCGACCCCAAGTGGGTGATCGCCATGGGCGACTGCGCCTCCTGCGGCGGTGTATATAACAACTATGCCATCGTTCAGGGTGTGGACGAGATCATCCCGGTAGATGTTTATGTCGCGGGCTGCCCACCCCGCCCGGAGCAGCTTCTGCACGGCATTCTCACGCTGCATGAGAAGGTCAAGGGCGAGACCATTCGTGAGTGGGCCTAAGCATCAGATAGGAAGTCATCATGCAAATTCCGCAGCCGCTTGACCCGGTAGAGGCCGTCAAAGCCGCCGTACCGGACGCTTTGCTGGATGTCCGGGTTTTCCGCGACGAGACGACCCTCATTATTGACCGTGAACGTGTCCCGGAAGTGGCGCGCTACCTGCGCGATACCGCCGGGCTGGTTTATAACTTCCTGTCCGACATCAGCGCGGTGGATTATTACCCGGATACCAATCGCCCTGAACGTTTCGGGGTGTCCTATCATCTGCTCTCCATGCTCTATAACCGCCGTTTGCGCCTGAAGGTCTATGTGCCAGAGGAAGAGCCGGAAGTGCCGACTTTGGTGCAAGTGTGGCCGGGCGCGAACTGGCTGGAGCGCGAGATTTTCGACATGATGGGTATCACCTTTAGCGGCCATCCAGAAATGCGCCGCCTGCTGATGCCCCAGGATTGGGATGGCTACCCACACCGCCGCGACTATCCGCTGGGCTATGAGCAGGTGCAGTTCTCGTTCAATGTCGAGGACATCCTCAGGCACAAGCCCTCTGCTAAAGAGTAAGACGGAGTAAAACATGGCTATCCAAACGCCGGGTGGCAATATTGGCAACATCGTAGAAGAGCGAGAGTGGGAAGGCAACATCGAAGAGCTTCGCGGGCTGGTTTCTGAACGTGCCTTCACCGGGGAAACCATGCTGCTGAACATGGGGCCGCATCACCCCAGCACGCACGGCGTGCTGCGTGTGCTGCTGGAACTGGACGGCGAACAGATCGTTTCCTGCCTGCCCGATGTCGGCTACCTGCATACAGGCATCGAGAAGAATATCGAATCCAAGTCTTATGAGAAGGCTGTCACGCTGACAGACCGCATGGACTATCTTTCCCCGATTTCCAACAATACGGTCTTCTCTATGGCGATTGAGAAGCTGGTGGACCTGGATGTGCCAGAGCGCGCGCAGTTGATCCGCGTGATTATGCTCGAACTCCAGCGTATCGCCAGCCACATGGTCTGGCTCGGCACTCATGGCATTGATCTGGGCGCGATGAGTGTGATGCTCTACGCCTTCCGCGAGCGCGAGAAGGTGCTTGACCTGCTGGAGATGCTCTCCGGCCAGCGTCTGATGGGCAGCTACATTCGCCCCGGTGGGGTGTGGCGCGATATTACGCCAGAATTCCCCGACGCGCTCGCCAGATTTATCGAATCCTTCCTGCCCGCCATTGACGACTTTGAGGCGCTGCTGACCAAGAACCCGCTGTGGATTGACCGCACGCAGGGCATTGGCGTGATTGAGCCGGAAGTCGCGCTGGCTTGGGGGATGACCGGTCCGACGCTGCGTGCCAGCGGGGTCAACTGGGATTTGCGTAAATCCTCGCCCTACAGTGGTTACGAGCAGTTCGACTTTGACGTGCCGCTGGGCGAACATGGCGATGTGTATGATCGCTATATGTGCCGGATGCGCGAACTGCGCGAATCAATCAAAATCCTCAGACAGGGACATAAGCTGCTCACGCCAAAGGGCGTGTTCCGCTCTGACAACCGGAAGTATGTCCCGCCGCCGCGCAGCGAGCTTGGCCGCAGCATGGAAGCCGTGATCCATCACTTCAAGCTGTGGACAGAAGGCTTTTCCGTGCCAGATGAAGAAGTGTATGTGGCTATCGAAAGCCCGCGTGGGGAGATCGGCTGCTATCTGCATGGCACGGGTGGCAACAAGCCGCGCCGCGCTCACTTTAAGACTCCTTCGTTGATGCACATCAGCGCGCTGCCTGTCATGACCGAAGGTCACATGATCGCTGACCTTGTAGCCATTATCGGCAGTATAGATATTGTGCTTGGCGATTGTGACCGTTAAGGAAACAAAAATGTCCATCCTCGACCAGAAATATCAGGAACGTATTCAGAAACACTTTGCCAAGTATCCCGACAAACGCTCTGCCGTCATGCCCCTGCTGTACATCGCGCAGGAAGAATACGGCTATATCAACGAGCAGGGTATTCTGGAAGTGGCGCAGCTTTGCGAGATGGACCCCACGCAGGTGCGGTCTATCGCCGGTTTCTACACCATGTATTCCGAAAAGCCCAAGGGCAAATACTGGCTGCAGGTGTGTACCGACCTGCCCTGTGCGCTGCGCGGCGCAGACGACTTTCACAAACAGTTGAAAGAATATCTGGAAGTGGAGGAGGGCGGCACGACAGCGGACGGCATGTTCACTGTGGAACACGTGATGTGTCTGGCTGCCTGTGACAAAGCGCCCATGCTCCAGTGCAACTTCCACTATGTGGAAAATCTGGACATGGAAAAGATAAAGGCGCAGATTGAACAGTGGCGCGCGGAAGCCGCTAACCAGCAGGCCAAAGAATAATCGGGATAGCACGGAGACGAAACATGGCGTTGAACATTATCTACCGCGAGAAAGATATTCCCGATATTGCAAATTTCGATGTCTATGTCCAGAACGAGGGATGGGAGGCGTTCAAAAGCGCCCTTTCCATGTCCCCGACAGAAGTAATAGACATTGTGAAAGCCTCAAATTTGCGCGGGCGCGGCGGCGCGGGCTTCCCCGCTGGTGTGAAGTGGAGCTTCATCCCACAGAGCGAACCGGTTAAATACGTGGTGGTCAATGCCGACGAAAGCGAATCCGGCACATTTAAAGACCGCCAGATTATGGAAAATAACCCGCATCAGTTGATCGAAGGCGCGATGATCTGCGCCTATGCCATTCAGGCAACAGCGGTCTACATCTACCTGCGCGGGGAATTCTGGGACATCGCCCACGAACTGGACAAACACATCGAGAAGGCTTACGAGGCGGGCTTCATCGGCGAGGACATTCAGGGCAGCGGCTGGTCATGCGGGATGTATACGCATCTGGGCGCGGGGGCCTATATCTGTGGCGAGGAAAGCGCGCTGCTGGAAAGCCTCGAAGGCAAGCTCGGCCAGCCGCGAGTGCGCCCGCCGTTCCCCGCACAGAAGGGCGGTGGTCTTTACCGAGAAGCCACCGTTGTCAATAACGTCGAAACCCTGACCAATGTTCCGTGGATTATCCGTCACGGCGCGGACGAGTTTAAGAAGATCGGCACAGAACAAAGCACTGGCACAAAGGTCTTTTGTGTCAGCGGGAATGTCCAGCGCCCCGGCAACTATGAGCTGCCGATGGGGACGACTTTCCGCGAACTGCTTTACGATCATGCAGGCGGCCCGCTCGAAGGCCGCAGCTTTAAGGGCATCCTGCCCTCTGGCGGTTCCGGCCCGATCGTGCGTGTGACAGAGGAAGTGCTGGACACGAAGCTGACCTATGAGGACATGCAGAAGCTTGGCACCATCCTCGGCTCGGCATCCGTCATTGTGATGGACGACTCGGTAGACATCACCTGGGTTGCGTCGAAGGCGATTAAGTTCTTCAGGCACGAAAGCTGCGGTAAATGTACCCCGTGCCGCGAGGGGACGTACTGGCTGGACAAGGTGGTTGACCGCATTCTGGCGGGCGAAGGTACGCCCGATGACGTGAAGCGGATTGATGAAGTCGCAAAGAATATGGCGGGCATTACGCTGTGCGCGTTCGGCGATTTCGCCGCGAACCCGATTATTCACACCATTAAAAACTTCCCGGAAGACTTCAACCAGCATGTCATGCCGAAGGAAGTTGAAGAGAAGAAAGAACCTGCCAAGCGCCCCGCCGGGCGGACAGGTGGCGCGCAGCGCCAGCGCCAGCCCGCAGGGCAGGGCGGGGACTAACCGATGACCAAAGATGAAACGCCTGTCCCCGATGAATGGGCTGCGGCTGATACACCGGAGACAGGCGTTCTTCTGGAAGAAACACCTGCTGACGAGGCGGAAGCTGCCCCGGCGACGGTGGCAGCGTTAGACGAAGCCCCACGAGCCGGGTTGTGGGAACGGGTGTCGAGCATCTTTTCCGGCGGGAACAACCGCATCCGCCGTCTGGAAGCGTTGGACTGGGCGATCAAAGCCCGCCCGGAAGCGCCGATGAATTATGTGCTTCGTGGCGAACTCTACAGCGAAATGGGCGAGTACGAACTGGCGCATGAAGACTTCGGATGGGCTTTGGAACAGGCCAGCAGACAGGTAAATGAAGCGGATTGGGGTATTGTGGCGCAGGCCGTGCAGGACAGAGCCTTGCGCGGGCTGGAACAGGCGCAGCGGCGGCTGAGCCGCAGAGCAGGATAACCCCCGCCGAAAGCTGGCGAACTGCCGGGCGATACGGCAGAATTGAACAATTGCATTGAGAAAGACTGGCGCTCAACAGCGCTTTGTGGAGGCTTTTGATGGCGAATACCGTCAGGATCATCATAGACGATCAAGAGTATGAAGTTCCCGCCGGGTCGAATCTGGTGGATGCGGCCAAGATCATCGGGAATGACGTTCCCGTGTTTTGTTATCATCCCAAGATGGCTCCGGTAGGGATGTGCCGCATGTGCCTGGTGGAACTGGGCAGCATTGAGAAAGACCGCGCGACGGGCGAAGTGGTGCTGGATGACCAGGGACAGCCGAAGGTGCGCTGGTTCCCCAAGCTGCAAACAGCCTGTACGCAGGTGGTGAGCGATGGCATGGTGGTGCGCACAAACACCAATCAGGTGGAAGACGCGCGCCGTGATGTGCTGGAATTTTTGTTGACCAGCCACCCGCTGGACTGCCCCATTTGCGACAAGGGCGGCGAATGCCCGCTGCAAAACCTGACGATGGCACACGGTCCCGGCGTATCGCGGATGTATTTTACGGATAAAATCCGTCTGGATAAGCAGGTGCCGCTGGGCGATCTTATCTTTCTGGACGAGGAACGCTGCATCCAGTGTGCGCGCTGCATCCGCTTTCAGGATGAAATTGTGGGCGACGATGTGCTGGCCTTCCACGAGCGCGGGCGCAGGCTGCAAATCATTACCCACAGCGATCCCCCCTTCGACACCTATTTTTCCGGCAATACCACAGACATCTGCCCGGTGGGCGCGCTGACAACCATTGACTTTCGCTTTGGCGCGCGCCCGTGGGAACTGACGAATGTGCCGAGCATTTGCCCGCACGACGCGGCTGGCTCGAATATCACCCTCAGCACCCGGCTAGACCGCGATCATGGCGGGCGCGCCATCATCAAGCGGGTCATGCCGCGCCAGAACGAACTGGTCAACGAAATCTGGATTTCTGACAAGACGCGCTTTGGGCATCATTTCACCCGCAGCAGCGACCGCCTGCAAACCCCGCAGGTGCAGGGCAGCAGCGAGTCCTGGAATGAGGCGCTGCGCCTCACTGCCGAGAAGCTGCAAGCCGCCGATGGCGATATTGCCGTAATCGCGGGCAGCGGCCTCAGCACCGAAGATATGTGGACGCTGCGCCAACTGGTGAACGGCCTCGGCAGCCAGCGTCTGGGCGCGTGGCCGCCGACCCACGCTGGCGCTGATCTGGTGGCGCAGGTGGGTGTTGGCAAGGGGACGAACCTCGGCAAGCTGGGGAAGGGCGACGCGGTACTGGTGATCGCCAGCGACCTCGAAGAAGAAGTCCCCATCTGGCGCTTGCGGCTGAAGCAGGCACACGATCGCGGGGCGTACTTGGTGGTGGCGAATGCGCGCCACACCCGTCTGGCCGACTTCGCCAGCGCCAGCGTGACTTATGAAACAGGCTACGCGGCTCACTGGCTGAATGAGATTGAGAACAACGCGCCAGAAGTCGCGCAGAATCTGGCCGAGGCGGAGAACCTGATTATCGTGACAGGTGCTGAGGGCCTGTCGCTGGAAGGCAGCCGCGCGCTGATGCAGGCTGCGGCTAACTTCCTCGTCAAAACCGGGCATGTCGGCAAGCCACAGAACGGCCTGCTGTCGGCCTTCCCCGGGCCAAACGGCATGGGGCTGTACTACACAGGCTATACACCGGAAGCGACGCAGGACATCATCGCCAACCCGCCGAAGGTTCTCATCGTGGCACAGGCCGACCTGATGTTTGATGACCCCAACGCCGCCGCGTGGCTGGAGAAGGTCGAGACGGTTATCAGCCTCTCGCTGTTTGAGGATGGCACGACGCTGCGGGCTTTTGCCGCGCTGCCCATCAAGAGCTTTGCCGAGAGTGAAGGCACCTTCATCAATGGCGAACGCCGTGTCCAGCGCTTCTATATCGCGCAGGGGCCTGTCGGCGAGGGGCTGGCCGCGTGGCATATCGCCACCCGTCTGGGCGAGCTTCTGGGGCAGGGCAAAGCCAGAATGTCTGCGGCGGCGGTCATGCTGGACATCAGCAGAAACCTGCCGGAATTCGAGAACATGCGCTATAAGGACCTGGCGCATGTTGAGCCGCAGTTCCCCATCATCGGTGAGGGGGTCTATTACGGCGGCACCGCCTATAACAACACAGGCGGGATGGGCATCCAGCTTGCCAGTGCTGCCGATCGTGGCGAGCCAGTGGGCGCGAATACCATCACCCTGCCCGATGTCGAGAAGGTGGGCAAGGGCAAGCTGCGTATTCTGCCTGTCACCGTGCTGTACAACCGTGAACGCACCTTCCAGCCCAGCGTGGACGACATCATGCACCCGCGTGTTGCCGACCCGTATCTGGAGCTGAACGCCGAGGACGCGCAAAAGCTGAGCATCAAACATGGCGATATTGTGGAAGTGGTCGCCAGCGATGGCCTCGCTGTACAGGTGCGGGCGCGCGTCAATGGCAGCGCACCGCTGGGGACGGTTATCCTGCCCCGGCACCTGACGACCACCGCCGTACCGATGTCTCTGACTGTTGGCGCGGTGAACAAGGTCAGCGAAGCGTTAGCAGTTAAAGGTTAAATTCGACATGATGGATACTGTAAAACGCATTTTACCGACGATCATCACGGTCGCCGCCCTCGCCCTTACGGTGCTGACGGTGATCGGCGTGCTGGCCGCGCCGCTGGATGCGCTCTCGAAACTGGCGATCTTTGTCATTCTGGGTGTCCCGGTCGCCATGATTTTGACGCGCACCTACCCGCTGATAGCCAGCATCATCCTGCTTGTGGTGAATCCGATCATCTTTCTGGTGGTCAACTGGGCGACGATCTTCGCCTTTGGCGATGGGGCTTTGCAGTTCATCTTCGACCCGGCCACCCGCAATATGAACGTGATCCAGTGCAGCGCAGACGCGGGCTGCTCGGTCATTTACCCGATTGTCTTCTCGCTGGTACTGTTCTTCATTGTGCTGACCAGCTTTGCCTATACCACGCTGCTGGAGCGTAAGCTGCTGGCGTGGTTGCAGCACCGTGTCGGGCCGAATCGCGTCGGGCCGGGCGGCTTTCTACAGCCCGCCGCCGACGGGGTGAAGCTGATCTTTAAGGAAGACATCATGCCCGCGCAGGCAGACCGTCCGATTTATCTGCTTGCGCCGCTGCTCAAGACCGTTCCGGTGTTGATCCTGTTCGCGGTGCTGCCGCTGGGGCCAGACATTATCATTCCCTGGTTTGCGCCGTCGCTTGGGGATGTCTGGTTTCAGGTGCCGTTAAGCGTGGCAGACCCCAACGTCGGCGTGTTGTGGCTGCTGGCGATCACCAGCCTCGGCACCTATGGCGTGGTGCTGGCGGGCTGGGCCAGTTCCAGCAAGTACGCCATGCTCGGCGGCCTGCGCTCGACAGCGCAGATGATTAGCTACGAACTCAGCCTCGGCCTGTCGCTGGTGGTGCCTATTATGCTGGCGGGCAGCCTCAGCGTGCGCGAGATCATCAGTGACCAGACGTTAATCTGGGAATGGTATGTGTTCCAGAACCCGCTGGCCGCAGCTATCCTGCTCATCGCGCTGCTGGCAGAAACCAACCGCGCCCCCTTCGACCTGCCCGAAGCCGAGCAGGAACTCACGCAGGGCTACCAGACCGAGTACAGCGGTATGAAGTTCGCCATGTTTATGATGGCCGAGTATCTGGCGATGATCGCCGTGAGCATGATCGCCGCTTCGATGTTCTTCGGCGGTTATAACGATGGCTTCGGTCTGGTGGATCGCGCGCCCATCCTTGGCCCGCTGGTGCTGATCGGCAAGGTCGTGCTGCTGCTGGCAGGAATGATCTGGGTACGGGCGACGCTTCCGCGTATCCGCTACGACCGCCTGATGCAGTTCGGCTGGAAGGTCATGCTGCCGCTCTCGCTGGTCGCTGTGGTGTGGAGTGCGGTTGCGATCGTCATTGGCGAGACTTCCAGCAGCCCGGTCGTCTATGGTATCGCGGCGGCGGTATTCTTCGTCCTGCTGGTTGGTGGCTTCTATCTGGCCTTCGGGCGCAGCGGCCTGGGGCTGGATGAAGAAGATGAAGACGAGCTTGACCCGATCATCACCGGTGAACGACGCGGTGCGGGTTATGCGGCGCTCAACGTTGTTGGCGGGCTTCTGGCGGCACCTTTCGTGCTGTATAACAACACCATCAAAGGGCTGGATAAACTAGGAACGCTGGCCGATGAACCCGCAGACGAGACGACCACAGCGATTGAACCTGCAACCACCGAAAGACGACCTGCCGGACGCGCTCGTCCATCCGGCGGCGATTAGTGTAGGAGAAACTATTCCGTGAACCTGATTAAAGGCTTCAGAACGACGTTCAAGCACGTGCTGGAAGAACCAGTAACGGTGCAGTATCCCGAAATCGAGAAACCCTTTGCTGAGCGCTTTAAAGGCCGTCATATCCTGAAGCGTTATGACAACGGGCTGGAGAAGTGCATTGGCTGCTCGCTGTGCGCGGCGGCCTGCCCGGCGGATGCAATCTGGGTCGAGGCGGATGAAAATACCGACGAAGAACGGTACAGCCCCGGCGAGCGTTATGCCAAAACCTATGAAATCAATATGATCCGCTGTATCTTCTGTGGTTACTGCGAGGATGCCTGCCCTACAGAGGCGATTGTGTTAGGGCATGAACACCGCCTTAGCTTTACAGACCGCCGTGACGCGATCTATACCAAGGACATGCTGATCGAAGCGCCGCCAGAGGGCCAGCCAGATACGCCGCAGCGTGTCGAGCCGGGCAAATACAATCGCTCTATCCCGGACATGGAAGACCCGATCTAGCCGGGGGTAAATTACGGGGGGAAAACAGCGAATGGGGACATCATCATGTCCCCATTCTTACGCCGGACGTTTGACTCTGGCGGCGTTTGCGCTAAAATCCACAAAGTCATTTCCAACGGGAATTTTACAAATGACGGAAGTAACTCTTTTTCTTCTGGTAAGCGTCATCGCTGTCGTTTCGGCGGTGGCGATGCTGCTTAGCCCCAACGCGGTACACAGCGCGTTGTTCCTGATTCTCGTCATGGGCTGCATCGCTTTCCTGTTCCTGATGCTGGAAGCGCCGTTTCTGTTCCTGGTGCAAATCACGGTCTACGCCGGGGCAATTATGGTCCTGTTCTTATTTGTGATTATGCTTCTGGGCGCAGAGCGTTTAACCGTCGGTTCTGGCGAGTTTCGCTGGATGACCCCGGTAGCGATGGTGCTGGCGCTGATGTTCCTCTTTGCGACAGCATTAGCGCTGGGGCAGGGCGGCGCGGGCGAGCTGCAAGCGCCGGGTGGCAATCCGCTGGTGCGTGTCGCGCACTTCGCGCCGGATGCCGGCCCGCTGGACGTATACGCCAATAACGAACTCATCGCGGAAGCCCTCGCCTTTGGGCAAAGCGTCGGCCATCTGCAACTGCCGCCGGGGGAATACAACCTCGCGCTCTTTAACGCTGGCACCGACAACGCGCTCGCCGCGCAGACAATGACCCTGGAACGTGGCTTCGTCGGCACCGCGCTGGCCTACGGTGACGAAGACACCCCCGTGCTGACACTGGCGCAGGGTGATCTGGGCGCGATTGGGCAGGATAACGCGGCACGTCTGACGGTTTTCAACGCCTATACGCCAGCCGAAGCGGGGGTCAGCCTCGTAGATTTGGGGTCAGACCTCGACCCGAATGATGATGTTGTGCTGGTGGAAAACGTGCCAGTGGGTGAGCTATCGTCTGCCACTGTGTTTAGTGAAAGCACAGACCTGCGTACCTGGGCTTTTGTAGACAACAGCGGGAATATCCTCTTCCGCCTGAGCGACCCCACAGCGTTCCGCTTCAATGCCGACACATCACAGCTTCTGGTGCTTTCTGCCGAGCGCACTTTTGACGACTCGCTGCGGGCGCAGGCGACTGCGCTGGAAACCAGCATCCTGCCGAGCTTCGGCGGGCCGGTTGCTGTCGGGCGCGAACTGTTTACACGTTATCTGCTGCCGATGCAGGTCGTCGCGGTGCTGCTGCTGGTGGCGATGATTGGCGCGATCGTGCTGACACACAAGACGGATGACAGGCCGCGCAAACGCCGTGACGAACGCCGCCGTGTCAGCCGTCCGCTTACGAGCGTGATTAGCGCGCAGACCGGGCAGGAAGTGACGCAGGCACCGGGGAATGGAAATGGTGCGGCCAGGCTGCCAGAGCCATCGGCAGAACCGCAGACTGAGGGGTAAACCGAACAATGGTACAAATTGAAGCCTATGTGATGTTAAGTCTGGTGTTATTTATCCTCGGTGCGATGGGGGTGCTGCTGCGTCGCAACGCGATTCTGGTATTTATGTCTGTCGAGTTGATGCTCAACGCCGCTAACCTGGCGCTGGTGGCTTTCGCGCGGCAGTGGGGCAATCTGGAAGGCCAGTTGTTCGTGTTCTTCGTGATTACCGTCGCGGCGGCAGAGGTCGCGGTTGGTCTGGCGCTGATCGTCGCCATCTTCCGCACCAAGCAGCACATCAACATTGACGACCTCAACCAGATGAGAGGTTAAGGGAGTTTATGGTCACTTATTCCGAACTTGTGCCGTTAATGATCCTGATCCCGTCTATCGGGGCGTTCATTAACTTTTTCTGGGGCGGGCGTTTGGGGGAAAGATGGTCAAGCCGGATCGCTATTGTCTGCTCCGCGCTGACCTTTTTCGTCGCGCTGCTGCTCTTTAGCTATCTTTCCGGGAACCATAATGAAGCCATGGTGGTCAACCCGGCCTTCTTCCCGGACTGGATACGTATCGGCGAAACGGTGAACATCCCGTGGCAGATGCGTGTGGATACGCTCAGCGTGACGATGATGCTGTTCGTCTCATTTGTGGCGACGTTTATCCACGTCTTCGCCAGCGGCTACATGCATGGCGATCCGCGCTATCCGCGCTTCTTCGCCTATCTCAATATGTTCCTGGCCTTTATGTATGTACTGGTCACGGGCAACAACTTCCTGATGATGTTCGTCGGTTGGGAAGGCGTGGGCGTGTGTTCGTTTTTGCTCATCGGCTTCTGGTTCGACAAGCCGGACGGCGTGGGCTGGAAGAACAGCACCGCCGCCCGTAAGGCCATGATCGCCAACCGTGTCGGCGATTTTGCCATGCTGCTGGCCTTCTTCCTGATGTTCTGGACATTCGGCACGCTGGATTACTTCAAGCCCGGTGAAATCGCTAACGTGCATCTGGCCGAGGCGGCCAGCCACAGCGAGGAAGCCGCGCCAGCAGGTGAAGAAGCGCCTGCCGAAGAAGAACACAGCGGGGCTGGCGGGCTGGTGTTGACCAGCTTTAACGCCGCCGAAGAAGGTGAAGACGATCACGGCGCAGCCGGGGACGAACATGGCGCGGCAGCGCTGCACTACACCAACAACGATCACATTCCTACTGAGCAGCTTGGCGTGTTCGGTCAGGCGGAGCGCTTCCTTGAGGAAGGGCGCGAGGTGGATTTCGGCGCGTTCACGCTGCCCATCGGCACCGTCATCACGCTGGTGACGCTGCTGCTGCTGGTCGGCGCGACGGGTAAATCCGCGCAGATTCCGCTGTTTGTCTGGCTGCCAGACGCGATGGCAGGCCCCACACCCGTTAGCGCGCTCATCCACGCCGCGACAATGGTGACAGCAGGCGTGTACATGATGGTGCGCTCCAACGTGCTGTTTACTAATGCCGAACTCACCTCGTTTATCGTGACGATCATCGGCGCTTCGACAGCGATTGTCGCCGGGTTTATCGCGCTCGGCCAGTGGGACATCAAGCGCGTGCTGGCCTACTCCACCATCTCGCAGCTTGGGTTTATGGTGGCGGCTGTCGGCGTGGGCGCGTATGGCGCGGCCATCTTCCACATGGTTACACATGCCTTCTTCAAGGCGCTGCTGTTCCTCGGCAGCGGTTCAGTCATTCACGGCGTGGAACACGGTCATCATCACGCGCATGAACATCATCATGACGAGCATCACGACCCGGACGACATCGCGGACAAGGAAGTGCTGACGCATTACGATGAGAAGGCGCATCAGGAAGACCACAGCTTTGACCCGCAGGACATGCGGAACATGGGCGGCCTGCGGCGCAATATGCCCATCACCTACTGGACGTACATGATCGGCACGCTGGCGCTGTCGGGCATCATCCCATTTGCGGGCTTCTGGTCGAAGGACGAAATTCTGGCCGACTCGTGGCTGGCCGGGCTTTTCGGCGCGAATGTGTTCCAGCAGTTCAGCGGCTATATCGCGCTGGGGGTGCTGCTGGCGGCGGCGGGTTTCACCGCGTTCTATATGTGGCGGCAGATCGAACTGGTCTTTTACGGCGAGCCGCGCACCGAAGCGGCGGCCAATGCGCCGGAGAGCGTGCCGTCAATGCTCATTCCGCTGATCGTGCTGGGCATCTTCAGCATTTTCGTCGGCTTCATCAACACCCCGTCAGGGTTCCTCGGCCTTTCCAATATTTTTGGCAAGGGCGAACTCATTCACTTCCTGGAATATTCGGTTGCCAATGTCCATCCCTACGCGCCGCAGGGCGGGGTCTTTAACCCGATCATCGCCTTCCCGGCGCTGGCAGTCGGGCTGGGCGGCATTTTCCTTGCGCGTTCGATTTACGGGCGGGGCAGGGCGCTGCGGCCTTACAGCAATCGTGGCCGCGACCCACTGGCTATCAACCCCAGCACAGGCTCGATCTTCAGCCTTGCCAATGCCCGCCTGTATTGGGATGAGTTCTATGACCGGGTGTTTGTCCGGCCATTTGAGCGTATCGCTCACTTCCTTGCCCATACGCTGGACTGGAACTTCTGGCACGATTACTTCCACAATACCGTCATCACCAAGGGCTTTAACGCTATCGGTCGTCTGTTGAGCCAGCCGCTTGACTTGGGCATCATTGACGGCGCGGTGAATGGTGTCGCGCGGCTGGCGCGCTGGATTGGTGGGCGTGGTGGCTCCGTGCAGAACGGCTATGTGCGCACCTATGCGGTTTCAATTATGCTCGGCGTGATTTTCGTGATTATCCTTCTGCTTCTGCCCGTGATGCAGAACGGTTTGAATTAGGGGAGAACATTCGATTATGGACTCTAGCGCACTTTCGCTCATCACGGTGGTGTTATTTCTGCCGCTGGTGGGGCTGATCGTCCTGCTCTTTATGCGGGAAGAACAGACGGACAATATCAAATGGACGGCCTTCGGCTTCAGTATTGCGACGTTTCTCGCGTCGCTGCTGCTGTGGATCGGCTTCGACTATACCGAGCCGGGGCTGCAAATGGTGCAGCAGTGGGACTTCCTGCCACAGTACGGCATCAGCTACTACGTCGGCATTGACGGCCTCAGCCTGCTGCTCGTCCTCCTCAGCACGTTTATCATGCCACTGGCGATCCTTAGCTCGTTCAGATCACACGTGATCGAAGAACGCGGGCGCGCCAAACTGTACTACGCCTTCATGCTGCTGCTGGAATGGGCGATGATCGGCGTGTTTGTAGCGCAGGACCTGTTCATATTCTACGTCTTCTGGGAAGTGACACTGGTGCCGATGTACTTCCTGATCGGCATCTGGGGGTCAGAGCAGCGTGTTTACGCCGCTGTCAAGTTCTTCCTCTACACGATGGCTGGCTCCATCCTCATGCTGCTGGCGATCCTGTATGTCGGCTTCCAGGCAGGGACATTCGCCCTGCCAGAAATCATCGCGGCGGTGAACAGCGGCGAACTGGTTTTCCCCTTCAGCGGCCTGCTGGCGGGCGGCAGTGTCCAGTCCTTCCTGTTCCTCGGCTTCCTGGTCGCCTTCGCCATCAAAGTCCCGATCTGGCCGCTGCATAGCTGGCTGCCGGACGCGCACGTGCAGGCCCCGACAGCCGGCTCCGTCATTCTGGCGGGCGTACTGCTCAAGATGGGGACGTATGGTATTGTCCGCTTCTGTCTGCCGATGTTCCCGGAGGCCAGTGTAGCGTGGGCCCCGGTGATCGCTGTTCTAGCCGTCATCGGCATCATCTACGGCGCATGGGTCAGCTACGCGCAGACGGATATGAAGAAGCTGGTGGCCTATTCATCTGTCAGCCATCTTGGTTTTGTCGTACTCGGCATCTTCGCCCTCAACGCGCAGGGCATTCAGGGTGGCATCCTCCAGATGGTCAATCACGGCATCAGCACTGGCGGCCTGTTCCTTGTGGTCGGGATGCTGTATGAGCGCCGCCATACGAAAGCGATGGACGCTTACGGCGGTATCTGGAAAGCGCTGCCGCTCTTCGGCGGCATCAGCCTGATCATCGTCCTCAGCAGCATGGGGTTGCCCGGCCTTAACGGTTTTGTCGGCGAGTTCACCATCCTGCTCGGCTCGATGGGCAGCCAGGTGCTTGGCTTCTTCTTCACCATGTTCGCCACGCTCGGCGTTATCTTGGCCGCGATTTACATGCTCTACCTGTTTCAGAAGGTCTACATGGGCGAACTGGACAAGGAAGAGAACAAAAATCTCGAGCCGCTGCACTGGCAGGAAATCGCCGTACTTGTGCCTATTGTGATTGCGATCTTCTGGATTGGCCTGCAACCCGCACCCTTCTTCGACACCATGACCGCCAGCACCGAGGCGCTGGTGGAGGACGTGGCGGTGTACTTCCCTGAAGATACGGAAGTGGTGACCACCGGGACACAGGCTGTCGAGAGTGTCGCACTCGACACAGGGGAATAAACGATGTTTGAAACCCCGTCGCTTGCTGATCTTAACCTGGGCGTAACGCTGCCTTCGGTCTTTCTGGCGCTGTATGGCACCGTGCTGCTGCTGGTTGATCTGTTCATCCCTAGAGAACGGAAAACACGCACCGCATGGCTGGCTATCGCCGGGCTGGTGGTCACGTTTGTCCTCAATCTGGCGGTTTACAACACTACTGACACCGCCTTTTTCGGCATGTTCCGCGCAGACCCGTTCAGCGCATTTCTGAACGTCGTCGTGCTGCTGACCGCTTTCATCACGATCTTCCTGAGCATTGATTACGTCAAGCGCATAGGGATCGAACGCGGTGAGTATTACGTGCTGATCCTGTTCACCTGCGTTGGCATCATGATGATGGGTCATGCCAACGACCTTGTAATGGTCTTTGTGGGGCTGGAACTGCTCAGTATCCCGCTGTATATCATGGCCGCCTTTCGCTCGCCCGACGCGCGCTCAGAAGAAAGCGGCCTGAAGTACCTCATCCTCGGCGCGTTCGCCAGCTCGTTCTTCGTCTTTGGCGCGGCGCTGGTTTATGGCGCGACAGGCACCACCAACCTGCCGAGGATATTTGAAATTGTCACCGTGCTGGAAGGCGGTATCTCGGTCACGCTGCTGGCGCTGGGGTCGGGCCTTGTGCTGGTTGGGCTGGGCTTCAAAGTGGCGGCAGTGCCGTTCCATATGTGGACACCCGACGTATACGAAGGCGCGCCCACCTCGGTCACGGCCTTCATGAGCGTAGGGGCGAAGATCGGCGCGTTTGCGTCGCTGCTGCGGATCATGGTCGTCGCCGCGCCTGTCGCTACGGCGATAGGCAGCAGTTCGGCGGCCTCGTGGCAGTTAACGGTCGCGCTCATCGCGGCGGCAACCCTGCTGCTTGGGAACTTCGTAGCTATCGTGCAGACCAACATCAAGCGCCTGCTGGCTTATTCATCCATCGCTCACGCAGGTTATATCCTGATGGCGGTGGCCGCTGCTGGCACCGCTGGCATGGCCGACCAGGCCACGCAGGCCGCGCTGGTTTACATCATGGCCTACATGTTCACCAATCTCGGCGCGTTTGGCGTGGCGATGGCGATCGAGCGTAACGATGGCACAGGCACGAACGTCAGCGACTTCGCCGGGTTGTCCCGCAGCAGGCCGCTGCTGGCGCTGATGATGGCCTTCTTTATGCTGAGCCTGACAGGAATCCCGCTGACCGCCGGGTTTATGGGCAAGTGGCTGGTTTTCCAGGCGACGCTGGAAGCAGGGCTGGTCTGGCTGGCGGTGATTGGCGTGCTGACCAGCGTGGTCAGCGCTTACTACTATGTGCGGATTATCGTGAATATGTATCTGGTTGATGGGGCAGGCGACCCGGCAGAAGGCGCAACCGAAACCCATAACTGGGGTGTGTACATCGCCTTTGCTGGCACACTGGTGCTTGGCATCCTGCCGATGCTGATGATTAACCTCGCCAACCCGGTCACGATTGCGATGGCCGCGCCGTAACGCCGCGCACACAGACCATCTTCAAAAGCTGTTTACAGGGCGGGCCTTAAACCCGCCTTTTTTACCTCTCCACAACAGGCCGCCCCTCACTGATACACCGCCTATCCGGTATAATGCAGCCGTTCGGGTGTTTGTTCATAGAAAGCTTGCGACGTGGAAACCACACAACGCCAGGGTATTCTGTATATTCTCGCCGCTGTCGTCGGGTACGCCTTCCTGCCGACGCTGGTAAAGCAAATTCAGGCTGCTGGCCTGCCGCCGCTGGATATTGCGACGTGGCGCTTCGTGTTTGCGGCTGTCATTATCTGGCCGCTCATCGCTGTACGCACCGAACGCGGTTTACACGCCCCGCTGCCGCGCCTGCGCCTGCTGCTGCTGGGCATTATCATGGCCGGAATGGCGCTGACAGCGTTTTATGGACTGGAGCGCCTGCCTGCCAGCACGTTGATTGTGCTGTTCTACACGTACCCGACAATGGTCGCCATCATTTCGCTCTTTCTTGGGGAGCGCCTGCCCTTGCAGGCATGGATAGCCCTCGCGCTCACACTGGTTGGCGTTGTCCTCACCGTCCCCGACTTCGGCACCAGCTTGCAGATCGTCACTGCCGAAGGCGGCAGCCCGCTGGTGGAAGGTGTTGTGATGGCGCTGCTGAATGCGCTGCTGGTGGCGGTCTACTATGTGCTGAACAGCCGGCTGCTGCGCGGCCATACCGGGCTGGCACAGGCCAGCGCGTGGGTCATTACTGGCGCGCTGCTGACGATGCTGGTCGTCGCCCTGCTGCGGCGTGATATTGCCTTCCCGGCTGATCTGCCAACGTGGCTTTATCTGCTGGCGCTGGCGGGTGTCTCGACGGTGATGCCGGTTTTTTGCCTGACATTCGGTATCCAGAAGCTTGGCGCGTCCAAAGCCGCTATTATGGGGACTGTCGAGCCAGTGCTGACCATTCTGATCGCCGCTGTGGTGCTGGGGGAGCGGATGCTGCCAATCCAGATGCTCGGCGGCCTTTTCATCCTGTTAAGCGTCGTGCTGCTTCAGGTGCCGCTGCGCGCCGTGTCCCTGTCACCGCGCAGGAAAAAGAAGGCAGTCGTCGGCGAGGTTGTACAGTAGGAAGTTGATGATGGATAGAGAACGGGCGATTCCGGAAGCAATGCGCGCGCGGCTGACCATGAACCGTGATGGTCGCCTGACCTCGGAGCAGTGGAAAGACCTCGTAACCGAGCCGCTGGTGATTTTGCTGCTGGTGCTTGCGCCGATCATTCTTATTCTGGGGCCGCGTCTGGTCGCGCTGGCCCTGCGCGGGTGGCTGCTGGTCGTGGGGGTTGTGCTTGTAGTGGTGGTCGTGCCAATTATCGTGCGCGCGTGGCGTTATGCTCGTGTGCCGGTCTATTTTGCGACGCTGTACGCTGGCGATCACCCCACCTATATGGGAGTCTTCCGGCGCAGGCTGGAACTTTATACGGCTGATGGGGAAGCTGTGCGCTTCAACAAACAGTTAGCGCCATCCATCCCGCTCCGGCGTAACCGCGCTTATCTTGTCTACTACCTGCGCGAGAATGACCGTCCCATCCTCTTAAGCTTTGCCCCGGCAGACCACCCCGACGCTGAACGGTGGAAGCCATCCACCAGCTTTCACACGCGCTTTGCCGAGCGTACAGGCCGCTAGATTACATTCATTCTTTCTTATCGTAGTTCATATAACATTCTCACCCTTTGTGTACGTTTTTTATACATTGATGTCTTATACTGGAAGTGAACTTGCTAAAAGAAGGTTTAGTGACCAAAACTGGCAGGAGGTGTATTATGGCGAATAACATTACTCGTTGGAATCCGCTGCGTGAAATGGCCGCGATGCAAAGCGCCATGGATCGCCTTTTTGAGGAAACCTGGCAGCCTCTGTTTGATAACCGTTCTACGGGCATCAACAGCCTGGCGCTGGACGTTGACGAAACGGACAGCACTTACACCGTGACGACTGAACTGCCGGGCGTGAAGCCTGAGAACATTCACGTCAAACTGGACGGCGATTATCTGATGATCGAGGGGGAAATCCCCACCGAGGAGACGCAGGAAGAAGGCACCCGCTCCCTGATGCGCGAGCGTCGCTATGGTCGCTTCACCCGCAGCATTCGTCTGCCGCTGGCGGTGGACAGTGATAAGGTGGAAGCCACCTACGAGGACGGGCTGCTTAAGCTGACGCTGCCCAAGTCTGAGACAGCACAGCCCCGTCAGATTCCCGTAAAGTCGGGCAGTAACGGCAAGAACAACTAACAGATACTGACCGTCTATAACGGGCGGTTGTTAAAAAATCCGGGCAATTCGCGCGCCCGGATTTTTGTTAAATTACTGAAGTTTTTTGTAGTTTTTTGATATTTTCTTTTGTTACTTTCCCTTTAATTTAGCCCTAATGGATTTATGTGGCGATGTATTATATAATCTGATTTACTGGATTTTTAACGCTAAGTGTAAGTTGCAAGGACAGAACTTCTAAACTCTGGAATTCATGAGCCAACAGCCAGCAATGACGAGTATCCCGGCCAGTACGAAGATTCAACTTCGCGCTGGCACAGAAAACGAATGCGTTTTTGATCTGGATGCTCCCGGCACAGAAGGCTATGTGATTGGGCGCTCCGATGCAAAAAGCAGTTATATTCCCGATGTAGACCTGGCACCCTGTGACGCGCTGGAAAAAGGTGTTTCCCGCCGCCACGCCGCTCTGGTGCGCTTCAAGGAATCAACTGCTTGTCTGCTGGATTTAGACTCGAGCAATGGCACATTTTTAAACGGTGATCGGCTTAGGCCGAACCAGCCTTATCCGCTGAATGATGGCGATCAAATCCATTTAGGCACTCTGACCCTCTATTTTACAGTTAGTCGTTAAGAATTCGTCGTTTTACATCATAGTTTTCATGGACGAGTTGGTACAGACGCATGACGATGAACAAGACCCTAACGACGTTACGCTTTGACGGCTCCATGTGGTGCAACCTCGATATTGCCCTGCGTAACCTCGATCAAGTTTTCGGCCAGGTGGTACAGCCGCTTGGTCTAACCGTTATCGAATGGTACATCCTGCGGGCCCTCTACGAGCAGGACGGACAGCACGCTTCAGAACTGGCGCGGGCGGTTGGCCGCGCGGCGACTTCCTTCACGCCTAACCTGGATAAGTTGCAGGATAAAGGGCTGATTGAGCGGCGTGCCGATCCATCCGACCGCCGGGCAGTTCGCATTTACCTGACAGAAGCGGGGAGAGACGCTAAAGAAGCCGTACTCGACAGCGCAGACGAGATTGATACGCGCATCGCCCGGTTCTTCGACCCCGAAGACTACGAAACACTTCAGCAAGGGCTGGCGCTGCTGCAAACGCTGTCACTCGATTAAGCACCCTGACAGTCGAGTTTTGCCAACGCTTGCTGGAAGATATGCAGCGTGTGCGCGTCGAACAACACAAAGCGCACTAACCCCGGTAAGTGATTTAAGCTGGCAAATTCACAGACTGTCTCAAGGGCGATGCTTGCGGCCTCCTGTGCCGGATACCCGTAAGCGCCAGTGCTGATCGCCGGGAAGGCGACGCTGTCGAGGTTATGCTCGGCAGCAATCTCCATACTTCGGCGGTAAGCACTGGCTAATAACGCCCGCACCTGTTCGTCATGCGGGCGGTATACCGGGCCGACAGCATGAATGACATAACGGGCTTTTAGCTGGTAGCCTTTTGTGATCTTGGCATCGCCCGTTCTGCATCCCCCCAGCAGGCGAGTAGCCTCTAAAAGCTCTGGCCCTGCGGCGCGGTGAATAGCCCCGTCCACACCCCCTCCACCCAGCAAAGAAGAGTTGGCAGCATTCACAATCGCATCGGTGTCCTGCTGTGTAATATCGCCCTGAACCAATTCAATCAGGGTCTGATTGATTTGTTGCTGCGTTCGCAATTGATTTTCCCTGAGACTTTATGTGTAATTAACTATAATCTATTGTATACGCAGGAGCAAAACCCATGCAACCATTGACCCCGGCAGATGTGCAGGCCGCTTTAGATCGTCTTGTCCCCGGTGTAACGATTCACTTCTTCGAGAATTCTACGGCGACTTCTCAACAGGCGGCGGATAACATCGGCTGTGAACTGGGGCAGATCGTCAAAAGCCTCGCCTTTATTGTGAATGGCAGGCCGATCCTCGTGCTGGCAAGTGGTGATCAGATGGTGGATGACCGCAAGCTGGCGGCCATGTTTGAGGTCGGGCGCAAAAAGGTGAAAACTGCCTCGGCAGAGGAATGTGTCACCATTTACGGCTATGCGCCCGGCGGTGTGCCGCCTGTCGCCCACCGTACTGCTGATCTGCCTGTATATGTAGACGACTCTCTACAACGCTATCAACAGCTTTACGCTGCCGGGGGCGCGCATAACGCCATCTTCCCTATTACGCTGGCGCAGCTTCTCGACATTACCGGGGGGCAGGTGGCAGACGTAAAACGAGAGAATCAGGGTTAAAAAAAGGGACACAGAGGCTGCTGTGTCCCGCAAAAATCAGAGGAAAGCGCCGCTAGAGGCCCGCAGCCTCGGTCGTGATTTCGCGCGCTTCGGCCAGTTGTTCCAGCACATCCAGCAGACGAAGCTGCCATGTGTCCTCATCCATCGGCACCTCCACCGCCGTCCGCGTCACGGTGATGTCGTCGCCGAGGTCGGCCTGAAGCTGCTCCCGGTTGATGTCTGGCAGGTAAGGCAGCTTCACCAGAATTTTACCGTCCGGCGCGACTACGCCTGTAGCGCCTGCCGCCTGTGCCAGCAGCTTAATGTCAATCTGGTACATCAGGTTTTCCGCCGCCGGGGGCAGCGTGCCGAAGCGGTCGCGCAGTTCATCGCGCATGACCTCCACGTCCTCACGATGCGACAGGCTGCCGATGCGGCGGTAGATTTGCAGGCGCAGCGCCATCTCCGGCATCCAACTGGTGGGCAGGTAGGCCGGGAGCGGCAGGTCAATAGCAACGCTGCTGACCGCCACAGGCAGCACTTCTTCCGCCTTTTTGTTCCCCTTCAGGTCTTTCACCGCCTGCGAGAGCAGTTGCGTGTACAGGTGCAGGCCGATCGCCGCCACATGCCCGGTCTGCCGGGTGCTGAGGATGTCGCCCGCGCCGCGCAGTTCGAGGTCGCGCATGGCGATCTGCATTCCCGCGCCGAGGTCGGTGTTTTCCGCCAGTGTTTCCAGCCGCGCCCGTGCTTCCGTGTTCAGGCGGCCATCGCCCGCATGGAAGAAGTAGGCGTAAGCCTGCTGCGCGCTGCGGCCTACGCGCCCGCGTAACTGGTACAACTGCGACATGCCGAACCAGTCGGCGCGGTCTACAATCAGCGTGTTGGCGTTGGGGATGTCAATGCCGCTTTCGATGATGGACGTGCAGACCAGCGCGTCATAATCGCCCCGCCCGAAGGCGATCATCACCTTCTCCAGCGTGCGCTCGTGCATCTGCCCGTGCGCGATGATCGTGCGGATTTCCGGCGCGATGCGCTCCAGCCGTTCCCGCGCGGTATCAATAGACTGCACGCGGTTATGCACGAAGAAAATCTGCCCGCCGCGCTCCACCTCGCGCAGCACCGCCTGCCGCACCAACCGCTCGTCAAACGGCCCCACGTGCGTGATGATCGGCAGGCGTTCTTCCGGCGGGGTCTGAATAGTGCTGATGTCGCGTACACCTGTCAGCGCCATGTACAGCGTGCGCGGAATCGGGGTCGCGGTCAGCGTCAGCACGTCCACGTGCGTACGCAGGCGCTTGAAATGCTCCTTATGCGTCACGCCGAAGCGCTGTTCCTCGTCAATAATCACAAGGCCGAGGTCTTTCAGCTTCACGTCTTCCCCAAGCAGGCGGTGTGTGCCGATGATGATGTCAATCTCGCCAGAAGCCAACTGCGGCAGAATCTTATTCTGCTCCTCACGGCTGCGGAAGCGGGAGAGCATCTCGACCTTAATCGGGAACGCGGCCAGCCGCTGGCTGAAGTTCTCGTAATGCTGCTGCGCCAGCACAGTTGTCGGCACCAGTACCGACACCTGCTTGCCATCCATCACCGCTTTAAATGCCGCCCGCAGCGCCACCTCGGTCTTGCCGTAACCGACATCGCCGCAGATCAGCCGATCCATCGGGTGCGGCTGCTCCATATCGGTTTTGACTTCCCGCACCGCGCGTAGCTGATCTTCTGTCTCCACATAGGGGAAGCTGGCTTCCAGCTCGTGCTGCCAGGGTGTATCCGGGCTGAAGGCGTGACCGGGAGCGCTGGAACGCTGGGCGTAGAGGCTAAGCAGCTCGCGGGCTTCGTCTTCGATGGCTTTTTTCGCCTGACTTTTGATCTTGATCCAGTCCGGCTTGCCCAGCTTGCTCAGGGGCGGCGGGCGGTCATCTGGCCCGACATAGCGCGTCAGGCGGTCTGCCTGATGGATTGGCACGAACAGTACGTCCGTCCCGCCATACTCCACCAGCAGGTACTCGCGCTCGTTGCCCTCGATGGTGCGGCGGCGCATCCCCCCGAAACGCCCGATGCCGTAATCCACATGCACCACGTAATCGCCGTCTTTCATGTCGGCATAAGTGGTTTCTGGCACTTTCGCGCGGGGCGCGCTTTGGCGGCGGCGCGGCTCTGGCCTGCTCCAGCCGAAGATTTCGTGATCGGTCAGCAGGTGGGTCATTCCCTGCTCGGTACGTAAGCGCCAGCCCTCCTGTAATGCGCCGTTGACGAACAGCAGGCTTTGCGCGGCGGGGGTGTCGGTCACGTCAGTTACGGGCGGTAAAAGCCGTCCTTCCTGCTCCTGCCAGATTTCCGCCAGCCGCTCGGCCTGCCCGGTGACGACCACGACGCGCTCATCGGGGCTTCGCATGGTACGCAGCCCGTCCAGCATGAGCTTCAACTGCCCGCCGAAACGCTGTTCTGGCGCAAACAGGCTGCGAAAACCGGAGTCTGGCGTTTCATCCAGCAAGTTATCTTCTTCAGCAAAACGCGCATAACCGAGATGTACGCTGGCGCGCTGCTCGATCTCCTCCACCAGCGCGTCCCATGTCACGTAGGGCAGGGGGTAATCCGGTGGCAGCAGGCCGCTTTCCTGTCTTTCGTCACGGGTTTTCAGCGCGCTTTCTTCAATACCCGCGATGGTATCGCGCAGTTCTGACCAGTCCTCCAGCACCAGCAGCGCGTTGTCTGGCGCGTAATCCAGCAGGCTGACCGGGTTCGGGTAAAGATAGGGGATGTAGTGTTCAATGTAGGGGAACACGCCGCCCTGTTCCAGCGCGTCCATGTCTGGTCGCGGGCTGGTGACATCACTCTCTCCGGGCGGCAGCGACTCGAACCACGAGCGCAGATGATCCAGCAGCGGCTCGATCTGCTCTGGCAGCGCTTCGCGGGCGGGCGTGACCACTACATGCGGCAGCTTTCCGGTTGAGCGCTGGCTGGTAGGGTCGAAGCTGCGCAGGCTGTCCACCTCGTCGCCGAAGAACTCAATCCGCGCCGGGCTGTCCGCCGCGAGCGGGTAAACGTCCACAATCCCGCCCCGGCGGCTGAACGTACCCGGCTCAACCACCACCTGTGTCGGTTCGTAACCGAGCGCGTAAAAATGCGCCAGCAGCTTTTCGATGGTGTGGCGCTGTCCGACTTTCAGCACCAGCGTGCTGCGGCGGAAGTGGCTGACAGGCAGGGTGCGCTGCATAATCGCGCGCGCTGACGTGACAATGATCGGGTGCGCGCTTTCGCTGACGAAATCATCCGGCGGCATCAGCGCGGCCAGCGTGCCGATGCGGTTGCGAATGACACTTTCGCCCCATGGGGAACGCTCGTAAAAGAGGGGGGTTGGCTCTGCGAAGCGGTGGATAGGCCGTTCTGCCAGCCATACCGGGAGCTGCTCCGCGACGTTATAAGCCCGGTCTACCCGCGCGGTCACGTAAATTACTGGCCCGTCCCAGTCGCGCGCCAGCGCCGCCAGCACAAAAGGACGCGCCGCGCGAATCACACGCAGGTCGTCTGTCGCTGCGCCCGTATGAAGCTGCTCGATAAAGTCGCGGTAGACGGTACTGCCACGCAGGAGGTCGAGTAAGCCTGTCAGTTGCATAGTCACCCTGAATAAACTGTGAATGAAATCAGCGTATGGGCAGGAAATGAGACACTGCCGTGAGGCGGCAAAACGCGCGCTTAGAAAAGCGCACACACAGGAAAATGATACCGTAAGGAACTTTTAATTATACGCATAAAAGGTAAAAATTTTCTTGGAATTATCGCGCTGCCTGCTTTACCGCGCGGCCAGCAGCGCTGTAGGCATCTGCTATTCGGCCAGCCGCTCTCGCAGTGTTTTATCCACCGCCAGCGCCTTTGGATGCTGCGGATTGAGCCGCAGCGCGGTGTCGAGCGCCTGCCGCGCTTCCTGATGCTGCCCCTGTGCCAGCAGATACTCGGCCAGCGTGACATAGCGCTGCACGGCCTTTTTCATGTTGCCCGTGTCCTCGTATGCCCGCCCGATCTGGTAATGTGCCTCGATCATCTCCGGCTTCAGGCTCACGGCGCGTTCACGCTGGCTGATCGCTTTCCCAAAATCACCGCGTGCCTCATACAGCGTCGCCGCCTGTAGATGCCGCTCTGCCGCCTCGTCAATCCGCCCCAGCCCGCGCAGCACCCCCGCCATCTTCTCCAGCGGCGCGGGGTCTTGCGGCGCGAGTTCATGCGCGCGGGTGTACAGCGCCAGTTCTTCTGCGGGGTCGGCCTTTGGCTTTTGTTTGGCCTGCGCGTCCTGAATGTCGCCGTTATAGTGCGACATGGCCGCGACGATGCCCTCGGTCAGCCACATCTCGACGGCATTCGCGGCTTTATCGGCGACCTCGTTGGCGAGGATGTCATCATCCCCGCTGAAGGCTTGCAGTACATAATCCCGTGCCTGCATCTTCCCCGGCGGGCGGCCAATGCCGAAGCGCACCCGGTTAAAATTCTGCGTGCCAAGATGCTGGATAATGTTTTTCAGCCCACCCTGACCGCCCGCGCTGCCACTGGCGCGCAGGCGCAGCGTCCCCAGCGGCAGGTCGAGATCGTCGCTGATGACCACAATCCGCTCCACCGGGATTTTATAAAAGACGACCAGATCGCGCACCGCCTCGCCGCTCAGGTTCATGTATGTCTGCGGTTTGGCAAGCAGCACCCGCCGCCCTTTAATCGTGCCGCTGGCGGTGAGTGCCTTTCTTTCGCTTTTGTCAAAACGCAGGTCGTAACGCCGCGCCAGTTCATCCAGCACGCGCCAGCCAACGTTATGCCGCGTTTTTTCGTACTGCCTGCCGGGGTTGCCCAGCCCGACAATCAGATAGAGGTCAGTCATGATTTTACACTGCTCAGAATTTCAATTTGTAGGCGTGCTATGGTAACGAAGCAGGCCATAATATTCAATGCTGACTGGCAAGCCGGTGCAGGGGCATCGTCAGGTCGTCAGCCCTAACCACACAATCCCCGCCAGCATCGTCAGCACGGTGATCGGAATGCCCGCGCGCAGGTACGCCCCAAATGACAGCCTCGCGCCGTGCTGGCTGGCGACCTCAGCTACGATCAGCGTCGCTGCCGAGCCGAGCAGCGTAAAGTTCCCGGCCAGCGTGGAGGCCATCGCCAGCGCCAGCCATGTTTGCTGTGGGTCGGGGAAGGCGGCGATCTCTGGGCGCAGCAGCAGCACCGCCGGAACGTTGGAGACGATGTTGCTCAGGATGCCTACCAGCAGACTGAATGTCACAATCCCGCTTTGCAGCACGGGCGCAAACACTTCAAACAGCATCTCACTTAGCCCGGTCGCTTCAATCGCCCCTGTCACCGCGAACAGCCCGGCGAAAAACGCCAGCAAGTCCCAATCCAGCGCCAGCAGCTTGACCGGGCGCAGCCGGGAGATCAACAGCAGCGCCGCCGCCACACAGGCCGCCGTCACCACGGAAACGCCCGCCAGAAATGCCACCATCAGCCCGCCGACCACCAGCACCGTCCGCGCCAGCAGCGGTGTGTATGGGCGCGGCGGTGGCAGCCTGACCTGCGGCAGCGCCGCCCGAAACTCCGCCGGGTAGACCAGCATCACCACGCCCCAGCAGATCACCAGGCCGATCAACGCCACCGGGCCGAGATGGGCGAGAAACGTCAGATAGGGGATGCCGCTGGCCTGCCCGATGATGAGATTCTGTGGATTGCCAGTAATGGTGGCGACCGAGCCGATGTTAGTCGCCGCCGCCAGCCCCACCAGATAGGGCAGCGGTTGGCGCTCCAGACGATGCGTGATGTCCACCACCAGCGGCGTGAGCATCAGGCAGATGGTGTCGTTGAGGAAAATGGCGGACAGCACGCCAGCGGAGAAGATGACCAGCGCCAGCAGCATCCTCGGGCTGCCCGCCAGCCGTAAGGTGCGGCTGGTCACAAAGCGGAAGAAGCCCGCCATCCGCAGGTTGACGTTGACCACCATCATCGCGCCCAGCAGCAGGATCGTCCCCATATCCAGCGCGGCGATGGCTTCATGCTCTGTGATCGCGCCCACAGCGACCAGCAGCGCCGCGCCCGCCAGCGCGATCGTCGCCCGGTTCATACGCAGCATTGGCACACGGCCAACAGCGATGGCCGCGTAGATCAGCACGACAATGATGGCGGTGATAATCTGGATGGTGGTCACGGATGTGTTCGGTAAGGGTGTGATTAAAGGTAAGGTTGGCAATTATAGCGATGCTGGCGCAGCCTGACGAGGCGACCATTCAGGCCGCCTCTGAATTGCCGTGTCTTTAGTGGGGCTTTAGGCCGCGCTTATGCCGCCCATGACCCATTGCAGCAGCAGAATCCCCCCCGCGCCAACTGCCAGCACCAGCCCGATCACCAGCAGATAAGTGGCGATTTTCACCAGCCGGGCGATCTGCCGCAGGCTGAAGCGCAGGGCGATGAAGGCCGCCGCGCCAGCGATGATGACCAGCGGCGCAGTCCATATCGGCCAATCGTTTTGCAGCACTGGCACCCACAGCACCCACGCGATCAGCCCGACAATGCCGCCAACGATGCCGTCTACCCATTGGCCCCGGTCTGGCTGTCGCAGCAGATAAACCAGAATGAAGCTGAGCAGCCCGGCCATAAAGACCGTATTCCCCAGAACCTCGACGATGATCCCCCGGAGGTCGGGCTGCTGGCCGTCTGCTGCGGCGGTCAGCCCGGCAAAGATGCTGGCCGCTGCGATCTGTCCGAAGCCTTCGGGAAGCTGATTGCGAATGCCGAAGTATATAGCGCGCAGCAGCGCCGCCGCTGGCAGAAAATACTGCCCGCCTAGCTGCAAAAATGTGGCGATGGTTTCCTGGCTGATTTCCATGATAAGACCTCAAACATCTGCGATGAATGCCCTTATTATGCGCCGTTTAGCGACTGTGTGCTTGAGGGCTGCCCGCCGCCTGCTCAACGCATCTCGGACTGAGCGGTATGAATCCCGTTAGCCTCGCGCTCCTGGCTGAACTGCGTCTCATAAAGCTGCGCGTACAGGCCGCCGCGTGCCAGCAGTTCGTTGTGTGTGCCGCGCTCGACCACTTCGCCCCGGTTCATCACCAGAATCAGGTCTGCTGTCAGCACGGTACTCAGGCGATGCGCGATCACCAGCGACGTGCGCCCTGCCTGCACCGCCCGCAGCGCTTCCTGAATCAGGGCTTCGCTCTGGCTGTCGAGGTGGCTGGTCGCTTCGTCCAGCACCAGAATGCGCGGGTCCTTCAGCACCACACGGGCGATAGCGATACGCTGTTTTTCGCCGCCGCTCAGGCGATAACCCCGTTCCCCTACAATCGTATCATAGCCTTCCGGCAGCCCTATGATAAAGTCATGAATGTTCGCCGCCTTGCACGCCGCCTCGATCTCTGCCTGTGTCGCGTCCAGCCGGGCGTAAAGCAGGTTGGTGCGTATCGTGTCGTGGAACAGGTATGTTTCCTGCGTAACCATGCCGATATTTTGTGCCAGCGAGTCCAGCTTCAGGTCGCGCAGGTCATGCCCATCCAGCAGGATACGGCCTTCGGTTGGGTCATAAAGGCGTGGGATGAGGTACGTCATCGTCGTCTTGCCCGCGCCACTAGGCCCCACCAGCGCCACCATCTGCCCCGGTTTGACGGTGAACGATACATCGTGCAGCGCCAGTTCCCGCGCCTGGCTGTAAACCGGTTTTTTGTCATCGGTGGATTTTTCTGACTTTCTTTCGCCGCCAGAGAACACCGCGTCCACACTCGCCATGCGCCCGTGCCGCGTCACTTCCGTCAGCAGCAGGCTTTCGTCTATCGCGTAGTTGAACGAGACATGCTCAAAGACCAGTTCGCCGCGCACGTTATCCAGCGCCAGCGCGTCCGGCTTTTCTGCGATCTCCAGCGGCAGGTCAATCACCTCAAACACGCGCTCGAAGCTAACCATGGACTGGGCGAAGGCCACCGGCGCGCTGACCAGCGCCTGCAGCGGGCCGTAAAGCTGCCCCAGATAAGCGCTGAAGGCGACAATCGTGCCGATCGTAAACACGCCCTGAATGACCAGATGGCCGCCGATCCAGAACACCAGCGCCGTCCCCACCGCGCCCACCAGCCCCAGCAGCACGAAAAACTGGCTGCCCACCAGCGCCTGCCGGATGCCTGTATCGCGCACCTTCCCGGCGCGTTCCTCAAAACGCTCGACTTCTGTTTCGCGCCGCCCGAACAGCTTCACCAGCAGCGCTCCGCTGATGTTCAGCGTTTCGTTCATGATGGCGTTCATGCGCGCGTTATAATCCATCTGCTCGCGGGCGATGTCGCGCAGCGTCGTGCCTAAGCGCCGCCCGGCGATGATGAACAGCGGCAGCACCGCCACCCCCAGAATCGTCAGCCGCCATTCAAGCGTCAGCATGACCGCCAGCGTGGCAATCACCGTCACGATGTTGGTGACAATATCTACAATCGTGCTGCTGATGGCCGTTTGCGCGCCCACAACATCGCTGTTCAGGCGGCTCATCAGTTCGCCCGTTTTGGTATTGGTGAAAAAACGCAGCGACATCCGCTGCAAATGGCGATACAGGCTCACCCGCAGGTCGTAGATAACCCCCTCGCCGATGGTAGAATTGACCTTGCGCTGAACAACCCGGATCGCGCCGGAAACAATCGGAATGAGGATCAGGCCGACCGCCATCAGGTTGAGCCGCTGTGTGTCGCCGCTGGGCAGCGTGTTGTCAAGCAGGTCTCGGAAGATCAGCGGCGTAATCAGCCCCAACCCGGTTGTTGCCAGAATCGCCATCAGCAGCACAATAATGCGCCCCTTGTAAGGGCGGGCATAAGCCAGCACCCGCTTCAGCAGCGCCCATGTAACCTTTGGCTTCGCTTCATCATCGCTGTTGCGATACTGCCGCATCATCGTCCACGCGCCGCCACCACCTCCAAACATCGCCATGACTCCTCATTTTCCTTAACATCTCGTGTCTGTTCTTAGCATACCGCATGTGAAAACGCCCTGCCTACTGCCTATTGGGATAGTCCTGAAGGGGTCACTTGCGGGATGGCGCTGTTGACGAGCCGGGAGCTGTATGCAATCCTGTAGGGGCGAAGCGGTGCTTCGCCCAGGGCAGCCCCTACATCTGAATTTGCCAACAACAGCCTGTATCCTACTGGTCTCTAGGCGCGACCTGCACAATACAGTATCATCTGCTGAAATCTGCATGGATAGAACAGTGTTGATGAACCAGGGGATAATATGACTGCCGAACTCAAAGCGGTGCTGGTTGGCTGTGGCTCTATGAGTAATGCGTGGCTTAAGGCGGCGCAGACTATTGAAGGGCTGCAAGTAGTGGGCTTCGTGGATATCCTCGAAGAAGCCGCGCGCAGACGTGCCGCAGAGTATGGCGGGGCAGGGGCGGTCATTGGCACCCGCCTGCGGCCTGTGTTAAACAGGACACAGCCGGACATCGTGTTCGACTGCACCGTGCCAGAAGCTCATGTCAACGTTACGCTGACCGCGCTCAGGCACGGCTGTCATGTGCTGGGCGAAAAGCCGCTGGCCGATACGATGGCGAACGCCCGTAAGATGGTGGCGGCGGCGCAGGACGCGGGCAAGCTTTACGCTGTCATCCAGAATCGCCGCTACGACCCCAATATCCGCCGCCTGCGCGCGTTTATTGAGAGCGGCGCTGTTGGCCCGCTGACGACGGTTAACGCCGATTTTTTTGTGGGCGCGCACTTCGGCGGCTTTCGTGATCGTATGGAACACGTGCTGCTGCTCGATATGGCAATCCACACCTTCGATGCCGCCCGTTACATCAGCGGGGCAGACCCGGTTTCGGTTTACTGCAAAGAGTGGAATCCCGCCGGGTCCTGGTACGACCATGACGCTTCAGCCGTTGCTATCTTTGAGATGACCAACGGCGTTGTCTTTACCTATCGCGGGAGTTGGTGCGCCGAGGGGCTGCGGACAACATGGGAAAGCGACTGGCGCGTTATTGGTCAGCGCGGCACGGTGCGCTGGCCGGGTGATGACACCATGACGGCTGAGGTCGTCACCGCCGACGAGGGCTTCTTCCGCCCCACAGAAACGCCCGTGATCCCGCCCGCGCCGGAGGCCGCCCGCGTCGGCGCGCACGCCGGGATTATCCGCGAGTTTGTGGACTGTGTGCGTACCGGGCAGCAGCCGGAGACTATTTGCACCGACAACATCAAGAGTCTGGCGATGGTTTTTGGCGCGATTGAAAGCGCCAGACGCGGCAAGCCTGTCGAAATCAAGTGGTGACGTGGCTGCTTACGGGGCTTTAAGAGGTGTCTCTGCCAGCAGGCGCAGCGCTTCGTCCACATCTGCCGCGAACAGCAGCGGGCGGTCGTCCATCGGGTAGACGCTGCGTAACCCATGATACGCTGCCCGAATCAGCCTGCCTGCGCCGATCACGACCTTATGCCCCTCATTGGCGCGCGCGCTGCCTTCAGCCAGTAACTCGCCCGCCACGCGCATAAAATCGCGCGGGAGTCCGCCCGCCTGCCGAATATCAATCAGCAGATGCACAGGCTGCTCCCTGCTGATAATCATGCTATCCGCCTGCTTGATGGCCGCGCGCAGGTCGCCCCATGTCCAGCCGCGTTCAAAGCGCAGAGCGATAACATCCTGATCGTGCCATGTCGTGTGAATAGCCATCTTCGCCTCGCCCATCACCCTTACTATGCTCATTACGCCCGGAATGCCAGAAAAGTTGCATTCTATTCGGTAATGCTGAAGGGGACAGCCGGGGCAGCAGAAACGCCGTTGAGTTCAAGCTGTACCGACCAGTTGCCGGGGGTAAATGGCGCGTCGGTCTGATCCATGTAAAACCAGATACAGTTCTCGTCAATGGCGAAATCCGGCGTGAAGGTGTGGGCGACTTCCTGCCCGCCCACCTGATAACGCGCGGTGATCGTGGTGCCGGGCGAGATGTTGAGCGCTGTCGCCACGACATAAATGCGCTCGTCTGTCGCCGCGAACGTGGAGGTTGTCCCCTGGGCGCAGTCATCGCTGCCTACGCCGCTGGACATGACGATGTTGGCAAGCGCTGGCGTACCTGTGTCTGCATCCTGAGCCACTTCCTGTGTGCCGAATGGCGTTACCGCCACGTCGTTAGGATTAGGCGTAACCTCGGGCAGGGTGGCCGCGCTGTCATTCCCTGCCTGGCCGATAGTCGGCAGGGGGGTGATGACCTGTGCGTTAATGTTGGACAGCGCTGCCGGGTCTTCGCCGCGAGCGATCAGCGTGGCCTGTAGTTGGCCGTTCTGCCGCTCTGACTGTGCAGCCTGTGTGCCGATGTACTCAACCGTAATCTGGAGGTTATCCGCAGCGGCAGTCGCCGTATTGCGTATATGGGCAATCTCGGTACTCAGCACAACGTTGGTTGCGGCCAGGTTAAGCTCAACCTGATTTTGGGGCGCACAGGCGGCAGTCATCACCGCCAGCACCAGAACGCCTGCTACAAGTAGGTATCGAGTCAAATTCATCTGCTCCGGCAGTTTACGGGATTGCAGGGAGGGACTATCTCAACGCTCTCGCTGCTGGCCTCTCTGAAGGCGTAAAATCCCATTCTGCAACATCTTCCTGTTTTGACACGGTTATTCAGTGTATCAAACTCATTGTCAGGCGCAAGAGAAAATAAAACCGCCCAGGTGGGCGGCTTTTGCTTTGTAGATGGAGGTGAGCGGAGTCGAACCGCTGTCCAAAAGATTCGTTTACGCGCGTCTACAGGTTTAGTTAACCGTTAGATTTCGCCAACAGCAGCCCCGGCTAACACGGTACGCTGTTGACTAACCGATCTCGTCTTTGGCCCGCTTTATCGGTGTCGGCGGGGTCGCAATCCGTCTTTGATGACGCCCACCAATCCAACCGGACGGATACGATTGGGGCAGACGGCCAGCCTCGCAAGGCTGGCGACTTTCGTTAGCCTAAATTAGGCGGCGAAAGCCAGTTGTTTGTTGTCGGCATTTAATTGCCTTGCCCGTTGTTAACGCGGCACATCGGGCGCCGCGACCTGCAACACGTAACCAGCCTCTCCTGTCGAAGCCATGTCACCCCCGTTGCGTAGGTAAATTTTACCACAAACTATCGCCGATGTATAGCTTAAAAGGTCTATTCGTCGTTAGCAGAGCAGCAATAGATATGCGTAGGGGCGGGTCTGTGACCCTCCCGCAGAGGCATGGCCGCAGCGCCAGGTGGGGTGTCACGGGCGGGTTTGAAACCGCCCGTACGCCTGAATGCTGATGGCAGACGTACGCCATACATCGAAGGTTTGATCCCTTGTACACCTTCCATACGGACAATTGCCGACAGGCTTTAAAGGCTGCTCAGTTTGCGGATTGTCGTTGCCAGTTCTTCAAAGTCCACCGGCTTACGCCGGAACAGAATCGTCTGCGTGGTCAGCAGCGCCGGGTCTGGGTTTTCCCCGGCGGTGAGCAGGAAAATCAAGCGCTCATCGCCATTATCGCGCAGGGTGCGGGACAGCTTAATGCCGCTTTCGCCCGCCAGCATCTCGTCAAATAAAACTGCAACCGCCGTCTGGTACGGCGGTTCGCCTAGTTTGCTCAGCGTGTCAACCGTGATGAACGGGATATGCAGAATGTTGATCTCAAATCTGCGCATCCCGATCTTCATGATCAGTGCTTCCTGTTCGTCGTCTTCGACGTATATGACATCCAGTACATTCATAAGTGATACGCATTACCCACGTTACTTTTGCCTATGGATAATTATGTTGAAACTTTTAATTTTTGTCAGGGGTCAGCTATAATTTTCGTATTACAATCAAACGGGCAGAGAACCTACTTCTAACGTTTCAGTTCTCTACCCATATATTAATTGTTGAGTTTATCCCTGAGCGCGGCTGTCAGAGCGGGGACGACCTGATAAATGTCGCCGACAATGCCGTAACGGGCAATTTTGAAGATCGGCGCTTCGGGGTCTTTATTGATTGCCACGATGATTTTACTGGTACGCATTCCGGCCTGATGCTGGATCGCGCCGGAAATACCGCAGGCGATGTACAGATCAGGGCTGACCGTCTTACCCGTCTGCCCCACCTGATGCGCGTAGGGGATGTAGCCCGCGTCCACAGCCGCCCGGCTTGCGCCTATGGCCGCGCCCAGCGTGTCGGCCAGCGGCTTGAGCGTATTCTCAAAGCCGTCCTGCGCTTTCCATACAGCGGCATCGGCGGTGCCAGCGGGCGCGTCTTTCGGGTTATTCGCCATCCCGCGCCCCCCGGAGACAATGATGGCCGCATCAGTCAGATTAACCGTGCCGACTTCTTCTTCAAAGCTCTCGATCTTGGTGGCGATCTGATCTTCGGCCAACGCGGGTTCGACGCTGGTCACGTTGGGCTGCGCGCCCTCGTTGACCGGGTTGGCCTTGAATGCCCGCCCGCGTACCGCCACATACTGCGTGCCTGCCGGGTTGCCTGTCGCCTGCGCGATGATCTTGCCTGCGTACACCGGGCGCGTGACCGTGATTGCGCCGTCGCCCTGTAGTTCAAAGTTAGTCACTTCTGTCAGTAGGCCGGAATTTGTATCGGCAGCCGAAGCCGCCAGCAGCTCACGCGCGCGGCTTGTGCCAACCGCCACGACGAACTTCGGTTTGTTTTCCTCTACCAGCCGGCTCAACAGCGCCGCGTAAGGCTCCAGCCGGAAGCCGTTGAGCGTGGCATCCTCGCAGATGATCTGCGCGTCTGCGCCGTACTTTGCGGCTGTCGCCGCGACCGCCTGCGCGTTTTCGCCGAATACCAGCGCCGTCAGCGGTACGCCAAGCTTGTCCGCCAGGACGCGCCCCACGCCCAGCGCTTCCCATGTGCTGGGGAGCGGCTGGCCTTTGAATGTCTCGATCCACGTATAGACAGCGCTCATAGTACCTTCTCCTCCAGCAGTCGCTCAACCAGTTTGGCCGCCTGTTCCTCTGGCGTTCCCTCAAGCATCTCCACCTGTATGTTGCGCGCAGGGGGATTGCTGAGGGCTGTTACCTGTGTTTTTGACTCAGGCGCTTCAACGCCCAGATCAGCCAGCGACCATTCAGGAATCGTCGCTTTCGAGGCTTTGCGAATGCCGATGAACGACGGGTAACGCGGCTCGTTAATGTCCTTCATCACGCTGATGACCGCAGGCAGCTTGCTGGTAACAATCTGCTTGCCCTGTTCCAGCAGGCGCTCCACCTTGATCGTTTTGGCATCATAATCCACAGCCAGAATTTTCGAGACGTAGCTCAGCATCGGCCAGCCCAGTTTACGCGCGGTCTGGTAATTGTGCTGGTCGGTGCCGACATCCACGCTCTCCCTGCCGAAGATCACCAGATCAACATCGCCGAGCTTCTTCACAGCGCCTGCCGCCGCCGCCGCGTAAGCGAGGCTGTCGGCTTTTTCCAGCGCCGGGTCCCATACGCGCGCCGCTTCGTCCAGCCCCATCGCCAGACTGTGCTTCAACGCTTCGTTGTGCATCTCTGCGCCGATAGCGATCACGGTTGCCTTACCCCCGCCGCTTTTGGCCTGCAGGATGGCTTCTTCAAGGGCATATTCGTCCCAGGGGTTGACGACAGGCGCTTCGGCACCCCATGCGATCTGGCCGTTGGCCGCCACTTCTACCTTCGCGGCGGTGTCCGGCGTACTGCGTGTAAAAACAACGACATGCAAGGGAAAACCTCCTTTAAAGAAAGTCCAGTTTATAAGGATATTGTAACGGATTGTTAGCTGTTAATCGAATCAAGATTAGATTAATGGATGCCGAGCAGGGTGACACGATACCGGCCACCATCACTAATGCTGCCACACTGCTGGATGGGTGGTATCGGTAAAGCGTTGTAGATCAGTGTCTTTTGTCCAGAAGGTGCCGTCGGGCAGGGTGGTTTGCTCGCTGAACTGCGCGCCATGCAGGTTTGCGCCCATCAGGTTCGCCCCGGTGAAGTCTGTACCGCGCAGGTCTGCCCCCCACAGGTTCGCGCCTTGCAGGTCTGTCCCGGCCAGATCAGCCCCGCGCAGGTTGGTCGCCGCCAGATGCGCGTCACACAAAGCCGCCCCGGTCAGGTTGGCCTCGGCAAGCTGCGCGTCACACAGGTTCGCGCGTTGCAGGTTTGCGCCGCGCAGGTCTGCGCCGCGCAGGCGCGCCGCGCCGAAATACGCCCCGGCCAGATTGGCCTCCCGCAGCGCGATGGACTCTAACGCCGCCTTTGCCAGCCGCGCGTTCTGAAGCGCCGCCTTCTGCCAGTCTGTCCCGTGCAGGCTGCCATCAGTGAGGCAGCCCTTCTCACGCAGCGCGTCCAGCGCTTCCAGCGCCACAGCGTTATCTCCCTCACGCACCTGCCGCAAGAGGGTGTTTTTCGATCTGGGGATTTTTTTAATTAGCCCGCGCAGCATGGTTTACCTTTCCGGGCGACAGCGCATAGCTTCATTGTACAGAATAAAACAGGCTCTTTAGGCTAATATTGGCTTAAAAAATCGGCCACGATCTCGCCCGCCTTTACCGCCGCCTCCGGGGTCAGGTGCAGGCCGTCGAAAGTGAAGGTGTAGCCGCCGCGCTCTCGCGCGGCCTCATACGCCGTCCAGCCTTCGCGTACCCGCTTGCCGATCAGGTTAATCGTCGCCTGGTCGAGCGGCGGGCGCTCTGGAACAGGTTGGGGCGCGGGGAAGTGGGCTGTCAGGTCCAGCACAGGCAGGTTAAGCGCTTCCGCTGCTTCACGCGCCAGTTGGTTATACTGCGCCAGCGTTTCAACAACTGCCGGATTGTGTTCCAGCGGGGCTAAGCCCACCCATGTCAGCACATGATGCGCTTGCAGGGTGGTAAGCAGGTCGCGGTACGTCTGAATATACATCTCCGGCGTGACAGCGCCGCCGGGGACTTTCTGCACCTGCTCATAATAGCGGCGTGTTTCTGGTTGGCTGTACGAGATCGCGTCGTTGCCCCCCACCATGACGAACATGCCATCGGGGGATTGTTCCAGCAGATCGTCCAACCGCTGGGCAAGATTCAGCACGGTGCTGCCGCTTTCGCCAGCGTTGATGATCTCATGCTGTGGCAGGCGTTTAGCCACCTCGGCCACAAAATCCCCACCATAGCGGCCCCATGTCAGGCTGTCGCCCAGAAAAATGATCTTCATCAGCGTACCCCGTGTATGTGTAAAAAGCGCGCGATTTCCTGTGCTGCGGTCTGCGCGCCTGCTTCGGTCAGGTGAATGCCATCAAAGCTGTATGTGTAACCGCCCGCGTCGCGCAGGCGGTCATAATCCCTGTTCGGGTTAAAGGCAAGAAGATAACGCCGCGCCTGGGCCATCATGCTAAGCGGCGGACGCTGTGGGATGTCTGGCGGGGTCATCTTCGCCATCAGGTCAAGCGTCGGGATACCCAGCGCTGAGCAAAGCGTTTTTGTCGCTTCGTTCATCTGGCGCAGGGTACGCACCGCCGCCGGGCTGTATTCCAGCGGTGGCAGCACCACCCAGATTTGCCCCGGTTCTAAAAGCAGGCGCATCAGCAGCGCCCGCATATTCTCACGGAACGCCACAGGCGAAACCTGCCCCCGGGCGATCTGCTTCAGCAGGCGGTAATACAGGCGGGAGCCGGGTTCGGCACAGGCCATCGCATCATTGATGCCCACCATAATCAGCACGCCATCCGGCCTGTGCGCGATCACGTCCTGCTCGACCCGCCGGTAAAGATTGAGGCTCGTGTCGCCATTCACGCCTTCGTTCAGAAAGTGATGCCCACGCAGCAGCGCTGCAACTTTGTCCACGTAGGCCGCGCCCGTTGTCCCCTGCGTCAGGCTGTCGCCGAAAAACACGATTTTCATAGGTTACGGCTGCGTTCTCACCATATCATCCACCAATGCGATGATCTCTCTCATCGCAGGCAGCGGGTCTTGCCAGAGTAAAGTCACGGGCAGCCGGAGATTTGACAGCACCTTACTGTGATAAACGCCGTGTTCATCTGGCGCGACACGCTCAAAGAAGTGATCTTCACCCCGCTGGAAAAATAATGCCTCAGCATAAATAGGGTCAATGATCCAGTATTCCTGCACACCGCCTCGTTCATACTCGTCATACTTTTCTACCCGGTCTATACGCTGGCTGCCTTGTGAGACGATCTCTACCACCAGATCAGCCGCGCCGAGGACTTCTTTCGGCTGGAGTTTGTGCAGGCTTTCCGGGAGCAAAACCTGAATATCTGGCGCGCGGGAGTACGTGAGGAAGTGCATCAGCATCGGGTCTTGCAGCACCCGCCCGCCGCCTTTCACTTCCAGATAAGCCTGAAACAGGTTATCCACGAAACGTGTTAATCCGTCATGGCGTTCATCAATGCCCGGCATGAGAATCACCTCTCCGTTGACCCATTCCACGCGCATCCCTTCAAAGCCGTTGAGAAAGTCCTCATAGCGCACGCTGCTAGCGATGATCTCGCCTGTCGTCTGAATCTGTGGCGCATCCGTCATGACTTCTGCCTCCAACAAATAAAACGGGGGAACGGCACGATGACCATTCCCCCGATTATACCTGCAAATGATTAACGCCTGCCGCTAATCTCCGGCGCTCATTTCTGGCTCGGCCTGCCAGAATGCCTCATCATAGGCGGGCAGTTCACAGCGCAGCGGCTTGTCCTCACGGTAGCCCAGCGCGTAATCGGCCTGCATCAACTGGTGAATTTCGCTGGTGCCTTCGTAGATCACCGCGCCCTTGCTGTTACGCAGATAGCGCTCCACCGGGTACTCATCGCTGAAGCCATACGCGCCGTGAATCTGGATCGCTTCCAGCGCGGCCTGCACGCTGTGGTCGGTGGCGTACCACTTCGCCATGCTGGTTTCGCGCGTGTTGCGGATGCCCTGATTCTTCATCCAGCCCACGCGCAGGCACAGCAGGGAAGCGCTGTCGTACCACTGCTGCATGTAGGCCAGCTTCTGCTTGACAAGCTGGTGCTGGCCGATCGGCTTGCCGAAGGTTTCGCGCTCATGCGCGTATTTCAGGCTGTCCTCCAGACAGGCACGAATCAGCCCGGTCGCGCCCGACGCGACGGTATAACGCCCGTTATCCAGACACGACATGGCGATTTTGAAGCCTTCGCCTTCTTCGCCCAGCCGGTTTTCTGCCGGAACTTCCACATCCTGCATGGCGACCCATCCGGTCGAACCCGCGCGTACCCCCAGCTTGCCGTGAATGTCGCCAGTGGTTACGCCGGGCATATCGCTGGTGACGATAAACGCGCTCATGCCGCGATGCCCCGCGTCGGGGTCGGTCTTGGCGACTACCAGAAAGTGATGCGCCTTCGTGGCAAGGCTGATCCACATCTTCTCGCCGTTGAGGATGTACTTATCGCCGTCACGCCGCGCTGTCGCGGCCATCGCCGCCACATCACTGCCCGCGCCCGGTTCGGTGAGGCAGAAGGCCGCGTACTTCTCGCCGCGTGCCTGTGGGGTCAGGAACCTCTGTTTCTGGTCTTCCGTCCCCCATTGCAGCAGCGCCATGCTGTTCAGCCCCATATGCACGGACATGACCACGCGCAGCGTCGTGTCGGCACGTTCCAGTTCCTCGCATACCAGCCCCAGCGTGATGTAGTCGAAGCCCTGCCCGCCGTAACGCACCGGGATGTTAATGCCCAGAATGCCCAGTTCGGCCATGCGCGGCAGGACAGCCGGGTTCATCTCCTGCTTGCGATCCCATTCGCCAATGGTCGGGATGACCTCCTTCTGGGCGAAGTCCCGCACCATCTTCTGCGCCTGCTTATGTTCTTCTGTCAGTGAAAAATCCATGATTCCTCTTTTGAAACCCGCCTCAACCGCGAGTTATCGTGCGAATTATACGTAGAGTATTGGTGCAATTTTATCAAAAAATACTATTCCGCGCAGAGCCAATCTAACGCAAAATCAACCCATTTGATAAACTGAAGCCTCTGGTAACTGAGCATGTCTGTAATGTTAGAAGTGAACAAACCCGAAAAACTGATTACCACCTATCTCGAAATGACGCGGCGCACCGCCTTTCGCCCGGCCTATCTGGACGAAGACTCAAGTTTTGTCGTGCTGCGTATGGAAACGGTGGATGTGCCATTTTACCGCTTTTTATACAACGCGGTTGGCGAACAGTGGCGCTGGCGCGACCGCCTGCTGATGTCGGACGAACAACTGCACGCAGCGCTGGCCGACCCCGGCACGACGATAGACGTGCTTTATGTCAGCGGCGTTCCCGCAGGCTATGTAGAACTGAAGCGCGAGAAAGAAGCCACAGAAATCGCCTATTTCGGCCTGCGCCCCGGTTATATCGGCAGAGGACTGGGCAAACACCTGCTCAGTTGGGGGGTGGCGCTGGCGTGGAGCGATGGAGCGCAGCGCGTCTGGTTACACACCTGCAACCTCGACAGCCCACATGCGCTGGACAATTATCTCAAGCGTGGGTTTACGATTTATAAAGTTGTTGAAGAACCTGTGCCTGACCACTACTTTTGATCAGCCGAGCGCGAAAACCACATCTGGAATGTCCATGCTGTTCTCCACCCGCACCGGCTCGGCTTCGAAATACGGGGTATCGTCCCAGTAAGCGCTGATCCTGCGCGGCATCATAATGCCGTTGACAGGTTCCTGCTGCTGCGACAGCCGCAGGCTGAACAACTGCTGCTGCTGATTATCAGGGTTGAGGCAGACCACCTCGACCCGCTCCAGGCTGTAGTCATCGCGCAGGCATAACGCTACGCCGTCCTTAAACATGGTGTTACGCGCGCGCAGGCTGTAATCACCCTGCCATTCCAGCTCAACAAAATGCTCCCCCAGCGGCGTAAGCAGCACCGCTGCCATCGCCCACAGCCGCCGCTGTAGCGAGGTAATCATGTCCTCGTCTACGCTGACCTCCGGCACGTTATTACCGCGCAGATAACGGTAAGTGCCGCCGTCAAAGGCTTCCACGCCCCGCTGGACGGTTAACCCGGCGGGCTTCACTACAAAGTCCCAGCGCGAGGCGGTAGGGAAGCGAAAGTGAGCCGAGATGTCCATCGGGACCCATGTCTGGATGGGGCCAACCTTGACCCGCGCCCGGCCTTTAAGGTCAATTTGCAGATGGTCTATTGCAGGTGGGGTAACGCCATAACGGGCTTCAATCGCCCGGCGCAGCATATCCTTTGCCTGAGCATCGCCTCTGGCTAACAGTAAAACAGGCACGAATTGCTTCTCCTGATCTGTATGGGAATACAACAAAACAACGTCATCTTGTATACGATCAACAAGGTCAATAGTTGCGAAGAATAAATTATTTTTATTAGTATAGACTAACTTTATTTCTAGCTTCCCGCAACTGATTCTAGCTTACAACATATTTACATCCCCAAGAATTTACATTTTTCAGCAAAAAAACACCGGCTGTGCGTACAGCCGGTGTCTGGTGATTGCGCTTTAGTAGGTCGCCATGGTTGGGTCAATTTCTTCTGCCCAGGCCAGAATGCCGCCTTTGAGGTTGAGCAGCTTGTTTTTATAACCCAATTCCCGAAGATAGCGAATGGTGTCGGCGCTGCGTACGCCGGAACGGCAGTGGACGATGACCTCGCGGTCATTCGGGATTTCCCCCAGCACGGTGGCCTCACGCGGCCTGCGCCCACCCAACACATCATTCATCGCCGCTTCGATATTCGGTTTGGGGATACGTAACGTGCCTTCCAGCGCGCTGATGTCCCATTCCAGCGGGTTGCGTACATCGAGGATGAGCAGGTCTTCGCCCGCGTCCAGCCGCGCCTTCAGATCACGCACGCTGATCTCTTCGACCACGCCGTTATCATGACCGCCGTTCTGTTTGCCGAACTCGCTCCGGTCGTGCGCGGGCATTCCGCAGAACTGCTCATAGTCAATCAGTTCAATCTGCTCTGATGGGAGACTGCACACCGGGCAGTTCGGGTCTTTGCGGATTTTAATCGTGGTAAAGCTCATCTCCAGCGCGTCGTAAAGCAGCATCCGCCCGATCATCGGCTCGCCAATGCCGAGCAGCAGCTTAATGCCCTCGGTCGCCTGAAGCGTGCCGATGGTGCCGGGCAGGATGCCCAGTACGCCACCCTCGGCGCAGCTTGGCACAAGGCCGGGCGGGGGCGGGGTGGGGAACATGCAGCGGTAGCACGGCCCTTCCTGCGCGTGGAACACGCTCAACTGCCCCTCGAAGCGGAAGATGCTGCCGTACACATTCGGCTTGCCCAGCTTCACGCAGGCATCGTTGACCAGATAGCGCGTGGGGAAGTTGTCCGTACCGTCAATGACCACATCATACGGCGCGAACATTTCCAGCGCGTTTTCGCTGGTCAGCGGCACGTTATACTTGTCAATCTGCACATACGGGTTTAAGTCGTGGATGCGTATTTCCGCGCTGTCCAGCTTCGACTTGCCAATGGTACTGTGGCCGTGGATGATCTGGCGCTGTAGATTGCTGTCATCCACCACGTCATAATCCACCATGCCGATCCGCCCGACACCCGCCGCCGCCAGATAAAGCGCCAGCGGGCTGCCCAGCCCGCCCGTGCCAATCAACAGGACGCTGCTGGACTTCAGCCTGCGCTGACCTTCCAACCCAATTTCCGGCATAATTAAATGGCGGCTGTAACGCTTGATTTCCTCGTTTGTCAGCTCACCCAGTTCATTCACCAGTGCTTGCATCGCCTCATCATCCTCTACCGTTGCTATCATTCCCATTCGAGGCTCTACACGCCTTGTGGGAAGTTTCTCTAATGACTCTCGATCAGCAGCCGCATATCCGGCCAGCCATAACTGACTTCCGCCAGATCATCCTCGCCGATACGGGTGATCTTTTCGGTCAACAACTGGCCGCCCAGCGCTTCATAAAACCCACGTGCTGGATGGTTGTCCTTCAGCACCCACACCGCCATCGCATCAAAACCGCGTTCGATCATGCTTCTGGCAACCGCTTTCACCAACGCCCGCCCGTAGCCGCTGCGCTGTGCCTTTTGCAGCAGATAAACCGCAAGCAGTTCGCCGTTATAGCCGCTTATCGCATCACGCAGCGCGCCGCCCAGCGCGAACCCCACGATTTCCCTGTCTTCCGCTTCGGCGATATAAAAATCAAGCTGATCGGCTTCCTCGGTCAGGGCCCTCGTCCAGCCTGTTTCACGCTCAGCATAGGATAGGTTCGCCAGCACAGAATCCGCGATAATGCCCCGATAACTGACACGCCAGCTATCAACCTGCACCTTAGCGATTCCGGCGGCATCCTGCGGCTGCGCGGGGCGGATTTTCACGCCTTGCCGCCCGCGATGCTGGGGATAATCCGCAGGCTGTCGTCTTCCTCTATTTCCGTGTCCAGTCCATCCAGAAAGCGCACATCTTCCTCACCCAGAAACACGTTGACGAAGTTGCGCAGTTTGTCGCCCTCATAAAGGTGCTGCCGCAGTTCGGGGTACTGCGTGGTCAGGTCGGCCAGCGCCGTGCCTACCGTGTCGCCGCTGACAGTCACCTGTGCCTGATTGCCCGTAAACGCCCGCAGCGGGGTCGGGATTTTGATACTTGGCATGTGTAGTTCTTAACTCCTTATGTCCTGTACGTTTATGCTTGCTTTATACGCTACTGCTCGGCACTCATCAGGGTTTCCGCCTGCCGCTGGCGGGTAAGATAGCCGCCAACGATCTCGGTCATCGTCTCCACTTCGACCAGAAACGAGTCATGGCCGAATGATGCTTCGACGTGGTGATATTCCACATGTCGCCCCAGTTCACGCAGGGGCAGCACGAGGTCTAGCGCCTGATCGCGCGTGTAGAGCCAGTCGCTGGAAAAACTGATGACCAGAAAATTGGCCCGCGTGCGCGCCAGCGCGTCCTTGATGGAAGCGAACCCGGTACTCACGTCGTAGTAGTCCAGCGCCTTGGTGATGTAAAGATAACTGTTTGCGTCGAAGCGCTCGGTAAACTTGAAGCCCTGATAATGCAGATAACTCTCTACCGCGAAATCGGTCTCAAAGCTGTAGGCCAGCTCCGCCCGATCCTGCAAACGCCGCCCGAACTTTTCTTCCAGCGAGAACTCACTCATATAAGTGATGTGGCCGATCATCCGCGCCACCGCCAGCCCGGCATCGGGGCGTTTGCCTTCGTAGTAATCGCCGCGCTTCCAGTTGGGGTCGGCGTAAATCGCCTGCCGCCCGATCTCGTTAAAGGCGATGTTCTGTGCCGATGATACCGGCGTGCTGGCGATAAACAATACGTTGCGTACCCGCTCCGGCGTATCCACCGCCCATTGCAGCGCCTGCATCCCGCCCATACTGCCGCCCGCCGCCGCAAACAGCGTCTCGATCCCCAGATGGTCCAACAGCCACGTTTGCGCCTTCACCATATCGGCGACTGTCACCACCGGAAAGCGCAGGCCGAACGGTTTGCCATCCGGCGCAGGCGAGGATGGCCCGCTGCTGCCCCGGCACCCGCCCAGTACATTGGAGCAGATGACGAAAAAGTGGTCGGTATCGAACATCTTGCCCGGCCCCACCGCGTCATCCCACCAGCCCGGCCTCTCCTCCGGGTCATCGGTGTAGTACCCCGCCACATGCGAGTCGCCAGACAGCGCGTGGCAGATCAGGATGGCGTTGCTGCGCTCAGGGTTCAGCGTTCCGTAGGTTTCATAAGCCAGCGTGAACCCTTCCAGCTTGCCGCCAGAGCGCAGATGCAGGGTATCGGTAAAAGTGACCTGCTGGCGGTCTACCACCCCGACAGAACGCGGGTCACGCATTCTTACCGTCCTGCGTGGGAGGAGTTGTCGTAGATCATCAGTCATCGCCGCCTCATGAATTTGATGAGTTTGCCCCGCCAACTCTTACGATCCCTAACCGGATACTTATAGGGGCGACTCATCGCCGCCCCGCCATAGCCTGACCTGCCCCTAGACGGGCTGTACCGTCTTGCCCTGCGCCACAGTCAGCGCCTGGTCAAGGTCCCACAGGATGTCGTCAATATCTTCCAGCCCGACCGCCAGTCGCACGTAATCCTCAGACACGCCTGCGGCAAGCTGTTCCTCCGCGCTTAACTGCTGGTGCGTGGTGCTGGACGGGTGAATCGCCAGTGAGCGCACGTCACCGACGTTCGCCACGTGCGAGAACATCTTCAGGCTGTCAATAAAGCTGCGCCCGGCTTCCTTGCCGCCTTTAATGCCGAAGCCAAGCACCGCGCCCGCGCCTTTGGGCATGTATTTCTGCGCGCGTTCGTAGCTGGGGTGGCTCGGCAGGCCGGGGTAATTGACCCACTCCACCGCCGGATGCTGCTCCAGATACTGCGCCACCGCCAGCGTGTTCGACACGTGCCGCTCCATCCGCAGCGCCAGCGTCTCCAGCCCGATCACGTTCAGGAAGCTGTTAAACGGTGCCTGGCTGCCGCCCAGATCACGCAGGCCGACCACCCGCGCCCGGATGATAAAGGCGATTTCGTTGCCCACAAAGTCGGCGATGACCGCGCCGTGATAGGCCGGCTCTGGCTTGACCAGCCCCTCATGCCGCCCGCTGGCCTTCCAGTCGAACTTGCCGCCGTCCACAATCACCCCGCCCATGCTCAGGCCATGCCCGCCAATCCATTTGGTGGCCGAGTGAACGCTGATGTCCGCGCCATGCTCAAACGGCTGGAACAGGTACGGTGTGCCGAAGGTGTTGTCCACCACGACAGGCAGCCCGTGAGCGTGGGCGACTTCGGCAATCGCCTCAAAATCCGGGATTTCCAGCTTGGGGTTGCCGATGGCTTCCAGATAAATCAGCCTGGTCTTATCGTTGATGTGTCTGGCGAAGTCGTCGGGGTTGCTCCCTTCGACAAAGTTCACCTTAATCCCCAACCGCCGAAAACTTTGCGAGAACTGCGTATAAGTGCCGCCGTACAGCGCGGAGGACGAGATCATCTCGTCGCCAGCGTTTGCCAGCGTGGTCACGGTCAGCAACTGCGCGAACTGCCCCGAAGCAGTGGAAAGCGCCGCCACCCCGCCTTCCAGCGCGGCCATACGCTGCTCGAAGACATCGTTGGTCGGGTTCATGATGCGCGTGTAGATGTTGCCCATCTCCTGCAGCGAAAACAACGCCGCAGCATGGTCGCTATCCCGGAACTGGAACGCTGTCGTCTGGTAAATCGGCACCGCCCGCGCGCCAGTCGTCGGGTCGGGATGATACCCCGCGTGCAGCGCTTTGGAGTTGAACTTCAATTCACGTCCATCTGTGTTTGCCATAACTCGTCCTTCCCCCTTATTACTTTGTCAGATAGCCTGTCTGGGGCGGCCTGATTTTGATGGTCGCCCCCTTGCAGCGTTGGGCCGAAATTACGCCTCAGCGCCTTTCTTAATCGGGCTGCCGACCAGGTTGCCCCACTCGGTCCATGACCCATCATAATTACGAACGTTATCGTAACCCAGAATGTATTTCAGCGCGAACCAGCTGTGCGACGAACGCTCGCCGATGCGGCAGTAAGCCACGATCTCGCTCTTGTCCCCGTTAATGCCCTTGCCGCCGTAAAGTTCCTGTAGTTCTTCGGCGCTCTTGAAGGTGCCGTCCTCGGCCACCGCCTGGCTCCACGGGATGTTGGACGCGCCGGGGATATGCCCTGCGCGCTGCGCGGTTTCGCTCATGCCGGGCGGGGCGATGATGTCGCCAACGTACTCGGCTGGCGAGCGCACATCCACCAGCCCGAAGTCGCCCTTGCCCAGCCGCGTCTTGATATAATCGCGGTCGGCGCGCAGGTCGCTGTTCACCTGCTGCACGGTGTAGCTGGCGGCGGCGTACTTCGGCACCTCGGTCGTGACCGGGCGGCCTTCGTCAACCCATTTCTTGCGTCCCCCGTTCATCAGGCTGACGTTCTCATGCCCGTAATACTTGAACAGCCAGAAGGCATAAGCCGCGAACCAGTTGTTGTTATCCCCATAGAGGACGACGTGTGTGTCGTTGGTGATACCTGCCTGCCCCAGCAGCGCGGCGAAATCCTCTTTGCTGATGATGTCACGCGCGATCTGATCCTGAAGCTGCGACTGCCAGTTGAAGGCCACCGCGCCGGGGATGTGACCGGTTTCGTACTGCGTGGTGTCCACGTCCACCTCTACCAGTCGCACATCATTGAGGTGATCGGCTACCCATTCTGTGCTTACAAGTGCTTCTGTCATGCTGCTTTCCTCTCTGTAGTGTGTGTTAAACCATCATAAGTTTGATACTGCGCCGCCGCAGCCGGTTGATGCTGCCGCAGGTTCGTAACCGAAAGGATGTAGTCTCGTGCGCCGCATTCCTGCCGCCGTTGTCTCATTGGTTAATCGTTAACATCTCGGCATCGAACGCGCTGCGATCTGTGCGCAGCCGCCACGCGCGCATATCTGTGGCGCTGCCGTTTTGCACAGAAGTAATGATGTAGACGAAGTTGGGCAGGGCATGGTCGCGGTCGTAAACGGAAGGGATGGCAGGGGAGTCGGGGTGGCTGTGATAATAGCCCACCAGCGTCAGGCCGCGCGTGTCGGCCTCGTCCTCCAGACGCGCCCAATCCTGTGGGGTCATGGCGTAGCGGTGATGCTGCTCTGTTTCCTCAAACACGTTCTCGACCTGAATCGTGTCTTTAATTTGCACGTCGTCGCCCGTCGCTGTCCCCAGCAGGAAGCCGCCGCCTTCGTTAGGGTAGGTCGCTTCCATTTGCTCGAAGATACGCGCCTGCAGCGTTTCTGACAGGAGAATCGCCATAACTATCCTTTGCCGCGAGTAAGCAGAACATAAATAAAAAGAGCCAGCCCGGAACGGGTTGGCTCTTGTTTTACACATCAGGGAGGCGGCTTTAACCCCTCCGTAACACCACTCGTTCCGGGAATGCTAAAACGCCACACATACACATACAACAGGCGGGCTTCGCAAAGACGGAGAGTGTAAGGGTTAAATCGCTCATGTGCAGTAGACTATCACGCTTCAAAGGGGATTGCAAGGGGTTTGCAGACCAATTGCCATAAACAGGCTTTTCTTAATAGAAGGCCGCTGAGTTGGCGTTGATTGGCCTGCCTGCGGGTGATATACTCTCTATAGAGAATAAATTCACTTTTCATGTCCAATCATCTGCCCCCAATTGGGAAAAGCCCAACTGCAAGATTGGCATATTTACGCTGAAAACAATGCCCGGCTTCGGGCTTGTGGTGTGTGGAATGTACATGGATCAATAAGGAGTTTCATAATGGCCGAAGTAAAGAGAGGCCTTGATGATATTGTCGTAGCCGATACCCGTACCAGCCTGGTAGATGGTACAGCCGGGCGGCTGGTCTATGGCGGTTACGAAATTGAAGACCTGGCGGAAAACGCGCTCTTTGAAGAAGTCGTTTATCTGCTGTGGCATGGCCGCCTGCCCAACGCTGCCGAACTGGAAGAACTGCGCGCGGCGATTGCCACAGAGGCCGTGCTGGACGACGGTATCATTGACCTGCTCCAGCGCTTCCCCAAGGATGCCGACCCGATGGCGATGCTGGAAGCAGCGACAGCGGCGCTGGCCTTCTACGATGATGAAAGCGAAGACCTCAGCATCGAGGCCGCCCGCCGCAAGGCCATTCGCCTGACCGGGAAGATCACGTCCGTTTGCGCCGCGTGGGATCGCATCCGCAAGGGCAACGCCCCGGTAGCCCCGCGTGCCGACCTTAATCTGTCGCAGAATTTTGTTTACATGCTCACCGGGCAGGGGCCAGACCAGACCGCCAGCGATGCCATCAATGTCTATCTGGTGCTGCTGGCCGAGCATGGCATGAACGCCAGCACCTTTACCGCGCGTGTCGTCAGCGCGACCGGCGCGGATATGCACAGCGCTGTCGTGGCCGCGATCGCCGCGCTCAAAGGCCCGTCGCACGGTGGCGCGAACGCCGCAGCGATGAAGATGTTCCTCGAAATCAAGGACCCGGCCAACGTCCAGCAGTGGTTTGAGGAAAATATCAAGAGCGGCAATCGCCGTATCATGGGCATCGGCCACCGCGTGTACAAAACGCTCGACCCCCGCGCCGACATCCTGCGCCGCCACGCACAGGCGCTGGCGCAAAGCTCCGGCAATACCAAGTGGTTCGAGATTGCCGATAAGCTGGCGAACATCGCGCTGGCTGACGATTACTTTATCGAGCGCAAGCTGTACCCCAATGTGGACTACTTCAGCGCCATCGTCCTTTACACGCTCGACCTCGATGTGGATATGTTCACGCCGCTGTTTGCCATGAGCCGCATCGCGGGCTGGAGCGCGCATATCATCGAGCAGATGGAGAATAACCGCCTCATCCGCCCCGGCAGCAATTACGTGGGGCCGATGGGCCTGAAGTGGAACCCCGCTTCCGAGCGCTAAGCCTGTGCCGTATGTTCACCCAACGCCTCGCCTTCAGCGGGGCGTTTCATATTTGAACCACAAAGTCCCTGCATCGGCCATGCGTAGGGGCGAGTTTCAAACCCGCCCGTGAAACTTCTGTGGTTCAAAAACAGAAACTCATCTGCCGTTGCTGCGTATTAGCATTACAATGAAATAAACCACATGGACGAGGATGGGCGATGTTTCCACTTGGCACAGTCAATAATCCGACTAAACGCACCCCTTATCTCACTTATGGGCTGATACTGGTCAACATCCTGTTTTTCCTGTGGCAGGTGCTTACGCCTGCCTCCCAGATGAACCAGACCTACGGTGAACTGGCGATTATCCCGTGCCAGTTCCCTCGTAATGTCGGCGCGGATATGTTCTGGATTTACCTGCGCGGTATGTTCCTCCATGCCAACTGGGCGCACCTCATCGGCAACATGGTTTACCTGTGGCTGTTTGGCACCAATGTCGAGGATTATTTTGGCCGCCGCGTGTTCCTGCTGCTCTACGTTCTCGGCGGCATCGGGGCAGGGCTGGCGCAGACGATGGTTTACGCGGCAAGCTGCAGCCCGGCGATTGGCATCGGCGCGAGTGGGGCAATCTCTGCCGTGCTGGGCGCGTACCTCATCCTCTACCCCGGCACGCGCGTGCGCGTGGGCGTGATCTTCTTCCGCTTCTTCTTCCAGACCTTCACCATCCCGGCGCTGCTGGTGCTGGGCTTCTGGTTTGTCATGCAGCTTTTCGGCGGGTTCGCTGCGCTTTCGGCAGGGACAACCGGCGGCGTAGGCTTCTTTGCCCATATCGGCGGTTTCGTCTTTGGCCTGCTCTTCGCCTTTATCGTCACGCTGTTCAGGCGACCCCCGGAAAACCCGATTTACGCTGATTAAGCGCTCAGGCCGCCTCAGCCCTCGAACGGCGCTTTCACCTCCGCCGAGGGCTGCTGGCGGTAGACCATTTCAAAAAGCATATCGGCCATTTGCTCCGCGCTGTAAGGGTTGGGCGTGGTCAGCCACCAGATCATAAGCTGCATCGTCGCCCCGGCGATGAACTGGGCGATCACCTCTACAGGCAGGTTCGTTTGCGCGGAGTAGTTCCCTGCTCGCAGGTTGCGCTCGTAAACAGAGGCGACGTACTGCATGAACCGTTGGTTGAGCCGGGCGCTCACGTTGCCCTGTGTCATAGCCCGTGTGACCTCACGGGTCTGCTCCGCCATCTGGAAGAACATCAGCCAGCTTAAATATTCACGGCGCGGAAAAGGCTCTCTGGCGAGGCGCTCATAAAATTGCGCGGTCGTCGCTTCGGTATGCTCGCGCAGCACCTCCCAGATGACATCGTCCTTGTCCTGAAAGTGAATGTAAAACGTCCCGCGCCCCACGTCCGCCCGGTCGGTGATGTCCTGAATGGACATCTTATCGAAGCCTTTTTCAATCAGCAGTTCGCCCGCCGCCTGCATCAACTGCCGCCGGGTGCGCTGCTTGCGCTGTTCAAAACGGGTTGCTGTACGCACGGTCATAATTGAACACCTGTCAGTATTGAACACGTTGATTTTAGCATGAGATTTCACGTATGCTAACTTGTGAAAATTAGTTCAATAAACCGCTGCATTTCCTTTGTATGAAGGAGGCTGTACCCATGAGTAGACCACCCGGCCCGAAAGGCCATTTCCTGCTGGGCCACTGGCCGCAGTTCCGTGATGATACGCTGAAATTTTTGGGCGAACTTCAGCAGCAGGCCGACCTCACCCACTTTCGCTTTGGCCCGTTTCCGGCTTACTTTACAGGCCACCCTGATCTGATCCATCAGGTGCTGGTGACCGATGCCGATAAAATGCACAAATCCAGAGCAACAAAACTAGTGCTGAAGCAGGTGGTTGGTGAAGGACTGTTCACCAGCGATGGCGCGTTCTGGAAGCGCCAGCGCAAACTGGCGCAACCCGCCTTCCACTCCAGGCGCATTGGCGCATACGCCGATGTGATGGTGGAGTTCGCACACAAAATGCTCGATCAATGGCAGCCAGGGCAGACCCACGACATCGGCAGCGAGATGTCTGGCGTGACGATGAACATCATCTCAAAAACGCTGTTCGACGCGGATGTTGAGGCCGACCTGCGCGAGATTCAGGAGGCCATCCTCACCTCGCTCCAGATCATTGACCAGCGCTTCGACCGCCTTGTCCCCATCCCGGACTGGCTGCCGACAGCCAGCAATCGCCGGATGCGCCGCGCTGTGGCGACGATGGATCGCATCATCCATCGCTTCATCAACGACCGCCGTGCTTCTGGCGAGGACAAGGGCGACCTGCTCTCGATGCTGCTGGCCGCGCAGGACGATGAAGGCATCGGCATGACCGACAAGCAGTTGCGCGACGAGTGCATGACGTTGTTCGGCGCGGGGCATGAAACCACCGCCGTCACGCTGATGTGGGCGCTGTACGCGCTGTCGCAGCACCCGGAACTGGAAACGCGGCTGCACGCCGAGGTGGACAGGGTGCTTGGGGATCGCCCGGCGACGCTGGCTGACCTCAACGAACTGAAGTTCACCGATATGTTCATCAAGGAAACGCTGCGTTACTACCCGCCCGCATGGGGGACAACGCGCGAGAACATCGCGCCTGTCAGCATCAACGGTTACGATCTGCCAGCCAACAGCATCTTCATGCTTGGCATCTACCAGATGCACCACGACCCGCGCTGGTGGGATGCACCAGAGGACTTTAACCCGGAGCGCTTCAGCCCGGAGAACGAAAAGAAGGTGCATAAGTACGCTTATCTGCCCTTTGGCGCAGGGCCGCGCGTGTGCATCGGCAATATGTTCGCTTCGATGGAGGCGCGGTTGATCCTGGCATCCATCGCCCAGCGCTACCAACTGCGCCTTGCGCCGGGGCAGGTGGTTGTGCCAGAGCGTGTCTTTACGCTGCGCCCCAAATACGGCCTGCACATGATCCCCCATCCGCGCCAGAAGCAGCCCGCTGCTGACGTGGTGCTTTCTGCCACCGTCTGACCCTGTTGCTATGGGCGGGTTCTAACCCCGCCCATCACCTGCTTCTGCCGCCGCTGCGCGCAAATTCGCGTTCTCTGCTATGATGAATTTCGTAAATGCCGGATGCAGGGACAAGGGACTTTATGGCAGCGCGGTTCAAAATCATCACGGTTTTCCTTCTGCTTCTGCTGCCTTTCGCCGCGAAGGTGCAGCCAGCCGGAGTCGTCGGCACAGGCACGCCTGAAAGCTGTGATACCGATGCTCTGCTGACCGCGCTGGCGGGCGGCGGCCTCGTCACGTTTAACTGCGGCGGCGCGGCCACGATTACACTGGCCGAAACGCTCACCATCAGCACCACAACCACGATTGACGGCGGCGACAGTATCACCCTCTCTGGCGGCGGGCTGCGTCGTTTGATCCAGCACACGGGCGGCACGCTGACCCTGCGTAACCTCACGATCACTGGCGGCCTTGCCACTGGCGCGAACACCGCCGCCAACGGCGCGGCTATCCACAGCACTGCTCAGGGAACGCCGCAAACGCTGACAGTCGAAAACGTGACCTTTGCTGACAACGTTTCCACGCTGACCTCGTTTTCCGGCAGCGCCTATGATTTTGGCGGCGGCGCGATCTTCACGCAGGGCGGTTATCTCAACGTGACCAGCAGCACCTTTATCAATAACCACGCCCATAACGGCGCGGGCGGCGCGGTTCACGGCCTGCGTAGCGATGTCACCATTAGCGGCAGCACCTTTACCACAAACAGCGCTGTCGGCGCGGGGCAGGGCGGGGCGCTGTACTTTGATGGCGCGCAGCCCAATAACGGCGTGATTAGCATAAGCACCAGCGTTTTTAGCGGGAACACCACCCACAATCAGGGCGGGGCCATTTACGTGCATCTTTATCAGAATAACGATGCCTTCACGGTCAGCGAGAGCGCCTTTGTGGATAACGCGGTGATTGGCGGGGAGGTTGGGCTGGGCGGTGCGATCAGCGGCGGTAATGGCCGCGTGACCATCAGCAGCAGCCTGTTCGCCGCTAACCATGTCGCGCGGCCAGACGGCGCAGACGGCTTTCTCGACGGCAGCGGCGGCGCGCTGGCCTTTGCGGAGCAGGCGCGCATCACCATTGCCAACAGTACCTTTAACGCCAACCGTGCCGAAGGGCTTTCGACCAACGCCAACGGTGGCGCGATTTACATCGTCAACAATACCCAGCAGTTCAGCATTATGAACAGCACCATCGCCGGGAATTTCGCCGGGTGGGTCGGCGGCGGCATCAGCAGCACCACCAACGGCGTGCTGCGTAACACCATTATCGCCCATAACGTCGCTGACAATGGGACAAATAACTGGGACATTCAGCAGCAGTGTTCAGCGCGGCTCGCCAACGGTGGGAACAACATTCAATACCCTGACCGCAACCCCAACCCTAACTTTTTTAACGAGGTGGTCTGCGCCAATGGCATCAGGATTGAAGACCCGCTGCTGGAGCCGCTGGCGGATAACGGCGGCCCCACGCAGACGATGGCGCTGGAGTTCGGCAGCCCGGCCATTGATCTGGGCAGCAACCCGGTTTGCGCGTCCACAGCGGTGAACAACCGTGACCAGCGCGGCGAGGAGCGCCCGTCGGATGGCAACGGTAACGGCAGTCGCGTCTGCGATATTGGAGCCTTTGAATATTATCACGACGAGCCGCCCTTCGCGCCCATACTGCTTGCTCCGGCGGCTGGCGCAGCCATCACCAACACCGCCCTGACCTTTAGCTGGCAGGGCGCGCCCTTTGCCGACGAATACCGTCTTCAGGTGGATAACAACGCGGGCTTCCCCAGCCCGGCGCTTGACATCACGCTGGATGCCACCAGCTATACGCCTGACATGCTGCTGCCCGGCACCTACTTCTGGCGCTTGCAGGCGGTCAACACCAACGGGACGACTACCAGCCAGACACGCACCTTTACCATCATCTCCCCGGCCAATGCCGCCCCCATGCGTAACCTCTACGACACGCCAACGCCGACCCTGACATGGGGCGCAGTGGAGTGGGCGGCGGGCTACCAGATACAGATTGCCGACAACGCAAATTTCACCGCGCCTGTCACCAACAGCGTCCTTGATGCGGCACCGCTGGCGTTTACACCTGCCGCGCCGCTGGCGGATGGCATGTATTACTGGCGGGTGCGCGCCCGCCGCGCCAACGGCTCGTGGGGAAACTGGAGCGCTGCTGAAACGTTTGTCGTGATGATGGCCGACTGACCAGGTTGTGTTGACATTTGACGTTCGGTGTTGTTTTGGCGGGGACGGCGGACGGCATGAAATGCCGTTCCTACGAAACCACTGTAGGGACGTGCAATGGCGCGTCTGTGACAGGAAACACCCTCCAAACACAAAATATCAACAGAATCAAAACACAATTCCGTAACTGCAATCACCTTTAAACCTTTAAAAAGTCGTAAAAATACGCCTTTAGTCGGTTGAGCGACTTTATAAATGACTATATAATGTGCGCTGTAACGCTCAACACCTCAGCCAAAGAAATCATAAATATGGAGGGACTATGAAGAGATTGGCCGTTCTTTTAGCCTTGTTCTTTGCTTGCGCCATACCTGCTGCGGCGCAGGAGACAGCGGGCGTGGTACAGGTGGGCAGCCATCCAGAACTCGGATCAATTCTGGTTGCGCCCAATGGGATGACCCTCTACATCTTCACCAACGATCAACCGGGCGTAAGCAACTGTGTCGGCCAATGTCTGGAACTGTGGCCTGCATACACCGTAGATGCCAACGTCGCGCTGGAAGCCGCGCCCGGCGTTGATGGCGAAGTCAGCGTGATTGTCCAACCAGACGGGCTGCTGCATGTCACCTACAACGGAATGCCGCTTTACTTTTACACACAGGACGCGCAGCCCGGTGATGCCAACGGGCAGGGCGTTGGCGATGTCTGGTTCGTGGTATCCGTTGTCTCTCCCGCGCCCCCAGCCCAGCAGCCCGCGTCCGAGTTCCTGCTCGATGTCGGCGTAGACCAGCGCTTAGGCTCCATCCTGACCGCCTCCAATGGCATGACGCTCTACACCTTTAACAATGACCAGCCCGGCGTGAGCAACTGCGTCGGCCAGTGTCTGGAATTGTGGCCGCCTTACACGGTAGACGCGGCGGCGACGCTCAACGTCGCGCCCGGTATTCAGGGAACACTCGGCACGTTACAGCGCGAGGACGGCCAGACGCAGGTGATGCTGGATAACCGCCCGCTGTACTTCTACTCGGCGGATACGCAGCCCGGCGATGTGAACGGGCAGGGCGTGGGTAACGTCTGGTTTACCGTTCCGCTGGATGTGGTGCGGGTCGGTGGTACGCCGGAGCGCCCGCTGCTGGTCGCGGCCAATGGCATGACGCTCTACACCTTCGCCAACGATGAACCCGGCTGGAGCAACTGCATTGACGAATGCGCGCAGAACTGGCCGCCGCTGGCCTTCGCTGCCGACCAGCCCGTGCTTGCTTCGGCGGGTATTCAGGGGGCGCTGGCGACCTCGCAGCGTGCCGATGGCTCTTATCACGTGACCTTCAACAACCGTCCGCTGTACTTCTTCGCCAACGATGCACAGCCCGGCGATGCCAACGGTGATGGCGCGGGCGGCGTGTGGTCAGCGGTGGCGGTTGCGCCTGTAGTTGGTCTGGGCGGCAATGCCGATCTCGGCACTTTCGCTGTCGGGGCCAACGGCATGACGCTTTACACGTTCGCCAACGATACAGAGGGCGTGAGCAACTGTGTGGATACCTGCGCGCAGAACTGGCCGCCGCTGACGGTGGCAGTCGGCACTTTCCCGGTCGCCAACGGTTATTTGCCCGGCACGCTGGGGACGATCCAGCGCCCCGATGGTACGCCACAGGTCACGCTGGATGGCCGGCCGCTGTACTTCTTCGCCAACGACACCCGCCCCGGCGAGGCCGCTGGCAACGGCGCAGGCGGTGTATGGTCGGTATTCGCGTTTGACATCCCGTTTGAAGCGCCAGCGACCTGCACCGTAACCCCGGTCAACCAGACAGCTAACCTGCGCCAGCTTCCCTCGACAGCCAGCAACAGCCCGCGCAGCATCGACTTTGGCGAAAACGTCACGGTGGATGCTCAAACGCAGTCTGAAGGGTTTGTGTGGTGGCGCTTGTCTACGGGCGAGTGGGTGCGCTCTGACGTGGTGTCCGAGGTCACGCCGTGCGCGACCGTGCCATCTGTGGATGCTGGCACAGGGGCGACAGGCGACCCCGGCGCGAATCCGCCCCCACCTGCCGCTACTGAGGAAGTGGCTGACCCCGCCGCTACGCCGGAAGTGACTGGTTAGCACAATCATCTACGCCGCTGCCGGAGAGAACCTGCCCGTTTTCTCCGGCCTTTTTGAATCACCCGGAAAACCTGCGTCCAGCAGCACCACACACAAACGGAGTTTCCATTGAATTCATATTTAAATCCTCCCGGTTTTCTTGGCACCGGGGCGAGTTTGCTGGCGGATGTAACCCTGCTGGCCTACATCCTGCTGATCCTGCCGGCAATGATAGTGGGGTACGTCTTCGCCCGTCGTGGTCAGCATCGCCCTCAGCATCGCAACATCATGATCGTCATCACCATCGTCAACTGGGTACTTATCTTCTGGTTGATGCTCGCTGCCTTTACGTTCGACGTGGCCGACAACATCGCCACACAGCCCGGCAACCCGCGCTACCTGTCGCCGACGATTCACGCCGGGCTTGGCCTGCTGGCGCAGGGGTTAGCCACTTACGTGATTTATCGCATGATTAAAGAGGATGTTCAGGTGGCGCGGGCGCGACAGCGCGGCGAAACCGAGGTCAGCCAGTATTGGTTTAAAGGCGCTAAACCTGTGATGCGTATCGTGCTGGTGTTATGGTTTATCACGGCGGCGGTGGGGGTTTTCTCTTATCTGGTGCGCTACAACGTCCTGACCATCCCCAGTCTTGCCGGGGATGTGCCTGCCCCGGCCATAACCCCCGATGTGCTGTCCCCGGTCGCCACAGACGAGGTTGCCGCGCCTGCCGCGACGGAGGAGGTCGCTGTCGCGCAGGCGAGCGTGGCCGAGACGGAAACCGCAGAGCCTGTCGCCGAAACGCCCGAACTGCAACCCCAAGCGACCGAAGAGTTGGTGACGGTAGAGGTGGCCGAAACAGAGTCCCCGACTCCGCCGGCAGAAACGCCTGAGTTGACCTCGGAGGCGACCGAAGAACCTGCAGAAGCCAGCGCTGCCG
>CAZJSU010000004.1:59014-128701 GCA_964548765.1 uncultured Anaerolineaceae bacterium
ACGCCTGAGTTGACCTCGGAGGCGACCGAAGAACCTGCAGAAGCCAGCGCTGCCGGAACGAGCGTTGTCGAAACCGAAGCCGTATTGCCTCTCGCAGACACACCGGAACTTCAGCCGCAGGAGACAGCCGAGGTGGTGACTGAGATTCCCGCGCCGCTGGCGACTGAGGAGGCCGCCAGCCCGCCCACCGCGCGGCCAACCTCGACCCGCATTCGCCAGACAGCGACCCCACGACCCACCCGCAGACCTGCATCTGCTGTAGTCGTTACATCCCCGGCCAGTACGCAGGAAGCCGCGCCCACGCTGGCGGGCGACCCTATAGTGCAGCCCGGCGGTAACGCGCGTTTGGGCGCTTTTCTGGTGGATGGAGAAGGGCGCACACTTTATGTCTATGCCAACGACGAACCCGGCTGGAGCAACTGCGTCGGCACCTGTCTCAATAACTGGCAGGTGTACACGGTTGAAGCGGACACGCCGCTGGTGGTCGGCGCTGGGCTGGACGGCGAGCTGGGTCTGACCGAGCGCGCCGACGGCACCTTACAGGTCACTTATGACGATCAGCCGCTGTACTACTTCAGTCTGGATCGCCGCCCCGGTGATGCCATTGGCAGCGGCGCGGGTAACGTCTGGTCGGTTGTGCCAGTAGGGGAGTGACGCGCCGCTGGCGCAGCGTGCCGTGTTTTAAGCAGAATAAACACAAAACCCCGTCTTTAGATGGGGTTTTTGAGTATCCAGGTCAACCTATGAGCCGCATTCTGTACCCCTTGCGGGGTGGCGATCATCTATCTGTTCCAGCAGTTACCCGCTGGAATCAAGCAGCACACCCGGCGCTTTTTACGGGACGAGCCGCCCCAATGCGCCTGCTTGGCCTTGCTCCCGGTGGGGTTTGCCTGGCCGCGAACATCACTGCCCGCGCCGGTGGTCTCTTACACCACCTTTTCACCCTCGCTCCGTGCGTTGCACGGGGCAATTCGTTCTCTGTTGCACTTGCCGTCGGGTTGCCCCGCCTGGCCGTTAGCCAGCACCGCGCTCTGTGGAGTGCGGACTTTCCTCCATCCCTGACATGCAGGGACAGCGATCACCCGGTCAACCTGGATAACTTCTATTATACGTAATGGCAACTGTTATTTACAGGGTTTATACTATGAACGATAAGCCGTCACTCGTTCTTACAAAATTACAGACTATGATCAGTATCGCGCCCAAATACCACCTTGACAGTGTTTTTGACACCCAGCACGCACACCCGAACGACGCGCACAGCATCCTCATGCGCCTGATTCCCCGCCAAAGCCGCGTGCTGGAACTCGGCTGCGCTTCGGGTTATCTTTCCGGTTACATGGAGCAGGTGCTTGGCTGCCGTGTGACCGGGCTGGAGTATGACCCGGCGGCGACAGCGATTGCCGCGACACGTTGCAGCGAAGTCCACACCGTTGATCTGGATACGCCCGACGCGCTGCAGCCCGCGCAGGCCAGCGCGCCTTACGATGTGCTGCTGGCGGCGGCGGTGCTGGAACATTTAAAACACCCGCAGCGCCTGTTGCAGGAGGCGCGCGCGCTGTTAAAACCCGGCGCGCTCTTAATCGTCTCGCTGCCCAATATCGCCCACTGGCAGTTTCGCCTGCATCACCTGTTGGGCAACTTTGATTATGAAAATTATGGCGTGATGGATCGTACCCATCTGTGTCTGTACACGTTAACGACCGGGCGCGCGCTCATCGAATCGCAGGGCTACACGGTAGAGAAGACCACCGTTGCCGGCAGCGGGTTGCAGAACCTGCTCAACAGTGCCGCGCGGCGGGCGGGCTTCAAGGCCGAAATCCCCCCGCTTTTACCCGGTTTACTGGGTTACGAACTGATCTTCGTGGCCCGGCTTCAGCCTGTCCATGCTTAAGCCCATTTGATGGTGTCATCAAAAGGAAAAATCACGCGCGATTGGCTGGCGGTAACAGGTGTGCTGCTGCTGGTGGCCGCCAGCCGCCTGCTGCGCCTGCACGAAATCCGCATGAACCCGGACGAAATCTGGTCTGTGTGGCAAACGTTTGGGACACCGCAGCAGATTCTGGCGTGGACACCCTACGACTGGCCACCCCTCTACTACCTGATCATTGGCCTGTGGTGGCGGCTGACCAGCCTGCACCCCTTCGCGCTGCGGCTGCTCTCGATGCTGTTTTTCGTGGTGGGGACAGCCGCTGTTTACCGGGTCATGCTCCACTGGCGCGACCATCTGGCGGCGGCGCTGGCCGCGCTGGCCTACGCCGCGTTGGGCTACAGCATCCTGCTCAGTATCGAGGTGCGTGGTTACGCGCTGCTGCTGGGGCTGATGCCGCTGGCGCTCTGGCTGTGCATCCTCTACTTTGAGCGTCCGCGCTGGTGGCGCGGCCTGCTGCTGGCGCTGGCGCTGGCGGCCATGTTCTACATCTCGTACACCAGCGCTGTCGCGGTGCTGATGCTCGGCCTGCTGACGCTGCTGGTCTATCGTCGGGCGGTGTGGCGCTGGTGGCTGCCGGGTGGGCTGCTGGCGCTGCTTGTTCTGCCCGAAGTGCTTGCCCTGCGCGAGACCGCCGTAGCGCGGGTAGAGGCCACGCAAACGCTCACGCCCGGCGCGCTGCCAGAAGCGCTTTACAACCTGTTCTGGAACTGGGCGGGGATGCTTTTTCCGGTGTGGCTAGTGCTGCTGGCGCTGGCGACGCTGCTGCATTTCGTGCGCCCGCGCCCGCTGGAGGGTCGCCGCTTAGCGCTGCTGGTGTGGGCGCTGCTCATGCCGCTGCTGATGTACCTGCTCAACCCGCTGCTCGGCTTTTTTTCCGCCCGCTATGCGTGGTGGATTATGCTCGGTCTGGCGCTGTGGATGGGCTGGGGGCTGGCCTTTTTGCCGCGCGCGGGCGTGGTCGTTAGCGCCGTGCTGCTGACGGTCATGCTGTTTTACCCGCTGCCTATGGAACAATACAGTATCTGGGGCGACCGGGTTTCACCATTGGGTGAGAACTTCGCGTGGATGCGTGAACGCATCCGTTGGGGCGATGTCCTGCTGGCCGACCCCGCCAACGACTGCGGTGCGCCGGAGGAGTGGGATTATTATCGCCGCGTCTATTTCCCGGAGGGCTTACCGGTCGTCACCCGGCCAGAGGGCTATCGCCGTGTGTGGCACGTCCTCGCGGCGGGGCGGCAGGATGCCGAACTGGAACAGACTCTGCGCGCTGCTTACTGGCTCCGCGAGCAGGTTGGCCCGGCGCGCTGCATTTTTACCCTTAATGAAGCGCCGCCAGATGCAGCGGGCGTTTTGTTTGAAAACGGGATGCGTTTTCATGGCGCGGATGTGCTGGACGCTGATGGCGGTGTGGTGTCGCAGCCCGTCGCCATGCACGAGGGCGAGGCGCTGCGCCTGCGCCTGTGGTGGTCTGCGGATGCCGCCATTGATGGCGATTATGAAATAACCCTGCGCCTGCTGGGCGAACGCAACAACCGCAATATGGCGACCAATCCTTCGCCCCCCCGCATGGTTCACCCGGCAGACGCGCCCTCAACAGCCAGCCAATGGCAGGCCGGGCAGTATTATATTGAGGAGCGCGAGTTAAGGCTGCGCCCAACGATGCGCAGCGGTGCTTACCAGCTTTTCCTCGGCATCACCCCCGCCGGAAGCGACGGGTTTATCGGCTTCGCTGGCGCTGACGAGCGCGCCCTGCTCCCCCTGAGCGTCATTCACGTGAAGGCTTATTAGCGCCTGAGCGTGGGTAAATCGTCGGTTGTCAGCCCTGTTCAATACGACTACAATGAACCCAGAAGGGGATAGCGACCACTATCCCTGATTTATTGTTAGTGGGTTAACAGGTTTATATGGCAACTGGCATTCGCACCAATTCCTCCCCGGTAGAGCGCTGGTTTCAGAAGTTTTGGCGCGGTACCCGCAGGCTTTTCGCCCCCGGCGATTTCACAGCGTTATTGATCGTCTTTGTCCTGCTGCTCATGCCTGTGCTGGCGCTGTTTACGGCGGGCTGGCCGCTGGCGATGAACACGGTGCTGCCAGTGCTGGTCTTCAGCGTCATCTTTGGCTTTATTCTGGCGCGCAGCCACTATAACGAGCTTCTGGCGCTGCTCATGAGCGGGCTGTATGGCGGCGCGCTGGTGCTGCTCATCGCGGCGATCAACGAGCCGGGCAGCCTCGGCGAGGGGCTTGTCAGTGTCGTGTCGCGTTCCTTCCAGTGGTTAAGTGATGCGGCTACCGGTGGTATCAATCAGGATGAGCTGGTTTTTACCCTGCTGGTGTCTACGCTGTTGTGGTTTTTGGGCTACAGCGCGGCGTGGCATGTCTTTCGTATTGATCGTGTCTGGCGTGCCATTCTGCCGCCCGGCCTGATCCTCATCACCAACAGCCTCTATTACAGCGGCGATGCCAATCTGGAGATTTATCTCGCGGTTTTTGTGCTGATGTCGCTGCTGCTGGTGGTGCGCTCCAACCTCGACGCGCTGGAATGGAAATGGTACACCAACGGCATTCGCGTCCCCACACAGCTTCACCGTCAGTTCTTTCGTATGGGGGCGCTGCTGGCGCTCTCTGCGCTGCTGCTGGCGTGGTTCATGCCGTCCGGCAATTTGCAGGAAAGCCTGAACCGCTTTCAGGAATTTTTACAGGGCGAGCCGCTGACGCAGTTGAGCGAATTCTGGAACCGCCTGTTCACCAGCGGCGAGGGGCAGGGCGGCACGACCGCCGACTATTACGGCAGCGACTCGCTGCAACTGGGCGGCGCGATTCAGCTTGGCGATCAGGAGGTGTTCTGGGTATCCGCGCCACAGGACAGGCGCTACTACTGGCGTTCGCGGGTGTTCGATACCTACGAGAATGGCCGCTGGCTGCCTGCTGCCACAACGCGCCTGACCGACCCACAGGCTCCGCTGGAGATTTTGCACGAGCCGTACATTGATGGCTCTCGCATCGAGGTGCATCAGGAATTCACCTTCGCGCTGCGCACCTCGCGCCTGATTTACACCGCGCCCCAGCCGCTGCGCGTAGACCTGCCCACCAGAACCGACCTGCGTAATATCGGCGTGGATGACCGCACCATCAGCGAAGATAACGCGGTCAACGCCCCCTTAAAGCTGATGAACGTTTCGGTCATCCGCCCGACACGGGTGTTAAACCAGGGTGATCGTTACACGGCCACCAGCCTGCTCAGTAACGCTACCGCCAGCCAACTGCGCGCTGTCGGCACCAATTACCCGGCGTGGGTGAGCGAGTTGTACCTCTACGTCTCGCCTTCCATCACCCCGCGCACCTACGAACTGGCGCGCTCGATTGTCACCGAGGCCGGGGCGACCACACCTTACGATCAGGCGCGGGCAATTGAAAGCTGGCTGCGCCAGAATATCCGCTACAACGAAGTCATTCCACAGCCGCCCGTCGGGCGCGACCCGGTGGACTGGCTGTTATTCGATCTGCGTGAGGGCTACTGCAACTACTACGCCTCGGCCATGATTATGATGCTGCGTACATTAGGCATTCCGGCGCGGATGGCCGCTGGTTTTGCTCAGGGAACGTGGGACTCCGACTTTCAGCAGTACACCGTGCGCGAACGTGACGCGCATACATGGGTCGAGGTCTATTTTCCCGGTTACGGCTGGATGGAGTTCGAGCCGACCGCCGCGCAGGCTCCCATCAACCGGGGGGATGATACGCCGCAGTTCCAGCAGCCGACGCTGACCCCGCAGATGACGGATACGCCAACCGTCACCCCCACGCCGTCGCCCACCGCAACGCTCGACCCAACTCTCCAGCCGCAGCAGGAGGGCCGCGCGCTGCCGACCATTACGCCGACAGCCACCGCGTCGCCCACAGCAACCCCGGTCATCGTGCCGACACTGCCGCCCGCCCAGCCACCGCAGCAGCCGGAGAATCTGCTCACCGGGCTGCTGTCACTGCTGGGGACGGTGCTGCTGGCTATTATTTCGCTGATCCTGCTGGTCGCGCTGGCGGTGTTTATCTGGTGGTGGTGGGAGTGGCGCGGCATGGACGGCCTCAACCCGGTCGCGCGGGCTTACGCGCGTTTAGAGCGTTACGTGGGGCTGATCGGTATTCGCTTCGCCAGCCAGCAAACGCCCGAAGAACGCCGCCGCCAGATCATCGGCCAACTGCCACGTGCCGAGCCGCCTGTAAGCGCCATCACCGAGCTGTACACCGCCGAGCGCTACGGGCGCAGGCCGCCCCCAGAAGCGCCAGACAGTCAGGCGCGGGCGGAAATCGCGGACGAGGCATGGGGCGACGCGCGCGGCAGCATCCTGCGCCGTTTCCTCCAGCGCCTGCTCCCCTGGGGCAAATAGCCGCCCGGTAAAATACCCGCCAAAGGGTCAAACGGCAGCACAATTAAAAACCGCCCGGCATCGCGGGCGGTTGCTTTTTAATGTTCGTTGACGACGGTAAAGACCATCGGGCGGCGTTTGGTTTCGTTGTAGAGCATCTTGCTGATGCTCTCTTGCAGCGTCTCGCGGGTATCGCGCCGCCGGCTGCCGTTGCGCCCGTTAAGGCTGCCTTCCATCACCCGGTTGACTGTCTCCCGCACCTGCTGAAGCAGCATATCTGCCTCGCGCAGGTAGACAAAGCCGCGCGAGATGATCTCCGGGTCGCCGATCACTTCCCCGCTGTCACTGTCCACATTGACAATCACCATCAGGAAGCCGTCACGCGCCAGCGTCTCACGATCCTGAATGACAGCGCGGCCTACATCGCCAACACCGCTCCCATCCACGAAGACGTAACCACCCGGCACGCGCTCGCCGCGCCGTACCCCGTGTTTATCCACTTCCAGCACCATGCCGTTCTCGATAACGAACACGTTATCCGGCGAGACATCCGCCGTGACAGCCAGCTTCGCGTGTTCGCGCAGGTGGCGCAGTTCGCCGTGAACCGGGACGAAATACTTCGGGCGTGTCAGGTGCAGCAGCAGGCGCATTTCTTCCTGCCGCGCGTGGCCGGAGACATGTACAGGGGCGATGGGGTCATAAATAACCTCCGCGCCCCGGTGGAACAGGCGGTTGATCGTCCGGTAAACCATTTCCTCGTTGCCGGGGATGGCGTGTGAGGAAAGGATGATGGTGTCGCCGGGCAGCACGTCAAGCTGGCGGTGCTGGCCGATGGAAAGGCGGCTGAGGACTGACGATGGTTCGCCCTGCGTCCCCGTGACCATCAGCACCATTTTATGCGGCGGGTGATCGCCAATACGCTGGATGTCCACCAGCGTTTTGTCGTCAATGTTCAGCAGGCCCATCTTGCGCGCCATCTTGACGTTCTCATTCATCGAGTAGCCCGCGATAGCCAGCTTGCGCCCGTGAAGCTCGGCGAAAGTCGCCACCTGCTGGATGCGCGAAATATGCGAGGCAAAGGTTGCCACCATAATACGCCCGCGCGCCTCGCGGAACACCTTGTCGAAGGCCGCCGAAACGATGCTCTCCGAAGGAGTCCAGCCCGGTTGGTCGGCGTTGGTGCTGTCTGCCATGAGCATCAGCACGCCGCGCCGCGCGAAGTCGGCCAGCTTGGCGTAGTCCGGCTTTTTACCGTCTACAGGCGTGTTGTCGAACTTGTAGTCGCCGCTGTGGACGATCAACCCGTAAGGCGTGTTGATCGCAAAGCCCACGCAGTCCGGGATGCTGTGGCAGACATGAAAACTCTCCACCTTGAACGGGCCAACATTCAGCACGTCGCCCGCCTCGAAGATTTTCACCTCTGTCTTGTCACTCACACGCCCATCACGCAGCTTGACCTTCAGCAGCGCCGCCGTCAGCGGTGTGGCGTAGACTGGCACACCGGGGAACGCCTCGATCACATGGGCGATCGCGCCCGTATGATCCTCGTGGCCGTGTGTATAAAGAATACCGTGAATCTTCAGGTCTTTACGTTCGGTCAGATAGCGAAAATCGGGGATGATGTAATCCACGCCGTGCATGTCGTTGGCCGGAAACATGATGCCGGTATCCACGATGATGGCATCATTGCCCATCTCGAAGGCGGTCATGTTCTTGCCTATTTCCCCCAGTCCTCCCAGGGGAATAATCCGCATTTTAAATTTTGCCATAATCCAATTAGCCCGCGCACGAATTGTGCCGGTTAGTTCCTTTCTTTGATATGCTATTGAATAACGTTCACAAATAAGGGAAGCATTTAAGGCAATAATTTCAGCAGGAATTATACCACAGAATTCGGATAATATCGTCGTAAATGCTAAACGCTGATTTAAAGCCTGTTAAAAATTTCTATAAAAGCTGTTAATTTTCCAGATAGCGGGCTTTCAGCGCATCGTGAATCTGGTTGACGACCTTCAGCACCGCGTCGGGGTTGTGCTGGCCGGGGCTGCCGCCCGCCTCGATAAAGGCGTTCCGCAGGATACGCCCCCAGTTGCCCGTGCTTTTCAGCTTCGGGTCGCTCACATACTGCGGGATCGTCTGGGCGGACTGCCCGCTTAACGGGGCTAACATCCGGGCGAGGCTGGTGTATACGTCGTCAATATCGCGCGGCGTGACTTCGCTGATCTCCACCAGTGCCTTGTGCATGTAGCGGCGCTTCATCTCGTAAAAGTCCACCAGACTCATCTGTGTCCCGGCGGCGGTGGTGACAATCACGTCGCTGCATTCCCGGTCAGACTGGTCTTGCAGGTCGCGGAACGTCTGCTGATCCAGCGGCCCCAGAATCGCCCACAGTGTTTGGTCGTTGTACATCGGCTCAAGGTCGCAGCCATGTTTGCGGAAGTAGTTCTCGATTAACGTGTGGCTGAATTCAAAATCGGTCAGCACCGCCGCCATCCGCGAAATGCTGATGTTGGCCGGCATTCCGGTGCTTTCTACCGTGCAGACGCGCTTGCTCATGCGTAAATCTGGCCGCACCCGGCCAATCGGGTTATGCATGGCAGAGACGGGCTGGCCGAGGGTTTCGCCGTTGTAGAGCAGGGCGCGCGCGGTCGCGTTCACCCGTTCCGATTGCAGCAGCCATGCATAGCGTTCCATGTCTTCGAGCGAGAAGTGCGGGTTTAGCGGCAGGTCTATATAACGCCCGGTCACGGTGGTCTGGCGCAGATACTCGCGCACACACAGCAGTTCAGGGTCGCAGGTGCCGTTGACAAAAGGCCCACCCTTCAGCACGGCGGCGTTGGCGATGGCCGTCGCGCTGCGCAGCATGGTGTAAAACGTGAGCAGGCCCAGCGCCTCAGAGCGTCCGGCAAGGTCAAGGTGAATGTGACAGCCCTGATTGCGGAACATCTGCACGTAATGGCTGCTCGGATCAATGTAATAGCGCGTCTGTGCTGCGGCCAGCCGTTCGACATACTCCGGGAAGTAACTGTTGACCTCCAGCATAAGGTCAACTGCTGTCTGGACTTTCGGCTCCTCGCTCATTTTGAAGTCCGAAAGGGTCGGATAGGCCGACATAATCAGGGTACGCAGGCCGGTTTCTTCGCTGGCGGCGGCTAGCGCCACCATCATGCCGCGCAGCGAGGAGCGGGTTTGCTGGTAGCCCACGCCGGGCGCGATATGCGCCTCTACCTGATACTGACAGGCTTCACGATCCAGCCGGGGATAAACCCCCAGCTTCTCCGCCTTTTTCTGGTAGATGTGAATATACTTCTGCATCTCCGCCTCGCTGGGCGAAGCGCCATCCTTATAAACCAACCCCAGCTCAATCTCCGCGCCCATCGCCCGGATATGCTCGCTGTGGTCGTCGGTTTCCTGTATGTTGGTGTGGTTGACTGCCGGGTTCAGGTTGTAAGGCTCGATGCTCTTTAACAGCGACTTGCCGCTGCGATAACGTTCACTCACATAGCTGCCCAGAATGTACTGCCGCCCGTTGACATTAGCCAGCAGGATGTTCGCGTTTTTGGGGTCGTGCGGGTCTGCATAGGTGGTCACCGGTGCGCCGATGATGTCGGAGAAGGTTTCTAACGGCAGGCTTTCGTCGGTGCCGTTCTCCGAATAGCGCTTGAGCGCCTGATAGAAGGCACGCTTCTGGTCTTCAATCTGGTGCCAGGGGAGGTCGGTGCTGTAGGCGATCAATTCGTCATTGGAGGGCAGGGGCGTGTCCATACAGTTCTCGCACATCGTACAACAGTCGTTTAACTTCAGCTTCATTGTGACTTATCTGTACAGTTCTTACAAGTTAGAAATCCTGTTAAATGGTGTCCGTACAGAATGCACAATAGCCCACTGTTTACGGTGATTCTGGTGGCGAAACACCTGTGTTGGTAAAACTCACCATTTCGCACTATATTTAAGCCAGTGACAAACCCGGTTGCTCAACTTGACTGATGCGCTTATGGAGTTGATCCCCCATGACCACGATCTGGCCTTTGCCCGTGATTGAATTTCGAGAACTGTCCAGTATCAAAGAAACGCGCCCCGCAGCGCTGCTCACCAGCCAGCCCGCGTGGGACGCGGTCAGCCATTTGCTGGAGCTGCCGCTGGTCGTGCAGGCCGAGCCACACAAGGCTGACCATGATTTTTTCAAGGAACTGGCCGATAATCTGCCGCCCCAGGTTGAGGTGGTGTACGGCGTAGGTGGCGGCCTGGCTTCAGATACTGCGAAGTTCATCGGCAAGTCCAACAACCTGCCGACGGTGATTATCCCAACCGCGCTCAGTGTGGACGGATTTTTCACAGCGATCGTCGCGGTGCGTGACAAGGGATCGGTACGCTATGAAGTCTCCGGCCCGGCAGACCGTCTCGTGATTGACTGGGACGTGATCCGCAGCGCGCCGCCGAATGTGCGCGGCGCGGCCATTGTGGAACTGCTGAGCATCGTCACCGGGCTGCTGGACTGGCGCTACGCGGCGGAGCGCAACAAAAACACACCGGAGACCCGCTTCATGCCCTGGGCCGCCAGCATTGCGGCGGGCATCGCCCAGCAGGCGTTCAAGATCGCCAACGGTGTTGGCTTAGGCAATGTAGACTCGCTGCGTAACCTGCTCGACCTCATCTGTATGGAAGTGGTGCTGACCAACCAGCTTGGGCATAACCGCCCGCAGGAAGGCAGCGAGCAGATTTTTGCCTATGCCATTGAGGACAAGACTGCCAGCGGGCGCGGGGTGCCATATGCCGATCTCGTCGGGCCGGGTATTCTGATCGCCGCCGCGTTACACGGGCAGGATATTAAGCCAATCCGCGATACGATTTCGTCAGCCGGGGTGCGGCTGGGGCAGCTTCGACGCGACGACATTCGTGAAACGATCATGTCTCTGCCGGACTATGTTGCCACCCATGAGGAACTGCCCTATACCATCCTGAACGACATGCGCCCCACACAGGAAATGGTGGATGAGCTTCTGACGCGAACCGGCCTCTAAACAGCGTGTATCCCCGCGCTGCGTGATAGCACGGCGTTAGGCCGGGGGCAGAATACTGTTTGGTGGTACTGGTTACGTATGACAGAGGATCAACCTTATTATGATCGGGTTTGGCACAGACGGATGGCGTGCAGTTATCGCCGATACGTTTACTTTTTCTAATTTACGCCTGATTGCTCAGGCGGTTGCCGAGGCGGTGAAGCAGCAGGCGAACGACCACCAGCCCTCGGTTGTGGTGGGCTACGACACGCGATTTCTCTCAGACCGTTTTGCGATGGAAACCGCGCGGGTGCTGGCCGCCAACAACATTATCGTCTGGCTGTCGCGTACCGACGCGCCCACCCCGGCCATCTCGTACAACGTCAAGCAGAAGGGCGCGGATGCCGGGGTAGTCATTACGGCCAGCCATAACCCGCCGCGCTATAACGGCTTTAAGCTGAAGGCCGCCTATGGCGGCAGCGCCACTGCCGAACAATGCGCGCTGGTGGAGGAAGAAATCCGCCAGATGGAGCGCGAAGGGCGCGGTCCGAACATGATGGATTACCAGCAGGCGCTCGACTGTGATCTGATTCGCCGCTTCGACCCCGGCTGGGAATATTACCAGCACCTCGCCAGCCTTGTAGACATTGACAAAATCTCCGAACGCGAGATGACCGTTGTGGCCGACGCGATGTGGGGCGCGGGGCGGGGCGCGTTTACCACCTTTCTTTCGCGCACACGCTGCCACGTCAGCGAGATTCGCGGGGTCTTAAACCCCGGCTTTGGCGGCATTCACCCCGAACCGATCTTGCGCTATCTCAATGATCTGGTCGCGGCGGTGCAGCGGGTGCAGGCGGATGTCGGGCTGGCGACCGATGGCGACGCAGACCGCATTGGCGCGATTGACGCGCAGGGCAACTTTATAGACCCGCATCATATTTTTGCGCTGTCCCTGCGCCATCTGGTGGAGAAGCGCGGGCTGCGTGGCGATGTGGTCAAGACGGTTTCGACCACGTACATGATTAACAACCTTGCCGAAAAGTATGACCTCACCCTGCACGAAACGCCGGTCGGGTTTAACTATATCGCCGATCTGATGATGCATAACGATGTGCTTATCGGCGGGGAAGAAAGCGGCGGCATCAGCATTCGCGGGCATATCCCTGAAGGCGACGGCATTTTAATGGGGCTGCTGCTGCTGGAAATCATGGCGCAGACACGCGCACCGCTGCATGAGATTATTGCCGACCTGCAAGCGAATTTTGGCCCGGCCCACTACGGGCGCATTGATACCCACCTCACGCGCCAGCTTCCTAAAAAGCAGATGGTCAAAATGCTGGCGGACTCTGCGCCCTCGCGCCTCGGCGGGGAAGACGTGACACGGGTGGACACGATGGATGGGGTCAAGTTTTACATGGCCGACCATAGCTGGCTGCTCATTCGCCCCAGCGGGACAGAGCCGGTGCTGCGCGTCTATGCCGAAGCGCGCACCCCCGAAGCGGTAAACATGCTGCTGCAAGCCGGGGACGAGATGGGCAAGCGGGCGGTCGAAGGCAGGTAATCACAAGGGCGATCCGGTGAAATGATCGCCCTTTAAAATGCGTCGTTATCCAGCCGGGCCGGGGGGTGGGCTGCCTCTGCCATGCGTCAGGCGGCGCAGCAGGTCGAACCAGAACGGCGCGCCCTGCGCTACCGCGATCGTCGTTACGACGATGCCGATGATCTTGCGGATGACCAGCCCTATCCAGTCCGGGTGATTGCCCGGCCAGAAGTACCACAGGTTGCGCGCGTTATCCCCTTGCAGCAGCGCGCCTTCCCCGTTTTCAGCAGGTGCGACAAGCTGCCAGCCAATCGGCAGGCGCAAATCCAGCAGGCGGCGCAGGGTGTCGGCCACGTCATCCACCGACTGGCCCAGATCACCCTCAACCTGTCCTTCCACGCCAACTTCATCGTTGTTGATCGTGACCTCCAGTTCGGGCGAAGTGCTGGCGGCGGTGACAGCCACCACAGAGCGCAGCGCCGGGTCTTCCCACAGAATACGCGCCATGTGCAGTGTGTCCACATTCAGCACCAGCGCCAGCAGAAAACCAATGCCTAACGAGATGCGCTGCATCTCGCGCATGTAAACGTGGCTGGCGCGATCCATCGCGCTGTCGAACCAGTGTCCAATCTTGTTGCGCGCGTCCTGTAACGAGATGGAGGCGTTAACCACCGCTTCCAGCGCGGTTTGCAGGTGTCTGTCGCCAATTTGCCGGATGCCCAGCGCCAGCGGGATGAGGTCGCTGCTCTCCACCTTGAACTTGTCCAGCGCGGCATCCACCATGCTCAGCGCGTAAAGCATCTGGCGTTTGGTTTCCGCGTCTTGCAGCGTGTCAATCAGGCTGCGGAGTTGGGGCAGGCCGGTTCCCTGAAGTTGTATCTGGCGCAGCAGTTCCTGAAATTTCGACTTCTCCACGCTCGGCGGCATGGACATGATGACTTTTTCGAGTTCTTCATACAGCTTTCGTCCCACTCTCGATGTCAGCACATCCACCAGCACGTCCACGAACTCTTTGGTGTCAATGTAGCTGACCCGCGCCTTCTTATCCTCTGTAAGCGCGGTCGCTGTTTGCGCGTTAAACGTCTGTGCCGGGTCGGTCAGAATGGTATGGCCTTCGTCAGTCTTGACCATGCCGATCAGCGGGTGCGTCAGGATTTTGGCGCGTACCACCGGGTCGGTCAGCAGTTCGTCAAGCTGCTCTTTCAACCGCTTGGCCTTCAGGTTAAGAAAATTGATGATAAGCGTGTTGATCTGTGTGACGAGGATGCTAAGCAGGCTGAACACAAAAATCAGCCCGATAGCCACTTCAATGATGGCGGCGTTGCCCATATCGTATCTTCCCCCTTGCAGGACGCGAGGCGAAGCGTATTTCCGCCCCTCATTATAGACCACTAAGGCTTAATTGGGCGAATTCAGTTATGTTATAATAGCCGCGTTTTGTTTACATGCTGCAATCTTTATAAACCATATACGTAAGGAGTCGTTGTATCCATGCCTTTCGACAAAGTTGTTGTGCCGAGTGAAGGCGAGAAGATTACCTATTCCGATGGCAGGCTGCATGTGCCGGATAACCCGATTGTGATGTTCATCGAGGGCGATGGCATTGGCTATGACATCATGACTGCCAGCAAGCGCATCTGGGATGCGGCGGTGGAGAAGTCTTACGGCGGAAAGCGCAAAATTTCGTGGATGGAAATTTACGCAGGGGAAAAAGCCGCCAGCGTTTACAACGGCGACTACATGCCAGAAGAAACGTTTGACGCGCTGCGTGAATACCTGGTTGGCATCAAGGGGCCGCTGACCACGCCCGTAGGCGGTGGTTTCCGCAGCCTCAACGTCACGCTGCGACAGGTGCTTGATCTTTATAGCTGCGTGCGCCCGGTGCGCTGGTACAAAGGCGTACCCAGCCCGCTGAAGAATCCTGAAGAAGTAGACGTGGTCATTTTCCGTGAAAACACGGAAGATATTTACGCGGGTATCGAATTCGAAGCCGGGACCCCCGAAAACGAAAAGCTGGCGAACTTCCTGCGTAACGAGTTGGGCGTGACCAGCTTTTTCGAGGGCGCGGGGCTGGGCGTGAAGCCTGTCAGCGAATTCGGCAGTAAGCGCCTGGTGCGCGCGGCCATTAAGTACGCCATTGAGCGCGGGCGCAAGAGCGTCACGTTTGTCCACAAGGGCAACATCCAGAAGTACACCGAAGGCGCGTTCCAGAAGTGGGGTTATGAGGTTGGTAAGGAAGAATTCCCCGACCAGACCATTAGCTGGGACGAGGTTGCCCAGCAGCACAACGGCGTGGTGCCAGAAGGCAAAATTCTGCTGCAGGACACCATCGCGGACATTATGTTCCAGAAAATGCTGCTGCGCCCGTCGGAATTCGATGTCATCGCCACCACTAACCTGAACGGCGATTACCTGAGCGACGCGATTGCGGCGGAAGTCGGCGGCGTGGGCATCGCCCCCGGCGCGAACATCGGAGACGCGGTAGCGCTGTTCGAGGCGACGCACGGCACAGCGCCCAAGTACACCAATCTGGATAAGGTCAACCCCGGCTCGCTGCTGTTCAGCGGTGTCATGCTGTTGGAGCATCTGGGCTGGCGCGAAGCCGCCGACCTGATTACCGAGGCGTATGAAAAGACGCTCGACCAGAAGATTGTCACCTATGACTTCGCCCGCCAGATGATCGGCGCGACAGAAGTACCCACCAGTGAATTTGCTACGGCGATCATCAGCAACATGAGCTAACCAGGCTCATGATGGAATGGAGCAGGGGCGCGCTGCGCTCCTGTTTTGTTTGAAAACGTAAACCTTCTGACCCGAAATTCATAAATTTTTACGCAGCTTAAAAATTCATCTACGGTATAATAATTAGTGCAAATAGGTGATTGATTTTTATTCGTTTGGCTAAGCCGGGCCTGAACTAAAAGGAAAGCAACTTGTTTAACAGGGAAGGGGTGAATAAAGTCCTTATTGTAGATGATGAAGATATGATCCGTATCCTTCTGGAGCAGGTTATGGAACGGATAGAGGTAGATCATCTGCAAATCCTCATGGCCGAAGATGGACAGGAAGCGCTGGAAATCGCGCTTGATGAACGCCCTAACTTAATCCTGCTGGACTTGCTGCTGCCCAAGATGAACGGTTATGATGTCTGTCGGGAACTGCGCGCTATTCCCGGTTACGACCCTTACATCATCGTCCTCACCGCGCGCGGTCAGAACACCGATCGCATTTACTCGAAAGAAATTGGTGCGAACGACTTTATGACCAAGCCGTTTAACCCTTCGCAGCTAGTGACAGAGTTAAACCGCTTATGGCACCAGCGTTGAAGCACCATTTAGCTTTATCTACTCGTCAGCTTTTATGATACTACTCAGCGACACTCAGACGGCTGTGAAAACACCTTTAAAACACCTCTTACCTGCCGCAACCCTGGAGAGCCTCATCCCGCCATTTGAGGCGCTGTTTCAACTGGAAGGGCTGCTAGGCATCTGTGACACGGCAGGCAGCCACTACTACGGTGCTTTTCCGCCCGCGTGGGACGACGCGACGGCAGCCAGTATCGTCGTGACCGGTGGCACAGAGATCGGCACGGTTTATGTCGCGGATCACGCGCTGGATGAACGGCTTCAGGGCGCGCTGGACTATCTCGCGCTTTCGCTCTCACAGCTCGCCAGCGAAATCTGGCGGCGGCGGCAGTTGGCCGATGAGGTGCTGGAGCGTTATGAAGAACTCAACCTCATTTACGACCTCGGGATGTTGATCTCGCGCCAGCTTTCGCAGAACGAGATCGTCACGCTGGTTCTGGAAAAGACCAATCAGATTATTAAGGCCGGGGCAGGGGTCATTTATTTATACAACGACGACCACACCGAACTGCGCCCGGTAACTTATTTTGGCAAGCAGGCCGATGTGAATTTCTGGTACGGGCGCACGCGCGAATTCGCGCTTAGTACGCTTTATGCCTACGAAGAAGCTCAGATTTCTGAGGGCGGTAATGTCATCTGCGCGCCGCTGCGGCATGGTGACGAGCGTCTGGGGGCGATTGTGCTGCTGCACGAAGACCCGGACAGGCAGTTTATCGCCAACGATATGAATCTGCTGAACGCGCTGACGCACAATACCGCCTTGTTCATTCAGGCGGCGCGGTTGTATGACAGCCTGATGCAGCGTAATCAGCAGTTGGAGCAGACGCTGGCCGAACTGCGTTCCGCGCGTGAAGAACTGAGCCGCAACGAGCGCCTGAGCATTATCGGCCAGACTGTCAGCGGCCTCATCCACGACATGCGTAACCCGCTGAGCATCGTCATGGGCTATGCCGGGCTGTTGCAGGACGGCGGCCTGACCGATGAAGAAAACCGGGAATATGCCACGCAGATCATCCAGTATGTGAATGTGTTCTCGGCCATGGCCGAGGAAGTGCTGGATTACACGCGCTCTGACGAACACCTCAACATCCGGCAGGTGGCGCTGGATGCTTACCTCGATACCGTCGAAAACCTGTTAAATCCGCCAGGGCTGAAGCGCCGTGTAGAGATCATCGTCAGGCGCGAGGCGGTGCGCGGTTATCAGGTGCGGATAGACGCGCAGCGTTTCGCCCGTGTGTTCCAGAATCTGGTCAACAACGCGGTGGATGCTGTCGAGGAACACGGCGGAACCCACGTCATTGTTGAAGCGCTGCCCACACCCGACGGCATGATTCGCTTCAGCATTGCCGATGACGGCCCCGGAGTCCCGCCAGAGATGGTTGAGAAGATTTTCGAGCCGTTTATCACAGGGAAAGCGCATGGCACCGGGCTGGGCCTGCCCATCGTCAGCCGCATGATTACGCGGCACGGTGGTAGCATCCACTACGAAACCTCGCCGGAAGGCGGCGCGTGCTTCGTGTTCACCGTGCCGCAGGCTTAAAGCACCAGTCCGCTACCCGGCATCAGCCGTCGTGCGCTGTACGCCAAAGTTCACGCCTGTGTTCAGGAACGCCTCATTACCGTCGAGTGCCAGATACGAAAGGGTAAACCCTTCCGGCGTGGTCAGTGTTTGTAACGGTGTCGTGCTGAGCGCTTCCAGTTCGCGGTCTATAATGACTACCTGCCATGCCGCGTCAGGGTCAAAGCCCAGCGCCGCGCCCGTAACAGGATCGCCAGCAAAGTCTGCGCCAATGACCTGCCCTGCGTCGCTTTCCCACTTGCTGCCAATATTGATACGCGCCAGCGGATACTCCGGCAGGTAATACTCCATGTGTCGCCAGTTATTCGCCAGAATCATCGTGTCAGCGGGGTCGAAATTCTCGCGGACGGTGTTAATCTGTTGGTCAAGCAGCTGGTCGTTGACCTGAAGGGTGTTGTAGGTCAGCAGTTTTGGGCCGTTCACCCCAAACGGATACTCCGGCATCAGGATAAAGACCGCCGCGTTGAACAGGACAATCGCCAGCGTCACGATCTGCAAAACAGCCGGGCGCGTGCGGAAAAGCTGGTAGGTGCCTTCGGCGCTCAGCAGCAGCAGCGCGGGCAGAAAGACGAAGACCAACCCCTGCTGCCCCATGTGGATGATGATGTAAAACGCCAGTGTCGGCACAACCCACAGCACGAAAAACCAGAGTTTGCGGTTGGTCAGCCCACTTCGCCATTCTCTGAAGGCGCGCGGCAGCCAGTACAGGGCAGGCAGCGCAGCCAGCGACCACGCATAAGCGGTGTACGGGATGAGCTTGTTAATGAGGTTGCGGCGCAAACCCGGCATCCCCGCGCCGTGCAGCAGCGATGTGGTATCCCAGAACCTGCGGGTAAAGTCGCTCGACCCTGCCAGATAAGCTTCCAGCCCGTTACTCGACTGAAGCATCGGGATGAACCATGCGAGGGTCGTGACGAAGCCGACCAGCGCAAACAGGATAACCTTTTTCAGGCCGATGCGATAAATGGCGAACAGGATCAGCGGCCCCAGAAAAAGCAGATTTTGCTGGCGGAAGCCGCCCACCAGCGCCAGAAACACGGCTGTAAACCACAGCCAGCGCTCATCCCCCTCCATGATGCGGTACAGCAGCCATGCGGAGAGCGTGATAGAGAACAAATCCATCGCGTGGGGCAGGGCGATTTCACCATAGAACCAGACCAGTGGGCTGCTCAGCACATACAACGCCGCAATCAGTCCGGTTGTGGCGTTGAACATATCACGCCCCAGAAAATACATGGTGACAACCGCCAGCCCGGAGGTGACGATGCTGATAATGAGCATGGTCGTCTGGTGATCGCCGATCACGCTGTTGACCACCTGCGCCAGCGCGATATAGACGATGTAGCCGGGATACTGTGGCGCGCCCTCACGGACATTGAATTCTACAATGCCATACGCCATATTGACCGAGTCCCAGTGATACAGGTACTGGCTCTGGAATGGCAGGCGCGTCAGGATGGTCAGCAGGAAAAGCCCGACCACAATCCAGCGGGTGTCCAGACGAAGATTCAAGGGTTTGCTATTGGTGGCGTTTGTCGCAATCAACGTACACTCTCCGCAGCCTGTTCAAGTGAGCGATTTTCAATCGTAGCGGGCATCATGGCTGGCCGGGAAAACAGCCGGGGTACGATGAAGGCAACACACAGCACCGTCAGCACCAGCGGAATTAACCCGGCAAGGCCGGATAAGCCAAGCAGCACGCCGCCGTAATTCCGGGCGACATCCCCCTGCGCCAGCAGCGGCAGCGCGTGGTCGAACAGCGGAAAGCTGCTGTTCATCGCTGCAAAAGTCTGCGGCGAGATTTCGGCTGGCGGCCAGCCCTGTCCGGCAATCGTCAGGCTCCATACGCTGAAGATCGAGAGGGCGATAAGGATACCCGTAAGCAGGCCGCCCCATACCCGTTTCAGCAGCCAGTTCAATGCCAGCCCGATTGGCAGCACCATAAAGGGCAGCATGGGGATCAGATAACGCGGGCCAACGGTAAAGCCGCCCCACCACATAATGCTGGCACCGTTGTACAGAAAGAAGGCGGCCACCACCAGCGCCAGCACGATCACCACGCCGCGCTGGTCTTCGCGCTGCTGCCACAGCATCACCATGCCGGGGAAGAACAGCAGCAGGAAGGGCGAGAGCAGGAAGATGCCGCGAAACGGGCTGAACGTGAGGCCGTACAGGCGGTCAAGCGTGGGAATCGTCAGGCTGAGGAATCCGGTCTGGTGTTCCGTCTGCCAGTTGATCGAGTAATTATAACCCACAGGCATCACGGTCTCGAAGGTGAGGTAGTTATACCCCATGAAGACCAGCCCCAGCGGTATCGCCCCCAGCACCACCCGGTAAAGCTGCCAGCGGTTGGGCATCCTGATAAACGCCCACAGGAAGATGACCGCCAGCGCTGGCACCACCGGGTACTCGGTAATCACGGCGATGCTGAACAGCACCCCCACCAGCCACAGCCAGTTCAGGTCGGCCTGCTCGTAAACCACCCGCCACAGCAGGAAAAAGCCGACAAACATGCCAAACGCCGCCATCTGGTGCTGGTACAGGACGTTGCTGTACGGGAAGGCAATCGTTGCCAGCCCGTAAGCCAGCGCCAGGACGAAGGCGTAAAGATCGCGCTTTGTAAAGCGCGCGGCAAACAGGAAAACGACCGTGCCAAGAATGGCCGAAGGGATGGACATGGCGAAGAAGGTGATAAAGGTCAGCGCCAGCCCTTCATAGACCGCCTCCGGGCGAATACCTTCTCCCTCCGGGTTCAGCGTATCGCTGAAGTTGCCCAGCCCGCTGCCGCTTTCGATAAAGCGCGCCACCGGGGGCAGCGCGGCGATGCCCTTAAAGACCATGTAGAACGGCAGCGCGACCAGCGACGGCCCCAGCGATTTGTCGCTGTAATAATGACCGTCCTCGCACGGTTGGTCGCCTGTGTAATCCCTGCCCGCAAAGCAGGCTTTATCGCCTGTGTTCTCATGGTAATCATCAATGTACAGCACGCCCCGGTCGCCCACCGCGTAAACCAGGTCTGCGCGCGAGTTCGCGCCCCAGTCCGCCCATTTGGGCATGAAATAACCGTAACAGATCGTGAGAATCAAAAAAACGGTTAAGGCATAACCGAATCGCGAAGGCCGTAAATTCCCCATAAAGCGCCCCTCTGTATCGCGAGTGTTTACGGTTCACAGCGTAACTTGCGTGCCTTTCAGCAGCATAACGAGCCATCAGTTGTGAAAAATAGGTATATTAAAGCAAGTCACCTCGCAAAGTTTGCTGCTTTTTGCACTACAATTTGGTATAGCGCGGGACGCACAGATATACACAGGATGCTTGACGTGAACCACAGCAGTACAGGCGGGAAGAAGTTAATCCTCATTGTGGATGATGACTGGATGAATCGGGAAATGCTGCAAGCGCAGCTCCGGTTGGGTGATTATGAGGTGATGGAAGCCCACAGCGGCGATCAGGCGTTAAAACTGGCCTTTGCCCGCCCGCCCGACCTGACGCTGCTGGATGTGCGGTTGCAGGACTTGAGCGGTTACGAGGTTTGTGCGCGCCTGAAGAACGACAGCCGCACACAGCACACCGCTGTCGTCATGGTCACGGGGCTGCGCGATGAAGAAGACCGCCTGAAGGCCGATGAAGCCGGCGCGGATGATTTTATCGCCAAGCCCTTTGCCGTTTCCACGCTGTTAGAGGTCGTCGAAACAGTGCTGCGTACCCGTTCCTTACCCGACGCTTGACCTGCGTTACGCCCGGTACAATTGACAAGTACCGCCCGCTGCTGGTAAAACTGCCCTCAAGCCTTACGGGTAGGAGAGAGATTTTTTAGGCATGAGCCGATCTTCACGCGGTGGGCCGCCTGCCTGGTTAATTATTCTGGTGGCGGTCGCGCTGGTTTTTGGCGGCTATTATTTGTGGCTTGGCGTAAGCAATTATCTGCGGACAGGTGGGCTGGGGGTGGTTGAGGCAACGGAGCGGGCAGTCGTGATTGCCAGCGCCACTGCCGAGCGCATCTTCAGCCAGCCAACGCGCACTCTGCCGCCCAGCTTAACCCCCATTCCAGATTGTCAGGAGTTTTTCGTATCAGTGCCGCAGGCGATTGTCCGCGCCGCGCCCACCACCGTCGGCGAGGTGATCGCCCAGCTTGCCGAAGGCACGTCCGTCTGCGTCATTGGCCGCGCCGACGAGAACGCCGAGTGGTATATTGTGGACGGCAACCCCGAAACCCGCCGCATCGAGTTCGCCTACATGCACGAGACGATCATCCGTCCCGCAGACCCTACGCCGACCCCGACACGCACGTTTACCCCGCCGCCGACCGTGACCAGCGTGCCGACATTAACGCCCTCGCGCACGCCCACACGAACCCTCACGCCGACGGTGAACCCCAACGCGACCGACACGCTAACGCCAGTGCCGAGTGAAACGCCGCTGCCTTCGGCCACCTTCACGCCGTCGTTCCGGTCGGCCTAGTGATAGCGGGCGCTAGGAACGGCGGTAAGCCTTACGCAGCACCTGCGCGGGCGCGGCGAAGAGCGTATCCAGTTGCATGATGGACGTGCCAGCCGCGAAGCGCAGCAGCGCGCCGACCAGCATGACCATCACCAGACTCACGCCGGAATTGGCGAGGTTGCTGCCGATCATCGGCCCGACAAACGCCGACAGGTAGATGATCTGGTGGTACAGGGTGGTGTAGCGGGTCATCTGCTCGGTGGGGACATCGCGCGTGCCTTCGGTAAATAACCCGTACAGGCCGATTGCCGCCGCTGTCCATGATGCGCCAGAGAAAGCCGCGCCGATCAGCGTGACAGGCAGGCTCTGGGTTGTGGCGAAGATCATCGCGGCGATCATCGTGCCAAACATCGCCACGCCCACCATTTTGCGGTTGCCAATCCATGCCGAGAGGCGGTTGGTGAAGATGCACACCAGCGCCGCCGCCGTCAGTTCGGCAATCCCGAACAGCGCCATAAAGCCCTCGGTCGCGCCTAAGTTCTCGACCAGATGCAGCGGCGTAACAGGCACGATGGACATGAAGCCGATATGGATAATCACGCCTGTGATGACAGCGCGCGAGAACATCGGCGAACGCAATGGCTCAAGGTTGATCTTAAAGGACTGGCGCGCTGCCTGCTGGTGGGTGACAGGAGCCGGGTTCACCTTGATACGCATCACGAACCAGTGGCTTACCAGCGCCAGCCCGAACGCCGCCAGAAACATGACCTGATAATTTAGCGGGAATGGTGCCTGCTCCAGCCAGAAGCCAAAGCCAAGCGCCGCCAGCGCGATCATCACGTTCATCCACAGGTTGCGCGCGCTTGCCAGCCGTACCAGCTTGTCCTGAGACACAGCCTCGCGCAGCATCCCCACAAAGAGCGTTGTAGAGACCCCCTGTGGCAGCGCAGGCAGCGAGGCCGACAGGATCAGCCAGAAGGGTTGCAGATGCGCCGGGAAGAACGGCGTGAACGCGGGCAGCAGAAAGACGAAGCGGAAGAACAGCGACGGCCAGTAAATCGCGTGAATCGAATCGGCATATTTACCGCGCCACCATGTCGTTAAAGTGGTGGAGATCAGCAGCACCACAAACGGCAGCGAAGTCATCCAGCCCAAGTCTACCGGGGTCGCGCCCAGGCGGATGGCATAGACCGAGAGGAAGCGGCTGGTGGCCGCCACCGCCAGGCCAAACCACGCGACCTCGACCACCAGTTTATAATAATTGGTGCGTTCAACATCAGGCGAAAGGGAGGGGGCAGCGTTGTCGTTCAAGTCAACCTCTGTGATGGCGCAAAGCCAGTACGTAGTAATCCCAGACAAACAAAACGAGCCACCGGGGTGACCCGCAATCTTCAAAACGCACTGAAATAAAGAATGTTTGCTAACTTGAACTCTAAAGCTGTTTGATGTGTCTTCTCACTTCAAATTTTAACATTGTTTATAAATGGCGGGCAGGCATAAGACCAATTTGGTTAACTTAATGGACTCATCGCGTGAATTATCGCTCCATGAGAACGGCGGCGCGGCGGCGCTGCACAGTTGAGCATGAGCGCAATTTGGAGTATAGTTTAGGAAGATTAACGAACGTATCCAAGCGAGGTTGCCATGTCGTTTTTTAGCAGTCGCCGTCAGTCTGATGCTACGACCCCAACCCCTGAGCAACCTGTACAAACACCCCGCCCCGTCACAGCGCCGCAGCCTGTCGGTTTTGAAACTGTGCTGGGGGCAAATTGCACGCTGGAAGGCAAATTAACCAGCAAGGCGAATGTTCGTCTGGATGGGACATTTAGCGGCATTCTGGAAATCGAGGGGAATGTGCTGGTGGGCGAAACCGCCAAGATCAAGGCCGACATTCACGCGCGTAACATCTCCATCGCCGGGGCTGTTTATGGCAACGTGAGCGGTAAAAAGGTGCAGCTTCTGCGCACCGGGCGCATCTGGGGCGATATTCAGGCGACCGCGCTGACCACCGAGGAAGGCGCGTTCATTGATGGCAAAATCACTATGATGAGCCACGAAGCCGCACAGGGCGAAGGCTCGGAAGACGCGGCGGAAAACGAGATCGAAGCGGAACCCCCGGTCGAGATTGTCAACGAACTGGAAGCGGTAGAGGCGGAAGCCGAACAGCGCGGCATCAGCGAGGAAGATGTCCTGCGCGAGGCCGATATGACAGCAGAGGGCGGCCCGGCAGAAGAGAGCGACCCCCGCATTGAGGGGTAGGTAAGCGGTAGACCGCGAAACCCCTGTAAGGTCAGGAGCGATAATGTGCGCCGTGTGCTGAACGTGCTGTTTCTGGTGTCATTAGTGGCCGCCGTAGCGTTGACCATCTCCGCGCCGGGCAGCGTCGCGACCCGCGCTGCCCAGATAGCCGCTGTCGGCCTGCTGGCTGTCATTACGCTTGTGCGGCTGACTGGTGCGTTCAAGCCGCTGCATTTCCGCCCCGCGCCCTCTCAGGTGGCCGAGATGGAGCGCCTGTATTTCCGCGCCATGCGCGAGATGCTCACCGACCAGCCAAATCTGGCGCAGGTGACTGATGACCTGCGGCGCATTCTCTCGATTGATCCCCGTTATAAAAATGCGCGTCACTATATGAACAGGGCGGTGGCCTTGCAGGATGAAAACAGCGCCCAGAGCAACGGGCGGCGGCCACGCACCCGCACCGATTTCATGCGCTTGCAGGAAAACCTGATTGATCTTGACCCGGCGGTGCGTAAAGCGGTGGTGATGGAGTTAATTCAGTACGGCGAGATGGCGGTTGACCCGCTGACCGCGCTGCTGATGGACGAAGATGCCGATGTCCGCGTCCATGCCGCCACAGCGCTTGGTTGGGTGGGCGGGCCAGACGCGGTACAGCCGCTGCTGGTAGCCCTTCAGGATCGTGACCTGCTGGTGCGGCGTTATGCCGCGCGCGCCCTGTGCTGGGTGGTGGATGAACACGCGGTCAACGGCCTGATCGAAGCGCTGCGCGACGAAGATAATTACGTGCGCTCCTACGCGGCGCGCGCGCTGGGCTGGAGCCAGGACCGCCGTGCCATTTCCCCGCTGCTGGATTTACTTGAAGACGAAAGCGCCGATGTCCGTAGTTACGTGGTTACAGCGCTGGAAGACCTGGGAATGCGCCATGTGCAGCTTGCCAAAAGTGATAAAAGTCTTTCCAGTGAATAATCAGAAATTGTTAAGACAGGAAAACGTCGCTCATGCGCTGTGTATTTGATATTACCGACCTGCTCCAGTTGCAGGAAATCTGGGTGCGCCGTCCCATCCTGCTGGCCTTTTCACGGCTGGAGAACCGCCAGATAACGCTGCCATGCGCGCTCGATTTCAGCCTCGGCTGGCTGCAGCCGCGTCTGGCGCAGTTGCGCCGCTCAACCACGTGGCGTGTCCCGCCTGTAGAAGACATCACCGACCCGGCACAGGTGACTATGTGTGATCTGACCGGTGAATACCTGCGGGTGCTGTACCCCGAAGCCCCTTCGGCGGCTGCCGCCCGCCAGCAGTTATTCACGGCGGTTTACCAGCATTTCGTCGTCGAGCGTTACGAAGGCCACCCCGCGCAAACCGCCGCCCTGCTCAACCTGCTGGCGCTGTCACGGGCGGTCAACCCGGAGGACTGTCTGCGCGGCGATAACCTGCCGCTTGAAGGCTCCACCTTCTGGATTCCAGTGGACTTAACCGACGAAATTCGTGGGCTGGACAGCGACTATGACAGCGCAGAGCCGGGAACCCCCGCCGCTTATGTGATTGCCGATGCCTTCTGGGATTTGCTGGTTAAGGCCACCCCGCAGGAAATCCAGAGCGCGGCACAGCATTACCACCAGCAGAATCCGCAGTTTTCGGTGGGGGAGAACGCCCGGCAGCTAGACATGCTTGCCCAGATTTCACAGGTATGGAGCCGCTCACCGTCTGTCGTTGGCCTGTACTATCAGACATCCGGGACAGGGCAGCCTTATGCCTGATGTGTTTATCTCCTATCGCCGCACGGATAAAGCCTTTGTCCAGCGGTTGGATGAGGGCCTGAAGGCGCACGGCAAGGATGTCTGGATTGATTGGGAAGACATCCCCCCCGGCGCGGCAGACTTCACGCAGGATTTGCTGCGCGGCATCGAAAGCTCTAACGCTTTTATCTCCGTCCTCAGCCCGGACTATCTCGTTTCTGAATACTGCCTCGGCGAACTGCAATACGCCCACGAAAACAACAAAAAGCTGATTCCCATCGTCTTCCGTGCGATTGACGACGACATGCTGCCGCCCAGCATCCGCCATGTCAACCAGATTTTTTTCAACCGGGAAGACAGCTTTGAAGCCTCGCTCGATAAGGTGATTTACGCGCTGGATAACGACTGGGCTTATCGTCAGGAACATACCCGGCTGGTCATGCGCGCCCGCGAGTGGGATCGTGCCGCCCGTGACCCCAGCTTCCTGCTGCGCGGGGTTGATCTGGCAAACGCTGAGCGCTGGCTGGTGGAGAACGCCCATCAGGAACCCGAAGCGACCGACCTGCAAACCGAATATATTTTCACCAGCCGCCAGGCCGCGACCCGCCGCGAGCGCGTGACCATCGGCAGCCTGGTGGTCGGGCTGGTGATCGCGGTGACGCTGGCGGTGGTGGCGCTGCTGGCCTTCCAGCGTGCCGAGCAGAATCTCGATCAGGCGTTAAACACGCAGTCGCTGTTCCTGGCCGATTTATCGCGCCAGCAGCTTGAGGCCGAGCGTTACCGCACGGCGCTGCTGCTGGCGGTGGAGTCGCTGGCGAATTATCCGCGCGTCTTTAACAGCGAAAGCAGCAACGCGCTGCTCAACGCCCTCAACAGCCCACCGCAAAAGCTGCTGGCGCTGCGTTATGACGCGCCGATCGCCAGTTTGCGCTGGAGCGAAGACGCAGGGCTGGCGCTGCTGGCGGCGGGCGATGCCGCTTATGTAGCCGACACCATAACAGGCGATACCCTGCTCACCTTGCAGCATGGCGGGCCGGTAGCCGGGGCGACATGGAACGCGGCGCGCAGCCAGATTCTCACGTGGTCAGAAGACGGCACCGCGCGCGTATGGGACCCGCTCATTGAAACCGAACTGTTTTCCATGCGCCATCTTGGCGCGGTACGCGGCGCGGCCTGGAACGCTGACGAAAGCCTGATCCTCACGTGGTCAGAGGATGGCACCGCGCGGATTTGGGATGCGGAAGGGCGGGCGATAATCAGCCTGCCGCATGGCGCGCCTGTGGTCGGCGCGCGCTGGAGCGCTGACCAGAATCGCCTGCTGACATGGCTCAATGATGGCAACGTTTACCTGTGGGATGTAGACGGGCAGCGGTTAGCCACCTACCGTCACGCCAGCCCTGTGCGCGAGGCTGTCTGGAACAGCGACGAAAGCCGCCTGCTGGTCAACACGGTAGAGCAGGGGGTGCGGCTGTGGTCAGCCGGGGGCGACCGTCTTGTTGACCTGCCGCCAGTGGGGAATATACAGGGCGTGGCGTGGAGTCCCGATAATACCAGTATCCTCACATGGGCGCTGGAAGGCACCATCGGCGTATGGGACGCGCAAACTGGCGCGGCCATCACCACGCTGCGCCATGCCGAAGCCGTGAACGGTGCGCGCTGGAGCAGGGATGGCCGCACCATTCTTTCGTGGGCGCTGGACGATACCGCCCGCGTCTGGGACAGTACCAGCGGGGCTGAACGGCTGCTTATGCAGCACAACGGGGTGGTCAACGGCGCGCTGTGGAATGCGGACGAGACGCGCATTCTCACATGGTCTGCCGATGGCACCGTCACCCTGTGGGATGCCAGCAGCGGCGGCGAACTGCTGCGCCTGACGCACAGCGCCCCGGTGGAACGTGTGCTGTGGAACGAAACGCGGTTCATGATCCTCTCCGCCACCAGCGACAGCGGCCTGCACGTCTGGACGACCGTGAACCGCAGCAGCGGGTTAGATCGGCCGGTGCTGGATTTGACTCAGGCTGGGTCGGTAAACGGGGTCGTGTGGAATCAGGATCGCTCCCGCTTCATAAGCTGGGCGGATAATGGGCAGGTGGATGTCTGGGACAGCAGCAGCGGGGAACGGCTGCTGGCGCTTCAGCACGACGGCAGCGTGAACGGCGCGGTCTGGAACGCCGATGAGAGCCGTATTCTGTCGTGGTCAGCCGATAACACCGTGCGTATCTGGGATGCCAGCAGCGGCGGCCAGATCGCCCTTTTCAGGCACAGCGGCGTGGCGCGTGGCGCGGCATGGAACGCCGACGAAAGCCGGGTGCTTTCATGGGGGGCGGATGGTATCGTCCGCGTCTGGAACGTTGCCGACCCCGCCGCGCCGCCTGTCGAACTGCGCGCCCCCGGGACGGTGCGTGGCGCGTTATGGGACGCGGGCGGCGGGCGCATCCTCACATGGACGAACACCGATGCCGTGCAGATTTGGGATGCCGCGCGGGCGGTGGTGCTGTTCGACCTGCCGCACAACCGGGGGCGGTTGAGCTTTAACGTGCAGGGCGCGTCATGGAATAAAGCCGGGACGCAGGTGCTGTCATGGGCGCAGGATGGCGGGGCGCGGATATGGCCGATTCCGTCAGAAGCCAGCGCCGACCCCATCCAGCTTGACCCGGCGGTGTCGCTGTTTCACGAGTCGGTTGTGCGTAACGCGCTGTGGAGTCCTGACGAAACGCGCGTCCTGACATGGACAGGCAAGGGCGATGATACCCTGCGCATCTGGAACGCGGGTGATGGCGGCCTTGTGCTGGCGCTGCCACACGGTACCAGCAGCTTTGGCATCTCCGGCGCGGTCTGGAACCGCGATGGCAGCCGCGTGCTGTCATGGTCGTCCAACGGCCTCGTGCGCCTGTGGGATGCGTCCGCCGATCGGGGGGCGAACGCCGGGCTGCTGTCCATCCGCCACAATCGTAACGTGCAGGGCGCGGCATGGAACAGCGACGAAACACGGCTGCTCACCTGGCCCACCGATGGGCGCGTGTTCATGTGGGACGCGCGCACCGGCCGCGAACTGCTGCTGTTAAACAACAACGATGTCGCCCAGAGCGCCGCGTGGAACGAGGCCGAAGACCGCATTCTGACCCGCATTCGCGGCGGTTTGCTGCGGCTGTGGGTGGTGGATGTCGAAGACCTGATTACCATTGGTCAGAATCGCGCGGTTGAACCGCTGACCAACCCTGAACGCGAGGCGTTCTTCCTGCCGCCCGCCATCAGCACGCCCACACCCGCCGCCAGCGCAGCGCCGTAGAGCAACAGCCTGCGCTGGTGGCCGGAAGGGGCTACTTCCACACTGGCTCGCGCTTTTCCAGAAACGCCATGAAGCCTTCCAGACCATCAGGCTGGGCGAAGATTTCCTTCTGCAACTGCGCTTCGCGGGCGTGCGCTTCGGCGTAGGTGCTTTCCAGCGCGGCCAGCATCGCCACCTTGCCCCGCTTAAGCGCGTGGGGCGACTTTTTAGCGATGTCGCCCGCAAAAGCCAGCACGTCATCCATGAAGCTCTCTGCCGGGTAGACCCGGTTCGCAAGGCCGATTTGCAGCGCCTCGTCGGCCATCACATCGCGCCCGGTAAACATCAGCTCCATCGCCCGCCCCAGCCCGATAATGCGCGGCAGCAGATAGGTGCCGCCGCCGTCGGGGATGAGGCCGACCCGCGCGAACAGTTCGGCAAAGCGGGCGCGTTCCGTCGCCAGCCGCAGGTCACACGTCAGCGCCAGGTCAAAGCCGATGCCCGCCGCGTAACCGTCTACCGCCGCGATGATCGGCCACGACGAGGCGCGGATGGCACGCAGCATCGGCCCGTACTGCTCCTCAAGCGTGCGCTGGACCGCCTCTGGTGTCACGCCCTGGCTGATGGCCTTTTTAATATCCGCGCCAGACGAAAATGTGCCGCCCGCGCCAGTGATGACGATGCAGCGGGTGCCGTCCCCTTCACATGCCTCCAACGCCTCGCGCAGCGCGATGCTCACGGTATCGTCAAGCGCGTTGCGAACTTCCGGGCGGTGAATGGTCAGGACGGTAACGGCATCGTGACGCTCTGTTAAAAGCATTATTTTTCCTTTCAAAGTCTATCGGGGGCAGCCTTAGCGGCTGGCTGCCCGTTTGGTGGTGGTTTTTTTCGGCGGGGTCAGCCGGGCGTTCAGTGTTTTTTGCAGTTCGGCCAGCAGGATTTCGCTGTTCTGGTAATCGCCGCGCAGCGGGATATACAGCGCCGCGCCGACAGCGACCACGACCAGCGCGAACATGGCATACCCCTGCGTATACAGCAGCAGGCCGACCAGCAGCATCGCCACGAAAATAACAAGCTGCCCCTCGCGCGAGACTCCGCCGGGGACGCTGCCCTCAACCACTGTCACGCCGCCCTGTCGCTCCGCCTTGCCCTGTAGATAAGTCTTGCGGCTGAGCCGCAGTTGAAGCTCAGACCTTACGCCGATGGCGAAACGGCCACTTTTCTCCACCCAGCCATCCAGTTGAGGGCGGCTTTTGCTGGGCGGGACATGCAGCCGCTCATTGATCGCGCTCATGGTCTGCGAAACAGATTTGTCGGTATACATCACAAAACGCAATGCCAGAAACTCCTTACATCAACGTACTAAAGCAGGGGGATGCTCAATCCCCCATCAATGACGAACACTTCCCCCGTACAAAAATTGGATGCGGGCGCGGCCAGATAAAGCGCGATGCCGCCGATGTCCTCTGGCTGCCCCAGACGGCGCTGCGGGGTACGCTGGATCACCTGCTCCGCCAGCGCCTCGTTATCCCAGATCGCGCTGGCAAACTTTGTCTGGATCAACCCCGGCGCGATGGCGTTCACCTGAATACCGTCATCGGCCAGTTCCATCGCCAGCGTGCGTGTCAGGCTGATGATCGCCGCTTTGGTCGCGCTGTAGATGCCCTGCATGGTGCCGGGGCGCAGGCCGTTGACCGAGGCGATGTTGATGATCTTGCCGCCGCCCTGCTGGCGCATGACCGGGACAACCGCCTGCGTCAGCCACACGTTGCCCATGATGTTGACCTCGATGGTCTTCTGCCACAGGCTGTCCTCAGCTTCCAGCAGCGTGCCGAAGTGCGGGTTCGTCGCCGCGTTGTTGACCAGAATATCCACCCGCCCGTATGCCTGCATCGCGGCTTCGACCAGCTTTTGCAGGGCGGCTTTGTCGCCGTTATGCGCGGCGACGGGCAGCGCCTCGCCCCCCTGCGCCCGGATGCTTTCGGCTGCTGCGTCCAGGCCGTCCTGCCTGCGGCTGCTGAGGACGACTTTCGCCCCGGCCTGTGCATAACACTCGGCTATCGCCTGCCCGATTCCCCGTGACGCGCCCGTGATGATGGCAACTTTGCCCGCAATATCAAACAATTCGTGCATGGTTCACGCTCCATGATCCGCCGTCGCCGCCCAGAGACAGGATGCGGTGTGCATCAGATTTGCTGAAAAACGAGGGTGCAAACAATACCGCAGCAGCCCATATTGTAACATAGCGCCGCCGCTGAACCTAGCATTGACGCGGTAGTCTTACGGCACGTTCGCGCGATTTCGACTACACTAGAAATGGGCATGGCATAATCTCTGGTGGGGGCGATGAGCGCGAAAATCTACGATATTACCCGCACGGTTTCGCCCGCAGCAGCGGTCTGGCCGGGCGATACACCGTTCAGCGCGGCGCATGTGCTGCGCCGGGCAGAGGGCGCGTCGGTAAACCTGACCACGCTGACGATGAGCGCCCATACAGGCACGCACGCCGACGCTTATTATCACTACGAGGACGAAGCCATCTATCCGGCGCAGATGCCGCTGGCGGCGTACATGGGCCGGGCGCGCGTGGTCACGGTGGCGAAGCAGGACGGCGCGCTGCATCCTGCCGATTTCGCCAGCGTTGACCTGACAGGCGTGGAACGCCTGCTCATTCACAGCCACGTCAGCGACCTGCCCGACGACCAGTGGCCGCCCACCTTCCCATACCTGAGTGTGGGATTGGTCGCGTGGCTGGCCGGGCTGGATATTCGGCTGGTGGGGCTGGATTCGCCGTCCGTAGACGCGCTCGATAGTACCGATTTGCCGTGCCATCATGCGCTGCGCCGTTATAACATGGTCAATATCGAGTCGCTGATTTTACGCGGTGTGCCAGACGGAGATTACGAGTTAATCGCGCTGCCGCTCAGGCTGGATGGCGTGTGCGGGTCGCCGCTGCGGGCAGTGCTGCGTGAATTAGGGGAATATTAGGGAGGCGGGTTAGATGCAGGGCATGGCATGGATTTTTTTCGTACTCTTGGCGCTGGCGCTGCTGCTGGCCTATCTTGCCATCCGGCGCGAGTGGTTTCCGCCGTTATGGGTCGCGCTGGCGACTGTTGTTGCCAGCATCGTCCTGATGGTTCTAACCTCGCTGGGGCAGGGCAACAGCCCGATTCAGGCCGTCGTAGTGGGGATTGTGGTCGGTGGCATGTTCAGCGGCGCGACGCTGGGCATCGCGTGGTATTTCCACAGCCACGAGCTTCAGCAGCGCTATGCCGACGAGCAGGATTATCAGGATTACCCGCCTGTGCAGGACGAGGCCGAAATTTAACAGAGGCGACTCTGTTCAGATCGCCCCTGTGGTGAGGTGTGGATAACCGAACGCTTACGAGGCCGGGCTGCTGGTAATCGTCAGCGTATAACTGCCCACGCCGTCGAAGCGCGCGGCCTCAAGCAGGTAAGTGCCTGCTTCCGGCAGCATCACGCCGACAAGCTGCGAGTCGGTGCCCATGTCCTCTTCTTCGGCATCGTCATTTTCGGCGATGACCTCGCCCTGCGGGCTGACCACGCGCAGCAGCGGGTCTAAGTCGCCATCGGTTGTCACCAGCGTCATATCCAGCGTTTCCCCGCCCTGCGCCTGAAACTGCCAGCGCTGCGCGACGTTAATATCGTCCAGCGTGCCTTGCAGTGTGGCGCTGTTGTTTTCCAGCGTAAATGCCCGCGTTTCGCTCAGCGCCAGTTGATACGTCCCTTCGCCATCAGCACTTTCAACCTGTATGGTGTACGCGCCGCTTTGCGCCAGTGGATGATTGACAATCTGCGCGTCGGTCTGGTTAAACAGGTCTATGCCTTCCTGATCGTCGTTAAAAGCCTCCTCGCTGCCATCCGGCGCGATCAGCCGTACCGCCACATCCAGTTCGCCGCTGGCACCGCCATCTGCTGCGGAAATGGTCACGCGCTGCCCGGCTGTGCCTTGAAAAGTCCATGACTGGCTGGGCGTTTCAAGCGTCAGCGTTCCCTGAACAGGCACATCGGCAAGCAGCTCAGAAGCGCCCACCTGTCCCTGTGGCACGTTCGTGCTGAAGGCGATCACCGCCCCAAACTGGCCGTCGCTGTCGGCCACATACAGCGTCCCCGCCGGGCTGACAGCCACGCCTGTCGGGTACACCACTTCCCCCGGGAGCGGGTCTTCAATGCTAAGCGGCGCGGGCTGGTCAATAATGTTCCCCTGCGTGTCTACGATAATCACGCCATCGCTGTCCGTCGCCAGCACGAAGTTGTTGTTGAGGTCTACCGCTGCCGCCAGCACGAATTCAGCCACCGCGTCCAGCGTGTAAACCGGGGTTGCGGCGTTGTTCTCCAATGACAGCACCACCCCGTCGCCATCCTGAGTGATCGCCAGCGCGCGCCCGGTACGATCCGTCACTAGCAGCGGGGCCGAGAAAACCTCTTCCGGCAGGGTAATCGTTTGCTGGAGCGTGCCGTTTTGCAGCACCACGACGGTGATAAAGCCTTCTTCGTCCTCCCCGGTGCCGAAGATGCGGCCATCCGGCGTAACCGTGATGGATTGCAGGGCGTTCTCGCCGAGGTTGCCAATCGGCGCGTCGCGCCAGCTTCCCGCCGGGTCAAAAACGTAGATGCAGCCGCAGATGATGTCAGAGAGGTACACCACACCGTTGGCATCAGCCGCCAGCGCGGTCGGCTCTTCGATGTTTTCGTTGGGGAAGATTCCCAGCACGTTGCCGGTCTGCGCGTCAATCTGCACCAGCCCCAGGTCATAATCGTAGCTGTACACCCGGTCATTGGCCGCGTAGGTCAGGCCGATCAGGTTTAAGAAAGCGTCCTCGCCCTGGTCAAAGGTGCGCTGCGTCCGCCACAGTACGCCATAAGCGGTGGTAATATCCTCATCATCGGGTTCTTCGGTAAAGTCCTCAATGCCCTCCGGCGCAGCCCCGGTGCTGGAAGCAAGGCTGCTCGTGACCAGATCGTAAACACGCTCGAAGCTCTCGCGCTGTGCTTCCAGCGTCCGCCCTACGACCACCAGCACCAGATCATCACTGATCGCCACCGCCTGCCCGATGCCGTAGAACTGCCCGTCACTGCTCGCGCCGACAATCTCCTGCCCGTCACGGTTCAGCAGCGTGATCGGGGTTGGGGCGGCGCTGGCCTGTAAATCAGCAGCGCCCAGCGCGGTTTGCAGCGCAGGCGAGAAATCGCCCGTCGTTGTGTCTGCACCAAAGAACAGGCTGAAGGTGATCTGCGGGATGGACGGCGGGCGAATCTCCGGGGTATCCACCAGCGCTTCGGCCAGTTGCAGCGTCGGGATTTCGCCTTCTTCTTCGGGCAGCGGCTCGTCCCAGTCCGAAGGGTACAGGAAAGTCACCCCGGCCAGATCCCATGTGTATGGCACGGGCGGCGCGTCCTGTGCCAGTGTGGACAGCGTGAAAAGCGCGAGAACAAGCAGAATCAGCAGTGTACGTTTCATGGGTTTTACTCCAGATGATTAATCGCGGGGTAATGCGGCAATTACTGGCAGGCCAAGCGCCTCCACGTCTTCCCGGCGGCGCAGCGTCGGGTCGAGGTAGTGCGCCAGCAGCGCCAGCCCGATCCCCGCCAGCAGCGCCACGCCGAGGCGGATCACCGGGGCGAAGCGATTAGCCAGCGGCGGCGGTGCAGCGCTGATGACTGGCGTGTCGAGGATCGTGACATCCGCCGGGGCGCTGCCGACTTGTGGAAAGTAAAGCTGGTTGCGTGTAGTCAAGACTTCAATCGCTGCCTGAACGATCACCGCGAGGTCGGTTTCGTTGGGGTAGGTGAGGGTTAACTGGCCGATGCTGCGCTGGTTATCGGCGGCCACCCCCAGCAGCGGCTGGTTCACGCCGATGTTCTGCTCGGCGGCCTTCAGCGCGACCTCCTGCTTAAAGCTGTTGGTCTGCACCCACGCGGTAAACGCATTCACCGTGTATTCCGAGGCCAGCCATAAGTCCTGCAAATCGCCATCGCGCGGCGGCAGCGCTTCTGTCTCCTGTGCCGCGCTGTAGTGAATGGTGGTCGTGTAACCTCCGCTTGCCTGCTCGCGGTTGAGCAGGTCTGGCACGACGAAGGCCGCTGTAATCGCCACCGGAATCAGGACCAGCCACCAGCGGCGTAACAGGACCTGTGCGATCATCCTCAATTCCATGCCCACCTCACTCGTCAGACAACGCCTGAATTATCCCATACAAACGGGCGTTTGCGAGAGAAACTTTCCCACGCCTGCTCGACAAAAGATGTGATCTGGCGCTGGAACACCGCTGTATCAAAGCGCTCTGCGTGTGACCGCAGCACACGTGTATCATAACGGCTGGCATCGAAATCAGCCATCACGGCCATCAGCGACTCGACGCTCATCTCATGGAAATGCTCGCCAGTCACGCCGGGGATCACCGTATCCAGCGCGCCGCCGCCGCCATACGCGATGACCGGACGGCCAGCGGCCTGTGCCTGCACAGGCGTAATGCCGAAATCTTCCAGCCCCGGAAAGATGAACGCCCGGCAGCGCGCCATCAGGTCAGGCAGCGCCTCGTCTGGCACATAACCGAGGAACTCCACCGTTGGCCCGGCCATCGCCTGCAGCCGCTCCATATCGCGCCCGCTGCCGCTAATCTTCAGCGGCAGGCCGAGCCGTGTCGCCGCCTGTACCGCCAGATCAATCCGCTTATAAGGGATCAGGCGCGAGACAATCAGGAAGTAATCTTCAACCGTCTGCGCGGGCTGGAAGCGCGTGGTATCTGCTGGCGGGAAGATGATGTCGGACTCGCGCTGGTAATAATGCGCGATGCGCGCCCGGATCTCGGTAGAAATGGCGATGAAATGCTGCACGCGCTGCGCGGCGGCGTAATCCCAGCGCTTGAGCGCGGCCACCAGCGGGCGCAGCGCCAGCGCGACAGGCTTGCTCATGCCCTCACGGGCGATATAACGGTCAAGCTGCCAGACGTAGCGCGTGGGCGCGAGGCAGTAGCAGACGTGCAGCGTTTCCGGGCTGTGCCGCACCCCATGACAAAAGCCGCTTTTGTTGCTCAGGATGAGGTCGTAATCCGATAAATCCAGCCCGCCCCACGCCAGCGGGTAAAGCGGCAGATAGGGCTGGTGGTGCGTGTGAATACCGGGCAGGCTGTCGAGCCACAACGGGCGAATATCCCACGCGCGGTAACTTTCCGGCATAATGCCCGGCGCGTAGAGGCTGGTGTAAATCGGGCTGTCGGGATAAAGCGCGTTCAGCGCCTCCAGCACGTCTTCCGCGCCGCCGCGCTGGTTGAGCCAATCGTGTACAAGCGCCAGCTTCAAGGTCTTAATCCTGCAAGCGTTCTTTGAGGATTTTGCTCACCGGCGCGAAGGACATCCGGTGCATGTGCGAGGGGCCGTAAAGTTTTAGCACGGCCTGATGCCGCTTCGTGCCATACCCTTTGTGCAGGCCGAACTCGTAGTGTGGAAACTCCGCGCCCAGTTCGCGCATGTGTTCGTCGCGCCATGTCTTGGCAACGATGCTGGCGGCGGCGATGGAGAGCGAACGCGCGTCGCCGTCCACGATGCTGATCTGCGGATACTCGCGCACTTTTTCCGGCCAGATGAGCGCGTCCAGCAGCAGGCATTCCGGCTCGAAGCCGGGATAGCGTTGGCGCGCGTCGTTCAACGCCCGTTCCATCGCCAGCTTGGTCGCCTGCGTGATGTTCAGCGCGTCCACTTCTTCGCTGCTGGCGCTGCCCACGCCCCAGGCCAGCGCGTTCTCCTTAATCGTTTCCACCACACGCTCACGCTGGCGCGGGGTTAGTTCCTTGCTGTCGCGCACATCAACCAGAATCTTTGTCAACCGGGGCAGCCCCAGCGGCAGACAGACCGCGCCAACAGCCAGCGGCCCCGCCCACGCGCCCCGCCCGGCTTCGTCCATACCCAGAATACGCTCGAAACCGTACCTGCGTATCTGATTTTCGTACATAAGGTTAGAGGTCTTGCCTTTCTTTTTTGGCATATACCCCGTTACTCCAATTACGCCGGATCGCCAGAATTTCCAGCAGGATGTTGAGCGAATCCTGAATGAGCCGCATCCGGCTGTCTGCATCGAAATACCACGTGATCGGCACTTCCTTGATCTTGTAGCCGCGCTTCTTGGCGATAAAGATCAGCTCCACGTCGAAGCCAATGCCGACCATCTGCTGCACGGAGAACAAGTCCTCGGCCACTTCCCGCCGGAACATCTTAAAGCCGCACTGCGTATCCTCGAAGCCGCGCACCGCGCCCAGCTTGATAATCCAGTTGTTGATGCGCCCCATCAAATGGCGATATTCCGGCTCGCCCACGCGCTGCGCGCCTTTGCCTTCCCGGCTGGCGATGATAATGTCGTAATCGTCCACGTGCGGCGGCAGAAAATAGGTCACGTCCTCAATCCGCATCGAGAGGTCAGCATCACAGATAAAGCGGTATTCGCCCCGCGCGGCCAGCATCCCCACCTTCACGGCCAGCCCTTTGCCACGCACCGCCGCCTCGATCACCCGCACATACGGGTGTTCCTTTGCAAACGCCTCGGCCACTTCCACCGTCCGGTCTTTACTGCCGTTTTCGACGATAATGACCTCGGCTTCATAAGGCTGCTTTTGCAGGAACGCATCAATTTTCTGTAGGCTCGGCGGCAGGCGATATTCCTCGTTGTGTGCCGGAATCACGATGGAAAGTAGCGGATGCTTTTGTGCTTCCAATGTCTGTTCCCTGTGCTGCTGTTGTACGCTGGCTTCCACGTACTGCTTCACTCCTGTGGCGGGGATAACACTGTTTCCAGATACCCTGCCGAAACTTTACGTAAACGTTGAACCGCGCGGCGCTTGCGCCACATGCGTGGTGCGCCCCATAGCCCTGCCCACATCCCGCGCAGCCGCGCACGGGCGGCCTCGCCCCGCCAGGCGCGCACAGCCTCCCAGGCGCGTTTGGCCTGCGCTCGTACTACAAGAAAACCGTATTTACGCCATAACTCAGCCGGGTAATTTTTCACCAGGATAAAAATGAGGTTGCGCCCATCATAATAACTGGCGGTGCTTCCGCCCCCGGTTGCCGACAAATGATGGTACACGATTGCGGCGGGTGTGTAAAGACAGCGCCACCCCGCCAACTGTGCGCGCCAGCCCAGATCAACATCTTCGCCGGAAAAGAAGAAATCATCGTCCAGCAGGCCGACCTCATCGAGCATCGCACGGCGGTAAACCGCTGACCCGCCACACGCGCTAAAAACGTATTCCTCGTGGTCGAACTGCCCCTCATCACGCTGCCACACCCCGCGATTACCCGCCCGCCCATCCACCGTGAAAAAGTCCCCGGCGGTGTGGAGATGGTCGCGCCTGTCGAAAAGCAGCATTTTGCTGGCTACCGACCCGGCATCCGGGTACTGTGCAAACGCCCGCACCACCGCCGCCGCCCATTCCGCGTCGGCCTCGGTGTCGTTGTTCAGCAGGGCGATATACTCCCCCTGCGCGGCTTCCATCCCGGCGTTGCACGCGCCCGTAAAGCCGCGATTTTCCGGTAGTTCCAGCAGCCGGACAGCCGGATAGCGCGTGTTTACCAGCGCCTGCGAACCGTCCTGCGAGGCGTTATCCACCACGATCACCTCAAGCGAGGTGTACGTCTGCCGCGCCAGCGCGTCCAGACAGGTAGGCAGGAACTTCGCGCCGTTCCAGTTGGGGATGATGACCGAAAGCAGGCCATCCACAGGGCTGGACATCACGATGCTTTGCTCACTTCGCCAGCCCCTCTTTCGCCAGAAATGCGTCCACAGCTTCCTGCCATGGGCGCAGGCTGATGCCGATGTGTTTTCCGGCCATGTTGGCGAGGCTGGTATACGCAGGCGGTATCGAAGCGCGCGGCCATTCCCTGCTGCTGATCGGGGTGACAGGCGTACCGGCGAAGCCGGCTTTGTCCAGCGCGTAACGGGCGAAGGCGTAGCGCGAACACCCGCCCTCGTTGACCAGATGGTAAATCCCGTAGCGGTCGGTTTCAATCAGCCGGGCAAGCGCTTCGACCAGATCATCATTGTAGGTCGGGTTAGCCACTTCGTCCGTCACCACGCGCAGAGTCCGGCCTGCTTCCGCCGCGCCGAGGATCGCCTGAAGGAAGTTCTTGCCCCCATGCGCGAACAGCCATGAGATACGCACGATGTAATGCCGGGGGCAGAGCGACAGGACAGCGCGTTCGCCTGTCCATTTGCTGTAGGCGTAGGGGTTAGTCGGGTTGGTGACATCGTACTCGTAATAAGGTCGCCCAGCCTTGCCGTCGAAAACCTCGTTTGTGCTGATATGGAGCATAACCGCGTTGGCGGCGGCAGCCCCCAGCGCCACATGCTGCGTGCCGAAGCCGTTGATGGTGATCGCTTTCTCCGGTTCGCGGGCGCAGCCGTCCACGTCTGTCCACGCGGCAGGATGGATCACAATATCCGGCTGCTGGCCGAGGATAAACGCGCGGGTTGCCTTAAAATCCGTAATATCCAGCCGCTCAACCTGATCGCCGACGACATCCACCCCTGTAACCTGATGCCCCTTTTCCCGCAGGACAGCAGTGAGCAGCCCGCCGAGGCGACCCGCCGCACCCGTAACAACAATCCGCATGTTTTTATCCCCTATGGTGATCGCTGAAGCACTGCCTCTATTGTAAGCCGCCCGCCCTTACCCTGACAAAAAGGCCGGCGCTCAGCGCAGGATAAGTGTCAGGGTGCTGTCGTCAATCTGCACCTGCGAGAGGTTATACCGTGCGCCGCCCGCGTCCAGCACAAGCTGCTGCAAAACCTCGTTAGCCACGCGCTCCACCTCGTCAATGGTGCCGCTGAATTCGTTAGGCGGTGCCGAATACAGCGCGCCGCCCACATCCACCCCGGCCACCACAATACGATGATTGCCCGTAAGCTGCATCACCACGCCGACATTCTGCCAGATGCCGACCTGTGGCACAAAGACCTCGCCATAGACCACCGCGCCGCCGGGGCGCAGATCAACACGTGCGTTGCGAAACGTGCTGTTGCCCGGCCCGCAGATCGTGCTGCGCTGGCGGCAGATTTCCTGTAAGCCGGGTTCATCAAAGCTCACTACAGCGACCTGCTGGCCGCTGGCGCTGCTGCCTGTGGTCAGGCTGTAATCGTACAGGTTGGTGTTTAACGGCTCTGTCCCATAAGCGCCCAGCTCAATCACCACCTGCGCGGGCGTGGGTTGCAGGTTCGTAATTTCAACCGTCGGTGCCTGGGTGATGTCGCTAAAGAGTTCGTTGGTATTGCCCCGCGCCTGAAACCCGCTCAGTTGCAGCACAATGCCCGGCAGGAAGAAGATGCTGACGATGACCAGAAGAATACCCCCGCCGATCAGCACCGTCAGGCAGCCGCAGGCGATATACGTCGGGTTGAGGCTGCTGCGCCGCACAGGGCGTTCAATGTGCATAACCACCTGTCCTTATCCAGAGTACATCGTCATTTTACATGAGGGCGCGGGTTTTTCAATCACCCACGCCGGAAAGTTCTTATTAAACGTTAGGGATCGTTTCTGAGTAATTCAGTGTACGTTGGATGGGAATACGTGGAGGAGAATATGCGTAAATTGTGGTTTGCGGTTCTGCTGGCCGCATTCAGCCTCAGCCCGGTAATGGCGCAGGAGCCGGGAACGATTGGCATCGGCGACCCCTATTATCCGACCCTCGGCAACGGTGGTTACGACGTGCAGCATTACACCATTGACCTTGCCGTAGACATGGAGGAAAACAGCATCGCTGGCACGGTCACTATCGAGGCCAATGCGACGCAGGACCTGAGCGTGTTTACGCTGGATTTTGCCGGCTTTGAGATTGACGAGATTGAAGTTAACGATGCTGCCGCCCGCTACCTTCGCGTCGAGCGCGAGTTGTTCATCGCCCCCGCCCACCCCCTGCCGGAAGATGAGCTTTTCCACCTCGAGGTGACGTACAGCGGCGTACCGGGCGAGGGCGCGGGGCGCGGCGGCAGCCTTTTCTCGACGGGCTGGAATCGTTATCCGGGTGGCGTGTTCGTCGCCAGTGAACCTGCGGGCGCGGCGCGCTGGTTTCCCACCAATGACCACCCGCGCGATAAAGCGACCTACACCTTTCGCATCACCGTTCCCCAGCCGTATGTCGTCGCGGCCAACGGCCTGCTGCAAGAGGTGATCGAGGACGACAAGACGGCCACTTATGTCTGGTCAACCGAGTACCCGATGGCGAGTTACCTGGCGACGGTCAATATTGCTGAGTTTGTCGAGCGTACCGCCGAAGGGCCGGACGGCCTGCTGATCCGTAACTATTTCCCCGTGCGCTTTGCCGACGAAGCCGAGCCAGTGTTCGCCCGCACAGGCGAGATGATCGAGTTCTTCAATGAGATTTTTGGCCCCTACCCGTTTGAGGCTTATGGCGTGGTCGTGGCCGATACCGCGCTCTACTTCGCGCTGGAGACGCAGACCCTGTCGCTGTTCGGCGCGGAGATCGTGCCGGGCGCGCTGGCGGGGGAGGGCGGCTGGACAGAGCCGGAGAGTGTGGTGGCGCATGAACTGGCGCATCAGTGGTTTGGTAACAGCGTTAGTCCGGCCAACTGGCAGGACATCTGGCTCAACGAAGGCTTCGCCACTTACGCCAGCGCGCTCTGGTTTGAGCATACAGAAGGCGAGGCCGCGCTGGAACGCATCATGCGCGGCTACTATCGCGGCATCGCCGGACGCGGCTACACCCCCGGCGACCCTGGCGCGATTAGTCTTTTCGGGGAGGGCATTTACCCACAGGGCGCGTGGACACTGCACGCGCTGCGGCTGGAAGTGGGGGACGAGACGTTCTTCGACATCCTGCGCGCCTATAGCGAGCAGTTCAGGTACGGCAACGCCAGCACCGGGGACTTCATCGCGCTGGCCGAGGCGGTCAGCGGGCAGGACTTGGCCGCCCTGTTCGACGCATGGTTGTTTGATGGCGACGTGCCGCCTGTGCCGGAGATGAACTTAGGGGTGGGGTAGGGACATGCCAGCGGCATGTCCCTTACGCGGTGTCTTAAATCCCGGTTGCGGTTGCACCGTACTCGCCGGAACTGTAGACGTAAACCTGATTGACGATTTCGCCATCTTCGTTTGGCTCTGCGCCTGCGAACCAATCGAATAGCCATTTCGCATCGCTGATGGACACATTTACACAGCCCCGGCTCTGGCGATAGCCGAACAGGTCATGCCAGTAAGTGCCGTGTAGGCTGATCGAACCGTCGAAATACATCACCCACGGGACGCTTTGCAGGGCGTAGGCGTTGGGCGCGCCTGTCGCGCCGGACATGCCATCAACGGCGAGCTTCGCCCACATGGTGAACACCCCCTCGTTCGTTTCGGTACGTGCTAGTCCGCTGGAAACCAGCGTCGCATAGACCGGCGTGTCATCTTCGTAGGCCACCAGTGTTTGCTCGTACAGGTCAATGGCGATCCAGCGCCCGCTCACGCCTTCGGGCCGCTCGACAGGCTGCACTTTGGCGACAAAACGCTGCTCCACCCAATGATTGGGGCCGATCATGTACCAGCGCCAGCCTTCGTCATCATGCGCCGTAGCGAAAATATTGACGCGCTCATAACGCTGGAGAAAGCGCCCCGTATCCGGCTCCCACGGGCCGCCGGGATACTCCGAGACAGCGATACGGCTCAGGTCCAGCACCCACGCGAAAGGATGCTCCAGCCCGTTTTCCAGCTTCACGCCCTTGAAGAATGAAGGTTGTGTCCACCTCGCATCCTCACGGCGCAGCCAGCGACCACCCTCAATTTGCAGCCAGTCGTCCACGCTCAGATCAGTCGCCCGCACGAAGTTAAAGCCCTGCGGAATCTCGCCGCTGACGTTACCGCCGGGGCTGTCAAACGTAGTAACCGGGTCTGGCCCCACGCGCCAGAAACTGTAGGTGTCCAGCGTATAACCATCGAAGGGGATTTCCTCAACGACCGGACGCGGGAAGGCTTCGATCATCGCCATACACTCGTCGCTGAGTTCGCTGCCATCGTCGAACCCGGCACACACGTTGGGGTCATAGGTGGTTGGGGCTTCGGCAGCGAGGGCGGGCAGCGCGCACAGGCCGAAGATCGCCACCACGAGGATAATTGTCCAGAGACGGAAATGCTTCATAGCCGTTGTCTTACCTCATCAATGATTTTCAAATCGCGCAATATGGTAGCAGGACAGGCGATAACACGCCAGATACGTTAAAGCGAAAAGCCGCAAACTATGATGCTGCGGCTTTTGAGAGAAACCAGTTCAGGCGCTAGTTCGCGCTGTCATGCGCGGCGGCCAGCCGTGCCGCGTACTGCTGCTTATAATATTCCAGATACTCGCCTGTCTTGATCTTGCGCCACCACCACTCGTTTTCCTGGAACCAGCGCACGGTGGTTTCCAGCGCGCTCTCAAACGTGTACTGCCGCTCCCAGCCCAGCGCGCGCAGCTTATCGCTGTTCATCGCATAACGCAGGTCGTGGCCTTCGCGGTCTGGCACGTGCTTGATGAGCGACCGGGGCTTGCCGAGCAGTTCCAGAATGCGGTGGGTGACGTGGATGTTGTGTTCGTGATGCTCCCCCGCGACGTTATACGCCTCGCCGGACTTGCCGTTAAACAGCGCGGCGGCGATGCCCATCGCGTGATCGTCCACATACAGCCAGTCGCGCACCTGCATTCCATCGCCATAAACGGGCAGCGGCTTGTCGTCAATCGCCTCGGTCACGAAGAAGGGGATGATCTTCTCCGGGTACTGGTATGGGCCAAAGGTGTTGCTGCCGCGTGTGATCACCGTGTCCATCTTATGCGTAATGTGATAGGCGCGCACCAGCAGTTCGCCGCCCGCCTTACTGGCCGCGTAGGGGCTGTTAGGCGCGAACTTGTCGTCTTCTTTCGAGAAATGCCCCGGCTCAATGTCGCCGTACACCTCGTCGGTGGAGACATGCAGAAAGCGCCCGATGCCATGCTGCCGCGATTCGTCCAGCAGGACATGCACCCCGGCGGTATTGGAATGAATGAACGCATCGGGGTTCAGGATGCTGCGGTCTACATGGCTTTCCGCCGCGAAGTTGACCACCGTGTCAACCTCGTGCGCGCTCAGCGCGTGGCGCACTGTTTCGCGGTGGGCGATGTCGCCCTGCTCGAAGCGGTAATTCGGCTCGTCGCTCACCTCTACCAGGTTATCGAGGTTGCCTGCATAGGTCAGCTTGTCATAGACGATGATGTTGTATTCCGGGTGCTTCTCAATCATGTAGCGGACGAAGGCGCTGCCGATGAACCCCGCGCCGCCGGTTACAAGGATGTTTTTCATAGCTCGTCTTTGTCCTTATTCTCGCTCTCAACAGCGGGTTCTGGTTTGCCTTCTTCGCTGGCTTCAGCGGTCGTGGGGGCGGGCGGCAGCACGAAGCGCTCAATCGCCTCGGCGACACCGTCTTCGTTATTGCTGGCGACGACATGATCGGCAGCCGCCTTAAGCTCTGGCGAGGCGTTGCCCACTGCCACGCCGACACCCGCCAGCTTCACCATCTCAATATCGTTCTCGCCATCACCCGCCGCCAGCACATTCGCCGCCGGGATGTTCAGTTCGTGCAGCAGCGTCTTAAGCGCCGTGCCTTTTGACGCGCCCGGCGGCAGAATTTCCAGCATATCCGGGATGCCTGCCTGCACCAGCCGCGCCGCGCCGTCCAACTGCATCCCAAGCTGCCAGCGCAGCGCCGTTACCGCGCGGTGGTCGCCCATCTTGATCGCCATCAGCTTGTTGATGGGCGTGCTGTCGAGCAGGTTTTGCAGCGGCCCGACCACTTCCGGCGCTGGCTCGCCGTATTTTTGCAGCACCTCGGTGCCTTTGCTCAGGCTGCGTACCAGAATGCGCGTGCCGCTGTAAGCGACCACGCTAAAGCCGCGATCTTCGGCAAAGGTAATCACCTGCCGCGCGATCACCGGGTCGAGCGTGGATTGATAGCGCAGGCTGCCATCGCCGTTGTAAGTCGCCAGCCCTTGCAGGTAAATGCCGGGCGTGTCGCACCCCAACCGGGCGATAAGCCCTGTGGCCGAATTACGGGTCTTGCCCGTCGCCAGCACCACCTGCACCCCCTGCGCCATCGCGGCCTTCAGCGCCTTCTCGGTGCGTTCACTCAGTTCATGCTGGTCATTGAGCAGCGTTCCGTCCAGATCAAGTGCCAGCAGTTGAATCGTATTAGTCATGGCCTTTGCTTTGTCCGTCTCTCAGTCGATGTACAAATGGTTATTCTACACCAACCGCACATCACTGTGATCGCCCAGGTTCATCTTCAGGGTTTTCGGCTTGTGGCCGTTATGCCGCACGTTGGCATTACGCCCGATCAGGCTGTCCTGCAAGCGGGCCTGCAAGTCCTGTACGCTGCTGTTTTGCAGGATGATGCTGCGCTCAATCTCCGAGTTGCAGATGCTGACATGGTGGTAAATACTGGTGAATGGGCCGATGTAACTGTTGATGATCTCGGTATTTTCGCCGATGATCGTCGGGCCGCGAATCACGCTGTTGACGATGCGCGCGCCGCTTTCGACAGTCACGCGGCGGTCAATTTCAGAGTTTTCGATCACCGCGTCTGGTGCGATACTTGGGGTCAGTTCTTCCAGCAGGTGGCTGTTGGCTTCCAGCATATCGCTGGCCTTGCCTGTATCAATCCACCAGCCTTGATGCACATGCGGGTAGACTCGATACCCCGCGTCAATCAGCCACTGGATCGCGTCGGTAATTTCCAGTTCACCGCGTGGCGATGGCTTGATACTGTTGACCGCTTCCCAGATGTGGTGGTCGAACATATAAATGCCGACCAGCGCCAGATTGCTCGGCGGATTCGCTGGCTTTTCAATCAATGCTTCCACGCTGCCATCCGCCCGCAGCTTGGCGACCCCGTAAGCGCGTGGGTCTTCCACTTCCTTCAGCACGATCTGGCTGTTCCAGTCGTTGGTCGCAAAATCGCCAATCAGATCGCTGATGCCCCCCTGAATCACGTTGTCGCCCAGGAACATCACGAACTGCTCATCACCCAGAAAGTCGCGCGAGATTTTCACCGCATGAGCCAGTCCGTCCGGGCTTTCCTGTGGGATGTACGTGATGCTCACGCCCAACTCGCGCCCATCACCCAGCTTCGCCATAATCTCCGGCGCGGTGCTGCCGGTCACAATCCCAATCTCGTTGATGCCCGCGTCACGAATGGACTCGATCACGCGGATAAGCACCGGCTTGTTCGCCACCGGAATTAACTGCTTGGCCTGTGTATAAGTCAGTGGCAGCAGGCGTGTCCCCTTGCCACCGCTTAGAATTAAGCCCTTCATGGATAATTTCTCGCTCCGTTATTTGCTTTCTGATGTGCTGCCTGCGCGCAGCGTGTGTCTTATGACAAGCATATCATCACCTTGGCCGCGCGTCCGTGTATAAATTAACGTGAAAAGTCTAACGAACCCCTAAAATCAGCGCTCCTACAGTCGTTTTGCCATCAGAATATCCGGTTTGCCGCGTCCGTTCGCGTCCGGGACGACCCCGGTAATGACGAAACCGCACTTCTGGTAAAACTCGTAAGGGTGGCCTTTGTCATTCTGAATGTCACGAATGTGCTGCCACAGGTCGGCGTACAGGTCTGCGCCGGAAAGGCTGGTCATGTCGTCCTCGTCATCTGTGCCGAGCATCAGCGTCAGGCCGCCGCGTTCCCGTGCCTGCGCTTCAAGGTCGGCCACCAGCGCCCGCCCGATGCCGTGTTTGCGATGTTCCGCATGAACCACCATCGGGTGCAGTTCCCACACGCGGCCATCATAGCCCATATCCTGCCCGCCGACCCATCCAAGCACTTCACCTGCCTCGCTGAGCGCCACGCGGCATATCCTCTCTGGTTGCAGCGCTTCCCGCACTTCCTCCAGCGCGGAATCCATGTCCTCCCACGCTCCCGGCCAGTGTTCGCGGAAACCCTCGACCAGCAGCGCCGCGCACTGCTCAATGCGCGACGTGTCGCCGGAGGTCAGATCAGCAATCGTGAACCGCATCGGTTGTCTCCTTAGAGCGCCGCCAGCGCCTGCTTGAAGTCTGCCAGCAGGTCTTCGAGGTCTTCCAGCCCGGTCGAGATGCGTACCGTCCCCGGTGTCACCCCGGCGCGCGCCAGTTCGTCCTCGCTCATGTTGGTATGGCTTGTCAGTACCGGGATGCTCACCAGTGTTTCCACGCTGCCCAGGCTGCTGGCGTTCAGGCCGATGCGCAGGTGGTCACAGAATGACCGGGCAGCCTCCAGCGAGGACAGGTCAATCGCCAGCATCCCGCCAAAGCCACTCATCTGGCTTCTGGCGACATCGTGGTCGGGCGAGGAGGGCAGGCCGGGGTAATGCACCTTCCGCACCTTGCGCTCTCCACTGAAAAACACGGCCAGCGCCATCGCCGTCTGGTTGTGTATTTCCATCCGCACGCGCAGTGTCTTCAGGCTGCGGTCTGTTAACGCTGCTTCGCTGGGGTTGCTGCACCCGCCCATCAGCACCATCATGTCACGCACCTGCTCGATATGCGCCTTTGAACCCAGCGTCACGCCTGCCATCAGGTCACTATGCCCGCTGATGTACTTGGTCGCGCTGTGCAGGCTCAGGTCTACGCCGTGCGCCAGCGGGTTCTGGTTGATCGGCGTGGCGAAGGTGTTGTCAATAACCGTTAGCGCGCCAATCTCGCGCGCCGCCTCAACCACCTGTCTGATCGAGAGGCAGGCCGAAGTGGGGTTGATCGGCGTTTCAAAATAGACGACTTTAGCCGTCGGCGCGAATTTCTGAATCTGATAGAGTTCATCGGCATCCAGAAAGTGGACATCAACGCCGAACTGCGGCAGCACATCGCGCAGGAAGCGGTATGCCACCCCATACAACCGCGACGATGCCGCCACCGCATCCCCATTTCTGACGAAGCTCAGCAGCGTGGCGGTAACGGCGGCCATGCCGCTGGCGAACAACACACCGTCCTCCGCCCCTTCCAGCCGCGCCAGCTTTTCCTCAACATTGCGAATCGTGGGGTTGCCGTTGCGTCCGTAGAAGTAAAAATCGTCCTTTGCGCCGTGCCGTTCATAGTCGCTGCTTTTCTCGACCGCGAAGGTGACGCTGTTGTAAACCGGGTAGTTGGCGCTGCGATAAGTCGGGTCACGCCTGCCGTGAATCGCTTGGGTGGATTTTCCGCTTTTCAAGATGTCGGGTTCCTGTTGTATAGTGCTGTCACGAGGTTCTGTTGACGTTTCCGCTGCAACACAACCGGGTACAAGCGCAAATTCAAAGTTATAGCTGCTTCTCTGGTTCTATCAGCGTGTTCAGGTAGTCGGCTGCGTCCTTATCGGCCAGCACCAGCAGCCGGTCTTTGGCTTTCAGATGTGTACTGCCACGCGGCGTGATAAAGTTATCCCCCCGGCCAATCAGCAAAATCAGCACATTTTCCGGCAGGTGGAGATTAACGATCTGCTGACCAACGATCGCGGAGTCTGGCGTGACGGTGATTTCGGTGAGCTGATTTCCAATCGCCAGGGAAGATTCGTACTCCAGCGGGAATTTCGGCGGCTGCTTGTCCGGGTTTTCCAGCCCCAGCCAGCGCGCCAGCGGCACGATCAGCGGCCCCTGTATAGCGACTGAACTGAGTACCACGAAGAACACGATGTTAAAGATGATGTCAGCGTGGGGTACACCAGCCAGCAGCGGGAACGTGCCGAGGATGATCGGCGTTGCCCCGCGCAGCCCCACCCACGAAATGAGGATGCGCTCCCGCAGGTTGAACTTGCTGAACAGCAGCATAATCATCACGCTGACCGGGCGGGCAACCACGATAAGAAACAGCGCGATCAGGATTTTGGGTATCGGGTCTTCGATAAGCTCTGAAGGGAAGACCAGCAGTCCCAGCACAAGGAACATGGTGATCTGCATCAGCCAGCCGAGGCCATCATGAAAGCGCATCAGGCTCTTCTTATGGATGAAGTCCCTCCGCGCCAGTTCTAACCCGCCGATGTAAACCGCCAGAAAACCGCTGCCGCCGATGAGCGTTGTCGCCGCGTAAAATATCAGCACCAGCGAGATGGTTAAAACAGGGTACAGTCCCTCATAAGTCAGGCGTGTACGGTTGATGACCCAGGCCATTGCCCTGCCCATCACGTAACCACCAACCCCGCCCAGTATAAGCTGTTGTATGAACATGGGGACAAGCTGAATAACAGGGGTTTCGGGGTTGCTGGCTAGTTGGATGAGCGCCAGCGTGAGGAAGATAGCCATCGGGTCATTACTGCCCGATTCAAATTCCAGCAGCCTCTCGATGCGATGCCGAAGCCGTACCCCGCCAGAGCGCATGGTCGCAAAGACCGCCGCCGCGTCGGTAGACCCGACAATAGCCCCCAGCATAACGGCTTCCAGCAGTTCGAGGTCAAGAATCAGATGGACGAACAGGCCGGTTGCCACCGCCGTAATCAGTACGCCGAATGTCGCCAGCGACAGGCCCGACCACAATATGGGGCGAATATCCTCATACCTTGTGTCCAGCCCCCCAGAGAAAAGGATAAAAGCCAGCGCGATCACACCGAGGAATTGCGTTAACCAGGGGTTGTCGAAGTAGATTCCACCCGGCCCCTCAGAGCCAGCCAGCATCCCGATCAGGATAAACAGGATTAATGCTGGCACACCCAGCAGCGCGGACGCTTTGCTTGCCAGAATGCTGATAAGCAGCAGGATACCGGTAATAAAAAGGATTAATTCGATAGATATCACATCTGCAACTCCGTGCGTACTTATTGGCTCATGGCGTGCTGTGCTTCATGAACCACTCATATAGTTTCGGGTTATTATAAGTCGCTGTCCATGAATCATGATCTACATCAGGGTAAACTGTAAAAGTCACCTCGTTGCCCGCTTCGCGCAGCCACTGCACCATAAGCTCCGACTCAATCAACGGCACCACATCATCGGCATCCCCATGAAAGACCCATGTGGGCGTATTCTTCAGGCGCTCCGGCATCCACCAGCTACCGCCGCCGCAAATTGGCGCGATTGCCGCGAAGCGCTCCGGGTAGCGCGAGGCCAGATACCACGTGCCATAACCGCCCATGCTCAGCCCGGTCAGGTAGATGCGCCGCGTATCCACGTTGTGCCGCGCGATGACCTCATCAAGCAGCGCGTCAAGTGCGGACACCTGCTCCGGCCAGACCGTCGTGTCGGGACACTGCGGTGAAACGATTATAAACGGATAGTCCTGCCCCTGCTCGATGTTTTTCGTCAGTCCGTTTGCTTTGACCTTATCGAGGTCGTCGCCGCGTTCCCCATAGCCGTGCAGGAACAGAATCAGCGGCCACTTTTCCTGTGCGTCATAATCGGGCGGCAGGTAAAGCAGGTAATTGAGGGCGACGGTCTGGCTGATGACTTTTTCAAATGTTTGCGGCTGCTGGGGCATAGCCTTCTCCTAGCCGTAATAAGTCGCGGTGGCTTCTCGTGGCGCGTTGCTCAGGACAGCGCCGAGGATACGCACATGCACACGCTCCAGCATTTGCCGCGCGCGCAGCGCATGGTCGCGGCGGGTGTGTCCGGCGCGGATGACCAGCAGCGCCCCGTCCACCTTTGAGCCAAGCAGCGCGGCATCGGTGGCGGCCAATACGGGCGGACTGTCGAACAGGATGTAATGCGCCCGCGCCTTCAGCACGCCGATCACATCGCTCATGCGCTGGCTGCTCAGGAAGTCGGCAGGGACGGGCGGCAGCGGCCCGCTGGGCAGGATGTGCAGGTCTGGTACTTCTGTCTCCACCAATGGCGGCGTGGCGACAGCGCTGCTGTCCAGCAGCATCGTCGTCAGACCGCGCTCGTTTTTAATGCCCCACACCTCATGCTGCACGGGCTTACGCAGGTCAGCATCCACCAGAATCGTGGTATTGCCGCTCTGCGCCAGCGTAACAGCCAGGTTAGCGACAATCAGGCTTTTGCCTTCGCTCTGCGCCGCCGATGTCACCATCAGCGTGCTGACAGGCTTGTCAATGCTGCTGAACATCATACTGGTACGCAGCGCGCGGAAGGCTTCGGCAGCAGCCGAACGCGGTTCTTTAAGGGTAATCAGATCGGCCATAAGCTACGCCTCCATATCCGGTACAGCCGCCAGCACGGGGACTTCTAACAGGCTCTCAACATCGTCACGGTTGCGGACGATGCTGCTTTCAAGATATTCCAGCACGAAGATGACGACGCACCCCAGCAGCACCCCCAGCACAGCCCCGGCTGCCGCGTTGAGCGCCGGACGCGGGCTGAACAGCGTGTAACGCGCGTTATCCTGTAGGCTGGCGTTTACGTGGTCTTCCCGGCGGGCGCGCTGGTTTTCCGCCACCCGGTACTGGATGAGCAGGTTGCCCCATTCACGCGCGACATCATTCGCCAGATCACCGTCTGGCAGCCTCACATCTATCTGGATCGTCAGATTCAGCTCATTGGCCGCGATGGTGACGTTTTCCTTAAGCTGGCTGGCGGTCATATCCAGTTGCAGGCGGTCAATAACTTCCTGCGCGCGGAACTCGCTGTCCAGATAGGCGACATGCGGGCCAAGCAGCGACTTGCTGGCCTGTGTCAGCCCTGCGTCCACGCGGGTCGGCTGCATCAGGACGCGCTGTGTCGAAACGTAAATCGGGGTTTGTCCGCTGGCGAGGAAATAAGCGCTGCCTGCGGCGATGACGGCAAGCAGCACGATAATCCACCCGCGTCGCAGCAGGATACGCCCGTAATCTATCAAAGTCATGTGTTTGAAACTCCCTCTATGCCGTGTGATCTGGCGCGGCAAAGCGGCGTTATTGTACCTTATGGCGGTGTTTCGGGTAGTGTCAGGTCATAGAAGCGCTAAGGTTGATTAACCCGGCGCGTGTCGGCATGAAGCCGCAGGCGCGGTAGAACGTTTCCAGATGCGGCTCGTAATCCACATGCACCCACACGATGCCACGTTCATGAGCAGCGGCGATGCCCTGCATCACTAACGCCCGGCCAACCCCGCGCCGCTGCCAGCCAGCATGAACGGTGGTGTCCAGCAAAAAAGCGTGGATGCCACCATCCCACGCCAGATTCACAAAACCCATGAGCTGTCCATCGCTAAAGGCGCAGACATAGGCGAGGCTGCGCCGAAGCTGCTGTTCAAAGTCTCTGTCCCGGTGCTGCGCCCATGCTGAGGCAAACAGGGCGTTCAGCGCGGCGTTGTTAACTGGCGGGTTAACGCGGTAGCTGATCGCTGTCATGGCTCAATCACCTGTGCCACGCGCTGCACGCCGCTGCTGTCCAGCCCCGCCGCGATCTGTGCCAGTGTCTGCCCTGTTTCGGGATGCACATAATCGGGCGCAAGCTCGGCCAGCGGCACTGCCACATGCGCGAAGCGCACGATGTCCGGCTCTGGCACATGCCAGGGCTTCTCGCCGTAATCAAACACCGAGTCATCCCACAGCGAAATATCAAGATCAATCGTGCGCGGCGCGTTTTTATTGAGCGGGTCGCGCACCCGCCCCAACGCGCATTCAATATCGCCGATCACCTCTGTTTTGAAGGTTTCCGGGGTCAGCGTGGTCTGTAATTTCACCGCCGCGTTCAGAAAATCCGCCTGCGCCGGGTCGCCCTGTGGCGCGGTACGATAAACCGCCGACACCGCCACAACGCGGCAGCGCTCGCGCAGCAGCCGCACCGCCGCCGCCAGATTTTCCGCTGGCCGGATGTTCGAGCCAAGCGAAACGAACACGCTGTGTTCAGGCATAATCTTCTGGCCTGCGCTCGATCACCACGCCCACACTGTCGGCAAAACGCAGCGCCCCCGGCTTATGCACCCGCACCTGGGCATACGCCGCGCCGTGTTCTACCACGCAGATTTTAGCGATCTCACTCGCCAGCTTCTCCACCAGAAAATACTCCGACTGCTCGACATGCTGAATAATGGCTTTGGTCACTGTGCGATAATTGAAGGCATCGTCCGGGTTATCGCTTTCGCCCGCCCGGCGCATATCTGTGCCAAGCCGCAGGTTAATCACCACGTCCTGCCTGTCCTTGCGTTCATGCGGGCTGAAGCCGATCACGCAGCGCAGACGCAGGTTTTCAATCTCGATCATGTCCATGACTAATCTCTTTTGCCAGCAACTCACGTAGTGCTAGGTAAGGATGGCAGGTTGCGCAGCATCTTAAAATCAACTTAAATATGATGGTAGCCACAATCCATACTTCCATCAAGCACGGCGTTTACCGCCATTACGCGACTTTCACACCCTTCTAACCACCAGCTTAACTGCCCGTGCTGTAATGCCTGTTGATTTTACGAAACGCCGGGCGCTTTTCATACATCCGGTATTGGGGATAAAAAGGGAATACACGCATGTCTTCTGCAAGCCGTTATAATAAACACAGCAGCAACAGTCGTCATAATGGACGTGCTGGCGTTTACGAAGACGAGGATGATTTAATGAACCAGAAACTGAATTCAGAAGATTTTCTCGATGCCTTTGAGTTGAATCTGCCCGCTGTTGACCTGGAAAAGATCGCTGCTGCCACCGCTCAGATTCTGGAAGCAGTCGGCGAAGACCCCGCGCGGGAAGGGCTGGTAAAAACGCCGGAGCGTGTCGCCCGCGCTTACGACGAACTGCTCAGCGGCTATCGTGTTGATCCGGTCAGGCTGATTAATCAGGCCATTTTCCATGTGGATTACGACGATATGGTGATCGTCAGGGATATTGAGTTTTACAGCCTGTGCGAGCATCACATGCTGCCGTTCATCGGGCGGGCGCATATCGCCTACATCTCCAGCGGCAAGGTCATCGGCCTATCGAAAATTCCGCGCATCGTGGATGTATTCGCCCGCCGCCTTCAGGTGCAGGAGCGCATGACACACCAGATTGCCGAGTTCATCAACGAAGTGCTGGAGCCGCAGGGGGTTGCGGTGGTGCTGGATGGCATCCACATGTGTTCGATGATGCGCGGCGTGAAGAAGCACGAAAGCAGCATGACCACCAGCGCCATGCTCGGCACTTTCCGCGAAGACCCTAAAACCCGCGCCGAGTTTATGGCGCATCTGGGGCGTGGTCGCAGCAACATGCTGGGGTTTTAAACGACCTGTTCTCGACGGCAGGCCGCTGATTTTGCCCTGTTGATTCGCATCTGCTTGTATGCTATAGTGACGATATTAGGTTGATGTAAGGTAGCGCCCTGTAATCTTATCAACAATCTAAATGTGCTGAACAGCACTCATTCATCAAGAGCGGCGGAGGGAAACGGCCCTGCGAAACCGCGGCAACCCCTGAAGCATCGGGAAGGTGCCAATTCCGACAGAGATTTCTCTGGGAGATGAGCGATGCGACATCAAGTATGAACACGCCTCTTCCACAGGATGGGGCGTTTTTGTTTCCTTTCAGGAACAGAGGAGTTAAGGAAGGGCTATATGGTTCAACTCAAGGAGCAGCAGGTGGCAAATCTCACGTTCATGACTTCACCCCGGTATTTCTACACCTCCGAATCGGTCTCCGAAGGCCACCCGGATAAAATGTGCGATCAGATTTCAGATGCCATTCTGGACGCGATTCTGGCGCAGGACCCGAACGCGCGTGTGGCCTGCGAAGTGGCGACGACCACCGGGCTGGTAGTCGTGATGGGGGAAATCACGACTAGCGCCTATGTGGATATCGAGCGCATCGTCCGCAGCACCGTTACCGAGATTGGCTATACACGCGGCAAATACGGCTTCGATGCCGAAACCTGCGGCGTGATCGTCTCCATCAAGGAGCAGTCTGCCGACATCGCGCAGGGTGTGGATCAGGCATTGGAAGCCCGCGAGGGCAGCATGACCGATGCCGAGATTGAAGCCATCGGCGCGGGCGACCAGGGCATGATGATCGGCTTTGCCTGCGACGAAACGCCAGAACTCATGCCGCTGACCATTTCGCTGTCGCACAGGCTCACCCGCCGCCTGGCCGAAGCGCGCAAGAACGGCGAACTGCCGTGGCTGCGCCCGGACGCAAAGAGTCAGGTGACGGTCGAGTACGCGCAGGGCAAGCCCAAGCGTATTGACACCATCGTCATCTCCACCCAGCACGCGCCGGAAATCTCGCAGCAGGACATCCGCGAGCAGGTGATCCAGAACGTCATTCGCACCACCGTGCCAGCCGAACTGCTGGACGAGAACACCCGCATCTTTATCAACCCCACCGGGCGCTTTGTCACCGGCGGCCCGCTGGGCGACGCTGGCCTGACCGGGCGCAAGATCATCGTGGACACCTATGGCGGCGTGGCGCGGCATGGCGGCGGCGCGTTCTCCGGCAAGGATGCCACCAAAGTGGACCGCAGCGCGGCATACATGGCGCGTTATGTGGCGAAGAACGTCGTCGCCGCTGGGCTGGCCTCGCGCTTCGAGTTGCAGGTGTCCTACGCTATCGGCGTGGCACAGCCGACCTCGCTGGCGGTGGAAACCTTCGGCACAGCCGTGATCCCCGAAGATGAAATTGAGGCGCTCATCCGTAAGCATTTTGACCTGCGCCCGGCGGCCATTATCCGCGATCTCAACCTGCGCCGCCCCATCTACAAACAGGTTGCCGCTTACGGTCACTTCGGGCGCGACGACCTCGACGTGCCGTGGGAAAAGACCGACAAGGCCGAGGCGCTGCGCCGCGACGCTGGCCTCTAAGCACGATCCATCGTTAACAGAGCAGCGATACGTATTGCGTAGGGGAGGGTCTGTGACCCTCCCGCATCCCAGAGGTTTCACGGGCGGGCTTGAAACCCGCCCCTATACCTGAATGCGGATGGCAGACGCACGCTATACATCGAAGATCTGATCCCTTAAAAACCATAAGGACAACTACGGACAAGGCTGTAAAGCCGCACTTTTCGTGATGATGCGCGATCTATTTGCTCACAGGCTAAAGCCTGTTGTATAGTTTTGGTACCGGGTCTTTCCACCCCTTCGGCTTGAGGAGGCAGTTATGCGGGCGTTCTTCAGAAGTCTGCGCAAATGGATTTGGCGCTTCATGATTATTTTTTCGTTTGTTGTGAATATTATTCTGGTTATCGTCCTGCTGTTTTTAGGCGCTTATCTGTTCACCATTACCAACGATATTGCCAATCCGCTGGTCTCTGGCCTGCACAGCAGCTTTGTCGCGCTCAGCGAGGCCGACATTGACTGGACGATTCCGGTGCGCGATACCATTGACGTGAAGTTTACCGTGCCGCTGGAAAAAGACACGGTTGTCGTGCTGACACAGCCCGTCGAGCTTTCCGCTACGGCGCAGATCATCCTGAACAACAGCCCCGTAAACACGCCCGTAAGCCTCACCCTGCCCATCGGCCTGCGCCTGCCTGTACGCCTCGATCTTGATGTGGACATAGACCAGACCCTGCCCGTTTCGCTTGATGTGCGCGCCGTCATCCCGCTTGACCAGACGCAGTTGGCCGATGTCGCCGGCAACCTGCGCCTGCTGTTTGAGCCGCTGGCCTATGGGCTGAACAACCTGCCCAACGACTGGGGCGAGGCCACCACCATGATGGTGGACTGGGTAAACGGCACCCCGCCGCCCAACCTCATCACCCAGCCCAACCCCTACAGCGAACAGCCTTGGCCGGGCTTCTCCACCACAGCCGGAGAAAACTATCCGTTTGCCTACGAGAACCAGCGCCTGAATGCGCGTGGTGTGGGGCCTGTACAGGAGACCGGGATCGTCCTTCAGGGGGGCATCCAGTGGCTGGACATGCAGCTTCCAGAGCGTGCCTATCTTTATACCGATGGCTGCAACCCGGAAGCCTTCAACGTGCAGTCGGCGGAGTGCGCCTCGGCACAGGCTGCCCAACCGCCGCTCAATGAAGGCGACGCAAACAGCATTGGCGGCACGCCGCAGGTGTTCCCGACATCCACGCCGATAAACAGCGCGCCGCTCCAGCCCACAGATATGCCCGCCGCGACGACGCAGATCATGCCGACCACCACACCCGGCCTTTTCCCAACGTCTACCCTGATGACTGGCGGCGAAGAGGACACCGGGATTATCGTGGCTACGCCTGCGCCGGGCGGGTGATCTGCTGCCGTCGCTTGAAACCGATGTGGAAGCACAGTAGTATTAGTTAAGTAGAAGGTGAATGAGGTTAACTGGTATGCCCAAGCCCGAACCCCGGCCTAAAATCTGTGATTATGAGGGTTCAAATTACCGCACGGAATTTTGGGAAAGCAAAGACCGTGATTATGAAGACCGGGTTGAGCGCATCGCCCTGCAGCGCTTGCTGCCCCCGGGTGGGCGGCGCTTGCTGGAGCTTGGCGCGGGCTTTGGCCGTTTAACGCGCGAGTACGACAGCTATAAACAGGTTGTCTTAGTGGATTACTCGCTCTCGCAGTTGCAATACGCGCAGGAGCATCTCGGTCGTTCCGACCGTTTCGTCTACGTCGCCGCCGATGCCTACAAGCTGCCGTTTCGCCCCGGCGTGTTCGATGCCGCCACCATGATCCGCGTCATCCACCATATTACGCAGGTGCAGTCCGTGCTGGCGCAGGTGCGGCGCGCGCTGGTTCCCAACGGCGTTTTTATTCTGGAACACGCCAACAAGCAGAACCTGAAGGCCATGCTGCGCTATGCGCTGCAAAAGCAGACGTGGAGTCCCTTCGACCTCGCCCCGGTGGAGTTTGTCGAGCTGAATTTTGACTTTCACCCGGAGTACATTCAGCGGGAACTTCGGCGCGCGGGCTTTACCGTGCATAAGCGCCTGCCCGTGTCGTTCTTCCGTGTGGGCGCGCTCAAGCGTGCCGTGCCAACCGATCTACTGGTCGGGTTAGATAGCCTGCTTCAGTACAGCGGGCTGCTCGTTACCCCCAGCGTATTTGTGCAGGCAGCGGCCAGCACCCGCGACGCGCCCAACAACCTGAGCAGCGAGACCATTTTCGTCTGCCCGGAGACAGGTTCGCCGCTGATTCAGGAAGGCGACATCCTCACCAGCCGTGCCACCGGGATGCGCTGGGCGATCCGGGACGGTATCTACGACTTCAAAGCGCCGCTGGATTAAGCCTACAGCGCTTCCAGATGCGCCTGCACCCAGTCGTTATAAGCGGCACGCAGCGTCAGCGTGCGCGCCCCCGGTGCGCCTGTGCCGACAGGCACACCGTCAATGTTCACCACTGGCACAATGCCCCGGCTGCTGCTGGTGATGAAGGCTTCTTCAAGCTGGGCTAAATCGCGTATCGTGACCGCCTCGCGCCGTACAGGCAGCACCCCCTGCGCGACAGTAAAGACGATCTGCTGCGCGATGCCCGGCAGGATGCCTTCGCCAGCGGTACGCAGTTCGCCGTTCAGCACCGCGTAGAAGTTGCTGCCGAAGCCTTCCAGAATTTCCCCATTTGCGCCAACCAGCAGCACCTCATGCACCCCTTCCGGTTTTTGAAACTGCTGCCTGTCCTGCGCCCAGTCGTTCGTTTTGGCCGCCGGGTTGCGCCGTGCCATGCCCGGCGCGGTGATGCAGCGCACCCCCTGCCGGATGACTTCGGGCGAGAGGGGATGAAACGGCTCAAGGCTGATAATCAGATGATCGGGCTGCTGCTGCGGCACCGTCACGCGGAAGCGCACATCGCCATAACCCGCCTCGGCGATAAGCTGGCGCAGCGTCTTTTTAAGGCGTGTTCTGTCCAGCGTCAGGGGGATATTCTCGCGCCGCGCCGAATCTTCCATGCGATCCAGGTGCGCGTCCAGCTTCAGGGTCTGAAATGTGTTGTATGTATTCGTGACCGTGTAGATGCCTTCCGGCTCGTACCGCGCGGCCTCTTGCAGCGATTCCGCGCTGTAATCCGCGTCTGCCAGCCCGGAAGGCGTTAAAACTTTGATGAAACATGGCATGGTGCGTCTGCCTTATGCTGAAAACCTGCGATAACTATAGCCCCGCGCCGCATCCCTGCCAACTGCCTCTGCTCATACTTCCAGAGGCATATTGTATAAGTTCGCGTAGGTGTGGTTTAGCGCGATCAATTCCTCATGCGTCCCCTGTTCATCAATGCCGTGATCGGTCAGCACCACGATTCGCCGTGCGTTTCTGATGGTGGTCAAACGGTGCGCGATGACCAGTGTGGTACGGTTGTCGGCCAGTTTTTCGAGCGATGCCTGAATAGCCTTTTCGCTCTCGTTATCCAGCGCGCTGGTCGCCTCGTCAAAGATGATGATGGCCGGGTCTTTCAGGAACACGCGGGCGATGCTTAACCGCTGCTTCTGCCCGCCAGAGAGTTTTACCCCCCGCTGGCCGATGTCCGTATCGTAGCCGTCCGGCAGCGCCATAATAAAATCGTGCGCGTTCGCCTTTTTGGCCGCCTCAACAACTTCTTCCATGCTGGCTTCCGGCTTGCCATAACGGATGTTATCCCCCACAGTGCCGGCAAACAGATAAACATCCTGATGCACGATTCCGATATGCTTTCGCAGCGATTGCAGGCGAACATCCCTGATATTCTGCCCATCAATCAGGATTTCCCCCGTCGTCACCTCGTAAAAGCGCGGGATCAGCGAACACAGCGTGGTCTTGCCCACGCCCGAAGACCCCACCAAAGCCACATACTCCCCGGCGCTTATATGCAGGTTGATGTCTTTCAGCACGTATTGATGCTCATCCCTGTACCTGAAGCTGACATCCCTGAAGGTGATGTCCCCCCGCATATGCGCCAGTTCCACCGCGTCCGGTGCATCCTGAATATCCGGCTGCACCTCCAGAACGTCCATAAAGCGGCTGAATCCGGTGATGCCTTCCTGATACAGCCGGGCGAAGTTCACCATGCGCTGAATCGGCTCGATGAGGATGCCGACGCACAGCAGGTACGTCACCACATCCGCCAGATCGAGCGACGCATTCACAATGCCCACGCCGCCCAGAATGACCACAGTAATCGTGAGGAGATGCGTGGAGGCCGTCATCCCGGCGCTGAAGTAAGCCTCGCTCTTATAGCCTTCGCCCCGGCTGTCTACAAAACGCTGGTTCTCTCGCCTGAACTTTCGGCTTTCAATGGCTTCATTCGTGAACGACTTGACCACCCTGATGCCGGCCAGCGTGTCCTCCACTTGCGCGTTGATGTCGCCAATCCTGTCCTTGCTGCTTCGCAGCGCCCGGTTCATCCGCCTGTTAAAATAGAAGGCATAAACCGCCATCACGGGCAGAAAAAGAAACAGGATTAATGTTAGCTCCACGTTGATCGTAATCAGGATCACGAACGCGCCAGCGAACTTGAGAAACGAAATGACAATATCTTCTGCGCCATGATGATACAGTTCCGACAGCCAGAACAGGTCATTCGTGAGCCGCGTCATAAGCTGGCCGGTTTTCTGCTCATCATAAAAACTAAACGACAGTCTTTGATAATGCTCGAACAGTTCAAGGCGCATGTCGCTTTCCATCATCGCGCCCATCATGTGGCCTTTATAATCCACGAACATTTCACACACGATGTGAACAGCCACCAGCACCAGCATAATCACGCCCATCACCAAAAGCTGCTGGAGCGCGTCGGCAGGCGCGGCTTCTAACACGTCTTTGGTGATGTATCGGGTAATCAGGGGGAAGAGCAGGGCGATGACGGAGATCACAAACGCGCACGCCATGTCTGCGGCCAGCAGCCCCAGATACGGCTTGTAGTAAGACAGGAACTTTTTGCTTCGGGCTGGTACTGGCATTCTTTTCAACAGCGGCAGCGTGTGGGCTTCTTTCATGAATGTCCTTGTTTATATTGAACCGTTATGAACCATTGTGATTATATTCACCTCGCGGCGGCGAGTCAAGCCAGCGCTGTTACAGCCCCCGCCGTTAAAATGGGGCATAAGACTCGGCGGAAATTGTGTCTCGCAGTGCTTGACACGTTCCTCTAAAGGCGCTATCCTACCCTACAGGTTACTTCGGGAAAGTGGATATATGTACCAGCACAATCTCTCCACCATGACTATGGGTACTGGTACTACCTCACATAAACACATGCGAGGGCATTTCCGCTTACCCTGAAGGTCGCCGTAGAGTACCAGAACAAGTCACTCAAAAGCGTGTGGAAAATCGCCCACACGCTTTTTTTATGCCATCATCCGGGAGGGGTAAACATCATGGCATTACTGACAATGAAATTCGGGGGTACATCAGTCGGCAGCCCGCAGGCTGTTCAGCAGGTTGTAGACATTGTTGCGGGCGAGCTGGCACAGGGTAATCAGGTCGTCGTGCTGGTGTCGGCCATGTCCGGCGTAACCGACACGCTGATTCACGCGGCAAAGATGGCCGGGGTTGGCAATCGTTGGGAGTATCTGGCAAGCGCCCAGGAACTGCGCGATCGTCACCACGAAGCCATTAACCGCCTGCTGCCGCCCAACGGCGTGCGCGAGAAAACCATCAGCCAGATCAACGCCCTCATTGACGAATTTGTCGAGGTCTGTCAGGCGATCAATATTCTGGGCGAACTTACGCCGCGCATCGCCGACGCGATCGTGTCCTTCGGCGAGCGCCTGAGCAGCCGTGTGGTCGCGGCAGCCCTGCGCGAGCAGGGGGTGCAGGGGCAGGCCTATGATGCCAGCGAGTTTCTTGTCACAGACGACTGTTACCAGAGTGCCAATCCAATCTGGCCGCAGACCGAGGCGCTGGTGCAGGCGAAGCTGCTGCCCGCGCTGGCGCGGGGCATCACGCCCGTGATTACCGGCTTCATCGGCGCGACCGCCGACGGAGCCTTTACCACGCTGGGGCGCGGCGGCAGCGATTACAGCGGCGCGATCTTCGCGGCGATCACCAACAGCGACGAGCTGATTATCTGGACGGACGTGGACGGCGTGATGACCACCGACCCGCGCATTGACCCGCGCGCGCGTGTGCTGCCCTACGTGTCCTATCAGGAAGTCGGCGAGTTGGCGTTTTATGGCGCGAAGGTGCTGCACCCCAAGACAGTCCAGCCGATTCTCGACAAAAACATCCCGCTGCGTGTCCGCAACACGTTTAACCCGGCGCATCCGGGGACGCTCATCGGCCTTGAGAGCGAACCCAGCGCGACCGTGATTAAGGCCGTCACCAGTGTGCGTCATGTCGGGCTGGTGACGGTGGGCGGGCGCGGCATGATCGGCGTGCCGGGTATCGCTGGCCGCGCCTTCCTGACCACAGCGCAGGCTGGAGCCAATATCCTGATGATCTCGCAGGCTTCTTCCGAGCAGAGCTTCTGCTTTGTCGTGACCGACGATAAAGCGCGCGACGTAAAAAGCGCGCTGGAAGCCGAATTTGCCGACCAGATCGCCCGCCGCAACATTGACGAGATTCAACTGATGGAAGAAGTCGTCATCGTCACCACTGTCGGCGCGGGGATGAAAGGTACGCCGGGGGTTGCCGGGCGCATCTTCTCGACATTGGGGAACGAAGGCATTAACGTGATCGCCATCGCCCAGGGCGCGTCCGAATGCAGCATTTCGTTTGTGGTAGAGGATGCCAATCTCGAAAGGACTGTGATTGCCTTACACGATCTCGCTCTGGAAGCGGTGCCAGTGGGCTGATGAGCAGGACGCGCACAGGGGCGAACGCTGTCTGTCCGCCCCTGTGAATGTGGGCATCGCTTCAAATTCCCGCAGCCTGCGTTTTCGCTTATCCAGCGGTCTCCGGGGCTGGCGGCGGGCTTTCCCGGATGTACAGGGTCGCCGTGTATTCAGCTTCAGCGCCCGGTGTGGACAGGACGGATAACGAAGCCGTCCATGTGGCTCCCGCGCTGTCCGTAAAGCTCCACGTACTCCACGCGCCCGTGACCCCATCTCTGCCACGTGCCTGCTGCCATCCAAGCGCCTCAAGCTGCTCTGCGTAAGCCGCAACGATGTTCTCCGCCGATAGCCCCGGGCTGGACAGGATCATGGTCGAGACGGCGGCGCGGCGGTTGCTGCTGTCCACCGCGTTCACCCCGACAGGAAGCTGTAACACCGGAATCAACGCAAGGTCGAACGCCGCCTGATCTGGCGACTGGCCGAGAAGGATGGTATTGCTGCCCGCGCCAAAAGCGCCCGTTTCGACAATGCTGGCCGGGAGAGAGCCGCCGCCGGGGTTCACTGCCGGGCCAGAAACGCTGGTGTCAACAGGCGGGGTCGTTTCTGAGGTCGCCGGGTCAACTGTCGGCTGCGCGGCGACCCCCGTACCTGCTGCCTGTACCAGAATCTCCTGCCCGATTCGTAAAATACTGCCGCGATTCAGGTTCGGGTTAAGTTCGAGCAGTTCTGTACCGCTTAACTGGTAAGCAAAGGCGATGCTGTCCAGCGTATCGCCCGCGCCCACCACATGCACGATGGAACCATCCGGGCGGGCGTTTTGCGGTACGACAAACGGCACTTCAGGGATTGGCGTAGGGGTGGGGGGGACAGCAGTCGCGCCGGGGGTTGATGCCCCGCCTGTGCCGCCACCCGTCAACGAAGCCTGATCCCAGTACGTGCGGTTCAGGTCTGCGGTGCTGCCCTGCGTCGAGTACAGGAACAGCGTGGCGGTGGTGCCTGTCGTCGTCGCGCTGACGCTCATCTGCTCCCAGCGGTCATGCGGTTCAACAAAGCCTGACCAGACAATATCCGGGTCATTCGGGTCGGTGCCGCCGTTGGGGTCAATGCCGATCCGTGTACGCGCGCCCGATTCGACTGCCGAGCCGCAGGTCTCGCCGCCTTCCGGGGGGTTACAGGCTTTGACCTGCGCGAAGGCGCTGGCCTGAATATTCGCCCCCTGCGTGACGCTGACCTGCTGGTAAATCGCCACAGTACAGGTCACGAAGCCGCAGCTAATATTGATCGCGCGTGAGCCTTCTTTGGGGTCGGGCGCGGGGCCGGGGTGGGGGTAAATGGCGGTGCGATCACCACGATTGGTAAAATCGCCGTTTTGTGGCGCAAACCAGTGCTGCCACGCGCTCGGTAAATAAACCGGGAACTCCCCTTCGCGGCGGGTGGTATAAGGGCCAAATGTCCCTTCCTCCATGCCAGGGTTGCTCAGGCGTTCTCCATCCTGCGCGGTGACAATTGCAAGGCTACCTACCAGCCCTATAAATACAGCGAACCAGATGATTACACGTCGCATCACAATACTCCAAGCCACAAGCAATTGAGAGCGATTATAGCATATTTAGGTAGAAGCACTTAGCCTGTGCTGCGCGGGCTAATTCACTTTTTCTGCGGCATCCACGTCGTTGTAAGTCCAGTAACGGTTCGCAAAGAAGTTCCAGAACATCACCACCACCACGCCGATAATCTGCGCCGCCATCGTCCCCAGCTTGGCCTCCGCCGTCTCCGAGGGGGTAAACGCCGGGTTCTGCCACAGGATCAGCGGCTGCACGATCGGCATCAGCAGTGCGCCCAGCGGCAGATAGGCCGCGCCGATCCACGCAGTCCGCGCCAGCCAGCCGATAACGCTGATGAACGTGAACTGAATCAACTGCTTGCGTACCGACCTCGTGCGCGAGTCCGGATATGTCCAGAAGCGGTTCCATATGAAGTTGCTCAGGATTGCCGCCAGAAACGCGATAGTGGTCGCCACTATCACGTTGAACGTGGTGGTCGGCGGTAAAACCGTCGCTTGCAGGATGATGAGTGTCCCCAGGTCAACCACGAAACCGATTGCCCCCACAACGGCAAACTTCAGAAACCGCTCAACCTCTTTGGACTTGCTGCCAAAGCGGCCAGCAATCGCCAGAATGAGCGCGTCAATCGGGTTGCTGCGGGTGCGGGTGGTACCGGGTGCTGCTTTGCGGGTCTGTGCCATAAGATGCCCCTATAATCAGGTTGTGCTTATTTATTTCACCACAACTTCCCTGCTGAATCGAGTGAGAGTTTTTATACAGCCTGCACCTGACACACACCTTGCTGCTGCGTGAAATTAATCCCCAGACCCGCCGTGCGCCGCTCAAACGTGCTATAATAACGCCATGCGTAACTTACAATCCCGCCGCCGTTCCTCTAACGTCGCGCTCTCTCCAGCCCCCGCTGGGGCGACGTTTAACTTTATGCTGGCCCTGCCGGGGCGCGCCAGCAGCGTCCACACCCAGCGGGCGTACTTCCGTTGGGTAGATCAGTATCTGGTGGATGTCGCCGGGCTGAAGCCCACGCAGGGCGATCAGCGCTATATGCGGATGAGCGCGCTGCCTGTCCCGCTGTTGCAGCAGTCCCTCAGCGCGACGCAGTTACGCGCGTGGTTAGGGATGCTCGTAAGCCGGGGGCATGGCAAGCAGGGCATTGATCAGGCGCGCGCCGCCATCGTCGTCCTGACACAGCTCCTGGCCGAGGCGGACTTGCTGGATGATTACGTCAGCGCGACGGTTTCCCACGTGCGCCCGCCGCGCGCAGAGGACGGCCAGCGACCGGGGCGCTGGCTCTCGACGCACGAACTGCGCCAGTTGATGCTGGCCGCCCGCCAGATCGCCACCTCGCACAATCAGGAACTCCGCAATCACGTCATCATGATGCTGCTGTGTACGCTGGCGCTGCGCCGCGAGGAACTGGCGAACGCGCGCTGGGGCGACCTCTCGCTTCAGAATAACCGCCCGGTGCTGCGGGTGCATGGCAAAGGCCGCAAAACCGCTGCCATTGATGTGCCGTCTCCGGTGCTGCAAGCGCTTGATAGCTGGCGGCGGGTGGTCGCCCCGCTGGAGCCGCACCCGCCCAAAGACTCGCCGCTGCTGCGCCGCTTGTGGAAGGGCGGGCGTGTCAGTAAATTTGGCCTTTCCAGCGACGGCATCTGGTTCATTATCGATCAGGCTTCCATGATGGCTGATCTCGGCCATGTTGCGCCGCATGACCTGCGCCGTTCTGTGGCGGGCGCGTTACAGGAATCCGGCGTACCGGTAGACAAGATCAGCCGTCTGCTGCGCCATCGCAACGTCGCCGTGACCGAGCGTTACCTCAGCCGCCTGCCCATGAAGAACGAAGGCGGCCTGCTCATGAGCGACCTGCTCGGCCTGGAAGAGGCCGAGGACTGGTTCGACGGGTAAGTGGCAGGTTGTGTTGAGAGTTGACTTGTTGGCTAGTGTTTTGCCAATGGACGTGTCCCTACACCGTGTATGTTTTGTAGGGACGCGCAACGGCGCGTCCGCAACACAAAACGCCCGCTAAACGCAAAACATCAACTGTTTCCTGAAAAGGGGACTAAACAGCGCTACGGTATACTCGTATACGGAATAAAAATCAGCACGAGATTGACCACCAACTGGCAAATCCACGCCGCCGCCAGCCCGTTACGCCGCCGCACGTAGCTGTAAATGATGTTAATCATCACCAGCCCCAGCGCCAGCACCAGAATCACCGCCGGGAAGTTGGCGATGTCCAGCAGCGGAAAGAACACCACGCCGCCCCACAGGCTGCTCATCAGCGCCACCAGCCAGAATGGATAATCCTCTTGCAGCAGCCCTCGAAAGAACAGCGTCTCCGCCAGCGGCATCACAAACACCAGATACGCCAGCAGCGTTCCCGAACTCATCCCCGCGAACAACAGGCTGACCGTTGTCGTCAGCGTGTTCCCGCCCACCGCCAGCATCGGCACGGCGATAATCAGCGCGAAGACCACCCCCCACGCCAGATTTTCCGGCGTTTCCTGGCCGATGCGCCGCATCCGGTTGCCCACCAGCCACGCCAGCACGCCAAAGCCAGCGATCACCATCCACAGCAGCGTATAGCGCAGGTCACGCTGGTCGCCCGGCAGCGCCATCGAGCCGACCGCCAGCGCCAGCGCGATCAGATAACCAAAGGTCGGGTCGCTGCTGCTGCCGCGATACACCGTAAAGCGCGGCTCGGTGTAATCGGTTTGCGGCGCTTCGGCCTCGTCCTCTGTCTCGTCCGGCACGGCGCTGTCATCAAATTCAGGCGGTGTGTTTACCGTCATGACAGCAGCGTCCGCATGGCTTCCAGCACGTGTTCCACACGCTCACGGGTAATCCAGTAGTGCGTCACAAAGCGGATGGTATCACGCCCGTTGTTATAAGCGGCGATGACCACGTTGTACTCATCTTTCAGGCGCTGTACCACTTCTCCCGGCGGCAGCGGCGCGCTATCGGCGATTTTGAAGAAGATCATATTGGTACGCACCTGCGCCGGATCAATCTCGATATGGGGAATCGTCGCCAGCCCTTCCGCCAGCAGGCAGGCGTTTTCATGGTCTTCGTGCAGTCGCTTCGTCATCTGGCGCAGCGCGACCAGCCCCGCCGCCGCTAAAATCCCCGCCTGTCGCATCCCGCCACCCAGAATCTTGCGTGTGTAACGCGCCCGGTCAATAAACTCGTGTGACCCCACCAGCACCGACCCTACGGGCGCGCACAGCCCCTTAGACAGGCAGAAGGTTACGCTGTCTGCGGGCGCGGCCAGCGCTTTCACGTCCACGTGCAGCGCCGCCGCCGCGTTAAAAATCCGCGCGCCGTCAATATGCAGCTTCAGGCCATGCTCCCGTGCGATTTCCGCCACCTGCCCGGTGTATGCCGCGCTGACCGGGATACCGCCGACCGTCCCCTGTGTGTTTTCCAGACAGATCAACCGTGTGCGCGGGAAGTGATGATTGCCCAGTGGTCGCACCGCCGCGCGAATCTCATCAAGGTCAAGCGTGCCGTCTGCCGCTACTTCCAGCGTGTGCGGCTGGATGCTGCCCAGCGCTGCCGAGCTTCCCCCCTCATACTGAAAGATATGCGCCTGCCTGCCGAGGATCATCTCTTCGCCGCGCGCGCAGTGTGTCATCACCGCTGTCAGGTTGCCCATACTGCCGCTGGTCACGAACAACCCCGCCTCTTTGCCCAGCATCGCCGCTGCTTCAGCTTCCAGTTGGTTTACTGTCGGGTCTTCGCCATACACATCATCCCCGACAACAGCGTTTGCCATCGCCTCGCGCATTTCCGGGGTCGGCCAGCTTACGGTGTCGCTTCGCAAATCAATAGTGTCCATCTTCGTTATTCCTTACGTTCCGGTTGCGGCCTCGCGCCTTCCAGCAGGCACGGACGCTGCGTAGGGCGCGTCCGTTACACTAGCAGGATAGTAGACTCATTCCCCCGAAATGACAAGTCAGGGTTAACCGCGCTAAAATCAAGCACAGGAGAACCTTATGACCGTGATAACCCTGAACCACGTCACCAAACGCTTTATCCAGAACATTGATGGCGAGAAGCGCTATGTCACCCCGCTGAACGACCTGAGCCTGAAGATTCTCGAAGGCGAGGTACTGGCGATTATCGGTCCATCTGGCTGTGGCAAGTCCACGCTGCTTCGGCTGGTGGCCGGGCTGGAAACACCAGACTCCGGCGAAATCCTGTTCGACAATGTGCCGCTCGAGGCGATCCCGATGAGAGAACGCGGCATCGGCATGGTCTTTCAGGAAGGCGCGCTCATGCCACACTGGGAGGGCTGGCGCACAGTCGGCTTTTTCCTCAGCCTGCGCCAGCGCGAACATGAAGTGCCAGAGCGTGTCCGCCGCGTCTCGGAGGTGACAGGCATCGGCCTGGAAAAGCTGCTGAATAAGCGCCCCGGCCACCTGTCCGGCGGGGAGCGTCAGCGGGTAGGGATTGCGCGCGCGCTGGCGCGTGATCCACGCGTGTTCCTGTTCGACGAGCCGTTCTCCAATCTCGATGCGAAAATCCGCTCTCAGGCGCGCGTAGAGCTAAAGCGCCTGCTCCATGAATTTCCGGTCACGTCTATCTATGTCACGCACGATCAGGTCGAGGCGGTCGCGCTCGCACACCGCATCGGTGTCATGCGTAACGGCAAGCTGGAGCAGGTCGGCACTTATCACGACCTTTACCATAACCCGGTCAGCCTGTTTGTCGGCACGTTTGTAGGAACGCCCCTGATGAACGCCTTCGAGGGCGAAGTCGTGGACGGTTACTGGCAGGGGCGAAACTTCGGCGGCTACCCGCTGCGACAGGATTTAGCCAGTGGTACGCGCGTGACGATGGGCATTCGCCCGGAGTTCCTGCGATTAGTCCCCGCTGGCACGGGCATCCCTGCTGTGGTGGATCAGATCACGCCGTTTTTTGCCGAGCGCTTTCAACTGCTGGCGGTGCATCTGGGCGGCGAACACTGGGAGATCACCATCCCGCCCGATGTCCGTGTGACAGTCGGCGAGACGATTCACTGCGACCTCAGCCCTGACGGTCTGCTGTTCTTCGACACCAGAACGGGCGCGCGCATCGGTTAGGGTAGGGGCGCGCAACGAAGGTTGCCCGTCGTTAGCAGAGCAGGGATACGGATTGCGTAGAGGAGGGTCTGTGACCCTCCCGCAGAGGCATGGCCGCAGGCCAGGCGGGGT
>CAZJSU010000005.1:0-25203 GCA_964548765.1 uncultured Anaerolineaceae bacterium
GCTGGTCCCTTCGACAAGCTGCCCGCCTAGCTGCACGAGTGTCTCGGCAAAACCGGGGAAGGAGTCGCCCGCGCATTTTGCATCGTCCACCACCGTTTGCTCATCGGCCAGCAGGCCAGCCACCGTTAAACTCATCGCCACCCGGTGATCGTCATGGCCGTCTACCTGCGCGCCGGTCAATTGCTGTGGCCCGTCTATAATGAAGCCGTCATCTGTCTCGGTGATTTCCGCGTCCAGCTTGTGCAGTTCCTCCGTCATGACCGCGATACGATCAGTCTCCTTCACCCGCAGTTCCTGAGCATCGCGCACAATGGTACGCCCCTCGGCCAGCAGCGCGGCGACCATGAACACCGGGAATTCATCAATCATCCGTACCACAGTTTCGCCGCCCACTGTCACGCCTTTCAGCACGCTGTGCCGTATGCGGATGTTTCCGGCGGGTTCTCCGGCCTCAAGCCCGGTTTCCGTTACGGTAATGTCCGCGCCCATCGCCTGTAAGACATCCAGCAGCCCGGTGCGGGTGGGGTTGAGGTTGATCCCTGTGAGGGTAATATCGCTCCCCGGCACAATGCAGGCAGCGACGATCAAAAACGCGGCAGAGGAAAAATCGCCGGGAACGCTGAAGTCCTGCGCCAGCAGCGGATTACCCGGCACCAGCGTCACGCTGCCGTCCTCGGCGATGATCTCGGCTCCCATCGCGCGCAGCATCCGCTCGGTATGGTCACGCGCTGGCCCCGGCTCTACCACCGTCGTTTCGCCCTCGGCGAACAGCGCTGCCAGCAGCACCGCACTTTTCACCTGCGCGCTTGCCATCGGCATCTCGTACCGAATGCCCTTAAGCTGCGCGGGTTCAACCGCCAGCGGCGCGCGGTCATCCGTCCCGCTGATCTGCGCGCCCATCAAACGCAGCGGTGCGATAATCCGCTTCATGGGGCGGCGGCGCAGCTGGTAACTGCCGTCAAGAACACTAGGGAACGGCTGCCCGGCCATGATGCCCGCCGCCAGCCGGATACCTGTCCCGGCGTTGACGAAATCCAGAGCGGCCTCTGGCGGTTGAAGCTGCCCGCCGTGAATCGTCAGCTCATGCAGGCTGTGACGCTCGACAGGCACGCCAAGCGCCTGCACACAACGCAGGGAGGCTTCTGTATCCCCCGCTGCCAGCCAGCCGCGCACCTGTGTTACCCCCTGTGCCAGCGCGCCAAACAGCACCGCCCGGTGCGAAATGGATTTATCCCCCGGCACACTTACCGTGCCACGCAGCCCGTCCGTAGGCCGCACTATAAAGCTATTTGCCGCCATGTTTTGCTCCATTTATGTATTGTTCCATCCATTGAATACGCGCTTCACGCACCGGACTCAGCGCCTGGGCCAGATGTTCCTCATCGCGTGAAATCAGCATGGCTTCCAACAGCGCCAACTGCATCCGAAACAGCGCCAGCAGCGTTGCCACAGCCTGTGTATTGGTGCTGAGGATGTCGCCCATCATCTGTACATCACTGGCGGCCAGCCGGGAGGTATCCCGAAAACCGCCTGCTGCAAGCTGCCATACAGCCTCATCCTTTGTTCCCTGGCTGGCAACCGTCGCCACCAGCGCCGCGCTCAGCAGATAAGGCAGATGGCTGATGGCCGCGACGACATGATCGTGCCGCGCCGCGTCCATCTCAATTGGCACGGCCTCCAGCGCTTCCACCAGCGCCAGCGCCCGCAGCCGCGCCGCCGGGGTGGTGCGCCGGGTGGGACACAGCACAAACGGCCTGCCTTTATACAGGCTCCCATCGCTGGCCTGAATACCGCTGTTTTCCTTGCCTGTCATCGGATGCCCGCCGACAGCCTGCACGCCAATAGGCAGGTCGGCCATCGCCGCGCAAATGTCCTGCTTGGTGCTGCCGAGGTCAATCAGAAAGGTGTTCGAGCGCAGATACGACCCAATGCGCCGTGTCAGCATTTCTGCAATCGTCCGCACTGGCGCTGCCAGAATCACCATATCCGCCTCGGCCACACCCGCCCGCAGGTCATCCGTCGCGCTGTCCACAATGCCCTGCTGAAGGGCGTACTCGCGCGTTTGAGCGTGACTGTCCACCCCGGTGATATGCACGGCATGGCCGCGCAGCGCCAGCGCCGCCGACCCGCCCATCAATCCCAATCCAACGACGGTTAACCGTCCTGCCGAAAAGCCCGCCATAGATTTGCTTGTCAATCCTGTCCTGAGTAACCCTGATCTACAAAGGTTTCAAAATTGTGCGTATAAGGCTTAAAGCCGCATCTATCGAAAAAAGCGTGCGCCTGTGTGTTAAACGCCCACGAACTCAGCGTCACGCGGGAAATCCCCTGCGTCCGTGCCATCTCAAAAACGGCCTCGATCAGCGCGCGCCCATAGCCCCGCCCCTGATGCGCGGCTTTCACCCCGATCTGGTCAATATGAATAGAACTGCGGCCATAACCGTAAGCCGTTTCTGGCCGCGTGGAGACCTGGGCATAAACATAACCGACAGGTTCCCCCTCAACCTCGATTATCAGCATACGGCCATCGGGATTTGCCAGCAGCCGCCCCAGAAAGTCGTTCATAAACGGTTCGGGGTCGCCCGCTGGTTTGAAAATATCCGGGCGTGCTTCGGCATGAAGCTGTTGAACCTCGCTGTTCAACAGTGCCAGCGCCGCCGCGTCTGCCGGCACCGCCTGTCGTATGCTCACATGCTGTTTGCCGTTCATGCGGTTCGCCCCACAGCCTCCGCAATCAATCGCACCTGCGCGATCATCTCTTTGAAAGCCTCAATGCTGACCGTCTGCCGCCCGTCAGAAAGCGCCTTGGCCGGGTCGGGATGCACTTCCACAATCAGCCCATCCGCGCCAGCAGCAACCGCCGCCCGCGCCACTGCCGGGACAAATTCGCGGTACCCCGTGCCATGACTGGGATCAGCCAGCACGGGTAAATGGGTGCGACTTTTCAGCACCGGGATCGCGTTCAGGTCAAACGTGTTGCGCGTTGCTGTCTCAAACGTGCGAATGCCCCGTTCGCAGAGCATGACCCGGCGGTTGCCGTGCGCCAGAATGTATTCCGCCGCCATCAACAGATCGTCTATGGTACTGCTCATGCCGCGCTTGAGCAAAATCGTGTGCTGGCTCTCGCCAACTGCGTTCAGCAGCGTGAAGTTCTGCATATTGCGCGCGCCGATTTGCAGCACATCAGCATACTGGCAGACCATCGGCACCAGCGCCGGGTCCATCACTTCGGTCACAATCGGCAGGCCTGTAACTTCACGCGCTTCGGCCATCCATTGCAATCCCTTCTCGCCATAGCCCTGAAAGCTGTAAGGCGAAGTGCGCGGCTTGAACGCGCCGCCGCGCAGCGCGGTTGCCCCCGCTTCCTTCACCGCGCAGGCCGCTTCAATAATCTCGCTGCGCCCTTCCACAGAACACGGCCCGGCGATCACGACCACCTTGCCGCCGCCCACCTGTGAGCCATTCAGTGGCACAAGCGAGTCGCGCGGGTGGAAGGCGCGGCTGGCGAGTTTATAACCCACTTTCACACGCTCTACCCGCATCACCCCTTCCATACCCCTGTAAGCATCTTCGTTCAGGGGTGTTGCGCTCTCGCCCACCAGCCCGATAATCGTGCCTTCGTCGCTTTCAGACAAATGTGGTTCATAGCCGTCGGCTTTAATCCGCGTGATGACATCCGACACCGCTTTTGCTTTGGCGCTGGCCTGCATGACAACGATCATAATCACTTCCTCCCATTGGTATCAACCTTATTTTCGAGCGTAATATCCGGGCGCAGCGCAACTGCCCTACGCAGAAACACATGCTGCATTTCATCAAGGCGCTTGTCGGTGTTCCAGTGAATCAGCACCCGGATGCACTTCGCCAGACCGCCCGGCACCGGCATTTCCTGACATCCCATAAGCGCCGTCTGTGTCCAGCCCATGTCACGCGCCGCCTTCGCCGGGTAAGCGGCGGTCAGGTCTGGCGTGGTGGTAAAAATGACGCTGGCAACGGCTTCTTCCTCGATGCCATTCGCTGCAATGAGCGCTGCCAGCAGCTCTCCCGTCGCTTCCCAGATGGCTTCCGCACTGTCCTCCTCGACAGTGGTTGCCCCGCGTACACCTCGTATCATCATGCTCTGCGCCCCTCCCGTGTGTAGGCAACAAAAAAGGCGCGGGACGTTTGCCCTGCGCCTTGTACTTCCACTTACTCGAAAACGATCACACGCGATATGCAGCCAGCAGCGCCCGACTCTCTTCTATGTCGCTTTTAAAGTAAAAATAGAAGTAGAATTCGTAGGTGTACTGCTGGTGAGACACAATAGTATCCTAATCACGTTGATCTGGCACAGAGCATATCTGCTTCAGAAATTCCTGTCAAATATTTTCTCTAAAGATCACCCATCTTATACAAATCCCCTTAGTCGTTTTACCTAAATGCCCACACGCTTCAGGCATCCAGCGCGGCCCGCAGGCTGCCCGCCAGCGCGCGCACCTGCGCCACCCCATCCCGGCCAGCCTTCACCAGCGCGCTGCCCACGATGAAGCCGTCCATCAGCCCGTTCATCATCCGCGCCTGTTCTGGCGTGCTGATGCCAAAGCCCAGCACCAGCCGCTTATCCGTCTGCGCGCGCACCTGCCCGATGAACTCACGTAGGTCTGGCGGTAACTGGCTGCGCGCGCCTGTCACCCCTGTGAGCGACACGCAGTAGATAAAGCCGGTGGCCTCCTCCGCCACCAGCGCGATGCGCTCCGGGTTACTGGTGGGCGCAAGGAAAAACACCAGCGCCATATTTTCCTGCTGGCAAGCCCCGGCGAAGATGTGCGCTTCCTCTGGCGGCAAATCGGGTACGATAAGGCCGTCCGCGCCCGCAGCGCTGGCCTCCTGCACAAACCGCTCCGCGCCATACGCCAGCAGCGGATTGATGTAGCCCATGAGCAGCATCGGCTGGCGCACGCCACGCTCACGCAGTTCGCGCACCGCCCGCAGGCAATCCGACACGGTAATGCCATTCTCCAGCGCCACCTGTGTGGCCGCCTGATTGGTTGGTCCGTCGGCCAGCGGATCGCTGAACGGGATGCCAATCTCGAAGCCATCCACACCCACTTCGGCCATCGCCACAATCGCTTCCAGCGATGCCTCGTAGCTGGGGTAGCCGATGGGAAAATACGGCCAAAACGCCGTGCGCTTTGCGCCTTCCGCCTCTACAAACGCAGCCTCAATTGCGTCCAGTCCCTGTTTCGTCACTGCTGTGGTCATTCCTCTGCTCTTTCTTTAAACCTCTATGAACTCTGCGCCTCGGCGGTTTAATCCAGATTTAACGGACGCTGCATGGCATCCAGCCCGGACTCGACGGTTTCGATGATGGTTTCAATACGATATGCCCAACTTTTAGCCTGCGCGTCGTATGCTTCGGCGGCGCGGCGCTGGGCTTCTGCATCCGCTGCCTGGTCGGCGTAGCGGTCTGCCGATTCCCAATCCAGCCCATCCACCAGCAGCGACTCCACCCGGAAGCCCGCCCGGTGCAGCACGACGATCCACTCGGCATCAGTCCCTAGCGCCCTGCCCGGTTGTGTGTTCGCCATCAGCACCTCTACCGCGCGGCGACTGAAGCCCTTCGACCCGGCACCAAAATCAAGCGCCTGCCCCAACAAGTGTGAAAACAGGGTATTGGTGATCTTCTCCGGCCTGCGTAATGCCTGCGGATGAGTCGCCCATGCCTGCTCGGTGCGCCCAATCACCAGACATTCGCATCGCGCCACTGCGTCCACAGTGCTGCGCCACTCGTCAGGCCGTAGTTCGACCCAGCGCAGCAGACGATCCATATCGGCGTAATGCACGCCCTGCGCCGGGGTATCCAGCGCTTTTTTCAACGCCATATAACGCCCGTGCGACCAGTCCTCGTTCACAAACCCGATCACCCCCGGCAGCGCCTTCACCGCCGCTACATCCTCCGCATTTGCCACAGGCGGCATGGAGATCACGATATCATCGTAAACGGCTTGCAACTGCGGGTAGAGGCGCTGCAACCGCCCAACCTCGCCACGCGGGTTAAACGTCGTCGCCAGCATCACCGTCACAACAACTGCTCCCGCGCTTCAAAAAATTCACGAAACACCTTTTCCAATCCAAAAGCGATCTGGAGCCTGTCAATCTCGTCTGCGCCAAAATAGCCTAGTGCCTGCCCCTCGTTGAGCGTGATCTCATGCGCTTCGTGGTCAATGCGCCCGACATAGAGATACTGCCGCACAAGCAGCACCTCGCCACGCACCTCCGCCTCAAACTCGCGCACCCGCCACAGCCGCAGCGCTGGCTCCAGTTCGATCTCTTCCAGCAGTTCGCGGCGGATAGCCTCGTCAGGGTGTTCACCCGGCTCCACCTTGCCGCCGAAGGTCGTCCAATATCCCGGAAAAATCAGACTGGGTTTATCATCGCGCTGCTGAATCAGGATTTTGCCCTGGGGGTTCATCAGGATCGCGCCGGTTGTCTGCACCACCTGCCGTTCAGCCATTCAGCCCTAATTCCCGCATCACCGTGTCCAAATCCTTATCGCCACGCCCGGAGAGATTAACCAGAATCACCGAGTCCTTCGGCATGGTCGGCGCGCGTTTGATCGCCTCCGCGACCGCGTGCGAGCTTTCCAGTGCCGGGATGATGCCTTCTAGCTGGCTCAACTTCTGGAAGGCTTCCAGCGCTTCTTCATCGGTTGCCAGTGTGTAGTAGGCGCGTTCTGTGCCACGCAGGTAAGCATGTTCCGGCCCCACCGAGGCGTAATCCAGCCCGGCGGAAACGCTGTGCGTGTTCATAATCTGCCCATCGGCGTTTTGCAGCACGAATGAGCGCGTGCCATGCAGCACACCGGGTCGCCCCTTCGCCGGGTCGGCAAAGCGCGCGGCGTGTTCCCCGCTGGCGACACCACACCCACCCGCCTCCACACCGATTAAGTCCACCTGTTCATCCTCACGGAAGGCATGGAACAGGCCAATAGCGTTGCTGCCCCCGCCGACACAGGCGATACATACATCCGGCAGCCGCCCCACTTCGTCGAGCATCTGCTGGCGCGCTTCTACGCCGATCACGCTCTGGAAATCACGCACGATCATCGGGTACGGGTGCGGCCCCAGCGCCGAGCCGAGCAGATAGAACGTATCGCGCACATTCGTGACCCAATCACGAATCGCCTCGTTGATCGCGTCCTTCAGCGTCTTGCTGCCGCTCTCCACCGGGATGACCTCCGCGCCGAGCAGTTTCATGCGAAAGACGTTCGGCTGCTGGCGGGCGATGTCCACACTGCCCATGTAAACGTGACAGTCCAGACCGAGCAGCGCCGAGGCGGTCGCGCTGGCGACCCCATGCTGCCCCGCGCCCGTCTCCGCGATCACGCGCTGCTTGCCCATACGCTGCGCCAGCAGCGCCTGCCCAAGCGCGTTGTTGATCTTGTGCGCGCCCGTATGGGCAAGGTCTTCGCGCTTGAGGTAAATCCGCGCCCCGCCCAGCGCCTCCGTCAGCCGCCCGGCATAGGTGATCGGCGTTGGCCTGCCCGTATAAGTCGCCTGTAGGTATGCCAGCCGCTGCTGGAATTCCGGGTCGGCCATCGCCTCGTGGTAGGCAGCGCTCAGTTCGTCCAGCGCCGGGACAAGAGTCTCCGGCACGAAGCGCCCGCCAAATTCGCCATAGTAACCGCGCTCATCGGGGACGGAAGCTGTACCGGTTTGAATATACGTCTGCATTTAAGAACTCCCTACTACACTGCTGCGCCGTTCCAGAAAGACCACATCGCGCCACCAGCCATTCATACAGCCGAGCCGCTCTCGATAACCCACCTCGCGGAAGCCGCAGGCTTTATGCAGCGCGATACTGGCGACGTTCTCCGGGAAAATTCCGGTTTGCAGCGTCCAGATACCCGCCTGCTCCGACTCGGCAACCAGCGCACGAAGCAGCGCCTTGCCTACGCCATGCCCCCGCGCCGCTTCCGCGATATAGACGCTTACCTCAGCCACGCCTGCATAGACACAACGACCGGAAACAGGCGACAGCGCCGCCCAGCCGATCACTTCACCACACGCCCGCGCCACCAGTCGGCAGTCCTGACGATGGCCTTGATCCCACGCCGCCCACGCCGGTGCCTGCGTCTCAAACGTCGCGTTGCCTGTCGCAATGCCCGCTTCGTAAATGGCCTTCACCGTCGGCCAGTCGTCCGCCCGCATCGCTTCGATCACCCATTCATTGCTCATGGCTCAGTACTCATCACTAGATAACCAGATGCTTCTCACCGTTCAGACAGCGCTTTGCCAGCACCAGTGTCCGGTAGGTGTAGCGATCCTGCGAAATGATGAAATCCTCCAACCGCATTTCGACCATCGCCGCGCCCAGCCCAACTGCCTCGCCGGTAATCGCCTCACGCTCTCCCGCGAACAGCGCGAGGCCGTCATCAATGGCGAACTTCACCAACCCGCTGACCTCATCCTCCTGAAGCCGATAAGCGCTCAGGGGCGAATCATGCACTAGAAAAAACACATCGTTAAATTCACGATCCAGATAACCGTTGTACCGCCCCACGCAAAGCCGTATGCCGACCGGGATCAGGTCGTTAAAGTCAACTTCCATCCCGATCTCCTCGCGGATTTCGCGCACCCCGTCGGCCAATGTTTCGCCCGCCTCCAGATGCCCGGCGGCGGTAATGTCGAGCATGTTCGGGTAAAGCTCCTTCTGCGGCCCGCGTTTCTGCATCACGATGTAGTCCACGCCATCTGCCCCGCGACACATCACCCAGCAGTGAAATGTCCGGTGCCAGTCGCCATCCCGATGCACCGCGCCGCGTTCCTTCGCGCCCAAATGCGTCATGTTTTCGTCGTAAATGTCCAGCATCTCTACCATTTATCAAACTTTGCGCCTTCGCGTCCTTGCGTTGAATTTTTCATATCTTTGCAGCTTCGATGAACGCCCACAGCTTGTCATGATCTTTCACCCGTGGCTCGCCGCTTACCTCGACCCCACTGGCGACATCCACCCCCCATGGCGCAATCGCGTGTACGCGCTCCGCGACGTTCTGCGGCGTAAGGCCGCCTGCCAGCATGAGGCGCGGCACCTGCTCCCTGACCGCCAGCGCCACTTCCGCGCTGGCCTGCTCCCCTGTGCCGCCGTACAGCTTCGGGTGGTAGGCATCCAGCAGCAGCGAGGGGGCGCGTTCATCCGCCGGAAAATACGGGCTGAAATAGCCCACGTCGTCCAGCGCCATCGCCAGATTAGCCGGGCGGATAGCCTTAAAGCCGATGCCGCGCAGTTCGCGCAGCATGTCGTCGGACTCATCACCGCTTAACTGGGCGAATTGCAGCCCCACTTTGGCGGTAATGGCTGAAATCACGCCAACAACTTCGTTGACGAATACCCCAACCAACAAGGGACAGGCCGTGCCGAACTCTGCCCGCAGGCCGTTACAGATGTCTAAAGCATCTTCGGGCGTGATGCAGCGCGGGCTGCGCCTGTAGAAGTTAAAGCCAAGCAGGTCTGCGCCCGCCTGCGTCGCAACAAACGCATCTTCCCAGTTCGTCAAACCACAGATTTTGACTGTCGTCATGTTCGCCTCAAAAATCCTGTTTTCGATGCCATGATTATCACGGCATCCGTGTAAGCAGGTCAATCAGATTGCAGGTTTGCCCGTGTTCAGAACCGCACTCCTCGGCTGGCCGCTGTAAGCCTGCACAGCGGCGGCGATGTCTCCCGCTTTCACCAGCGACTCGCCGACCAGCACCGCATGAGCGCCCAACTGCCCCATCAGGCGCACATCGTCCGCGCTGCTGATGCCGCTTTCCGCCACCAGCGTCACCTCGTCCGGCACAAGCCGCGCCAGGTGCGCGGTGGTCTCCATATCCACATGGAAGGTTTTCAGGTCACGGTTGTTGATGCCGATGAGTTTCGCGCCCAGATTCAGCGCCCGCGCCATCTCGCCTTCCTGATGGACTTCGACCAGCGCAGCCATGCCCAGCGCTGTAATCAGATCGTACAGCTCGGCCATCTGGTCATCTTCCAGCGCGGCCACAATCAGCAGCACCGCGTCCGCGCCAGCAGCGCGCGCCTCATACACCTGATACGGATCAATCACAAATTCCTTGCACAACAGCGGAACATTCACCGCGTGGCGCACCGCGTCCAGATAGCGCAGGCTGCCCTGAAAGAAGCGTTCATCAGTCAGCACGGAAATGGCCGCCGCACCGTTGGCCGCGTATGTCGTTGCAATCGCAACCGGGTCAAAATCCTCGACCATGACTCCCTTGCTGGGCGAGGCTTTTTTCACCTCGGCGATGAGTGCCACACGCTCCCGCTGCAGCGCGCCAGCAAAATCCAGCGGGGCGGCTCTCCCCCCCACAGCCTCGCGCAGTACGGACACAGGCCGCTGGCTTTTACGCGCTGCGATTTCATCAACTTTATGCGCCAGAATTTTGTCTAAAACCGTGTCTGTTCTTACAAAGTCACCCATTCAAAAAGCCTTTACTACATCCTTTGCCCGTTCGCCCACCCTGTCATCTGTCCTGATTACTGCACCAGACTGCGGCTGAACTCCACCAGCGCATCCAGCTTTGCCAGCGCCGCCCCACTGCTGATTACGTCCGCCGCCAGTTGGATGCCCTCGTCAAGATCGCTCACCTTGCCCGCCGCCAGCAGCGCCGCCGCGCTGTTGAGCAGCACGACATCGCGCTTGGCACTGTCTACAGTACAGTCCAGAATGCCGCGCAATAGTGCGGCGTTGGTCGGCGCATCGCCTCCAAGCAGATCAGAGATATGCGCGCCTTCAAAGCCGTAATCATGCGGGTTGAGTTCATAAGTACGCACCGCGCCATCGTGGTAATGGCTAATGGTGTTCGGCCCGGTGGTCGTTAGCTCGTCCAGCCCGCCATACCCGCTGACCACCATCGCCGATTTCGACCCCAGCGCGCCCAGCACGTGCGCCAGCATATCGGTCAGATCAGACGTAAACACCCCCATAAGCTGGCGCTTGGCCCCGGCAGGGTTGGTCAGCGGCCCTAGAATGTTGAAAATGGTGCGCACGCCGATCTGGCGACGCGGGCCGATGGCGTGTTTCATGGCGGGGTGGAGCTTGATGGCAAACAGGAAGCCGATGCCTACTTCGTCCACACAGCGCCCCACCTGCTCTGGGGTCAGGTCAAGGTTTACGCCTAGCTCGGCCAGCACATCGGCGCTGCCGCACTGGCTGCTGGCGGCGCGGTTGCCATGCTTGGCGACCTTCACCCCCGCGCCTGCCGCCACAAAAGCAACAGTCGTGCTGATGTTAAACGTGCCAGAGCGATCTCCGCCTGTGCCACAGGTATCCAGCAGATCGTCGCCCTTCGTCTGCGTCAGTACATGCTCGGCGTTGTTTCGCATGGCGCGCGCGCTGCCCGTGATTTCGTCCTGTGTTTCGCCTTTCATCCGCAAGCCCATCAGATACGCGCCGATCTGCGCTTCGGTGGCCTGCCCGGTCATAATCTGTTCCATCACCACTTCGGCCTCGTCTGCCTGAAGATGCCCGAAGCGGCTCGTCACATCAATCGCCCTTTGTATGTCCATATCCCCTCTTTTCCAAACCGCAAAGACACGGAGAGTTTCTTTTCATGCCATGTATTACATGGCACGTTCTTCGTCGCTTTGCCCAAAACTTTAACGCACGGCTGTCGGGATTTTCATTTCAAGAAAATTCCGCAGGATACGCGGGCCGAAGGCCGTCAGAATGCTCTCCGGGTGGAACTGTACCCCCATCACCGGGAAATGCCTGTGCCGCAGCGCCATAATCTCGCCCTGATCGGTAAATGCCGTGATCTGCAAGTCATCGGGCAGCGAGTCCTCCTCGACAATCAGGCTGTGGTAACGGGTGGCCTCAAAGGGACTCGGCACCCCCTGAAACAGCGGGTCGTCCCGATGGTAGATCATGCTGGTTTTGCCGTGCATCAACCGCCCGGCACGCAGCACCACCCCGCCGTAAGCCTGCCCGATGCACTGATGCCCCAGACATACACCCAGAATCGGCGTGGTCTGCCCCAGTTCACGAATCACGTCCAGCGACACACCGCCATCGTCCGGGGTGCCGGGGCCGGGCGAGATCACGATCCTGTCTGGGCGCAGCGCGCGAATGTCATCAAGGGTGATGTGGTCGTTACGTACCACCTTTAAATCCGCGCCAATCTCGCCCAACTGCTGGACGATGTTGTAAGTAAAGCTGTCGTAGTTATCAATCACCAGAATCATCTCTGTTCCTCCAGTTCCCGAACCGATCTGCTTGTCAACCCTTCCAGATGGGACACATCATTGGCCGCCACCAGTTCCCACTGATCTGCATCATTGAGCGCAATAGTCGTCACCGACGAGTTCCCCAGCACGGTGCCATACACGTTGTATCCCGGCAGCAGGCTTCGCAGCAGCATGTGGGTCGAAGTCGTGTGGCTGATGATGCCCACTGTGCCGCCCTTGTCCTGCGACAGCACGTCCTTAATGGCTTCGGTCACGCGCTGCTTCACATCCGCGCGCGACTCGCCATCCGGCACGCGAAAATTCTCAATATCCGTCTGCAACTGCTGGTACTCCGCCGGATACCATGCGTGGATTTCGTCCAGCGTCATCCCCTGCCATTTGCCGATGTCACGCTCGCGCCAGCGCTCGTCATACAGCGGCTCAAACCCTAACTGCTTCGCCAGAATTTCAGCCGTTTCTACCGCCCGCCTGAGATCACTGGAATACAGCGCGCTCAACCCGATATTGCGGATGTAGCGCGCAAGCGAAAGCACCTGCGCCCTGCCGTAATCGCTCAGCGGGTTGGCGACCCAGCCCTGCCAGCGCCCGACTTGATTCCAGGATGTTTCTCCCGGCCGGATTAAAATTACCCGTTTAACTGTCATCCTTAGGTCAGCCCTTCTTCTGCCTGACGAATCGCTACTGCAACCGCTTTGGCCTTATTGATGCTTTCTGCAAATTCTGTCGCCGGGTCGCTGTCGGCCACAATACCTGCCCCGGCCTGCAGGTAAATGGTATCCCCTTGCATGAGCAGCGCACGTATGGTGATGCAGGTATCCATCGAGCCATCGAAGCTGAAGTAGCCCACCGCGCCGCCGTATGGCCCCCGGCGCGTGCCTTCCAATTCTTCAATAATCTCCATCGCCCGCACCTTTGGCGCACCGCTGAGAGTACCTGCCGGAAAAGTGGCCGCCAGCAGATCAAACGCATCCATGCTGTCGTCCAGTTTACCGCTAACCCGGCTGACGATGTGCATCACGTGGGAATAGCGCTCGATATACATCATGCGCTCAACTTTCACCGTGCCATAGGTGCAGACACGCCCCAGATCGTTACGTCCCAGGTCAACCAGCATCACATGCTCGGCACGTTCCTTCTCGTCGCTGAGCAGTTCCTGCTCCAGCCGCTCGTCCTCATCCGCGTCTGCGCCACGCGGCTTCGTCCCGGCGATGGGGCGCACAGTCGCCACGCGGTCTTCCAGCCGTACCATCATCTCTGGCGACGCACCCATTAAAGTAAAGTCGTCGGCAAAGCGCAGGAAGAACATATACGGAGACGGATTCAACGCCCGCAGCGCGCGGTAAATTGCCAGCGGCTCGGCAGAGGTCTTGCGCGTGAGGCGCTGCGAAATCACCACCTGAAAGGCATCGCCCGCCGCGATGTATTCCTTCGCCGCCTCGATATTCTGCATGTACTTCTCGCGGGTGACGTTCGATTGCAGGTCTTCGTCCAGCACTCCCGGCGCGTCACTTACCGGCGGCAGCGGCTGGCGCAGGATGTCGGCCAGTTCATCAATCCGGCGCAGCGCGTCATCGTAGGCTTCATCGGGGTCGCCCGTGTTATGAGCATTCGCCAGAATAATCAACTGATGCTTGGCGTGGTCGAAGATCACCAGCGTGTCCGGCAGCAGGAAAGCCGCGTCCGGCACATCTAGGTCTTTGCTGGCGGTTTCTGGCAGGCGCTCGAAATAGCGCACCACGTCATAACTGAGAAACCCGACCGCGCCGCCGATAAATCGTGGCAGCCCGGCGATTTTTACAGGCTTGACCCGCTTAAACTCCTGCTTGACCGCCAGCAGCGGGTTTTCGCCCGGCTGAAGTTCGCGGACCGTCGTTTTGCCGTGCAGCGTGCGCGTGACGGTGTTGTCCTTAATGGTAATCATGCCTTTGGGGTTCACCCCTAAAAACGAATAACGACCGACCTGCTCGCCGCCCTCCACGCTTTCCAGCAGGAATGAGATGTTCCCGGCCTGCGCCAGCTTCATGTAAACCGATACCGGCGTGTCCAGATCGGCCAGCATGGTTCGATACACCGGAACGAGGTCGCCCTCGGCAAACAGTTGGTAGACTTCCTCGCGGCTGGGCAGCGCGTCGGCGCGGGTGCGGGGTGCTGTGGGTGAAAACGTCATTTCTGTTCCCCTACTCACTGAACCAAAATAAAAGAATCCCTTCTCCAGTTAAGGACGAGAAGGGATTCCCGTGGTGCCACCTTAGTTCCTGCCGTCATGGGCAGGCGCTCAATCAGGTACAGGCGCAGCCGCCGATACCCTGCGCTCTGTTAACGGTGCGCCTCCGGCACGGGCTAATGCGCTGTCGCGGTTCGCCTGTGCAACTCCCTGGCCCATTCCACATCTGCTCCTGTACCGCCTTCACAGCACCCGGCGGCTCTCTGAACAGTGTCTTGATGTGTACTCTTCCAGATCAACGTTTTTATCAATTTGTGCAATTGCTAATGATCGTATCCAGAAATAAAAAAGCTGTCAAGCAATTTCCCCGACAATCTGCTATAATAGAACATGCGTTCATCTCGCGGGGGAATGTATGGATTACCCGGTTTCAATCTGTATAATGGCTGTCGCGCAAGGAAACGAGACAAGATATTCATTATGAGAAATGAAAAAACGGGGTTGCGCTGGTTAAAGCCACTTAACCATTTTGTGCATCGCAACCGCTACCGGGCTTCGAACTTAATAACCGCCTTTCAGTCGGGCGGATTTCACTCCCTGATGATACGACTGCACTCGTCTATGCACGCCTTCCTGCATCCACCGATCCTGCAAAACGGTATCCGATTCAGGAACGAAACCCCATTTCTTGAAGCCCACAATCCTTTGTACGGGGATATTCGGTTCACTGGATGGGCGGCCTCACAAAATACTTCGGAACCTGTAGAAGTGAAGATTTTGGTAGGTGGCGTGTGTATCAGCGAGGAAATCGTCTATTTTGCCCGCCCCGCCCTTCACCGTCGCTTCCCAGACATTCCACAGAATAATCAGGCTGGTTATCGCTTCTGGTGGTGTTCCGATCAGGTTAAGGATGGCCGCCATCTTCTTGAGATTTGCATCCGTGACCAGACAGGCGCTGAAGCCCGGCTGAAAGACACCATTCAGGTAGATAATCACAACGGCCCCAGGTTTGCTTATCAGCGCTGGATGAACACTCAGGAAAAAAAGCAGCAGCGCCAAATTTTGCGCGCCTATCGCAAAAGCGATCCGTCTACACACTTTTCCGTTTTTCTGACTCTGATGTCCGCAGCGGAAAAGCAGAAGGTAGAGCAAACGGTTGAAACGCTGCTGGCGCAGCTTCATGAGCGCTGGAGCCTGCATATCGCAGTTCCCGACTCAGCATCCGAGGCGTTACAACAGTTGCTCAACAAATTCGCTCAAACCGACGCGCGTATTCACTTAACGCATGGCACACCGCTGAAGAATGAGTCGCTGACCGGAAGCAATGGCGACTGGCTGGTATGGCTGGAAGCAGGCGATCACCTCTCTCCGTATGCCCTCGCGGCTTTGACAACCGCCATCGCTTCGCAGCCAGATACAGATGCTTTCTACAGCGATCATGACCATCTGGATGCTGATGGGCGGCGCTGTTCGCCATTCTTTAAGCCGGACTGGTCGCCGGATTTGCTGCGCTCTTATAACTATATCGGGGGGCTGCTCTGCGTTAAGAAGTCAGCCTTTCAGGCTGTGGGCGGCCTTAACGAAGGGTTCAGCTATGGCGCAATTTATGACCTGCTGCTGCGATTAAGTGAACGCAGTGACCAGATTAAACGTGTCCCTTATGTGCTTTACCATCGCCAGCAGGCCAACCAGGTGCAGGCCGAAGCACTGGAGCAGCATAAAAAGGCGTTAGAAAACCACTGTCAGCGGCAGGGCTGGCAGGCCACAGTGGAAGACGGTTATGCAGGCGGGACATGGCGCATTCGCCAACAGATCGTTGAAGAACCGACCGTCGCGGTTCTGATTCCTTCTAACAATTATGCTTATTTTCAATCCTGTCTGCGTGGTTTGGCTGAAGCAACAGATTATGCTCATCTGGAAGTTGTGTTTATTGACACCTCACAAACAGATGAGATGCACGACCTGCTGCTGACCTATGCTGACCATTTCGACATTATCAGGTATGTTGACCAGCGCGATGTCAGGCCGTTCAACTTCTCTGTGGTCAACAATCAGGCAATGCGGGCTGTAACTTCCCCGTATGTGCTGTTTTTGAACGATGACACTTACCCGATCAATAGCGACTGGCTGAAGGAGATGGTGCAGCACATTCTGCGTCCAGAAGTCGGATGTGTGGGAGCCAAGCTGCTCTACGACGACGGCACTATCCAGCACACCGGCATTATAATGGGCATCGGCGATGGCGCGATGCACAGCTTTCAGCATCTTAACGGCGACGATCACAAAGAACATTATCACCATTTCCCCAATGTGGTACGCAATGTCAGTGGGGTCACAGCGGCTTGTATGCTTACCCGGCGAGACCTTTTCTGGCAGGTAGGGGGCTTTGACGTAACAGATTTTCCGCTGGCTTTTCAGGATGTGGATTACTGCCTGAAGGTATTGAGCGCAGGCTGCTCTATTGTCTATACGCCGTATGCGAAGTTATATCACTACGAATCGAAAACAAAGTCCTTCCAGCAGTTGGCCCCTACGACTCGTGAATTGCGTAACCTCCGCAAGAAGTGGAAGCATGTTTTGGGTAACGATGCATTTTATAGTCCCAATTTGAGACGGGATAGAGTAGACTATAACCTCAATCCTAGACGTTATTAGCTAAGACGAATCCGAAATGACATCGAGAAGAAACCTGTATCTGCATATTGGTTATCACAAGACAGGCACAACCGCTATCCAAACATGCCTGGCGCAGAACAATAAACTGTTTCTGGAACACGGCTATCATTATCCGCTGGTCGGTTTGCATGGACAGGGACATCATAATATCGCCTGGGAAATTCGCCAGTTCCGGCGTTTCTCTCGCCGCGATGGCACGCTGCGAGACCTTTTAAGAGAAGCAGAAAATAAAGCCACGCCGAATATCATCATCAGTTCTGAAGAGTTTTGCAAGGCGGACCGTTCTGAAATTGCGCGCTTGGCTGAGGAATTGCGGGCATACCATGTCACTGTCATCGTGTATTTGCGCCGTCAGGATCAACTCCTGCAATCCATCTGGGCGCAGTTAACGAAAACAGGACACCAGTGCGACTCTTTCCCGGAGTGGCTGGACAAGGTGCTGACCAAGCCTGACACAGAGACCCCTAACAAATATGCCGAGCGCGTCGTTCCGCGCCTCAACTTTGCCGAAGTGTTAGCCGATTGGGGGTCAGCCTTTGGTCAGGATAACATCCGTGTTCGCCCTTACGAACGATCCCAACTGCATTCTGACATTGTGGTTGATTTTATGCAGACCTGTGATCTTCAGGATACACAATGGGTGCCACAGGCTGACCAGAGCAACGTCACCCCCAGCATCAAAACGCTGGAAGCGCTGCGTTACATGACCGCAAAACTGCGCGATGCCGGCCATACGGAGAACGATGATCGAGGCCGGGGATACATAATCTTCCTGACCCAACTGCGCGACACAGCCGACAAACTAGGCTGGAACAACGAAAAGCTCAATCTCATTACACCAGAGATTTACGCGCGCATCATGGAACCATTTGTCGAGGGAAACCGTGAGGTCGCACGGTTGTATCTGGGACGTGATACGCTTTTCGTGGAAGATTTTCAGGCACGGCCTGTGACAGGTTTTACGATTGATGAGCTAACCGCTGAGGAAGCGATGGAGTTTGCGGGGCCTGCACTCGCAGAAATATTACGCCGCGCCGCAAGTGTTAACAAAACATACAACATTAAATTCATCATGAACCTGTTTCGTCAAGCCGGGCTTTTTAGTTTTATCAAACGTTACCCACGCTTTGCCAAGCAGTTAAAAGTCAAATACAGACATCTAATTTGAGTATGAGTAATGACTAATCACGCTGTCAAAAAGCTGTACATCCATATTGGTTATCCTAAAACGGCCACTAGCGCGCTGCAACAGGGGCTTTATCAGAACTACACCGCCCTTCCGGCGCATGACTTCTGTTACCCGCTGAGTGGTATCATGGGGGTAGGCAAGCACTCAATCGCCGAGGTCATTCAAACACAGCGTCCAGTCTCGAAAAACAACCCTGCTGTGCAAAAACTGCTTCGGGAAATGCACAGCACCCCGGCAAAAAACATCATCCTCTCCTCAGAACGCTTTGCCAGTTATGCCGCCGATGCCATCGCTGATGTGAAGCATGTCTTTAAGGACTTTGATATCTACATCATTGTCTATCTACGCAGACAGGATGTGTTTTTACAGTCATGGTGGTCACAGACGGCAAAAACCGGGAGACAAAGAAATTCCTTTGAACATTGGGTAACCGCAATGTTCGATGCTTTGGCGCAGAGTGGTCATGGGGATGCGTCTGAAGCAGTGCCGGGCTTCTCAAAATTTACCCCTGATTACCACTATATTCTGAGCTTATGGTCGCAGGCATTCGGCAAAGATCACATTCTGGTTCGCCCTTTCGAGCGCGCTCAACTACACCCAAACATACTCGTAGACCTGCTGCAAACCTGCGGCATGAGCGATACATCCTGGGTGCCAGAGGCCGCGCAGGTGAACGTCACCCCCAGTCTCAAGACAACAGAAGTTCTGAGGTCGCTGGGTGTTAAGATGAGGCCGGATAGTACACGAGAAGATCGGAATACCATCCACCAAGTGGCCTTCTCCATGATGCGGGATGAAGCCGAAAGACTGGGATGGAACAAAGTAAAACCCAATTACATCACCCCTGATCTCTATGCACGCATTATGGCTCGTTTTGAAGAAGGAAACCACGCGATCGCACAGACTTATTTGGGCCGAAATGAGTTGTTTACCGAGCCATTTACTGAAAAACCGGTCACAAGTTTCTCGCTGGACGACGTACCCGGCACAGAGATTCTTGACCTTATGCAGCCCGCCCTGCAAAAGATGATGCGTCGGGTCAACCGACATGAGGCAAGCCGTAATACCTTGCCGCGCCGGGTTATCAGACAGATTGTTCGCACTGTGCGCAGCGTCGGGCGTTAATTCTGGCAGATTGAGTGGATCAGAGTATTAACAGATGCAAATATCTGTCGCGCTATGCACTTATAACGGTGCATCTTACCTTCAGGCTCAGCTAGACAGCATCGCAGCCCAAACGCGCCTGCCTGATGAGTTAGTGGTTTGTGATGATGTCTCCACTGATAAAACGATGGAGATACTACAGCGGTTTGCCACGACAGCCGCGTTCCCGGTCAGAATTCACCGTAACGACAGCAATCTTGGTTCCACGCGCAACTTTGACAAAGCCATCAACCTGTGCAACGGTGACGTGATCGCGCTGGCCGATCAGGATGATGTATGGCTGCCTCACAAGCTGGCACGATTTGAAGCGGCTTTTGTCACAGACCCGGATATTGGGCTGGTCTTCAGCGATTCTGTGATCGTTGACGCAAACCTGAATGATACAGGCTTACGTATGTCCGACACTTTTGGTCTAGGCGAAGAAGTCTTTACGCGGCTTGGTACGCCACAGGCATTGCACTATCTGGCGCGGCGCAATTACATCACCGGGGCAACAATGGCTTTTAAAGCCTGTTTTCGCCCGCTTATCTCGCCAATTTCGCCACATTGGGTACATGATTACTGGATCGCCTTCCTGATTGCGACACAGGCAAAAATCATACCTGTCTCTGAGCCGCTCATCCTCTACCGCCAGCACACAAAAAATCAGATTGGGCTTAAGCAGCGGAAGCCTTTTTATGAGCGCGCGACCAAAGCCACCAGCATTCCGCCAGAGGCTTACCAGCGAACTTATGAAAGGATGCGCGACATGCGCCAGCATTTACAGGAGAAGCGCATCAGTCTTCCCAGCGCTGAAGCGCATTTCCTTTCTGAAAAAATGGCTCATAGTTATGTTCGTGCCAACCTGCCAAAATCAGTGCCGGCTCGGCTGCGTATGATTGCAGCCGAGGTTATCAATGGCCGCTATCAGCGCTATGCGCCTAACGGCATGATGTCAGCATTAAGAGACGTGCTTGCCTGATAATTTTGTTTGGTCTGCCCTGCGGGAAACACATTTGACAGGTTACTGATTGGGGGAAAACGACCTTGCCAACCCTTACCAACCGTGAAATTGCCGACATTTTTGAAACGATCGCCGACATGCTCCAGATCAAGGGCGAAAGCGTTCACCGTTACATGGCCTACCAGCGCGCCGGCCAGACCATCCGTGAACTGCCGCGTGATTTACGCGCCATCGCCGATGAAGGCGCGCTTACCGACCTGCCAAACATCGGCAACACGCTGGCGGAAAAAATTACAGAGATGCTGGACACCGGCCAACTGGAGTTTTATGAACGCCTCAAAAACGAAATCCCGCCCGGCCTTGTCGAGGTCATGCGGATCAGTGGTGTTGGCCCCAAAAAAGCCAAGCTTTTCTGGGAAACACTCAATATCACCAGCATCGCGCAGTTGAAAGCGGCGGCTGAGGCTGGCAAGCTGCGTGATCTGGCGACGATGGGTGAAAAGAGCGAGAAGAAAATTCTGGAGGGGATCATCTCGCTGGAACAGCGCGCCACCGGGCGCACCTCGTTAGGGATGGCGATGCCTGCCGCGCAGGAAATCCTCAGCGTCCTGATGGCGATGCCCGGCGCGATTGAGGGCGCGATTGCAGGCAGCATCCGCCGGGGCAGGCCAACCATCGGGGATGTGGACTTACTGGTTGCCAGCGACGACCCCGAACCGCTGATGAACGCGCTGACCTTCATGCCCAGTGTCGCGCGGGTGCTGGGACACGGGCCGACGAAAAGCTCGGTAGAGCTGCATAACGGCCTTCAGGTAGACCTGCGCGTGCTGGAGAAAGCCCGCTGGGGAACCGCGCTCAATTACTTCACGGGCAGCCAGGCGCATAACATCAAAATGCGCGAAATGGCGCTCAGGAAAGGCTACAGCCTCAACGAACACGCCTTCAGGCCAGTGGATGCTGACGGCAACCTCATTGAAGGGGCCGAGCCTGTACTGTGTGCAACCGAGGAAGAAGTCTACGCGATGGTCGGCCTGCCCTGGATTCCGCCGGAACTGCGCGAGGATGATGGCGAGTTCGAGGCGGCGCGCGCAGGTAAGCTGCCAGACCTCATCACGCTTGAGGATATTCAGGCCGACCTGCACATGCATACCACATGGAGCGACGGCAGGCTCAGCGTGCGCGAGATGGCCGAGGCCGCCCGCCAGCGTGGCCGCAAGTTCATCGTCATTACCGACCACTCCAAGTATTCAACCATCGCCAACGGCCTCAGCGTTGAGCGCCTGATGGAACAGCAGCAGGAAGTCCGGCAGGTAGACGCGGAAATGGGGCCAGACTTCAAAGTCTTTCACGGTATTGAGATGGATATTCGCAGTGATGGCACGCTCGACTACCCGGACGAAGTGCTGGCGCAGCTTGATTTTGTCATCGCATCCCTGCACTTCAGTCTGCGTCAGGAGCGGAGCGTGATCACGCAGCGCCTGCTCAACGCGATCCGTAACCCACACGTAGACCTGATCGGCCATCCGCGCGGCCAGTTGATTCCTGACCGTGACCCGGCAGACCTTGACATGGATGCTGTTTTTCAGGCGGCGAAGGAGCATGGCACCGCGCTTGAGATTAACGCGAACCCACACCGCCTTGACCTCGAAGCGCAGTACGCGCGGCGCGCGGTGCAGTTGGGCATCCCGCTTTCAATCAACACCGATGCGCACAGCGCCGCCGAGATGGACCTGATGAACTACGGCGTGATAACCGCGCGGCGTGGGTGGGTGACCGCAGAATGTGTTATAAACACATGGTCATTGGAACGCTTTACCGAGTGGCTTAACCGCCGGGGTCAGTGATGTCCAGCCAACCACCACAACCACCCTCCTTGCCAGAGGAGCAGCGCCCACAACCTAAAACACCTGCCCGCCCGCCATCTCCCTCGCCCTACGAGCCACCGCCGGGCTACGCGCCTTACACGCCGCGCAAACGCAAACGCGGCCACGAGCGCGGCGGGCTTTATCTGCCGCTGTGGTCGCTGGTGGTGATGCTGCTTATCGTCTTTAGCATCGCCGGGGGGATCATCTTTCTGGTGCTGTATCTGGGCGGCCCTACCAACGTCACGGGCGGCGAGCCACGAATTATCATTATCACCGCACAGACTTCACCTACCCCTGAACGCCCACAGGTATCACAAACCACACCGACTGCCCCGGTGATCGAGGCGGTGCAGCCTATCCCGGCGACGCTAGCGCTTGAAGGGCCTACCCTTGTGCCAACCGCGACCTACACGCCCACCCCCATCGTCATCGCGGTCGGTGGACGTGTTCAGGTGGTCGGCGTTGGCGGCGTGAATGTGCGGATCGCGCCGGGGACTAACCAAAGCCGTATGTTTGTCGGCAACCCCGGCGCTACCTTCTCCGTCATCGGCGGGCCGGAAGAAGCGGACGGCCTGACATGGTGGCAGGTGCAGGCTGCTGATGGGCAAAGCGGTTGGGCAGCAGAGAACGACCGGACGCAGGAACTTTTAGAAGCCATTCCCTGACAGGAGTTCTTCCCATGACTCACGACTATGCCGCGCGGGCGGCTGAACTGCGCGACCAGTTAAACTATCATATTTATCGTTATAACGTCCTCAGCGATCCGGTGATTACTGATGCCGAATATGACAGGCTGTATCACGAACTGCGTCAGCTAGAGGAGGAACACCCGGACCTGATTACGCCGGACTCGCCAACACAACGCACAGGCAGCGATCTTTCAGAAGACTTTCCCAAAGTGGCGCATCCCCGGCCTGTACTCAGCCTGGCGAACGCCTTTAACGAGGCTGACCTGTACGCATGGGAGGAGCGCAACCGCCGCCTGCTGCCTTCCGGGACAGAACTGGACTACGTGATCGAGCCAAAGCTGGACGGCCTGACGATTGTCATTACTTACGAGAACGGTATCCTGACCAAAGCAGCGACACGCGGCAACGGCGAAATCGGTGATGATGTCACCGCCAACGTCAAGACCATCAGGACGATTCCGCTGCGCATCCCCGTACATCAGGACACGCCGCCCGCGCCAGAGCGCCTTGTCGTGCGTGGTGAGGTGATGTTCCTCAAGCACGATTTTGAAGCGCTCAACCAAAGGCAGGCCAGCGAAGGGCTGCCCCTGTATGTCAACGCGCGCAATACGGCTTCCGGCACACTGAAGCAGAAAGACTCGCGCATCACCGCCTCGCGCCCGCTCACGGCTTATATTTATGACGTGATGGATAGTGTGGGATTATCCCTCAAAACACAGTGGGAAATGTTGGATTTCCTGCGGGATATGGGCTTTCATATCCCACCAGAATCCCGCTTCTATCCCACATTATCCGACATTATCCAGCAGTTACCCACATGGGAATCCAACAGAAACGCGCTGGATTACGAGATTGACGGTGTGGTGATTAAGGTCAACGACATGCATCTGGCGGATGACCTGGGCGTGGTGGGTAAAGACCCGCGCGGCGCGATTGCCTATAAATTCGCTGCCCACGAAGCCACCACGCGCCTGCTGGGTGTCACCGCCAATATTGGCCGCACCGGGAAGATCACCCCCACAGCACAGTTGGAACCGGTCTTTGTCGGCGGCGTGACCGTCGTTAATGCCAGCCTGCACAACTATGACCTGATCGAAAAGCTGGATATCCGGTTGGGGGATACGGTCATTATCAAGCGTTCGGGCGATGTCATCCCGTATGTCATTGGCCCGATTGTGGCGAACCGTACCGGAGACGAACAGCCGATCAGCCCGCCGCAGAACTGCCCTGCCTGTGATACCCCGATCATCCAGCCGGAAGGCGCGGTAGATCACTTCTGCCCCAACCCGCGCTGCCCGGAGCGTGTTTTCCGTAAGGTGGAGTTTTTCGTCTCGCGCGGCGCAATGGACATCGAAGGCATGGGGCCGCAAACAGTGAAAACCCTCATCACCAAAGGCATTATCACCGACGAGGCCGACATTTTTTACCTCACGCCAGAGCCGCTGCTGGAACTGGAAAAATTTGCCGACAAAAAGGTGAGCAACCTGCTGGCTTCGATTGAAGCGGCCAAACAGCGACCACTGACACAGCTCATCACATCGCTCGGCATTGATGGTGTAGGCAGCACGGTGGCGGCGCTGCTGGCGAACGAGTTTGGTTCGATTGAGACACTGGTCGAAACCGCCAACGCCGTCCGCACAGCAGAAGCGGCCTTCGCCCAGGTTGCCGCGCCGCTGCTGGAAGCCGCGCAGGCTGGCACGGGCAACGCTCAGGATGAGGCGCTGCTGCGCTGTATAGCACGGGTGCGCCACCCCCTGCTGGAACTCGCGCCGCGCTATCGCAGTGTGCCGGACATCGAGCCACGCCTCAGCCGCCTGCTTAAGCCGCTGCTGGCACTCGCGCCGGACTGTACGCCTGCTTTGGCCGCGTCGTTGCAGCAGCTCATCACCGCCGCGCGCAAGCTCATTAGCATTGAAGGGCTTGGGCCTGTCCTGGTAGAGAATGTCGTAGACTGGTTCGCGGACGCGAACAACCAGCGCATTCTCGAAAAAATGCGCCTCGCTGGCGTGAATATGCAGCGGGACGAGCAAAAGTCAGCAGTCAGTGATTCGCTGGCCGGGCTGACTTTCGTGCTGACAGGCACGCTGCCCACCATGACGCGCGAGGAAGCCAGCGAACTCATCGAAGCACACGGCGGCAAGGTCATCAGCAGCGTGAGCAAAAAGACCAGTTATGTGCTGGTGGGTGAATCGCCCGGCAGCAAGGCCGCCAAAGCGGCGGAACTGGGCATTCCGGCCATCAGCGAGGCAGATTTAAAGCAGATGATTCCATAGCCGAAGGGGCTTGCT